>NZ_LJRZ01000500.1:0-799050 GCF_002742485.1 Pseudomonas sp. 2822-17
TCATCAGCGGGAGGCGAATTCTACAGCGTTACACGCTGCTGTCAACACCTCTTTTTCAACTTCCTTTTGGCTTCGATGAACTGAAGCAACTTGCTGCCGAAAACTGCGTAACTCATTGTTTACCAAGGAGTTTTCCGTTTCGACTGCGCCGGAAGTGGGGCGAATTATAGACAGATATAATTCGCCGTCAACCCTTAACTTCAACCTTATTCGGATTTGAGCGTAATACGCGCAAACGCCTTCTTCCCCGCCTGGCAAACATGGGTCGCGCCCAGCTCGTATATAAAGGTGCGATCTACCACTTCACCATCTATACGCACACCACCAGAATTCAGAAGGTCGCGCGCTACGGCCGAGTTCTTGACCAGGCCTGCCTTATTAAGGACAGCAGCAATAGGCATAGCCTCGCCAGCAGTCAGCTCGACCTCAGGCAAATCATCCGGCAGTTCGCCATCCTTCATACGATTACCCGCTGCGCGGTGAGCACTGGCCGCAGCCTCCTCACCATGGAAACGCGCAACAATCTCTTCAGCCAGCTTGATCTTCACGTCACGCGGGTTGGCGCCAGCCTCGACATCTGTACGCAACGCATTGATCTCATCCATGGAGCGGAAGCTCAGTAGCTCGAAGTAACGCCACATCAGCGCATCAGGAATGGAGACCAGCTTGCCGTACATCACACCCGGCGCCTCCTGGATACCCACATAGTTACCCAGGGACTTGGACATCTTCTTGACGCCGTCCAACCCTTCCAGCAGCGGCATGGTCAGAATGCACTGCGCCTCCTGCCCATACGCACGCTGAAGCTCACGCCCCATCAGCAGATTGAACTTCTGATCGGTCCCACCCAGCTCCACGTCGGCACGCAATGCCACCGAGTCATAGCCCTGGACCAGCGGATACAGGAACTCATGAATAGCGATCGGCTGATTGGTGGAGTAGCGCTTATCGAAGTCGTCGCGCTCAAGCATCCGCGCAACAGTGTACTGGGAGGTCAGGCGAATGAAGTCCGCAGGCCCCATCTGGTCCATCCAGGTGGAGTTGAACGCTACTTCGGTCTTGGCCGGATCAAGGATCTTGAACACCTGAGTCTTGTAGGTCTCGGCATTGTCGAGAACCTGCTCGCGGGTCAGCGGCGGGCGCGTCGCACTCTTGCCACTCGGATCGCCGATCATCCCGGTGAAGTCACCTATAAGGAAGATGACCTGATGCCCCAGCTCCTGGAACTGACGCAGCTTATTAATAAGCACGGTGTGACCAAGGTGCAGATCCGGCGCCGTCGGATCGAAGCCAGCCTTAATACGCAGGGGCTGGCCACGCTTGAGCTTTTCGATCAGCTCGGACTCGACCAACAGTTCTTCCGCACCACGTTTTATCAGCGCTAGCTGCTCTTCAACCGACTTCATAACAGACCCGCAAGGCTCAGATTCAAAAGGGAACCAACCATACAAGATCAGGGACTAATTACAAGTTTTGCCCTGCGCACGGACACCGTTCAGCAAGCCCAGCGTTCGCGAGCTTGCGCCACAGATGATTTGGTTATATTTTATACAGTTATTTCATCTTCATCATGTCATTCATCTTTTCCATTTCATCTTCAAAGTCAAAATTACCTATGACCACTGAACCGTCTAAAGCGCCGCCGCTTTACCCGAAGACCCACCTGCTCGCTGCAAGTGGTATCGCCGCCCTTCTTAGCCTGGCACTCCTGGTATTTCCTTCCAGTGACGTAGAAGCCAAACGAACATCCCTGAGCCTTGACTTGGAGAGTCCAGTTGAACAACTGACACAAGATCAAGACGCTTCCGACGCTCAACAAGCCACAAATGCCAAGTCTGAATCGCCGTTCGCGCAGATAGAAAACACACCCGAAGAAACCCAACAGGCCGCTAAGGAAACGCAAAAGCCCCTCGCAGACGCTGCCAAGAATCCTCAGCACCGCGAAGTGATCGTCGCAAAAGGCGATACGCTTTCGACCCTTTTCGAGAAAGTTGGCCTTCCCGCTGCCGCCGTAAACGACGTGCTGGCGAGCGACAAACAAGCCAAGCAGTTCACCCAACTGAAACACGGCCAGAAGCTTGAGTTCGAACTGACGCCCGACGGCCAGTTGAACAACCTGCACAGTAATGTCAGCGACCTCGAAAGCATTTCCCTGACCAAAGGCGCCAAAGGCTTCGCCTTCAATCGCATCACCACCAAACCGGTGATGCGCTCCGCCTACGTTCACGGCGTGATCAACAGTTCACTGTCGCAATCCGCTGCCCGCGCCGGGTTGTCCCATAGCATGACCATGGACATGGCCAGCGTATTTGGCTACGACATCGACTTCGCTCAAGACATCCGCCAGGGTGACGAATTCGACGTAATCTACGAGCAAAAAGTCGCCAACGGCAAAGTGGTCGGCACAGGCAACATCCTCTCCGCACGCTTCACCAACCGCGGCAAGACCTACACCGCCGTGCGTTACACCAATAAACAAGGCAACAGCAGCTACTACACCGCCGATGGCAATAGCATGCGCAAGGCCTTCATCCGCACCCCGGTGGACTTCGCTCGCATTAGCTCGCGTTTCTCGATGGGTCGCAAGCATCCAATTCTGAACAAAATCCGCGCCCACAAAGGCGTCGACTATGCCGCCCCACGCGGTACGCCGATCAAGGCTGCGGGTGATGGCAAGGTCCTGCTGGCCGGCCGTCGCGGTGGTTACGGCAACACCGTGATCATCCAGCACGGCAACACTTACCGTACCTTGTATGGCCACATGCAAGGCTTCGCCAAGGGCGTGAAGACGGGCGGCAACGTGAAGCAGGGCCAAGTGATCGGTTATATCGGCACCACTGGCCTCTCTACCGGACCGCACTTGCACTACGAGTTCCAGGTCAACGGCGTACACGTCGATCCATTGGGTCAGAAACTACCGATGGCCGACCCAATTGCCAAAGCAGAGCGTGCGCGCTTCATGCAACAAAGCCAGCCGCTGATGGCACGCATGGACCAAGAGCGGTCCACCCTGCTGGCTTCGGCGAAGCGTTAAGCCATGCCGCTCTATATAGGCGTGATGTCCGGGACCAGCCTGGATGGCCTGGACATCGCTCTGGTTGAACAGGGCGCGGCAGTCAATCTGATCGCCACGCACTACACACCGATGCCTGACGCCCTGCGCGCAGAGCTGCTGAGCCTGTGCGCCAGCGGCCCGGATGAGATTGCCCGCTCAGCGATCGCCCAGCAGCACTGGGTTACCCTCGCAGCCCAAGGCATTCGTACGCTGCTCGAACAGCAAAACCTCAAGCCTCGGGACATCCGCGCGATCGGCAGCCATGGCCAGACCATCCGCCACGAACCCGCCCGGGGCTTTACCGTGCAGATCGGCAACCCAGCCCTGCTCACCGAGCTGACGGGCATCACCGTGGTAAGCGACTTCCGCAGCCGCGATGTCGCCGCCGGTGGCCAGGGCGCGCCGCTCGTACCCGCGTTTCATGAAGCATTGTTTGGCGAAAGCACCGGCAATCGTGCGGTACTGAACGTAGGCGGTTTCAGCAACCTCAGCCTGATTGAGACCGGCAAGCCCGTAGCCGGCTTCGACTGCGGCCCGGGCAATGTCTTGCTTGATGCCTGGATTCATCTACAACGCGGCGAACACTTTGATCGCGACGGCCAGTGGGCAGCCAGCGGCAAAGTAGAACCTCAGTTGCTCAACGCACTGCTCAGCGATCCCTTCTTCCTGACCAAAGGCCCAAAAAGCACCGGCCGCGAAGTGTTCAACCTGGGATGGCTGCAACAGCACCTGAGCCGCCTACCAGCCTTCGCCCCACAAGATGTACAGGCGAGCCTGCTGGAATTGACCGCTCTGACCATCGTCGAGTCCCTGCAATCGGCACAACCGCAGACAGAAACGCTCTTGATCTGTGGTGGCGGCGCACATAACACCGCCATGATGAAGCGACTGGCTGCCCTGCTGCCATCTACTCAGGTCAGCAGCACCGCCACTTACGGCGTAGACCCTGACTGGGTCGAAGCCATGGCCTTCGCCTGGCTGGCCCATTGCTGCCTGGAAAGCATTGCCGCCAACCGACCCAGCGTCACTGGCGCACGCGGATTGCGGGTGTTGGGCGCGATCTATCCCGCCTGAATCCCAGACAGCAAAACGCCGCTTGGCCCATGAAAGCCAAGCGGCGTTTTTTTGCATCCACTCTCGATCAGATCGAGAACGAAGACCCACAACCGCAGGTAGTGGTGGCATTAGGGTTCTTGATCACGAAACGCGAACCCTCCAGACCTTCCTGATAATCCACCTCGGCGCCTGCCAAGTACTGGAAACTCATCGGGTCGACAACCAGGCTCACGCCCTCGCGCTCAACGATGGTGTCATCGTCAGCCACATCTTCATCGAAGGTAAAGCCGTACTGAAACCCTGAACAACCGCCGCCCGTAACGAATACGCGCAGCTTCAAGCGATCATTACCCTCTTCATCGACCAGGCTCTTCACCTTGTGCGCAGCACCGTGGGTGAATTGCAAAGCCGTGGGGGTGAAGGATTCAACGCTCATGCTGATAATCTCCCGGCGTAGCGCCGCCATATGCGTAATGGCGGGTATTATCCGCTTCTCCTAGAAAATCGGTCAACTATTGTTACGGTATATCAATGTGCTTCGCCGCCATTAGAAACACAAAAGGCCCGTTCGACGGGCCTTTTGCCTAGCCGCTAAACCGCCTTAAGGCAGCATGCCTGCGTGGGACAAACCCAACTTCTCGTCCAGTCCGAACAGGATGTTCATGTTCTGCACCGCCTGGCCCGACGCGCCTTTGACCAAGTTATCGATCACCGACAGCACCACGACGAGATCACCATCCTGCGGACGATGCACCGCAATCCGGCACACATTGGCGCCGCGCACGCTGCGGGTTTCCGGGTGGCTGCCCGCTGGCATTACGTCGACGAACGGCTCATTGGCGTATCGCTTTTCGAACAACGCCTGCAGGTCTACCGAACGGTCAACCACGGTTGCGTAAAGCGTGGAGTGAATACCACGGATCATCGGCGTCAGGTGCGGCACGAAGGTCAGGCCCACGTCCTTACCGGCAGCACGACGCAGGCCCTGGCGGATTTCCGGCAAATGACGATGCCCTTTTACCGCGTAGGCCTTCATGCTTTCCGACGTCTCGGAGTACAAAGAACCTACCGCCGCACCACGGCCTGCACCGCTGACGCCGGACTTGCAGTCTGCGATCAGGCGCGAAGCATCCGCCAGCCCAGCTTCCAGCAAAGGCAGGAAGCCCAGTTGCGTCGCGGTTGGGTAGCAACCCGGCACCGCAATCAGGCGCGCCTGCTTGATCTGCTCACGATTGACTTCCGGCAGGCCGTACACCGCCTCTTCCAACAACTGAGGCGCGCCGTGTGGCTGACCATACCATTTGGCCCATTCATCGGCATCCTGCAGACGGAAGTCCGCCGACAGGTCGATCACCTTGGTGCCAGCCGCCAGCAACTCACCTGCCAGCGCATGGGCAACACCATGAGGCGTGGCAAAGAACACCACGTCGCAGGCGCCAAGGGTCTTGATGTCCGGAACGCTGAACGCCAGGCCGTCGTAGTGGCCTCGCAGGTTCGGGTACATATCGGCCACGGCCAGGCCGGCCTCGGATCGGGAGGTAATGACCACCACCTCAGCTTGCGGATGCTGAGCCAACAGACGCAGCAATTCGACACCGGTGTAACCCGTGCCGCCGACGATACCGACCTTGACCATAAACCTGCCCTCAACGAACCACTGGAAAGCCGTCGATAATAGGGGCCGTATCGTCCTGCGACAACCGTCAACGTGACGTATGGACGTATGAGCCACTACTATCTCGGCTACCGTGAACCTGGGAATAACTAGAAATGCTCTATCTATGGATCAAAGCCCTCCACATCGTCAGCATCGTCTGCTGGTTTGCAGCGCTGTTCTACCTGCCGCGCCTGTTTGTCTACCACGCCCAAAGCGAAGACACGGTGAGCAAGGAACGTTTCAGCATCATGGAGCGCAAGCTGTACCGCGGCATCATGGGGCCGGCGATGATCGCCAGCCTGGTATTCGGTGGCTGGCTGATC
The DNA here is from genome assembly GCF_002742485.1 of Pseudomonas sp. 2822-17. Taxonomy (NCBI): domain Bacteria; kingdom Pseudomonadati; phylum Pseudomonadota; class Gammaproteobacteria; order Pseudomonadales; family Pseudomonadaceae; genus Pseudomonas; species Pseudomonas sp. 2822-17. The sequence goes on from NZ_LJRZ01000500.1 coordinate 6,092, forward strand.
TACCTCAACCCAAGCATCTTTCAGTCCGGCGGCTGGATCCACGCCAAGCTGACCCTGGTCGTGCTGTTGATCGGCTATCACCACATGTGCGGCGCGCAGGTAAAACGCTTCGCCCGTGGCGAAAACACCCGCAGCCATGTCTTTTATCGCTGGTTCAATGAAGTACCGGTTCTGATATTGCTGGCTATCGTAATTTTGGTCGTGGTCAAACCGTTCTAACTTCAATTACTCGGGGTACCTCCAATGTCGCTGCCCGCTCTGCTTGAACAACGTCTGCGCCTGCCCGTGGTGGTGGCGCCGATGTTCCTGATTTCCAACCCGCAACTGGTCCTGGCCTGCTGTCGCAATGGTGTGGTCGGGAGCTTTCCCGCGCTTAACCAGCGCGAGAGCAGTGGCTTCAAGGCCTGGCTGGAGGAAATTGAAGCGGGCCTGGCGCAACTGGATGACCCCGCTCCGTATGCCGTCAACCTGATCGTGCACAACAGCAACCCGCGCCTGGAGGCGGACCTGGCAATCTGCGTCGAGCACAAGGTGCCGATTGTGATCACCAGTTTGGGCGCGGTAAAAGAGCTGGTAGATGCCGTGCACAGCTATGGCGGCCTGGTGTTTCACGATGTCACTACCCGTCGCCATGCCGAAAAAGCCGCTGAGGCGGGTGTAGATGGCCTGATTGCCGTGGCTGCGGGTGCCGGCGGCCATGCCGGTACCTGGAGCCCGTTCTCACTGATTGCCGAGATTCGCCAGTTCTTCGACAAAACCCTGCTGCTGGCTGGGTGCCTCAATCACGGGCACCAGATCCTCGCCGCACAATTGCTGGGTGCGGACCTGGCGTATTTCGGCACGCGTTTTATCGGTACCACCGAAAGCCACGCCCCAGATGCCTATAAAGAGATGCTGCTCACATCGCGCGCCGCCGACATCGTGCACACTCCCGCAGTCTCCGGCGTTCCCGCTAGCTTTATGCGCCAAAGCCTGGAAAATGCCGGGTTCGACCTCGCTGCCCTGCAAGGCAAAGGCGAAGTCAACTTCGGTTCCAAGCTCAAGCCGCTGGGCGACGAAGCCAAGGCGTGGAAGACCGTATGGTCCGCCGGCCAAGGCGTCGGTGAGATTGATGATTTGCCCAGCGTCGATGAACTCGTTGCCCGCCTGGATGCCGAATACCGCAAGGCGCGCGAGCAGGCCGCACAATTGCGCTGGCCACGCTGACCCAACCGACAGGCCTGCCGATTGAGCGGGCCTGCATCTCCTACCTGAATAAGTGACAAGGAAGCCTGCATGAGCGACAACCGCTTCAAGATTGTGTTTGATGGAGCCTTGCTCCCGGGCGTCGAAAGCACCACGGCCAAGCTGAACCTGGCTGAGCTGTTCAAGAGCACCGTCGAGGACATCGAGAAACTCTTCACCGGTCGCCCGGTCGCACTCAAACGTGACCTGTCACGCCCCGATGCCGAAACCTACCTCACCGCGCTGAAAAATGCCGGCGTGGATGCACGCATCGAAGCTGAACAGCCCGTGGCCTTCAGCCTCGCCGAAACCCACGAGACAAGCTCTGGTGCGACAGACTTCGCTAGCCCAGCCGCTTCACCGTACGCGCCTCCGCGTTCTGCCGTGGGTGACAGCCTCCCGGAATACGCCACGCTGAAGATTTTCACGATCAATGGCCGTATTGGCCGCCTGCGGTATCTGGCCTGGACGCTGGTACTGACCGTCGCAATGCTCGTCGCAGCAGGCATCCTCAGTACTGTGGGCTTCGCCATCGCGACCGCGTCGCCGACGATAGCCATCATTGTTGGCTCGCTGCTCGGTTTCGCACTGTTCGTTGCGGTTATGGTCGTGAGTGTGCAAATCGGCGTGCAGCGCCTGCACGACCTCGGCTGGTCTGGCTGGCTGTACCTGCTTAACCTCGTGCCGCTGGTCAACAGCATTTTCCCGCTGTTGCTGCTGGTCGTGCCAGGTAACTCGGGGGCCAACCAGTACGGCGCGCCGCCACCGCGCAACTCCACTGCGGTGAAGGTCCTGGCGTCCCTGTGGCTGGCATTCATTCCGCTGATGCTCATCATCGTGGTGTCGCTGGGCATGAACGGCTACCTGGACCAACTCGAAACGAACGTGGACAGCAGCTACGAAAGCAGCTCCATCACGTCCGATGAAGACGCGGATCAAAGTGTCATCGTTGATGAAGAAGACGCCCAAAGTGCTGACGAAGCGGCCGAACCTGTAGACTCTGCTGAAGAACAGTAAAGAAACGCCCCCATCCGTGATGCCTCCATCATCGATGGGGGCGTTGCGATGGAGAAAGGCATGACCCGTTACGCTCTGATCACCGGTGCCTCCAGCGGCATTGGCCTGGCCTTGGCCGAAGCACTGGCCCGTCGCGGCCGCAGCTTGATTCTGGTGGCCCGCCAGCGTGATCAGTTGGAAAGCATTGCACTCGAATTGACTCAACGCTTCGGCGTCGAGGTGCTGTTTCGTGCCTGTGACCTGGGCGAGCCGCTGCGCTTGTCCGGGTTCCTGCTGGAGCTTGAAGAAGGCGAGCGGCAGATCGATTTGCTGGTCAACTGTGCCGGCATCGGCACCAGCGGGCCATTCCTGGCCCAGGACTGGATGACCGAGCAAGACCTGATTGAAGTCAACATCCTCGCCCTCACCCGCATGTGTCACGCCCTGGGCAATACCATGGCGTTGCAAGGCGGCGGGCAGATTCTCAACGTCGCATCGATTGCCGCCTTCCAACCCGGCCCGTGGATGAGCAGCTACTACGCCAGTAAAGCCTATGTGCTGCACTTCTCCGAGGGGTTACGTGAAGAACTGAAGAACTGTGGCATCAAGGTCTCGGTCCTTTGCCCCGGCCCTACGCGCACCGCATTTTTCGGCACGGCGCAAATGGACATCGCCAAACTCGATCGCAGCGAACAACTGATGAGCCCGGAAGAGCTCGCTCTCTACACCGTGCGCGCATTGGAAAAGAACAAAGCCATCATCATCCCTGGCCGCCGCAATCGCTGGCTGGCGTTCAGCCCACGTTTCAGCCCGCGCTGGCTGACTCGCAAGATCGCCGGTGCAATCAACAAAGCCTATTGCCCACGCTGACCGGCTGAGTACACTCCCCCTGCACTTTCATAATGGAGAAACAGCTGTGGATACTCTGTTCACCAAGATCATCAACAGAGAAATACCCGCGAAGATCATCTACGAAGATGATCAGGTCCTCGCCTTCCACGATATTGCCCCGCAGGCACCTGTGCATTTTCTGGTGATCCCGAAGAAGCCGATCCGTACGCTCAATGACCTCACGCAAGACGACAAGGCACTGGCCGGGCACATCCTGTTCACCGCCCAGCGCCTGGCCCTTGAACTTGGCTGCGAGGATGGTTTCCGCGTCGTCATGAACTGCAATGAAAAGGGCGGCCAGACCGTCTATCACATCCATATGCATGTGCTGGGTCAGCGCCAGATGAACTGGCCGCCGGGCTGACAGGCCTCTGAAACGGATCGCAGCACGGTGCTGCGACCCCATGCCCTTGACTCAGCGCAAACGCTTCGCCCTCTCTTGCGGTAAACTGGCCGCCGAGATTCTTCCCGGAGGTCAGCATGACTACCCAACGTCACTACTCGCCGATTGATCGCCTGTTGCTGCAAGCCGATATGGCGATGCGCACGCTGCTGCCTTTCAGCGGCCAACCGTACCGTCCGTCGCCCGCCATTGTGCAGCCCGACGCGCAGATGAGTGAGACAGACACGCGTCATGTCGCCGGCTTGATGCGCATCAACCATACCGGCGAAGTCTGTGCCCAGGCGTTGTACCAAGGCCAGGCCCTGACCGCCAAGCTGCCGCAGGTACGCGCAGCCATGGAGCATGCGGCCGAGGAAGAAATCGACCACCTGGCCTGGTGCGAGCAACGCATTCGCCAACTGGGCAGCCACCCCAGCGTGCTCAACCCACTGTTTTACGGTTTGTCGTTCGGCATCGGCGCTGCTGCCGGGTTGATCAGCGACAAGGTCAGCCTGGGCTTTGTCGCCGCGACCGAACATCAAGTGTGCAAGCACCTGGATGAACACCTGGAACAACTGCCGGCCGAAGACGAAAAGTCCCGGGCCATTCTTGAGCAGATGCGTATCGATGAAGAACACCACGCTGAAAGCGCCCTGGATGCCGGCGGTTTCCGCTTCCCGGCGCCGGTGCGGTTCGGCATGAGCGTGCTGGCCAAGGTCATGACAAAAAGCACCTACCGTATCTGACCCAACCTGCAGCCGAAAAAAAAGGGCGCTTTCAAAGCGCCCTTTTCTTTTGCCATTGGCGATCAACCCAACTCGACAATCTCGTAGTCGTGGGTAATGGCCACACCAGCCGCGCCGAGCATGATCGACGCCGAGCAGTACTTCTCTGCCGACAGTTCGATAGCACGTTTGACCTGGGCCTCCTTCAGCCCCCGGCCCTTCACCACGAAGTGCATATGGATCTTGGTGAACACCTTGGGATCTTCAGTGGCGCGCTCGGCTTCCAGGAACGCTTCGCAGCTTTCCACGGCCTGGCGGGATTTTTTCAGGATGCTGACCACGTCGAAATTGCTGCAACCGCCCACGCCCAGCAGGAGCATTTCCATCGGACGTACGCCCAGGTTGCGGCCACCGGCTTCCGGCGGGCCATCCATGACCACTACATGGCCACTGCCCGACTCACCGAGGAACATGGCTTCGCCCGCCCATTGGATGCGTGCCTTCATCGCCCAGACTCCACTGCTAAAAAAGGGTCGCCAGCTTAGCACAGGGCCCGAGCGCGGCAGCGTTTCCCGTCAATGTGATCAATAACGGGGCTTACTCGGTAAATTGGCTAATCGAGTCAGAATGTGTCTGTTAAGCTGGCGCCAAATGAGTGGCGTATTGCCACCCTTTATACAGCGTGTATCAATGCCGATACCGCTGAGTACAACAACTCCAACCACCTCGCGCTGCCTTTCGGGATACAACCATGGTTGCTCTGACGCCCATACCCAAGATCAAGAATCTCGACAAGCTGCTGATGCACTGCCAGCGCCGGCGCTACCCGGCCAAGCACAACATCATCTGCGCCGGCGAGCGCTCCGAAACGCTGTTCTTCATTATCAAAGGCTCCGTCACCATCCTGATCGAGGATGAAGACGGCCGCGAGATGATCATCGCCTACCTGAACACCGGGGATTTCTTCGGGGAGCTGGGGCTGTTTGAACAAGCGGGCAAGGAACAGGAGCGCAGCGCCTGGGTGCGGGCCAAGGTCGAGTGCGAAGTGGCCGAGATCAGTTACACCAAATTTCGCGAGCTGGCCCAACACGATCCCGACATTCTGTACGCCCTCAGCGGCCAGATCGCCCAACGCCTGCGCGACACGACGCGCAAAGTCGGCGACTTGGCATTCTTCGACGTCACCGGTCGCGTGGCCCGTTGCCTGCTGGAGCTGTGCAAACAGCCCGATGCAATGACACACCCGGACGGCATGCAGATCAAAGTTACACGCCAGGAAATCGGGCGCATTGTCGGCTGTTCACGGGAGATGGTCGGCCGCGTGCTCAAGGATCTGGAAGAGCGCAACCTGGTGCACGTCAAAGGCAAGACAATGGTGGTGTTCGGTACCCGCTAAACCGGCAGGAAGCTGGCCAGCATCTGACGGTACAAGGTATCCAACCGGCTGATGGCATCCGGCGCGGGGAACGCTTCGTGCAAGGCGATATGGCTGTCGGCACGAACCCGCTGGTCGAGGCCGCACGCTTGGTTGAAGCGGTTGACCGCCGCGATCAACGCTTCGCGATGGTTATCCAGCAGCAAAGCGCCGTGTACCAACCCCACCGGGCGGCCACCGCTTTGCCGCCAGCGCTGGGCAGTGCCGACCATTTTGCGGCCATCGAGATTGACGTTGTAGCGACCGTCGCAGAATGCCCCGTCGATCTCACCCACGGAAGCATTGCCGCCCAGCTCGGTCAGCACATCACAGATCGGCTGGCACAGACGCTGATAACCGGTTTCGATGCGGCCTTGATCACCTTCGCTGCGGGGCGGCGCGTACACCAGCGCAATATTGACCGTAGCACTCGACTGCGGCACCGGCTCTCCGCCGGTTTCGCGCAGTAGCACGGGCCAACCAGCATCCGCGGACACGCGACTGGCGACATCGAAAGCGGGCAGTCGACTCAAGCGACGTGGCATCACCAATGCCTGATCGCTGGGTTGCCAGAACAGCAGCCCATATTCCAGCTCACCGGCGCAAACCGCACCCAACAAGTCTTGCTCAGCAGCAAGCCCTGCTTCGACGGTCATCATCACGGGCTGAGTCATCAAACACCTACCTCTCTGCATAAACACAAAACCCAATGTGGGAGGGGGCTTGCCCCGATAGCGGAGTGTCAGCCGACTGGTTCATCAACTGACAGAATGCCATCGGGGGCAAGCCCCCTCCCACATTGTGATCGCATTTCACATCAATCGAGCGTGGAACCGCTGACCGCCACGCCACGTTCCGGGAAGAACAGGCGTTGCAGCTCTGCGCCCGGGTTCTCGGCACGCATGAAGGTTTCGCCCACCAGGAACGAGTACACGCCGCTGATTTCCATCAGCTCCACATCGGCGCGGTTGACGATGCCACTCTCGGTAATCACCAGGCGGTCACGCGGGATACGCGGCAGCAGGTCGAGGGTGTTTTCCAGGCTGACTTCGAAGGTATGCAGGTTACGGTTGTTGACCCCGACCAGCGGCGTGTCGAGGGTTTTCAACGCCCGCTCCAGCTCGTCGCCGTCGTGCACTTCCACCAGCACATCCAGGCCGACGCTTTTGGCTACAGCCGCGAGTTCGGCCATCTTCACGTCATCCAGTGCGGAAACGATCAGCAGCACGCAGTCGGCGCCCAAGGCACGGGCTTCGACGATCTGGTACGGGTCGACCATGAAGTCCTTGCGGATCACCGGCAACTTGCACGCCGCCCGGGCCTGTTGCAGGAACAAATCGGAACCCTGGAAATAATCAATGTCGGTCAGTACGGACAGGCATGTCGCCCCGCCCTTTTCATAGCTGACCGCGATTTCCGCTGGCACGAAGTGCTCGCGAATCACGCCTTTGCTCGGCGAAGCCTTCTTGATCTCGGCGATCACCGCCGGGTGCTTGAGCTTGGCCTGGGCGATCAGCGCATCGGCAAATCCACGTGGTGCGTCAGCGGCTTTCGCTTGGGCTTCCAGCTCAGCCAGGCTCACGCGGGCACGGCGCTCGGCGACTTCTTCGGCCTTGCGGGCGAGGATTTTTTCCAGAACAGTCGGAACACTCATCCTTCATTCTCCATCTTGAATACGGCGGTGAATGCTCCCAGTTCTTCAAGCTTCTCGCGAGCCAGACCGGTGTGCAGCGCATCGTGGGCCAATTCGACACCTTCCTTAAGACTATAGGCGTGGTCGGCTGCGTAAAGTGCCGCGCCAGCATTCAGAACAATCATTTCCGCAGCTTTTTGACCGTTCTCAGTCTTGCGCCGCCCCAGGGCATCACGGATCAGCTCCAGCGACGCCGCCGGGCTTTCCACCGCCAGGCCGTGCAGGCTCTGGCTCTTCATGCCCAGGTCTTCAGGCTCGACCCAGTATTCGGTGATCTGGTCATTCTTCAGTTCCGCCACAAAGGTCGGCGCGGCGAGGCTGAATTCATCCAGGCCATCTTTGGAATGCACCACCAGCACATGTTTGCTGCCCATGCGTTGCAGTACTTCAGCCAATGGTTTGCACAGCGCCTGGCTGAACACGCCCACCACCTGGTGCTTCACACCGGCCGGATTCGTAAGCGGGCCGAGCATGTTGAACAGGGTGCGCAGGCCCAGGTCTTTACGCGGGCCGGCGGCGTGTTTCATCGCGCCGTGGTGGGACTGGGCAAACATAAAGCCGATGCCGACGTTGTCGATGCAACGCGCCACTTGCACCGGCGTCAGGTTCAGGTAGATCCCGGCCGCTTCCAGCAGGTCGGCACTGCCGCTCTTGCCGGACACCGCGCGGTTACCGTGTTTGGCCACGGTGCAACCGGCCGCCGCCACCACAAAGGAGGACGCGGTCGACACGTTGAAAATATTTGCACCATCGCCGCCGGTGCCGACCACGTCGACCACGCCATCGAGGGTCTTGAGCTCAACCTTGTCCGCCAGCTCGCGCATCACCGAGACGGCGCCGACGATCTCGTCGATGCTTTCGCTCTTCATGCGCATCGCCATCATGAACGCGCCGATCTGCGCGTCGGTGCATTGGCCGGTCATGATCTCGCGCATCACATCGCTCATTTCAGCGGTGCTCAGGTCCAGATGGCCGACGATACGGCTCAGGGCAGTCTTGATATCCATGGAAAGTCCTTAGCGCGTGCCGCCGCTCTGCTTGAGAAAGTTGGCGAACAGCTCGTGGCCCTGCTCGGTCAGGATCGATTCAGGGTGAAATTGCACCCCTTCGATGTTCAGTGTCTTGTGACGCAGGCCCATGATCTCATCGACCGAGCCGTCTTCCAGTTGGGTCCAGGCGGTCAGTTCCAGGCATTCGGGCAGGGTTTCACGCTTGACCACCAGCGAGTGGTAGCGGGTCACCGTCAAGGGATTGTTCAGGGCCTGGAATACGCCCAGCTCTTTGTGGAACACCGGGCTGGTCTTGCCGTGCATCACCTGGCGCGCACGCACCACATCACCGCCAAAAGCCTGGCCGATGGATTGATGGCCCAGGCATACGCCCAGGATCGGCAGTTTGCCGGCGAAATATTGGATGGCTTCAAGGGAGATGCCCGCCTCCGTCGGCGTGCACGGGCCTGGCGAAACCACGATGCGCTCGGGGTTCAGCGCCGCGATCTCGGCCACGGTCAGTTCGTCGTTGCGCACCACCTTGACCTCGGCACCCAACTCGCCCAGGTACTGCACAACGTTGTAAGTAAAGGAATCGTAGTTATCAATCATCAGCAACATGGGGCAAACCTCAGGAATTGGGGGTCTGTTCAGCCAGCGCAACAGCGCGGAACATCGCACGGCGCTTGTTCAGGGTTTCTTCCCATTCGAGGGCCGGCACCGAGTCGGCGACAATTCCGCCACCGGCCTGCACGTGCAACTCCCCGTCCTTGATCACTGCCGTGCGGATCGCAATGGCAGTGTCCATGTTGCCGTTCCAGGCGAAATACCCCACGGCGCCGCCGTAGACACCCCGCTTGACCGGTTCCAGTTCGTCGATGATTTCCATCGCGCGAATCTTCGGCGCGCCCGACAAGGTGCCCGCCGGCAGAATCGCTCGCAACGCATCCATTGCAGTCAAGCCAGCCTTCAGCTCGCCCGTGACGTTGGACACGATGTGCATAACGTTGGAGTAACGCTCGATGACCATCTTCTCGGTGAGCTTCACCGAGCCGATTTCCGAGACGCGCCCGGTGTCGTTGCGGCCCAGGTCGATCAGCATCAAATGCTCGGCGATTTCCTTGTCGTCGCTGAGCAGGTCTTCTTCCAGCGCCAGATCGGCTTCTTCGGTCGCGCCACGTGGGCGCGTACCGGCGATCGGGCGCACGGTGATCAGGTTGTCTTCGACGCGCACCAGCACTTCGGGCGAACTGCCTACAACGTGGAAGTCGCCAAAGTTGAAGAAGTACATGTATGGCGTCGGGTTGAAGCAGCGCAGCGCACGGTACAGGTCGATGGGTGCAGCCTTGAAGTCGATGGACATGCGCTGCGACGGCACCACCTGCATGCAGTCACCGGCGAGGATGTATTCCTTGATGGTGTCGACGGCGCGCTCGTAGTCATCCTGGGTAAAACTTGAGCGGAACAACGGATCGCTCGCCGGCGGGCGGCTGAGGTCCAGGCCGCGACGCGGGGTGATCGGCTGGCGCAGTTTTTCCAGCAGGGCTTGCAGGCTGGCCTGGCCTTGTTCGAACGCCTCTTCGCGGGACGGATCGGCCAGGACGATGGCGTGCATCTTGCCGGCGAGGTTGTCGAACACCACCACCGCGTCAGACACCATCAGCAGAATATCCGGCACGCCCAGCGGATCCGGGTTCGGGCATTTGCCCAGGCGTTTTTCCACATAGCGCACGCAGTCGTAGCCGAAATCCCCGACCAACCCGCCATTGAAGCGCGGCAGGCCAGCAATGGTCGGCACGTTGTAGCGCGCCTTGAAGGTTTCGACAAAGGCCAGCGGGTCTTCCACGTCATGGCTTTCGATCTCGACGCCATCATGGGTGATGCTCACATGATGATCGTGTACCCGCATCACGGTGCGGCACGGCAGGCCGATGATCGAATAACGGCCCCATTTCTCACCGCCCTGTACCGATTCCAACAGATAGGAATTGGGCTCGTCGGCCAGTTTCAGGTAGATCGACAGCGGCGTGTCGAAGTCGGCCAGGGTTTCGCAGGCCAGGGGAATACGGTTATAGCCGGCAGCGGCCAAACGCAGGAATTCTTCGCGATTCATGAGGTGCCTCGTGGTGTGAGGGTCTAACAGTCAGGTATGCAAACGTGCCGCAGGGCGCGGCCAGGATCAGTCAGGCGCGCCAACGCCAGCGGGCCAGGGCCTTGATGACTTTCATCCAGAGTTTGCGAGTGACCACCACGATGGGATTTCCAGAAGGGGACGGATCGATATCGGGCAACGTTATCTCAGCGCCCGCTCCCAAGCAACCGGGGATTAGCAGTCGCAGGTCATCAATCACCAGCGCCGGCGACTCTTCGGCAATCGGCCGGCCATGGTTATAGCCGTAGCTCAGGGCGACACACTGCACGCCCGCAGCTTTTGCCGCCTGCACATCCGTGCGCGAATCGCCGACAAACAACGACTGGGACGCCGGGATATTGGCCATTTTCATCACGAAAAACAGCGCCGCCGGGTCAGGTTTCTTCTGCGGCAAGGTATCGCCACCGATGATCCAGCGGAAATACCGGCCGATTTTCATCTGGTCCAACAGCGGCGCGACGAAACGCTCCGGCTTGTTGGTGATCAGGGCCATTTCCACGCCCTGCTTGTGCAGCCATTTGAGGGTGTCGCGCACGCCGGGATAAACCACGGTCAGTTCATGGCCGTCTTCATAGGCAGCATTGAACAGTTCCAGGGCATGCTCGGCCTCCACCTCATCGACGCCTTCGGGGTCGATGTTGTTGGCCAGGGCCCGGCGTACCAGCATATGCACGCCGTTACCTACCCAGTTACGCACGGATCCCAGACCCGCAGGCGGGCGCCCGAGTTTGAGCAGCATCTGGTCCACCGCCGCCGCCAAGTCAGGCACCGAATCGATCAACGTACCGTCCAGATCGAACATCACCAACCGTGGCAGTTTGCCGGGGAACAGCTGCTCAAAGCCGCTCATGGACGTGCCAGCGCCAGTTCTGCACGCATCTTGTCGATCACTTCCTGGTAGTTCGGCGCGTTGAAGATCGCCGAACCGGCCACGAACGTGTCGGCACCGGCCGCTGCGATTTCACGGATATTGTTGACGTTGACCCCACCGTCGATTTCCAGGCGGATATCACGGCCCGAGGCATCGATCAGCGCGCGGGCTTCGCGCAGTTTGTCGAGGGTGCCGGGAATGAACTTCTGCCCGCCAAAGCCTGGGTTGACGCTCATCAGCAGCACCATGTCGACCTTGTCCATCACGTACTTGAGTACATCCAGCGGGGTCGCCGGGTTGAACACCAGGCCCGCCTTGCAGCCACCTTCGCGGATCAATTGCAGGGTGCGGTCGACGTGCAGCGAGGCTTCCGGATGAAAGGTGATGTAGGTCGCGCCGGCCTCAATGAAGTCGCCGATGATGCGATCCACCGGGCTGACCATCAGGTGCGCATCGATCGGCGCGGTGACGCCGTATTTGCGCAACGCCGCGCAGACCATCGGGCCGATGGTCAGGTTGGGCACGTAATGGTTGTCCATGACATCGAAGTGCACGAAGTCGGCACCGGCGGCCAACACGTTGTCCACTTCCTCACCCAGTCGGGCGAAATCGGCGGAGAGAATCGATGGGGCAATAACGAAGGGCTGCATGACGCACCTTTTCTGAGCTAAATCACGATGGCGCGCATTGTATACCTCATGCTTTGCTGCGCGCACCGTGACCTAGCTCAATGGCTAGTACGCGGCCCGGTAGATTTTCTCGATATCCGCCACGCTGAGCTTGCGCGGGTTGTTGCGCATCAGCCGTTCGATCCCGACGGCTTCCGCCGCCATGGTCGCAATTGCGCTTTCGGGAATCCCGAAACTGTGAAGCCCGGCCGGGATCTCGACCGCAGCACACAGTCGCGTCATCGCCTCGACCGCCTGGTCGGCCGCGTCATTGGCACTCAACCCCGTGATGTTCACGCCCATGGCCTGGGCAATGTCCTGCATACGCTCGACACACGCGAGCTTGTTCCAGTGCATCACATAGGGCAGCAACAGCGCGTTACTTACGCCATGGGCAATGTTGAAGCGCCCACCCAGCGGATACGCCAACGCATGTACCGCGCCCACCCCGGCGTTGCCGAAAGCCATGCCGGCCATCAGGCTGGCAGTGGCCATGTCGTCGCGGGCCTGCAAGTTGGCCGGGTTGGCGTAGGCCTTGGGCAGCGCCTTGGCGATCAGCTTGATGGCGCCGATGGCCAAGGCGTCGGTGATCGGCGAAGCATTCAGCGACAGATAGGACTCGACTGCATGCACCAGCGCATCCACACCACTGGCAGCGGTGACGCTACGCGGGCAGGTCAGGGTCATTTGCGGGCTGATCAGCGCCACGTCCGGCAACAAGTAGTCGCTGACGATGCCCTTCTTGAGCTGCGCGGCCTTGTCGGAGAGGATCGCTACATTGGTCACCTCCGAGCCGGTGCCGGCCGTAGTCGGGATGGCGATCAGCGGCGGGCCCTTGCGCGGTACCTGGTCGACACCAAACAAGTCAGCCAGGGCGCCGTGGTAACCGGCGTAGGCGGCCACGCTTTTGGCGATGTCGATGGCGCTGCCGCCACCCAACCCGATCAAGCCATCGTGGCCGCCTTCGCGGTAGGCCTGCATGCAGTCTTCGACAATGGAGATTTCCGGGTCGGGCAGCACGCGGTCGAAAATCTCATAGGGGCGGTCGCCCAAATGTTCGAGCGCCAACGCCACGGTGCCGGATTTGACCAGCACGGCGTCGGTCACGATCAGCGGGTTATCCACGTCCAGGCGCGTGAGTTCAAAGGCCAGTTGTTCGATGGCGCCAGCGCCGGTCAGGAGTTTGTGGGCGATCTTGAATGAGGAAATACTCATATGCGCGGCCTCTTATTCGGAAATGGGCTGGCACAAGAGTAGCTGACCGAAACAGGTTGTCTTCCATTCAGCAGCTGAATGGTCTTTGTGGTTCAACACACAACCCTTGTGGGAGGGGCAAACCCGCTCCCACATTGTGATCTGCGCTGCGCTTTAGACCTGGGCAGTACGCAGTTTCTCGCTACGGCCGCGCAGCCATTCCAGAGTCAGCAACAGCAACACCGAGAACGCAATCAACAAGGTCGCCGCTGCGGCAATGGTGGGGCTGAGGTTTTCGCGGATACCGCTGAACATCTGCCGTGGCAGGGTCGCTTGCTCCGGGCCGGCAAGGAACAGCGTCACCACCACCTCGTCGAACGAGGTCGCGAACGCAAACAGCGCCCCGGATATCACCCCCGGTGCAATCAACGGCAAGGTCACCCGACGAAATGCGGTGAGTGGCGAAGCCCCCAGACTGGCCGCCGCACGCACCAGATTGTGGTTGAACCCCTGCAATGTCGCCGACACCGTGATGATCACAAACGGCACGCCCAACACCGCGTGCACCACGATCAGCGAGAAGAAACTGTTACCCAAACCCAGCGGCGCAAAGAACAGGTAGCTGGCCACGCCGATGATCACCACCGGCACCACCATCGGCGAAATCACCAGGGCCATCACCAGTGCCTTACCGGGGAAATTGCCACGGGTCAGGCCAATTGCCGCCAGGGTACCGAACACCATCGCCAATACCGTGGCTGCCGGGGCGACGATGATGCTGTTCTTCAGCGCACGCATCCACTCGGCCGAGGCGAAGAAATCCTGGTACCAGTGCAGCGAGAAGCCCTGCAACGGGTACACCAGGAAACTGCCGCTGTTGAACGACAGCGGGATGATGACCAGCACCGGCAGGATCAGGAACAGCAGGATCAAGCCGCAGAGGATCCGCAAGCTGTAGAACCAAACCCGCTCAACGGGCGACATGTAAGGGCTCAGCATCGCAAGGTCTCCTCAGCTCAGGCGCAGGCGGCTGGCGCCGACCAGACGGTTGTAGATCAGGTACAGCACCACGGTCGCCAGCAGCAGCAAGCCGCCCAACGCCGTCGCCATGCCCCAGTTGATGCTGGTGTTGGTGTAGAAGGCCACGAAGTAGCTGACCATCTGGTCGTTCGGGCTGCCCAGCAAGGCCGGGGTGATGTAGTAACCAATCGCCAGGATGAACACCAACAGGCAACCGGCGCCCACACCGGCGTAGGTCTGCGGGAAGTACACCCGCCAGAAACTGGCAAACGGGTGGCAGCCCAGGGAAATAGCGGCACGCATGTAGGTCGGCGAGATGCCTTTCATCACGCTGTAGATCGGCAGGATCATGAACGGCAACAGAATGTGCACCATGGAGATGTAGACCCCGGTGCGGTTGAACACCAACTCCAGGGGCTTATCGATCAATCCCATGCCCATCAGCGCGCTGTTGATCAGGCCGCCGGACTGCAACAGCACGATCCACGCCGCCACTCGCACCAGGATCGAGGTCCAGAACGGCAGCAACACCAGGATCATCAGCAGGTTGCTTTTACGCGCCGGCAGGTTGGCCAGCAGATACGCCAGAGGATAGGCCAGCAACAGGCAGATCACGGTGATCACCAGGCCCATCCAGAAGGTGCGGGCGAAGATGTCCAGGTAGATCGCTTGGTCCGGTGTGGCCGGAGCCACTTCGCCGAGGTCGTCGATACGGTGATCCACGGCCGCCAGCAGATAGAACGGCGTCAGGCTGCTGGTATTGCGCCGGATCGCCTGCCAGTACGCCGGGTCGCCCCAGCGTTCGTCGAGGGTTTCCAGCGCTTCTTTATAAGAGGCCGGCGCTTCGGTAAACGGCAGCGCCCGCGCGGTTTTGGTCAGCAGGCTGCGATAGCCGGCCAGTTCCATGTTCAAGCGTTTGGACAGATCGCCCAGGGTCTGGTTTTTACGCGCCTCGCCCAAGTCCTCACTGAGGGCCTGGTACACCGGCTCGCCGGGCAGGCCACGGCCGTCCCAGGCAGTCACCGCCACCACGGTACGCGGCAAACCGCCCACCACTTCCGGGTTGCCGACGCTTTTAAACAACAGCGCGACGATCGGCACCAGGAACACCAGCAGCAAAAACAGCACCAGCGGCGCAATCAAGGCCTGGGCCTTCCAGCGATTGAGCCGCTCGGCACGCGCCAGGCGCTGCTTGAGGGTGGGGATGGCGATGGCCATGGCAGACTCCGGATCTTGAAGATAAATGCAGATCTCCTGTGGGAGGGGGCTTACCCCCCCCCACAGAGGTTAGGCGGTGTTATTTAGCAGCCCAGGAATTGAAGCGCTGCTCCAGTTGCTCACCGTTATCCGCCCAGAAGCTCACGTCGATCTGCACCTGGTTGGCGATGTTCTCTGGCGTGGTCGGCATGTCCTTGAGGATGTCTTTGGCCAGCAACGGTACGGCTTGGGTGTTGGCCGGGCCGTAGGCGATGTTTTCCGAGTAGGTCTTCTGCTGCTGCGGCGCTACCGAGAAGGCGATGAATTTCTTCGCCGCTTCGGCACGATCCTTGGCCAGGCCTTTTGGAATGGCCCACGCGTCGAAGTCGTAGATACCGCCGTTCCACACCACTTTCAGGTTGCTTTCTTTCTGCACGGCAGCGATGCGGCCGTTGTAGGCCGAGCTCATCACTACGTCACCCGAGGCGAGGTACTGCGGCGGTTGTGCGCCGGCTTCCCACCACTGGATCGACGGCTTGAGTTCGTCGAGTTTCTTGAAGGCACGGTCCTGGCCATCTTTGCCGGCCAGCACTTTGTACACATCCTTCGGCGCTACGCCGTCGGCCATCAACGCGAATTCCAGGGTGTACTTGGCGCCTTTACGCAGGCCGCGCTTGCCCGGGAATTTCTTGGTGTCCCAGAAATCCGCCCAGCTGGTTGGCGCAGAAGCCAGTTTGTCGGCGTTGTACGCCAGCACCGTCGACCACACGAAGAAACCCACGCCGCACGGCTGGATCGCGCCCTTCACGTAGTTGGCGCTGTCGCCGAACAGTTTCGGGTCGAGCGGCTCGAACATGTCTTCGTCGCAACCGCGGGACAGTTCCGGCGATTCCACTTCGACCAGGTCCCAGGACACGCTCTTGGTGTCGACCATGGCTTTGACCTTGGCCATTTCACCGTTGTACTCACCGGCGACGATCTTGCCGTTGCCCGCGCTTTCCCACGGTGCGTAGAAGGCCTTGACCTGAGCCGCCTTATTCGCGCCGCCGAAGGACACGACCGTCAGGTCGGGGCCCGCCATGGCCTGTGTCGCGCCCATCAAGCTCAATGCCAGAACGGAATACTTCAAGGAACTCAACATTGTTGTTCTCTCCACGTGCAGGGTTGGTGAAGCCATGGGGGCGATCAATTCGCCTCTAGAAGTGGGTCGAGTGCGCGAACGTGCTCGACTTGCCAGCCAATCGGTACCACGTCGCCGACCGCCAGGGCTGGGTCCAGCTCGGCAATCGGTTGTTTCACAAAAAAATCGGCCTTTCCGCAGACTTCCAGGCGCACACGCACGTGGTCGCCCAGGTAGATGAATTCCGCCACCCGCCCGGAGAAGCGGTTGACGCAGCTTTCGCTGGAGCCATTGAGACTGACCCGTTCCGGACGTACCGACAGCGTGACCGGGCCACCGATCTGGCCGACGTTGATCGCCAGCGCTTCGACCTTCTCGCCCCGCGCCAACTCGACCACGCAGCGGTCACCGGTATGGCTGTGCAGACGACCATTGAGGCGGTTGTTCTCGCCGATGAAATTGGCGACAAAAGTGTTCTTCGGCTCTTCATACAGGGTGCGCGGCGGGGCGATCTGCTGGATCTCGCCCTGGTGGAACACCGCCACTCGGTCGGACATGGTCAGGGCTTCACCCTGGTCGTGGGTCACGTACACCACGGTCACGCCGAGGCGTTGGTGCAGGTGCTTGATCTCCATCTGCATGTGTTCGCGCAGTTGTTTGTCGAGGGCGCCGAGGGGTTCATCCATCAGCACCAATTGCGGTTCGAACACCAGCGCACGGGCCAGGGCCACACGCTGTTGCTGGCCGCCAGACAGTTGTGCCGGGTAACGCTGGGCGAAGGCGTCGAGCTGGACCATGCTCAACACACGCTTGACCCGCTCGCTGACGTCGGTCTTGCTCAAGCCGCGTACAGACAAGGGAAACGCCAGGTTCTCGGCCACGGTCATGTGCGGGAACAGCGCATAGTTCTGGAACACCATGCCGATGTCGCGCTTGTGCGGCGGCACGTTGTTGATGGAACGCCCGGCCAGCTGGATTTCACCGGCGGTCGGCGTTTCAAAGCCCGCGAGCATCATCAGGCTGGTGGTCTTGCCCGAACCGGAAGGCCCGAGCAAGGTGAGGAACTCGCCCTTGCGAATTTCCAGGTTGAGGTCTTTGACGATCAGGTTCTCGCCGTCGTAGCTCTTCTGCACGCCACGAAAGCTGACCAGCACATCATTTGAATCCACCTCGCTCATACCCGCACCTTTGTGTTTTGGACTGCTGTGGCACAAGCGTAGTCCAGGCGCGAGGCCCCGGAAATCGGGGGCCAGGAGAGAATTGCATCAGCCGGATGGAAGGTTGGGGGTAGGGATTGCCCTACACGGATGGCGGGAATGGAACAGTGCCGTGGTGCGAAGCGCCGGGCATCGCGTCAGCGCGGTTTAAAGCAGGTCGCAAACAGGCATGTCGTCACAACAGCTTGTGTTCCATGGCGTACTTCACCAGATCAGCCAGGGAGGTGATATTGAGCTTTTGCATCAAGCGCGCCTTGTGGGTGCTGATGGTCTTGCTGCTCAGCGCCAGCTGCTGGGCGATGTCATTGACGTTGGCGCCTTGAGCCAGGCGCTCGAACACCGAAAACTCACGCTCCGAGAGCAGCGAGTGCAACGGCCGGGCATCGGTGAGGCCGACTTCGAAGACCATACGGTCCGCCAAATCCGGATCGATGTAGCGCCCGCCCGCCGCGACCTTGCGAATCGCCGTGAGCAACAGCGCCGGGTCGCTGTCCTTGGTCGCGTAACCAGCGGCGCCGACCTTCAGGGCGCGGGCAGCCATTTGCGCTTCATCGTGCATCGACAGCACCAGGATCGCCGGCGGGTTACTCAATGCACGGATCCGGGCAATGGCTTCCAGGCCGTTGACGCCGGGCATCGAGATATCCAGCAACACCACCTCGCACGGCACGTGGCGTAAGGTCTCCAGCAACTGCTCGCCATTGCTCGCCTCCCCCACCACCAGCAGGTCTTTGGCCAGGCCGATCAGTTGCTTGATGCCTTCACGAACGATGGTGTGGTCTTCGGCTACCAGTACACGGATCACAGGAATTTCCTCTTGGTGTTATGCATCCAGCGGCACCGTCACACTCAGGGTAGTGCCCTCCCCCAACTCGCTGTGCAGGCTCAATTGCCCGCCCATGATCAGCACGCGCTCGCGCATACCGACCAAGCCAAACGATACCGCACGGCCTTCAGGCTGGACGAAACCGACCCCGTCGTCGCTGATGGTCAGCCGCAAATCCGTGCCTTCTATGGCCAGGGTCAGCTCCACAGTATGCGCCTGGGCATGGCGCATCACGTTGGTCAGCGCTTCCTGCAGGATACGAAACAGGCCGATGGCCTTGGCGTCGCTCAGGGCCGGCAGGTTATCCGGCACCTGAACCAGGCAGGGAATCTGCGTGCGCGCTTCGAAGCGTCGGGCCTGCCATTCAATCGCGGAGGCGATGCCGGCGTCGAGGATCGGTGGGCGCAGCGCCGTCGCGACGTCCCGCACCAGTTGGAACAGTTGAGCGATCAGGCGCTTCATGCTGTTCAAGCGCTCGTGCAGGCCGGGGTCCAGTTGCGCATAGGCCAACTCGCACATGGAGGTTTCCAGCTTGAGCACGGTGAGCATCTGCCCGAGCTCATCGTGAACTTCCCGGGCGATGCGGGCTTTTTCTTCTTCGCGCACGGTTTCCAGGTGGGCCGAGAGTTCGCGCAGTTGCGCTTCACTTTGCATCAACGCGGCCAGCGTGCGGCGCAACTCGGTGACATCGTTCAGGTAGACCACCAAGTACTCGGCCTCGGCAAACCGCAGAAAGCTCAAGGACACGTTGGCCGGCAGGATGCTGCCGTCGGCGCGTAAACAATCGGTGGCGAAGTTCTGCGGCCCCTCTTCGCTGGCCCGTGCGCGCTTCCACAGGTTGAGCCAACGGTCCATGTCCAGGGTCGGATCGAGGTCGACGAGCGGGCGCTCGATCAGCGCACCCGGGGCGTAACCGAGCATGCTTTCGGCGGCGTGGTTGGCGTAGCGCACATGGCTGTCCCAATTGACCCATAGGATGCCGACGGTGCTTTGGTCGATGGAAAACTGCGTCAACCGCAGCGCTTGCGCACCCGCGGCGCGGGCGGCGCTTTCTTCCCGCGCAGCCAGCAGTCCATGTTCGAGCACGCGTTGCTGGCGGCGCTGCCAGAACACGGTCGCCAGACTGGCGAGCAGCAGCAGGCTCAGCAACAGGCTGAGGTTCTGCCACAGCCCAGGCGACTCCGATAACCGTGGGTATTTGGGTTGCAGCCAACGGCTGTGCAGTTGATCCAGGTCGCGGGCCGGGATAGCGGCCAGGGCACTTTCCATGATGCCCGCCAGTTCGGGCCAATCCCTGCGCGTGGCCACCCGCAGCAATTGCGGCAGACCGATGTCCCCCACCACCGCCAGGCCGGCGAACTCGGCCTCGCCAGACAGTCGGCTCAATTGCGCTTCATCCACCACGGCATAACGTGCCTGCTGGCTGACCAACAACTGCAAGGCCTGGCGCTCAATGGGCACGCCCTGCAGGTTGAGGCTCGGATAAGTGCTGCGCAGGTAATCGGCCACCGCGCTGGGCATGCGCACGGCAACGCGGGACTGATCGTCGAGTTTTTCCAGCTCCACCGCACCGCCGCCCTCGCGGACGCCGACGATATGCTGGGGCACGCGCATATAGGGGTCGCTGAATAACCACAGGCGCAAACCAGCCGGGGTTTGTTGCAGGCCGGGGGCGATGTCCACTTCGTCATCGCGGACGGCGGCTTCCAGTTGCTCCTGGTTAGGGAAGTTGCGCCAGGTCAGCTCGATATTCAGCGCCTTGGCCAGCGCCTGCATCAACTCCACATTGGCCCCGGACAAGCGCTGCAGGCGCCGGTCGTACTGCGCGTAGGGCACTTGCAGCACCACGCCCACCCGCAACTCCGGGTGCCGGGCCAGCCATTCGCGCTGCTGCGCAGTGAGCTGCGCCTGCGGGGCGGCAGGCGCGGGGGAGGCGTTTGCGATCAAGGCGACGCACAAACAGCCGATAACCAGCAGACAGCGAAAACCCATGATCCACGTCTCACATCACTGACAAAAACTGACCAACCCTTTAGGCTGCTGGAATCTCTTCTGGCCGGAAATCAACGATGCCCTATCGAAACCGTTCGGCACTGCCAGCATTGTGCCTGTCGCTGCTGTTTACCAGTGCCTTTTCTGTACAGGCTGCTGACGCCCCCGCGCCGGCTGCCGAAAAACCTGTCGAGCGCCAACCCCTGCTTGAGCGCAGCCAGGAAGACGCCAGCGCGCTGGAGCGCACGATACCGCAGCAGGAACAGCAACAGCTGCAGGCCGGCAGCGACTCATTCCTCGCCCTGTGGAAACCGGCCAACAGCGCCGAACCCGAAGGCGTGGTGATTATCGTACCCGGCAGCGGTGAAAGTGCTGACTGGCCGCAAGCAATCGGCCCGTTGCGACGCAAATTGCCGGACGCCAATTGGGGCAGTCTCAGCCTGTCGTTGCCGGATGTGAGCGTCGACACCCTGCCGCCGCGCGTGATGGAAGCGCCCAAGGCCACCGTCGACACCAGCAGCAAGGATGCGAGCACCGCCGACAAACCGATCGAACAAGCCGCCAGCGCCGAAGCGGAAGGCACCGATCCGTCAGTGGTGCCGGGTGTCGACGAGCAAGACAAGACCGACGCCTCGCGCATCTTTGACCGCATTGACGCGGCCGTGGCCTTTGCCCAGACCCAAAGCGCACGCAGTGTGGTGCTGGTGGGCCATGGCACTGGCGCCTGGTGGGCTGCACGTTACCTGAGCGAGAAACAGCCGTCTCAAGTGCAAAAGTTTGTGATGGTCGCGGCGCAGACGCCTAACGGGCGCCATCCGGATGTGCAGCAACTGGCGCCCGGACTGAAACTGCCGACTGCCGATGTTTACTATCAGGACAACGCACAGGCACGCAAAAACGCCCAGGCCCGTGCCCAGGCAGCCAAGCGATTGAAGAACGATGGCTACAAGCAGGTGTCACTGAAGACCTTGCCCGGCAACAGCGCTGCGGAACAGGAGCAGTTGTATCGCAGGATTCGCGGATGGTTGAGCCCGCAGGCCAGCACCGACTGAGGAACAGTACATACCCAATGAGGGAAGGGACTTGCCCCCTCCCACATTGGTTTATGGTTATCCGTGAATCTAACGAAAATCCCGGCGCTCACGAATCAGCGCATAGGCGTTATGCAGCTCGCGAGTGCGCTCGGTGGCCTCATGCACTTGCGTAGGGGTGGCGCCACCGCCGGCGACTTTATCCGGGTGGTGGCGGCTGAGCAGCCGACGGTAGGCACGCTTGATGACCGACGGTTCGGTGGTGGCGGTTACACCGAGCAAGCGCAGCGCGTCCTGATAACTGCCGCCGCGATTGACCAGTGTCTTGCGCTCGGGTGTGTAGTCCGCCGCCAAGGCCTTGAGCTGCTGCGGTGTCCAGCCCAACCACTTGCCCCACAAGTCGATCAGGTCGCGCTCGGCGTCATCCGCCCTGCCGTCCGCCCAGACCATCCGCCAACAGGCGCGCAACACACCTTCCGCTGCATGGGGCTGGGCCTTGAGCACACGCAGATAACTGCGCACACGGTCTGAGCCGGACTTACCCCGATTGAACGCGGCAATCGCGCGGCGCTGCGCGGACTCGGTCATGTCCAGCGAACGCATCTCCTGTCGCGCCTGCTGAATATGCCCGTCCACCACGCGCCCGTTGCTTTTGGCCAGGCGCCCGAGCAATACAAACAACAACTCATCATTGCGCAGCACCGGACGACCACCCATGCGCTCGCGCAGCTGAGCCCAGCTGTGCAGTTGCATTCGACGGTCCAGGGCCTGGCCCAGCAATGCACCCAACAAGGCCCCCGGAATACTGGCAATGGCGAAGCCAGCCCCGGCGCCGATCAGCGTCCCTGGCCACAACATGCTACTGCCCCGCTGTCAGCAGGGTTTCGACTTGCGCCAGGCGCTCCAGCGTGCCGACATCAATCCAGCGTCCCGCCATGTGTTCCCCCGTTACCAAACCTTTAGCCATAGCCTCGCGCAACAGAGGCGCCAGCTTGAAGGCACCGGCACTGCAACCCGCGAACAACTGGGGGTCGAGCACTGAAATGCCACTGAAGGTCAGGTTATCGGCACCGGGCGCCGCATCATGAAGCAGACCCTGATCCAGGTAGAAATCGCCGCCCGAAGGGTGATGCGCCGGGTTGTCGACCATCACCAAGTGGGCCAGGCCCTCGAGCGGCCGCTTGAGTTGGGTGAAGTCGTAATCGGTCCAGATATCGCCATTGACCACCAGGAAAGGCTCATCCCCCAGCAACGGCAACGCCTGGAAAATCCCGCCGCCGGTTTCCAGCGGTTCGCCCTCCGGGGAGTAGCGGATGCGCAAGCCAAACTGTGCGCCATCCCCCAGGTAGCTCTCGATCTGCTGACCGAGCCAGGCGTGGTTGATCACGATATCGGTGAAACCAGCCTTGGCCAGCGCCTCCAGGTGATATTCGATCAGCCGCTTGCCGCCGGCCTGCACCAGCGGCTTGGGCGTGTGCAAGGTGAGCGGACGCATCCGCTCGCCTTTGCCGGCGGCCAGGATCATGGCCTTCATACCATTGCCTCAGCGGGTTGGCGCAGGCTGGTGAGCAACTCAGCCAATTCGCTCAACTCCGGACGATCCGCGATCACTGCTTCTATATAAGCAAAGAAACGCGGCACGTCGGCCAGGTAGCGCGGCTTGCCGTCGCGATGGCAAATGCGCGCGAAGATGCCGATGACCTTGAGGTGGCGCTGCACGCCCATCAGGTCGCTGGCACGCAGGAAGTCATCGAAATCCCGGTGCACCGGGATGCCAGCCTGGCCTGCACGCTCCCAATAGCCGCGCTGCCATTCACGCACGCGCCCCTGGGGCCAGCTGAGGAAGGCGTCCTTGAACAGGCAGGTAATGTCGTAGGTGACTGGGCCGTAGACCGCGTCCTGGAAATCCAGCACGCCGGGGTTCGGCTCGCTGATCATCAGGTTGCGCGGCATGTAGTCGCGGTGCACCAGCACTTTGGGCTGCGCCAGGGCGCTCTCGATCAGGCGGTCGCTGACACGCTGCCAAAGGTCTTGTTGTTGTGCATCCAACTCGACGCCCAGATGGCGGCGTATGTACCACTCGGGGAAGAGTTCCAGCTCGCGGCGCAACAAGGCGACGTCATAACTGGGCAGCGGCGCATCCATCGGCAACTGTTGGAACGCCAGCAAGGCATCGATGGCGTCGGCAAAGAGTTGATCGGCGTTTTGCTCGTCAATCACGTCCAGGTAGGTTTTTCTGCCAAGGTCATTGAGCAAAAGAAAGCCGCGCGGCAGATCTTCTGCATAAATTTTTGGAACATTTACGCCCGACTTCGCCAGTAAATGGGCGATATCGACGAAGGGTTTGCAGTTTTCCTGGGGGGGCGGCGCGTCCATTACCACGAAAGTCCGGCCGCCGCCTTCCCAACGGAAGTAACGCCTGAAACTCGCGTCGCTGCTGGCCGCAGTCAATGTGGCCGGGGGTACGGGGCCCCAGTCCTGAGCGTTGAAAAGGATCGGCAACTGCTCATCCAGCCAGACTTCCAGCTGTAGTAAACGTAGATCTTGCTCGGGCATTACAAGGGTCTCCGACGGCGCTAGCCGTCAAGCGGGGCATGCTTTATTATCACGCATCTTTTTCAGACCATCGAGAGGCGTGCGGCCCAAACCGCGGGCAGATGGCACGCAGGAAGCCCGGACTAATAAGATGGCATTGAAATCCCCCGCGTTTCGTAGAAAATTTCCGTTGCTGGTAACCGGCAGTCTGCTGGCCATGCAACCCTTCGCCACCTCATTCGTGGTCGCCGCGGAACAGTATGACTGCTCAGTCTCTGCTTCGGGTGCCTGGGATTGCGCGCCGAAAACCGCCGCTGCCCCGTTGCCACCGCGCCCGGTGCATGACGGCGCTGCCGTCAGCTCGGCCAACAGCACGGCGCAGGCCGATGCTGGTGGCAGTGCCGCGGCCGAACCCAAGACTGCACTGGTCACCGAATCCAAGGGCCGTGGCCTGCGCTCGCGCAGCGCCGATTACAGCCACTTGGACTGGGTACCTCGCGAAAAGTTGACCGCAGCCCAGCTGGCCGAAACCGGTCCTTATTGCGGCGGTGCGTACATCGAGCCGAATCGTCCTGGCATGAACGACAAGACGAACAAGAGCGATGCGCCCACCTTCATCGGTGCCAAGGCCTCTCGTTACGAGCAGGAACAACAAGTCGCAACCCTGGCCGGTGACGTTGTCATGCGCCAGGGCAGCATGCAGCTTGAAGCCGAAGAAGCCAGCCTGTACCAGGCGGAAAGCCGCGGCGAGCTGAACGGCAACGTACGACTGCGCGACAACGGTGCACTGATCGTCGGCGACCACGCCCAGGTTCAGCTGGACACGGGTGCGGCGCAGATCGACAACGCCGAATACGTAATGCACAAGTCACGTATCCGCGGTAACGCGCTGTACGCCAAGCGTGCCGAAAACGCGATCATCCGTCTCAAGGACGGTACGTACACCACCTGCGAGCCGGACAGCAACGCCTGGCAACTCAGGGGCAACAACATCACGCTGAACCCGGCCACCGGTTTCGGTACCGCCACCAACGCGACGTTGCGGATCAAGAACATCCCGATCCTGTATACCCCGTATATCTATTTCCCGATCGACGATCGTCGTCAGTCCGGCTTCCTGCCGCCGAGCTTCAGCACCGGCAGCGAAACCGGCTTCACCCTGGTCACGCCGTATTACTTCAACCTGGCGCCGAACTACGACGCCACGTTGTACCCGCAATACATGACCAAGCGCGGCATGATGATGGAAGGCGAATTCCGCTACCTCACCAAGTCCAGCGAAGGCCAGTTCGGCGGCGCGTACCTCAACGACGACAACGACGAACGCAAGCTGCAGACCGATTACGAAAAAACCCGCTATATGCTCAATTGGCAGCATAAAGGCGGGCTGGATTCGCGTGTACTGACCCAGGTCGACTACACAAAGATCAGCGACCCTTATTACTTTCAGGATCTCAAGTCCTACCAGGAAGGTGTCGAGAGCCAGGACTACGTCAACCAGCAGGGTTCCGTGAGTTATCGCGGCGACTCCTTCCAGGCGCGCTTGAATGTCCAGGCTTATCAGCTGGCCACGATCTCCCAGGTCACGCCTTATGACCGGCTGCCTCAGATCACTTTCAATGGTCAGTTGCCCTACCACCCAGGCGGCTTGAATTTCAGCTACGAGACCGAAGCAGTTCGGTTTGAACGCAGCCTGGAAAGCGGCAACTTCATCAATGAAAATGGTAGCTCCGAGCGTCGCCTGGACACCTACGTCAACGGCCTGACCCGTGCAAACGGTACACGCCTGAACGTGGCGCCAGCCGTCTCCTACCCGATGAACTGGACCTACGGCTTTGTGACGCCGAAGCTCAAGTACGTCTACACCAAGTACGATCTTGACTTGGACAACAAAGGCAAGAACGACATCATCGCTGCACAAGCTGCAGCGGCGACAGCTGGCACCCAATATGCCGGTGGCACGTTCAAAAGCTCCCAGGACCGTGCAATTCCTGTAGCCAGCGTAGACAGCGGCCTGTATTTCGACCGCAATACCAACTGGTTCGGCAAAGACTATCGCCAGACCCTTGAGCCGCGCGCGTTCTATCTGTACGTGCCGAACAAGGACCAAAGCGATATTCCGGTGTTCGACACCAGCGAAACCTCGTTCAGCTACGCGTCGCTGTTCCGTGACAACCGCTTCAGCGGCTCCGACCGTATCGGCGATGAAAACAAGCTGTCCCTGGGCTTGACCAGCCGCTGGATCGAAGAAAACGGCTTCGAGCGTCAACGTGTGGCCGTGGGCCAGGCGCTGTATTTCAAGGACCGTGAAGTGCAACTGCCAGGCATCCTGGCCGCCGACCGTGCCGATGCACAGTCCGACGTATCGCCGGTTGCCCTGGACTACGAGTTCCGCTTCAACCGTGACTGGCGCGCCACTGCCAATTACAACTGGGACACCGAGGAGCACAGCCCTCGCTCCGGCAGCGCGATGCTTCATTACCAGCCGGAAGACAACCCGAACAAGATCATCAACGTCGGTTATCGCTATCGTAACGACCAGGTCGTCTACAACCAGCTGACCGGTAAATGGCAGTTCGGTGGCGACTACGGCACACCAGGCTCGGCGAACTACGTGAAGGATTACTACAAAATCCAACAACACGATTTCTCGATGATGTGGCCGATCATTCCTCAGTGGAACCTGATCACCCGCTGGCAGTATGACTACGCACGCAACCGTACCCTGGAAGCCTTCGGTGGTTTCGAGTACGACAACTGCTGCTGGAAACTGCGCGTCATCAACCGTTACTGGGTTTCCAACGACGAATACAGCCAGATCGCCCCGCTGAACGAAAAGGGTGACCACGGGCTCTTCCTGCAAATCGTCCTCAAAGGACTCGGCGGCCTGACCGGCGCCAAGGTAGAGAGCTTCCTCGACAAAGGCATTGAAGGTTATCGTGAACGTGAAGACCAAGCTTTCTGATTGTCTGCGCCCGCTAGTGCTGGGCGCACTGTTCCTGGGGACCGCATCGGCACACGCTGCGGTTCAACAGCTGGACAAGGTTGTGGCCATCGTCGATAACGACGTGATCATGCAGAGCCAACTGGACCAACGCGTCAAGGAAGTTCAGCAAACCATCGCCAAGCGTGGCGGTGGTGTGCCGCCTACCAGCGTCTTGGACCAACAGGTATTGGAACGTCTGATCGTTGAAAACCTGCAACTGCAGATCGGCGATCGCTCCGGCATCCGCATTTCGGACGAAGAGCTGAACCAGGCCGTTGGCACCATTGCGCAACGCAACAACATGAGCATCGATCAGTTCCGCGCCGCCCTGGCTCACGACGGTCTCTCCTATGAAGACGCCCGTGACCAGATCCGCCGCGAGATGATCATCAGCCGTGTGCGTCAGCGCCGGGTGGCCGAGCGGGTTCAGGTGTCCGAACAGGAAGTGAAGAACTTCCTGGCGTCGGACCTGGGCAAGATGCAGCTTTCCGAAGAACTGCACCTGGCCAATATCCTGATCCCGACCCCGGACAGTGCCAACTCCGAGCAGCTCAATGCCGCCGCCGCCAAGACCCAGGCCATTTATGAGCGCCTGAAGGCGGGTGCAGATTTTGCCCAGATGGCAATTGCCCAGTCCGGCAGCGACAACGCTCTTGAAGGCGGCGACATGGGCTGGCGTAAAGCTGCTCAGTTGCCACCTCCGTTTGACCGCGAGCTGAGCGCCATGGAAGTGGGTGGTATCACCCAGCCAGCGCGCACCCCAGGCGGTTTCATCATCCTGAAGTTGCTGGAACGTCGCGGTGGCGAGACCTCGCTGAAAGACGAAGTGCATGTTCGGCATATCCTGGTCAAACCAAGCGAGATCCGCACCGAAGCACAAACCAAGGAACTGGCCCAGAAGATCTATGACCGCATCGAAGGCGGTGAAGACTTCGCCACCCTGGCCAAAAGCTTTTCGGAAGACCCTGGTTCGGCCCTCAACGGCGGCGACCTGAACTGGATCGACCCGAAAGCCCTGGTGCCGGAGTTCCAACAGGTGATGGCCGATACGCCACAGGGCGTGCTGTCCAAACCGTTCAAGACCCAATATGGCTGGCATGTACTGGAAGTCCTTGGCCGTCGCGCCACCGACAACACCAGCCAGGCCCGCGAGCAACAAGCACTGAACGTACTGCGTAACCGCAAATACGACGAAGAGCTGCAAACGTGGTTGCGTCAGATCCGTGACGAAGCCTACGTGGAAAACAAGCTGCCAGGCGCCGAGCAAACAGGCACCGACCAGGCAGTACAGTGAAACCCCAGCGTTTCGCGGTAACACCCGGCGAGCCGGCCGGTATAGGTCCAGACCTGTGCCTGCTGCTCGCCTCGCAGCCCCAGCCACACCCCCTGATTGCCATCACCAGCCGCGACCTGCTCATTGAGCGGGCCGCGCAACTGGGTGTGGCCGTCAACGTGCTGGACGTGGCACCGGGCAACTGGCCCGACCTGCCGGCGCCAGCCGGTAGCCTGTATGTGTGGGATACCCCACTTGCAGCCAAGGTGATTGCCGGGCAACTGGACAAAGCCAATGCGGCATTTGTGCTGCAAACCCTGACCCGAGCCGGGCAAGGCTGCATCGACGGCGACTTCGCAGGCATGATTACCGGCCCGGTACACAAGGGTGTGATCAACGAATCCGGCATCGCCTTTTCCGGCCACACCGAATTCCTCGCTGAACTGACCCACACCGAACAAGTCGTGATGATGCTGGCAACGCACGGCCTGCGGGTCGCACTGGTGACCACGCACCTGCCGCTGCGTGAGATTGCCGACGCCATCACCGCTGAACGCGTGGAGCGCGTCACGCGCATCCTGCACGCCGATCTGCAGAAAAAATTCGGCATCGCCCAACCGCGCATCCTGGTCTGCGGGCTCAACCCCCATGCCGGTGAAGGCGGTCATTTGGGCCATGAAGAAATCGACATCATCGAACCAACCCTGGAGCGTCTGCGCCAAGAAGGCATGGACCTGCGTGGCCCACTGCCAGCGGACACTCTGTTTACCCCCAAATATCTGGAGCACTGCGACGCAGTGCTGGCGATGTACCATGACCAGGGGCTGCCGGTGCTGAAATACAAAGGCTTCGGCGCCGCCGTCAACGTGACACTGGGCCTGCCGATCATCCGCACGTCCGTCGACCATGGCACTGCCCTGGACCTGGCGGGCAGCGGCAAGATCGATACCGGCAGCCTGCACGTGGCCCTGGAAACCGCCTATCAGATGGCCGAGACCCGTATATGACTGAGCATTACCAACACCGGGCGCGCAAGCGTTTCGGGCAAAACTTCCTGCACGACGCCGGCGTGATCGACCGCATCCTGCGCTCCATCCATGCCAAGCCCGAAGACCGCCTGCTGGAAATCGGCCCAGGCCAGGGCGCATTGACCCAAGGCCTGCTGGCCAGCGGTGGCCAATTGGACGTGGTTGAACTGGACAAGGACCTGATCCCGATCCTCAACCAGCAGTTTGCCGGCAAATCCAACTTCAACCTGCACCAGGGCGATGCACTGAAGTTCGACTTCAACTCCCTCAACGCCGCGCCCAACAGCCTGCGCGTGGTCGGTAACCTGCCGTACAACATCTCTACGCCGCTGATTTTCCACCTGCTGAACAACGCCGGGATTATCCGCGACATGCACTTCATGCTGCAGAAAGAAGTGGTGGAGCGCCTGGCCGCAGGCCCTGGCGGTGGTGACTGGGGCCGTCTGTCGATCATGGTTCAGTACCACTGCCGTGTTGAACACCTGTTTAACGTAGGTCCAGGTGCATTCAATCCGCCACCTAAGGTCGACTCGGCCATCGTCCGCCTGGTGCCACATGCCGTTCTGCCGCACCCGGCCAAGGATCACAAGTTGCTGGAGCGCGTGGTGCGCGAGGCGTTCAACCAGCGCCGCAAAACCCTGCGCAACACGCTCAAAGCCCTGCTGAGCAACGCCGAAATCGAAGCCGCCGGCGTCGACGGCAGCCTGCGCCCCGAGCAACTGGACCTCGCCGCGTTTGTGCGCCTGGCCGACCAGCTTGCCATCCAGCCTGCGCCAGCCGCCGACTGAAGCACCCAGGCATGGCCAGACACATGTCTGGCCTAGTGCCCACCTCTTGGCCTAGACTGATCCGCATCTGCTGTCCTCCGCTTTTGCTTTTAAGGCCTCTTGCATGTCCGATCCTCGCTACCAGATCGACGTCAGCGTCGTCACCCGCTTCCTGGCGGACCAATCGCAACCTGAACACAACCGCTTTGCCTTTGCCTACACCATCACGGTGAAGAACAACGGGCTCGTGCCGGCCAAGTTGCTGTCACGCCACTGGGTGATCACCGACGGTGACGGCCAGGTCGAAGAAGTACGCGGCGCAGGCGTGGTTGGCCAGCAGCCGTTGATCGACATTGGCGCCAGCCACACCTACAGCAGCGGCACGGTGATGACCTCCAAGGTCGGCACCATGCAAGGCTCGTATCAGATGAAAGCCACTGACGGCCAACTGTTCGACGCCATCATCAAGCCGTTTCGCCTTGCCGTACCGGGAGCCCTGCACTGATGGCGACCTACGCGGTCGGTGACCTGCAGGGCTGCCTGGAACCGCTCAAGTGCCTGCTTGAGCGCGTGGCCTTCGATCCGGCCAACAATCGGCTTTGGTTGGTCGGTGACCTGGTCAATCGCGGCCCCGAGTCACTGGATACCCTGCGCTACTTATATAGCCTGCGTGATTCCCTGGTATGCGTACTCGGCAACCACGACCTGCATCTACTGGCGGCCGGCAACAATATCGAGCGCCTGAAAAAGGGCGACACGCTACGGGAAATCCTCGAAGCTCCCGACCGGGCCGAGTTACTCGACTGGCTGCGCCGGCAAAAGATCATGCATTACGACGAAGGCCGCAACATGGCCCTGGTGCATGCGGGTATCCCGCCGCAGTGGACACTGAAGAAGGCCCTCAAGTGCGCCGCTGAAGTTGAAAGCGCCCTGGCCGACGACAGCCTGTACACCGCCTACCTCGACGGCATGTACGGCAACGAACCGGTGAAATGGGACAACGACCTGACCGGCGTCGCCCGCCTGCGGGTGATCACCAACTACTTCACGCGCATGCGTTTCTGCACCGCCGAGGGCAAGCTGGACCTCAAGAGCAAGGAAGGCGCCGACACCGCCCTGCCCGGCTACAAGCCCTGGTTCGCCCACAAGGAACGCAAGACCCGTGACACCAAGATCATCTTCGGGCACTGGGCCGCCCTGGAAGGCAAGTGCAATGAACCCGGCGTGTTCGCCCTCGACACCGGTTGCGTGTGGGGTGGCGCCATGACCCTGATGAACATCGACACGGGCGAGCGCCACAGCTGCCAATGCCAGTCCTCCCCTCCCACTACACAGCCGGCCGCCATAAAGCCATAGGAGCCCGCCATGAGCGAATTCAAACGTATCCCTCCCGAACAAGCCCAGGCCTTGCGCGAGCAAGGTGCGGTAGTCGTCGACATTCGTGACCAGCCGACCTACGCGGCTGCTCACATCACCGGCGCCCAGCACCTGGACAACGTCAATATCGCCGACTTCATCCGTGCGGCCGACCTCGACGCGCCGCTGATCGTGGCCTGCTACCACGGCAACTCCAGCCAGAGCGCCGCCGCCTACCTGATCAGCCAGGGTTTCTCCGACGTCTACAGCCTGGACGGTGGTTTTGAGCTGTGGCGTACGACCTATCCTAAGGAAATTTCCTCGGGC
The DNA here is from genome assembly GCF_002742485.1 of Pseudomonas sp. 2822-17. Classification (NCBI taxonomy): domain Bacteria; kingdom Pseudomonadati; phylum Pseudomonadota; class Gammaproteobacteria; order Pseudomonadales; family Pseudomonadaceae; genus Pseudomonas; species Pseudomonas sp. 2822-17. The sequence goes on from NZ_LJRZ01000500.1 coordinate 37,966, forward strand.
GATTCGCAATAATTTTTTTCAAACCCCGCTACCCCGCGTGACGCTTGGGCTCGCGCCGTTTCTGACGAACGGCGCAGGCAAACTAATTGCGTATCGCGCCTTGACCTCCCGGATTCCGAACTATCCTTAAGCGCAGGCCATCCGAATCAGGGGAGAGCCGGTACACCGGCGTGCGGGTCATCGGTAGGGTTTAGGGTGTTCTGGGGGGAAAACAGCCGTTGGCGATTGCCAATGGCTGCCAGCATCGACTGATTGATCCGGCGTCGGCTCCACGTATCGAGCGAGGTGACGACGTCATGAGTATTTTTAGCCACTTCCAACAACGCTTCGAGTCCACACAGCAGGAAGAACTCACGCTTCAAGAGTATCTAGAGCTGTGCAAAAAGGACCGCAGCACCTACGCGTCTGCCGCCGAACGCCTGCTGCTGGCAATTGGCGAGCCGGAGCTGGTGGACACCTCGAACAATTCGCGACTGTCGCGAATATTTTCCAACAAGGTGATCCGCCGCTACCCGGCCTTTGAAGACTTCCACGGAATGGAAGAATGCATTGACCAGATCGTCTCCTATTTCCGCCATGCCGCCCAAGGCCTGGAAGAGAAGAAACAGATCCTTTACCTGCTCGGTCCCGTCGGCGGTGGCAAGTCGTCCCTGGCCGAAAAGCTCAAACAGCTGATCGAGAAAGTGCCCTTTTACGCGATCAAGGGCTCGCCGGTCTTCGAGTCGCCACTGGGCCTGTTCAACGCCACGGAAGATGGCGCGATCCTCGAAGAAGACTTCGGCATCCCACGACGCTACCTCAACACCATCATGTCGCCTTGGGCCACCAAGCGCCTGGCTGAATTTGGCGGCGACATCAGCCAGTTCCGTGTGGTGAAACTCTACCCGTCGATCCTCAACCAGATCGGCGTGGCCAAGACCGAGCCGGGTGACGAAAACAACCAGGATATTTCCGCGCTGGTGGGCAAGGTCGATATCCGCAAACTCGAAGAATTCCCGCAGAACGACGCCGACGCTTATAGCTACTCTGGCGCACTGTGCCGGGCCAACCAGGGCCTGATGGAGTTCGTGGAGATGTTCAAGGCACCGATCAAGGTGCTGCACCCACTGCTGACCGCGACCCAGGAAGGTAACTACAACAGCACCGAAGGCCTGGGCGCGATTCCGTTCACCGGGATTCTGCTGGCCCACTCCAACGAATCGGAATGGCACACCTTTCGCAACAACAAGAACAACGAAGCCTTCATCGACCGGATTTATATCGTCAAGGTGCCGTACTGCCTGCGGGTCAGCGATGAGATCAAGATCTACGACAAACTGCTGTTCAACAGTTCCCTGGCCAAGGCCCATTGCGCACCCGACACCCTGAAGATGCTTGCCCAGTTCACCGTGCTGTCGCGCCTCAAGGAGCCGGAGAACTCAAACATTTACTCGAAGATGCGCGTGTACGACGGTGAGAACCTCAAGGACACCGATCCTAAAGCCAAGTCGATCCAGGAATACCGCGACACGGCGGGCGTGGATGAGGGCATGAACGGCCTGTCGACACGCTTTGCGTTCAAGATCCTGTCCAAAGTCTTCAACTTCGACCCGCACGAGATCGCCGCCAACCCGGTGCACCTGCTCTATGTACTGGAACAGCAGATCGAACAGGAACAGTTCCAGGCGGAAACCCGCGAACGCTACCTGCGCTTCCTCAAGGAATACCTGGCACCGCGCTACATCGAGTTTATCGGCAAGGAAATCCAGACTGCGTACCTGGAGTCCTACAGCGAGTACGGCCAGAACATCTTCGACCGCTACGTGCTGTACGCCGACTTCTGGATCCAGGACCAGGAATACCGCGACCCGGAAACCGGCGAGATTCTCAACCGCGTCGCCCTCAACGAGGAACTGGAGAAAATCGAGAAACCGGCCGGCATCAGCAATCCGAAGGATTTCCGCAACGAAATCGTCAACTTCGTCCTGCGCGCCCGCGCCAACAACAACGGCAAGAACCCGACCTGGCTCAGCTACGAGAAGCTGCGGGTGGTCATCGAGAAGAAAATGTTCTCGAACACCGAAGACCTGCTGCCGGTCATCAGCTTCAACGCCAAGGCCAGCAAGGAGGATCAGCAAAAACACAACGACTTCGTCACACGAATGGTCGAGCGTGGCTACACCGACAAACAGGTACGGCTGCTCTCCGAGTGGTACCTGCGGGTTCGTAAATCACAGTAAGGCAGCGGCAAGCGTTCACTGCCAGGCAGTTGGCCTGGCAGCTGACCGCTTGTCTCTAAGCTTCCAGCTCGCGGCTTGAAGCTTGTAACGTGAAGCTGCCCGGAGGGCTCCCCATGAGCTATGTGATCGACCGACGCCTCAATGGCAAGAACAAGAGCACGGTAAACCGCCAGCGTTTCCTGCGGCGTTACCGTGACCACATCAAAAAGGCCGTTGAAGAGGCCGTCAGCCGCCGTTCCATTACCGATATGGAACATGGCGAGCAAATCAGCATCCCCGGACGGGACATCGACGAACCGGTGCTGCACCACGGTCGCGGCGGCAAACAGACCGTCGTGCATCCAGGCAACAAGGAATTCACCACCGGCGAACATATCCAGCGGCCCCAAGGCGGTGCGGGCGGCAAAGGTCCGGGCAAGGCCGGCAACTCCGGCGAAGGCATGGATGAGTTCGTGTTCCAGATCACCCAGGAAGAATTCCTTGAATTCATGTTCGAGGACCTGGAACTGCCCAACCTGGTCAAACGCAACCTGACGGGTACCGACACCTTCAAGACCGTGCGAGCGGGTATCAGCAACGAGGGCAACCCGTCACGGATCAATATCATCCGTACCCTGCGTTCGGCCCATGCGCGGCGCATCGCCCTGTCGGGGAGCAGCCGCGCCAAACTGAAGGAAGCCAAGGAAAAATTGGCGCGTTTGAAGCGCGAAGAACCGGACAACTTCGGCGATATCCAGGAAATCGAGGGGGAAATCGAGAAACTCAGCGCGCGTATTCACCGCGTGCCCTTCCTCGACACCTTCGACTTGAAATACAACCTGCTGGTCAAACAACCCAATCCCAGTTCCAAGGCGGTGATGTTTTGTCTCATGGACGTCTCCGGCTCCATGACCCAGGCCACCAAGGACATCGCCAAGCGGTTCTTTATCCTGCTGTACCTGTTCCTCAAGCGCAATTACGACAAGATCGACGTCGTGTTCATCCGCCATCACACCAGCGCCCGGGAAGTCGACGAAGAAGAGTTCTTCTACTCGCGGGAAACCGGCGGCACCATCGTGTCCAGTGCCCTGAAGCTGATGCAGGAGATCATGGCCGAGCGCTATCCGGCCAACGAGTGGAACATCTACGCCGCCCAAGCCTCGGACGGCGACAACTGGAACGATGATTCCCCCATTTGCCGCGACATCCTGATCAACCAGATCATGCCGTTCGTGCAGTATTACACCTACGTCGAAATCACCCCCCGTGAGCACCAGGCCCTGTGGTTCGAATACGAGCGCATCGGCGAAGCCTTTGCCGACACGTTCGCCCAGCAGCAACTGGTCTCGGCCGGCGATATCTACCCGGTCTTCCGTGAACTCTTCCAGCGCAGGTTAGTGACATGACCGCCAAAAAAGAGACTAAGCGCCAACCCATTTCCACCGGCTCCGAGTGGACCTTTGAACTGATCCAGGCCTATGACCGGGAAATCAGCCGGATCGCGGCGGGTTATGCCCTGGACACATACCCCAACCAGATCGAAGTGATTACCGCCGAGCAGATGATGGATGCCTACGCGTCCGTCGGCATGCCGCTGGGTTATCACCATTGGTCCTACGGCAAACACTTCCTCAGCACCGAGAAATCCTACACCCGAGGCCAGATGGGCCTGGCCTACGAGATCGTGATCAACTCCGACCCGTGCATTGCCTACCTGATGGAAGAAAACACCATCTGCATGCAGGCTTTGGTAGTGGCTCACGCCTGCTATGGGCATAACAGCTTTTTCAAGGGCAACTACCTGTTCCGCACCTGGACCGATGCCAGCTCGATCATCGACTACCTGGTATTCGCCAAGCAGTACATCATGCAGTGCGAGGAGCGCCACGGCATCGATGCGGTAGAAGACTTGCTCGACTCCTGTCATGCCCTGATGAACTACGGGGTCGACCGCTACAAACGCCCCTACCCGATTTCCGCCGAGGAAGAACGCCTGCGCCAGAAGGAGCGCGAGGAGCATCTGCAAAAGCAGATCAACGACCTGTGGCGCACCATTCCTAAAAAAGCCGGTAAGAACAGCGACAAGGACAACGCACGCTTCCCCGCCGAACCTCAGGAAAACATCCTGTATTTCCTGGAAAAACACGCGCCGCTGCTGGAGCCATGGCAACGGGAAATCGTGCGCATCGTGCGCAAGATCGCCCAGTACTTTTATCCACAACGCCAAACCCAGGTGATGAACGAAGGCTGGGCGACGTTCTGGCACTACACGCTGATGAACGACCTGTACGACGAAGGCCTGGTCACCGACGGCTTCATGATGGAGTTCCTCACGTCTCACACCAGCGTGGTGTTCCAACCCGGCTTCGACAGCCCGTATTACAGCGGCATCAACCCTTATGCCTTGGGCTTTGCCATGTACCGCGACATCCGGCGCATGTGCGAACACCCCACCGAGGAAGACCGCCGCTGGTTCCCGGAAATCGCCGGCACTGACTGGCTGTCTACCATCAAGTTCGCCATGAGCAGCTTCAAGGACGAGAGCTTCATCCTGCAGTACCTGTCACCCCAAGTGATCCGGGACCTCAAGCTGTTCAGCATCCTTGATGACGACCTCAAGGATGACTTGGTCGTCCCGGCCATCCACGATGAGCCTGGCTACCGCATCATCCGTGAAACCTTGGCCGCGCAGTACAACCTGGGCAACCGCGAGCCCAACGTGCAGATCTACAGCATCGATGTGCGTGGCGACCGCTCGCTGACCTTGCGTCACCAGCAACATGACCGCAAGCCGCTGGGCGAATCCACCGAGGAAGTACTCAAGCATCTGCACCGGCTGTGGGGCTTCGACATCCATCTGGAAACCCTGCAGGGCGATCAGGTGATGAAGACTCACCATGTGCCACCGCGCAGCGATCACAACGACAACGACTACGGCCGCCTGGACCTGGCCGTCGTGCATCTCTGAAACGGCAAAGCCTCCATTGGTCCGGCACAGGCGGTATCCTGTGCCGCTAATGGAGGCTTTTTCATGAAAATCTACAAAGTCGGCGGCGCCGTGCGTGACCGTTTACTGGGCATCAAGGTTACCGATATCGACCGCGTGGTCGTCGGCGCCACCACCGAAGAGATGCTGGCCAAAGGCTTCAAGCCGGTGGGCTCCGACTTCCCGGTCTTCCTCGACCCCAAAAACGGCGACGAATACGCCCTGGCCCGTACCGAGCGCAAGAGTGGCCGGGGTTACGGTGGCTTTGTGTTTCACGCCAGCCCCGAGGTTACGCTGGAAGAAGACCTGATCCGTCGCGACCTGACCATCAATGCAATGGCAGAAGACGATGACGGCAACCTGACCGACCCTTATCACGGCCAGCGCGATCTCGAAGCGCGCATTCTTCGCCACGTTTCACCCGCGTTTGCCGAAGATCCCCTGCGAGTTCTGCGCGTTGCACGTTTTGCTGCGCGCTATGCACACCTGGGTTTTACGGTGGCACCGCAGACCCTGGAACTGATGCGTCAACTCAGCGAGTCAGGAGAGTTGGAAGCCCTGACGCCGGAGCGCAGCTGGAAAGAAATCTCCCGGGCGCTGATGGAAGATCAGCCCCAGGTGTTTATTCAGATACTGCGCGACTGTGACGCACTGAAAACCCTGATGCCGGAAGTGGATGCCCTTTTTGGAGTACCGCAGCCCGAAGCCCATCACCCCGAAATCGACACCGGCGTGCACACGTTGAGCGTGCTGGAGCAGTCCGCACTGCACAAGCAGCCACTCACCGTGCGCTGGGCCTGCCTGCTGCATGACCTGGGCAAAGGCCTGACGCCTGTGGATAAGTTGCCGCAGCACATCGCCCACGAGCATCGGGGTTTGAAGCTGATCAAGGCGGTCAACGAGCGCTTCAAAGTGCCAAGGGATTGCCAGGAACTGGCGCTGTTGGTGGGTCAATATCACACCCACGGCCATCGAGCGCTGGAGCTGAAAGCCTCGACACTGCTGGAGTTGCTGCAAAGTTTTGACGTCTATCGCCGACCGCAGCGCTTTGAGGAGTTTGTGGTGAGCTGTGAAATGGATGCTCGGGGCCGCAAGGGCCTTGAGCAACGCAGTTATCCACAGGCAGATTATTTGCGCGGCGCAGCAACGACAGCGCGCGAAGTGGCCGTAGCGCCACTGCTGGAGAGAGGTTTCAAAGGCCCTGAGCTGGGCGAGGCCTTGAAGCGCGAACGGCTCAAGGCGCTGCAAGCCTACAAGGCAGAACGCGCCCTATCGAATTAGGAGCGCGCTCGATGTCAATTGCTGGCCCTGCCACTCAAATGCAACAGGCGCCAGCACTTGGTCGATGTGCGCATCGCGCCACAGCTCAGCCATGGTTTTGCCCACCTCAGGGTGCACCCGGTCCGGCGCCATCATCGACAGCGGCCACAACACGAAGGCGTTTTTCAGGATCTCTGCGCGGGGCAGGATCAAACCGTCGAAATCACCCACCATTTCGCCGTACAGCAGCACGTCGATATCCAACGGCAAGCCCTTGCGACCTGGCGCATAACGACCATTGTCGGCTTCGATGAGCTTGAGACGACGATCCAGCTCCCTCAACGGCAGGTCGGTATAGGCCGACACTACTAAATTGAAAAACGGCCCACTCTTGATGCCCACTGGTTGGCTTTCGAACACCGCCGAGCAGCGCACGTCGGTCAGAAAGCTCGCCAGCGCATCGAGTCCGGCGCACAAATGGGGCTCGCGCTCGATATTGCTGCCGAGGCCAAGGTAAATCTGCGTTAGCGACATCCGCGCTCGATCTCCACGCCCACGCCCGTTGCGGCCGGTACGGCGCCGGGCTTGGTCAACTTGAGGTGCAGCCAGGGAATCTGGAATTCACTCATCAGCACTTCGGCCAGGCGCTCGGCAAAGGTTTCCACCAGTTGGTACTGGGACTGCTCGGCAAAGGCCTGGATACGCGCGGACACGCTGGCGTAATCCAGCGCCAGGCTCAGGTCGTCACCCGCAGCCGCCGGGCGGTTATCCCATGCGAAGCTCAGGTCCAGGCGCAGGCATTGGCGGATTCCGCGCTCCCAGTCGTAGGCCCCGATCACGGTGTCGACTTCCAGGCCTTCGATAAACACTCTGTCCAAGCTCTTCTCCGCAGCACGACAAGGGCGCGATGCCCCGTTAGAATCAGGGCGTCCTCGCCCGGAATAGTTAGCATGTTTTGGTCACTGGCGATTCTCGCCTACCTGCTCGGCTCGCTGTCCTTCGCCATTTTGCTCAGCCGCCTGACGGGAAACCCCGACCCGCGAATGAGTGGCTCAGGCAATGCCGGCGCCACCAATATGTTGCGCCTGGCCGGCAAGAAGCTCGCCGTCCTGACACTGCTGGGCGATCTGTGCAAGGGTTTGCTGCCCGTGCTGATCGCCAGCCTCGTCGGCCTGACCCTGCAACAGCAGGCCTGGGTGGGCGTGTGCGCCGTCCTCGGCCATCTGTTTCCACTGTACTTCCGCTTTCGCGGCGGCAAAGGTGTCGCTACGGCAGCCGGCATGCTGCTGGGGATCTACCCACCGGCAGCATTGCTGGCCGTACTCGCCTGGCTGCTGACGTTCTACCTGACCCGCACCAGCTCACTGGCGGCTCTGATCGCCACGCCGCTCACTCTGCCCTTACTGGCCTGGCAGGAACCCGCGGCGCTGTTGCCGATGAGCGTGCTGACACTGCTGATCGTCTGGCGTCACCGGGGCAATCTACGCGACCTGTTTGCCGGGCGCGAACGGCATTTTTAAATACCGTCGATGAGCACTTCTCACGTTGCAGCCCTACACAGCCTACAAAGGCGGCAGTTGCTCCATCGGCCAGCGCGCCTGCACGCTGATCGCCAGACTTTCGTGCTGCCCCGCCTGCAAGCGCTGGCAACCGGCATAGGCGATCATCGCGCCATTGTCGGTACAGAACTCAGGGCGGGCGTAGAACACATCGCCCTTCATATCGCCGAGCATTTTTTCCAGTGAACTGCGCAGCGCCTTGTTGGCGCTGACGCCGCCAGCGATCACCAGTCGCTTCATGCCTGCCTGTTTCAGGGCACGCTTGCACTTGATGGTCAAAGTCTCCACCACGGCCTGCTGGAACGCCAGCGCGATGTCGCAACGGGCTTGCTGACTGTCGTCCCCGGCGCTGACACTGTGCTGCCAGGTATTGAGCGCAGAGGTTTTCAAGCCGCTGAAACTGAACATCAAACCAGGGCGATCGCACATCGGACGCGGGAAGGTATAACGACCAGCAACGCCTTTTTCGGCGAGGCGGGCGATCTCCGGTCCGCCGGGGTAATTGAGGCCCATCATCTTCGCGGTCTTGTCGAACGCTTCGCCGGCGGCGTCATCCAGCGACTCGCCCAACAGCGTGTATTGACCGATTGCGTCGACCTGAACCAGCTGCGTATGCCCCCCTGAAACCAACAAAGCGACGAACGGGAACTGCGGCGGGTTTTCTTCCAGCATTGGCGCCAGTAAATGGCCTTCCATGTGGTGCACACCGAGGGCCGGAATGCCCCAGGCAAACGCCAGCGCCTGGGCGCAAGAGGCCCCAACCAGAAGGGCTCCGACCAATCCAGGGCCTGCGGTATAGGCAATCGCGTCGATCTCGGTCGGCACGCAACCGGCCTCGTCCAACACCTGACGAATCAACGGCAACATACGCTTGACGTGATCACGGCTGGCCAGCTCCGGCACCACGCCGCCATAGGCGCGATGCAGGTCGATCTGACTGAACAGTGCATCGGCCAAAAGCCCGCGCTCACTGTCGTAAAGTGCGACACCGGTTTCGTCGCAGGAGGTTTCAAGTCCCAGTACTAGCATGGGTTTGCGCCTTGTAGAGGCTAAATTCGAAGGCGCGCATAATAGTCGCCACTCCCCCTCCCGACTAGCGGTTTTCGATCAGAGGCTTTGCATTCCGGTCAATGAGGGGTTAACATCCGCAACCCTTAAAAACCGACGACCTCAGCCGCGAATTTTTTGCGACGAGAACGTTGATCCCGGTAATGAAAGAAGGTAGCTCTGGATGCCAGCCGTCAAAGTTAAAGAGAACGAACCCTTCGACGTAGCTCTGCGTCGTTTCAAGCGCTCCTGCGAAAAAGCCGGTGTACTGGCCGAAGTTCGTAGCCGCGAATTTTACGAGAAGCCAACTTCTGAGCGTAAGCGTAAAGCAGCAGCCGCTGTTAAGCGTCACGCCAAGAAAGTTCAGCGCGAGCAGCGCCGCGCCGTTCGTCTGTACTAATACACAGACGTTCGTAGCACGCTTCTGCCAAGCCCGGCCCTCAGCCGGGCTATTGGCATTTGCAGATATCGCTTGATGCTTTACCGTCGACGCCGCACACGCGACTGAGACAACTGCTTCACACGTCAGGACTGGCTCTTTTGCCAGCGGTGCACGTCTCTTCTGACGAGCCTAACAAGGCTACTGACGAGCACACTTATTCTGTAAACAGGCGATCAACGGTCGACTGTGCCCATCGATGAGCTACCGAGGCCACCATTGGCCAAAACCGGAGCCCGGGGCAACATTTCTTCGCCGAAGACTGATTGGAAATTAACGTCAGTGAATGCTCGGCAGATACACTTCCATACAGCCCAAGCAGACGATTGATGGTCGAGCCACTCGACCCAAGCGCTTGAGCACTTCACGGGCCCTCATTTACACGCAGTGATGACGAGAACGCCATGGCCGGGCTAATTCCCCAGAGCTTTATTGACGACCTTCTGAACCGCACCGACATCGTCGATGTTGTCAGCTCGCGCGTGCAACTGAAGAAAGCCGGCAAGAACTACACCGCCTGCTGCCCGTTCCACAAAGAAAAAACCCCGTCGTTCAGTGTCAGCCCCGACAAGCAGTTCTACTACTGCTTCGGCTGCGGCGCAGGCGGCAACGCCCTCGGCTTCCTGATGGACCACGACAACCTGGATTTCCCCCAGGCAATCGAGGACCTGGCGAAAGCCGCCGGCATGGAAGTCCCCCGCGAAGAAAGCGGTCGCCCGCACAAACCGCGGCAACCCACCGATTCGCCGCTGTACCCACTGCTCACCGCCGCCGCCGACTTTTACCGACAGGCACTCAAGAGCCATCCGCAGCGCAAGGCCGCCGTCGACTACCTCAAGGGCCGCGGCCTTACCGGCGAAATCGCTCGCGACTTCGGCCTCGGCTTCGCGCCGCCCGGCTGGGATAACCTGTACAAGCACCTGAGCAGTGACACCCTGCAGCAAAAAGCCATGATCGACGCCGGTCTCCTGGTGGAAAACGCCGAGACCGGCAAGCGCTACGACCGTTTTCGCGACCGCGTGATGTTCCCGATCCGCGACAGCCGCGGCCGCATCATCGCCTTTGGTGGCCGGGTATTGGGGGACGACAAGCCCAAGTATCTGAACTCGCCGGAAACCCCGGTATTCCACAAAGGCCAGGAGCTCTACGGCCTGTTCGAAGCGCGCAAAAACAATCGCAACCTCGATGAAATCATCGTGGTTGAAGGCTATATGGACGTGATCGCCCTGGCCCAGCAAGGCTTGCGCAACGCCGTAGCTACCCTCGGCACCGCCACCAGCGAAGAGCACTTGAAACGCCTGTTTCGCGTAGTGCCCAGCGTGCTGTTCTGTTTCGACGGCGACCAGGCCGGCCGCAACGCCGCCTGGCGAGCACTCGAAGCCACGCTGCCGAGCCTGCAAGACGGGCGCCGCGCACGCTTCCTGTTCCTGCCTGAAGGCGAAGACCCGGATACCCTGGTGCGCTCCGAAGGCACCGACGCGTTCCGCGCACGCATCAACCAACATGCGCAGCCGCTGGCGGACTATTTCTTCCAGCAACTGACCGAAGAAGCCGATCCGCGCTCCCTCGAAGGCAAGGCCCATATGGCCACCCTCGCAGCGCCGCTGATCGACAAGGTGCCAGGCGCCAACCTGCGCACCCTGATGCGCCAGCGCCTGCTGGAAATTACCGGATTGAGTGGCGAAGCCGTCAGCCAGCTGGTGCACAGCGCACCGCAGGACGCGCCGCCCGCCTACGATCCGGGCATGGATTACGACGCCATGCCGGACTATTCCGACTTCCAACCGCAGGATGCCTACGCGCCCCAGCAGGAATGGACCCCGAAGAAACCCGGTGCCGGCGGCAAGAAATGGGACAAAAAGCCCTGGAGCAAGAACGGTAAGCGCGGTGATCGCGACGAGGCCTACGCCCCGCGCACGCCAGTTGCCGTAGAAGCGCCCACGCTGATCGCCCTGCGCACGCTCATTCACCACCCGCAATTGGCGGGCAAGGTCGAAAGTGCCGACCATTTTGCCAACGCGAGCAATACCTACGCTCAAGTCCTGATCGCACTGATCGAAGCTGTGCAGAAAAATCCTAAGCTAAACTCAATTCAGTTGATGGCGCGCTGGCACGGCACAGAACAGGGACGCTTGTTGAAAGCACTTGCGGAAAAGGAGTGGCTAATTGACGGCGATAACCTTGAACAACAGTTTTTAGACACCATTACTAGGTTATCCGCGGGTCAGCATACGCAGACCCTCGATGAACTCATCATGAGAGCAAGACAGCCGGGATTATCGGCTGAAGAGCAAATTCAGATAGCAAAACAGATGCGTGACCTCTTAAAACAGAATGTTTCCGCATCAAACCCGACCTCAGCTGGCGTGTGAGGTCATAGCTCGGGTATAATCCTCGGCTTGTTTTTTGCCCGCCAAGACCTTCAGTGGATAGGGTGTTATGTCCGGAAAAGCGCAACAGCAGTCTCGTATCAAAGAGTTGATCACCCTTGGTCGTGAGCAGAAGTATCTGACTTACGCAGAGGTCAACGACCACCTGCCTGAGGATATTTCAGATCCTGAGCAGGTGGAAGACATCATCCGCATGATTAATGACATGGGGATCCCCGTACACGAGAGTGCTCCGGATGCGGACGCCCTTATGTTGGCCGACGCCGATACCGACGAGGCAGCCGCTGAAGAAGCCGCTGCTGCGTTGGCCGCGGTGGAGACCGACATCGGTCGCACGACTGACCCTGTGCGCATGTATATGCGTGAAATGGGTACCGTCGAGTTGCTGACACGCGAAGGCGAGATCGAAATCGCCAAGCGTATCGAAGAGGGCATCCGTGAAGTGATGGGCGCAATCGCGCACTTCCCTGGCACGGTTGACCACATTCTCTCCGAGTACACTCGCGTCACCACCGAAGGTGGCCGCCTGTCCGACGTCCTGAGCGGTTATATCGACCCGGACGACGGCATTGCGCCGCCTGCTGCCGAAGTACCGCCGCCTGTCGATCCGAAAGCCGCGAAAGCGGATGACGATTCCGAAGACGACGAGGCTGAAGCCAGCACCGACGACGAAGAAGAAGTCGAAAGCGGTCCAGACCCGATCATCGCTGCCCAGCGTTTCGGTGCGGTTTCCGATCAAATGGAAATCACCCGCAAGGCCCTGAAAAAGCACGGTCGCTCCAACAAGCTGGCGATTGCCGAGCTGCTGGCGCTGGCTGAGCTGTTCATGCCGATCAAGCTGGTACCGAAGCAATTCGAAGGCCTGGTTGAACGCGTTCGTAGCGCCCTTGAGCGTCTGCGTGCACAAGAGCGTGCGATCATGCAGCTCTGTGTCCGTGATGCGCGCATGCCGCGTACCGACTTCCTGCGCCAGTTCCCGGGCAACGAAGTTGACGAAAGCTGGAGCGACGCCCTGGCCAAAGGCAAGGCGAAGTACGCCGAAGCCATTGGCCGCCTGCAGCCGGATATCATCCGTTGCCAGCAGAAGCTGACTGCACTTGAGACCGAAACCGGTCTGACGATTGCCGAGATCAAGGACATCAACCGTCGCATGTCGATCGGTGAGGCCAAGGCCCGCCGCGCGAAGAAAGAGATGGTAGAAGCGAACTTGCGTCTGGTGATCTCCATCGCCAAGAAGTACACCAACCGTGGCCTGCAATTCCTCGATCTGATCCAGGAAGGCAACATCGGCTTGATGAAGGCTGTGGACAAGTTCGAATACCGTCGCGGCTACAAGTTCTCGACTTATGCCACCTGGTGGATCCGTCAGGCGATCACTCGCTCGATCGCCGACCAGGCCCGCACCATCCGTATTCCGGTGCACATGATCGAGACCATCAACAAGCTCAACCGTATTTCCCGGCAGATGTTGCAGGAAATGGGTCGCGAACCGACCCCGGAAGAGCTGGGCGAACGCATGGAAATGCCTGAGGATAAAATCCGCAAAGTATTGAAGATCGCTAAAGAGCCGATCTCCATGGAAACCCCGATCGGTGATGACGAAGACTCCCATCTGGGTGACTTCATCGAAGACTCGACCATGCAGTCGCCAATCGATGTCGCCACTGTTGAGAGCTTGAAAGAAGCGACTCGCGACGTACTGTCCGGCCTCACTGCCCGTGAAGCCAAGGTACTGCGCATGCGTTTCGGCATCGACATGAATACCGACCACACCCTTGAGGAAGTCGGTAAGCAGTTTGACGTGACCCGCGAGCGGATCCGTCAGATCGAAGCCAAGGCGCTGCGCAAGTTGCGCCACCCGACGCGAAGCGAGCATCTGCGCTCCTTCCTCGACGAGTGATACCAGAACCCCCGGCCCAGGCCGGGGGTTTTGTTTTGCATAGATAAAATCCTGTACTGCCCCTCCTCCCCCCGCAATGCCCGTCTACACTCGACACATTCCCCGTGCCATAACGAGACCGTTATGCCCAGATTGCCGACCGTGATACTGCTGTCGCTGCTGAACTGGACCGCAACGGCTGGCGCGTTGACTCTTACTGATGATGAGCGTGGCTGGCTGGCGGACCATCAGGAGCTGAGACTTGGCGTGGACGCCTCGTGGCCACCCTTCGAATACCGTGATGACAGTGGCCGATACCAAGGCTTGTCGGCAGATTACGTGCGCCTGATCCAGGACCGCCTGGGCGTCAGGGTCAAGATAATCGAACCGCCGAGCTGGGGCGCTGTATTGGAGATGGCGCGAAACAACCAACTCGATCTTATCGCCAGCATCATGTCGACCCCGGAACGCCAGGGCTATCTGGCTTTTACCCGGCCTTACATCGACTTCCCGATGGTGATTCTTGCCCACGAAGGCGGAGCACGACCGCGCAACCTCAAGGATCTTTACGGCCTGAAGGTTGCGGTGGTGGAAAACTACGCCCCTCACGAGTTGCTGCGTACCCACCATCCCGACCTTAACCTGGTCGCACTGCCCAACGTCAGTTCCACACTGCAAGCCCTGGCGACCGGCGAAGTGGATGCCGTGGTCAGCGACCTGGCGTCCAGCGTCTGGAGCCTGCGCGAACTCAAACTCGATGGCCTTTACGTCAGCGGCGAAACCCCTTACCGCTATCAATTGGCGATGGGCGTACCACGGGACGATAAAATGCTGGTGGGCATCCTGGATAAAGTCCTGGCCGACCTCAGCCCGGAGGAAACCGACGCGATCCAGCAGCATTGGGTGGGGAAGTTCACGGATAACCGCACCTTCTGGAACGACCTGCTGATGTACGGCCTGCCCGCCGTACTGCTGCTGTGCAGCGTATTGGCCATCGTGATTCGGATCAATCGTCGGCTGAGTTCGGAAATTTCCCGCCGCGTCGCTCTCGAACAAGAATTGCGCAGCAGCGAATACCACTATCGCGGCCTGGTAGAGAGCTTGTCCGCCATCGCCTGGGAAGCCAATGTCACCGATTTCACCTACAGCTACGTGTCGCCCCACGCGGAAGACTTGCTCGGCTACCCACGCGCTCATTGGCTGATTCCGGGCTTCTGGCGCAACATCATTCACCCGGCCGACCTCATACGTGCCGAAGCTTATTGCCACCGCGAAACCCGTGCCAGCCGCGACCACAGTGTTGATTACCGAGTGATTACCGCCGACGGCCGCTGCCTGTGGGTACGCGACATTGTCAGCCTGATCGAACACGGTCATGAGCCTGTGCTGCGCGGCCTGATGATTGATATCAGCGAGGCCAAGCGCACCGAGGAAGCGCTGCAATTGTCCGAACAGAAATTTGCCTCGGTGTTCCAGCAATGCCCGGACATTCTGGTGATTGCACGGCTATCCGATGGCTGCTTGCTGGAGGTCAATAAAGCCTTCGAAGATCAAATCGGCCTGACTGCTGAGGAGGTGATCGGCAAAACCGGTACAGAGCTGGAAATATGGGGCATCCCGGGCATCGGCCCCGAGCTGCTGCAACGTGTCCAGACCACCAGTATCCGCAACCTTGAAATGCCGTTCCTGCGCAGCAACGGCCAAGCCTTTACCGGTCTTATCTCGGCAGAACCCTTCCAGTTGGATACGACTGAAGCCATCGTGGTGGTGGTGCGCGATATCACCCAACTCAAGGAAACCCAGCAACTGCTGCAAACCTCCGAAGAGAAGTTCGCCAAAGCCTTCCACGCCTCGCCCGACGGTTTGCTGCTGAGCCGCCAACGCGACGGTCTGCTGATTGAGGTCAACGAAGGCTTCAGCCGCCTGACCGGCCACACCAGCGCCACATCGGTTGACCAATCGAGCCTGGACCTTGGCATCTGGGTGGACCTTAACGAGCGCAAACACATGCTGGAGTTGATGCAGCGTGATGGGTTTGTCCGCGACTTTGTCTGCCATATCCGTCGCGTCGATGGCCTGATACGTCTCTGTGAATTGTCCAGTCGCCCACTGCCTATCGGCGATGAAGACTGCATGCTCACCATCGCCCGCGACATCACTGAGCGCCAGCAGATGCAGGAAAAACTGCAACAGGCTGCCACCGTCTTCGAAAGCACTGCCGAAGGCGTGTTGATCACCGACACCCGGCAGAACATCAGTGCCGTCAACCGCGCCTTCAGCGAAATCACCGGCTACAGTGAAGCCGAAGCGCTTGGCCAGACACCTCGCCTGCTCGCCTCGGGCCAGCATGACAGCGCTTTCTACGCCGCCATGTGGCACCAGTTGACGGCCCATGGCCATTGGCAAGGCGAGATCTCCAACCGCCGCAAGAACGGTGAGTTGTATCCCAGTTGGCTGACCATCAGCGCCGTGCGTAACCGCGATCAACTAATCACCCACTTTGTGGCGGTGTTTGCCGACATCTCCAGCCTCAAACTGGCCCAGGCACGCCTCGACTATCAGGCGCACCACGACCCACTGACCGGCCTGCCCAACCGCACGCTGTTTGAAAATCGGTTGCAGGCCGCCCTCAACGGTCATCAGGAAACCGGTAAACAGGGCGCCGTGCTGTTCCTCGACCTGGACCGCTTCAAACACATCAACGACAGCCTCGGCCACCCGATCGGCGACCTGCTGCTCAAAGACATCGCCGTGCGCCTCAAGGATCAACTGCGAGACATCGACACCGTCGCGCGCCTGGGCGGCGACGAGTTCATCATCCTGTTGCCCGGCCTGCAACACGCCAGCGACGCCGAGCACCTGGCCAATAAGCTGCTGGCCTGCTTCACCCCGCCCTTCCAGGCTGGCGAGCACGAGTTCTTCATCAGCGCCAGCATCGGCACAAGCCTCTATCCGCAGGACGGTACGGACGTCGCCACCCTGGTCAAGAATGCCGACGCCGCGATGTACCGCTCCAAAGCCAAGGGGCGTAACCGGGTCGAAAGCTACACCCGCGACCTCACGGCCCAGGCCAACGAACGTGTGGCACTGGAACACGAACTGCGGCGAGCCATCGAACGTAAAGAGCTAAGCCTGTATTACCAGCCAAAGCTGAGCCTGGTGACACACGAACTGATCGGCGCCGAAGCCCTGATTCGCTGGCACCACCCCGCCTTTGGCGAAGTACCCCCCGAACACTTCATTGCCCTGGCCGAAGAGAACGGCACGATCCTGCAAATTGGCGATTGGGTATTGGAACAGGCCTGCCAACAACTGTACGCCTGGCAGGGCACCTTCGAAGATTTCGGCCCGCTGTCGGTCAACCTCGCCGGCGCGCAGTTGCGCCATCCCGGCTTGCTGAGTCGCATCGAACAACTGTTGCGCGACTACCACCTCGACCCCGGCCACCTGCAATTGGAGATCACGGAAAACTTCATCATGAGCCAGGCCGAGGAAGCACTGGAGGTGCTGTACCAACTCAAGCAGTTGGGCGTGCAACTGGCGATTGATGACTTCGGCACCGGCTACTCATCCCTCAGCTACCTTAAACGCCTGCCGCTGGATTTCCTGAAGATCGACCAATCCTTCGTCCGTGGCCTGCCCGATGACCCCCACGATGCCGCCATCGTGCGCGCCATCATCGCCCTGGGGCATAGCATGCAATTCACCATCATCGCCGAAGGCGTGGAGAACCCCGCCCAGCAAGCCTTCCTGGCCGCTGAAGGCTGCGAACAGATGCAAGGCTACATCGTCAGCCTGCCGCTGCCGCCGGAGCTTTTTGCCGCGACCTTCCTTCGCATGCACATTGAGGATTTTTCGGATGGCACAGCGGGGAAACCATCGTTATAATCCGCGACCTGTTACAGGGCCTATAGCTCAGTTGGTCAGAGCAGAGGACTCATAATCCTTTGGTCCACGGTTCAAGTCCGTGTGGGCCCACCAACTTCAAAGCCGCGCATTGCGCGGCTTTTGTGTGTCTGGCAGTCTCACTTCGCAAACAACTGCCCAATATCCCGGAATGCCTTGAACTCCAGCGCGTTCCCGCACGGATCAAACAGAAACAACGTCGCCTGCTCCCCCACCTGCCCTTTGAAGCGAATGTGCGGTTCCAGCACAAAACGAGTTTTCCTGGCCTGCAGACGGTCCGCCAAGGCATGCCAGTCTTCCCAGCCCAACACCACGCCAAAATGCGGCACGGGCACGTCGTGGCCGTCTACCGCGTTGGTGTGGGCTGATTCCTGGGAGGCGGTTTTCGGGTGTTCGTGAATGACCAACTGATGCCCGAAAAAGTTGAAATCTACCCAGTGTTCGCTGGAACGCCCCTCTTCAAGACCAAAGACTTCACCGTAGAAATGCCGCGCAGCGGCGAGGTCGTATACCGGAATTGCCAGGTGAAAAGGCGCGAGTGTCATCAGGTCAAACCTCTGTGGGCATTAAGTCCCCCGAGTTTAGCCTTGCTTCAGCCGATGAAAAGACGATAGTTTTTGCGCCGAGCTCAAATTATTTCGATGAATCGAGGCCCTATGCTGCGTGAATTGAAGACCTTTATTGCCGTAACCCGCCATGGCACGTTCGCGGCGGCGGGCATGCATGGCGGCCTGACACAGTCGGCGGTCAGCGCGCAGATTCGGCAGTTGGAGCAGACGCTGGGGGTGCAGTTGTTCGATCGCACCGGGCGTCAGGCCACGCTGAATGCGGCGGGTTTGCGCGCATTGCCATTGGCCAAGGAAATCATTGAAACGTTCAACCGCATGGCGGTGCCGGTGGACGCCGATGAATATCGGGGCGAGTTGAAAGTCGGTGCCATCACCACCGCCCAGACCGGCTTGCTGCCACAGGCGTTGGTGCGTTTGCGCCAGGCTGCGCCAACGGTCGAGTGCAAGTTGGTCCCTGGAGTGTCCCTGGAGTTGTTGAGCCAGGTAGATGCCGGCGAGTTGGATTCGGCGATCATCATTCGCCCGCCGTTCGATCTGCCCAAGGAATTGCACGTGCAGGTGCTGCGCAAGGAACCGTTCGTGCTGGTCGTGCCGCACACAATGACTGGCGATGATCCTGTGCAGTTGCTCAGCAGCCACCCCCATGTCCGCTATGACCGCGCATCGTTTGGCGGTCGGTTGGTGAGCCGGTTCCTGCGCGAGCAGAAAATTGATGTACAGGTCGCACTGGAACTGGACGAGCTGGAGGCCATCGTCAAGATGGTGGAATGTGGCCTTGGCGTATCGCTGATCCCCCAGGCGGGCCTGTGGCTGGAGCGTTCGCCTGAAATAAGAACAATCCCCCTGGGCAGCCTGACGTTTTACCGTGAGATCATCCTGCTCAGTCGCTACAGCCAACGGCATCTGCCGGTCCCGCAGCTGTTCGCCCGCTGCCTGCTGGCCGATACAAGCCTGTAACATGCGTGGCTGTTGCCGCCCGAAATGGAGCCTCTCTTGCCTGTCCTAGATGAAATCGACCGCCAGTTGATCGCCGCGCTGCAGATCAACGCCCGCGAAAGCGTGGCCATGCTTGCCCGGCAGTTGGGGATCGCACGCACCACCGTGACTTCGCGCCTCGCACGCCTGGAGAAAACCCAGGTGATCACCGGTTACGGCGTGCGCCTGGGGCAACGTGTGGCAGACGGTGGTTTGCAGGCCTACGTGGGCATCACCGTGCAACCACGCTCAGGCAAAGAAGTGCTGCGCAGGCTGAGTGCCATGGCTCAAGTGCAGCAGTTGTGCGCGGTGAGCGGCGAGTTTGATTACGTGGCCTGGCTGCGCACGGACTCCCCGGAGCAGCTTGATCAGTTGCTGGACCAGATCGGCAGTGTCGATGGTGTGGAAAAAACCACCACCTCGATCATCCTAAGTAACAAATTGGATCGCGGCCAACCAATCTGACCGTCAAACTCGTCACTTCGACTGAAAACAGTCCATTTTGACGACACATTGCGTCTTATTAACGAGCGCAACGCTCCCTAAACTGGCTGCCATCTTTTCCTATACTCAGCGGGTTCCTTCCGCCTAGTCGCCAGTAAGGTCAGCCATGAGCATTCCGTCCAGCACCCTCAGCAAGACCAATCGCCATCCGGCAGACGGTAAAAAACCCATCACCATCTTTGGCCCGGACTTTCCGTTTGCCTTTGATGACTGGATCGAGCACCCCGCCGGCCTGGGCAGTATCCCCGCCGCCAACCATGGCGCCGAAGTTGCCATCGTCGGCGCCGGCATCGCCGGTCTGGTCGCCGCCTACGAACTGATGAAGCTGGGCCTCAAACCCGTGGTGTACGAAGCCTCGAAGATGGGCGGCCGGTTGCGCTCCCAGGCCTTCGAAGGCGCCGAAGGCATCATCGCCGAGCTGGGCGGCATGCGCTTTCCTGTGTCATCCACCGCCTTCTACCACTATGTGGATAAGCTGGGCCTGGACACCAAACCGTTCCCCAACCCGCTGACGCCGGCCTCCGGCAGTACCGTGATCGACCTCGAAGGCCAGACCCACTACGCACAAAAGCTGTCTGACTTGCCTGCCCTGTTCCAGGAAGTGGCCGACGCCTGGGCCGACGCGCTGGAAGCCGGCTCGCAGTTCGGCGATATCCAGCAAGCCATTCGCGACCGCGACGTGCCGCGCCTCAAAGCACTGTGGAACAAGCTGGTACCGCTGTGGGACGACCGCACCTTCTACGACTTCGTCGCCACCTCCAAGGCCTTCGCCAAGCTGTCGTTCCATCACCGTGAAGTGTTTGGCCAAGTCGGTTTCGGCACCGGAGGCTGGGACTCGGATTTCCCCAACTCGATGCTGGAAATCTTCCGGGTGGTGATGACCAACTGCGACGACCACCAACACCTGGTGGTCGGCGGCGTGGCCCAGGTGCCCATGGGCATCTGGCGCCATGTGCCAGAGCGCTGCGCCCACTGGCCGGCCGGTACCAGCCTCAGCTCACTGCACTGCGGCGCACCTCGCGCAGGGGTAAAGCGAATTGCCCACGCCGCAGATGGCCGTTTCGCGGTGACCGACAACTATGGCGACACCCGTGAATACGCCGCCGTGCTCACCACCTGCCAAAGCTGGCTGCTGACCACCCAGATCGAATGCGATGAAACCCTGTTCTCGCAAAAGATGTGGATGGCCCTGGACCGCACGCGCTACATGCAATCGTCGAAAACCTTCGTGATGGTCGACCGCCCCTTCTGGAAAGACAAAGATCCGGAAACCGGCCGCGACCTGATGAGCATGACCCTCACCGATCGCCTCACTCGCGGCACCTACCTGTTCGACAACGGCGACGACAAACCAGGGGTGATCTGCCTGTCGTACTCGTGGATGAGCGACGCGCTGAAAATGCTTCCGCAGCCCATCGACAAGCGGGTAAAACTGGCCCTGGATGCCTTGAACAAGATCTACCCGAAAGTCGATATCAAGGCGCGCATCATTGGTGATCCGATCACCGTGTCCTGGGAGGCGGATCCGCATTTCCTCGGTGCCTTCAAAGGCGCATTGCCTGGCCACTACCGCTATAACCAGCGGATGTACGCGCACTTTATGCAGAAGGACATGCCCGCCGAACAGCGTGGGATTTTTATCGCGGGCGACGACGTTTCCTGGACCCCTGCGTGGGTGGAAGGCGCCGTACAAACCTCGCTGAACGCAGTGTGGGGCATCATGACCCACTTCGGCGGCAGCACTCACGCCGAGAACCCCGGCCCCGGTGATGTGTTCGATGAAATCGGGCCAATCGCCCTGGCCGAGTAAGGAGTTACGCCATGCGTGTCGCCCTGTACCAATGCCCGCCGCTGCCGTTGGACGTAGCGGGCAACCTCAAGCGCCTGCGTCGGCTTGCACACGAAGCGACCGACGCCGATGTGCTGGTGCTGCCGGAGATGTTCCTCACCGGCTACAACATCGGCGCAGAAGCCGTCGGGGCCTTGGCCGAAGCACAGGATGGCGAGTCTGCCGAGATCATCGCAGACATCGCGAAAATTGCCGGGCTGGCCATTTTGTACGGTTATCCGGAGCGGGCCGAGAATGGGCAGATCTACAACGCCGTGCAATTGATCGACGCCCACGGCCAGCGCCTGTGCAACTACCGCAAGACCCATCTGTTCGGGGATCTGGACCATTCGATGTTCAGCGCCGGCGACGATGACTTCCCACTGGTGGAGCTCAATGGGTGGAAGCTGGGATTCCTGATCTGCTACGACCTGGAGTTCCCGGAAAACACCCGACGCCTGGCCCTGGCCGGGGCAGAGGTGATCCTGGTACCCACCGCCAACATGGTGCCGTTCGATTTTGTTGCCGACGTCACCGTGCGGGCGCGGGCCTTTGAAAACCAGTGCTACGTGGCCTACGCCAACTATTGCGGGCACGAAGGCGAGATTCAGTATTGCGGGCAAAGCAGCATCGCCGCGCCGGATGGCCAGCGAATCGCCCAGGCGGGGCTGGATGAAGCCTTGATTGTTGGCACGCTGGATCACCAATCGATCCTTAATGCCCGCGCCGCCAATCACTACCTGCAAGACCGTCGCCCCGAGCTTTACGGCCCGCTGCACAAGCCCTGACCCAACGGGTTTGTTAGCATAGGCACTTGCCCCGTTCTGGAAGTGCCCATGCCTGCCCCGGCCCACCCTTATCCCGTTCATTTGACCCTGGCCAATGGCCTGCGTGTTTCCCTGCGCCATGCGCCACGTTTGAAGCGTTGCGCCGCAGCGTTAAGGGTGGCTGCCGGTAGTCATGATGTGCCGCTGGATTGGCCTGGACTGGCGCATTTCCTTGAGCATTTGTTGTTTCTTGGCACCGAGCGTTTTCCCACCGGCGAAGGGTTGATGGCCTACGTACAACGCCATGGTGGCCAGGTGAACGCGAGCACCCGCGAACGCACCACGGACTTCTTCTTCGAGCTGCCGGTTTCGACCTTTACGGATGGGCTGGAGCGGCTGGCAGACATGCTCACCCATCCGCGCCTTGCGCTGGAAGATCAACTGCGCGAGCGCGAAGTGCTGCACGCCGAGTTTGTCGCCTGGACCCAGGACGCCAAGGCTCAACAGCAGGTGGCGTTGGTCGAAGGTTTGGCGGCAGATCATCCGTTGCGTGGCTTTCACGCAGGCAACCGCGACAGCCTGCCGGTGGAGCGTGAGGCGTTTCAGCAAGCCTTGCGGGAATTCCACGCGCAGTTCTATCAGAGCGGGCAGATGACCTTGAGTCTCGCCGGCCCGCAGTCGTTGCAAACGCTGGAAACCATGGCGCAGCAATTCAGCGAGCATCTGATCTCTGGCCCGCAGCATCCACAGGCTGCGCCACCCGCCTTGATGCAAGGCGCGGCCCGGCGTTATCAGCACACCGAAGACGGCCACCTGCACCACGTCATCACCTGTGACGCGCCCCGCGCAGCACTGGACTTCCTTTGCACCTGGCTCAACGCCTCTGCGCCGGGCGGGCTGCTCGCCGAGTTGAAAGCACAACAACTGGCCTGTGCACTGCAGGCGTCCGTGCTGTATCACTTCGCCGGACAAGCCGTGCTGGATATCGACTTCACGCTCGGTACCGCAGATAAACCGACGACACAGATTGAGGCGCTGTTGCACGACTGGCTGAGCTTTTTCTCACGCAGCGACTGGACGCCACTTCGCGAAGAGTCCGCGCTGCTGAACGCCCGCCGACAACAGATCCAGGGCGCATTGGCATTGGCCCGAAACGACAGCGAAGATCTGTGTGAACAAGACATCGCCGCGCTCAAGGCCCTGCTTGAATCACTGCACCTGCCGCCCGCCGAGCACATTTGGCAACTTCCCCCGCCCAACCCGTTCCTGCGCCCACCGGCCAAGGAAGAGCGCGCCGGCCTGATCCGCGGCCAAACCAGCGCCCACCGGGGCCTGCGCACCTTTGCCCAGGACCGCTCGCGGGGTCGCCGCGAGGTATCGGCGCTGGCCTTCAGCCAGGCCTTGGCGGATGACAGCGACGAAGGCGCGCTGTACCTGCAATGGCGGTTCGACGCGCCAGTTGCTGCCGCGCTGGAAAACACCTTGCAGCCATTGCGTGAGAGTGCACGTCAGGCGGGCGTTGAAGTGTCCTTCGAAACCACCGGCACTGACTGGCGGGTGACGATGACCGGACTGCACGAGCCCATGCCAGCCGTGCTGGAGGCCTTGGCGCAAAGCCTGAACCTGCCGCAAGAGGCGGTCATTGCCCCTGCGCCAATGATTCCAATCCGGGCGTTGCTCAAGGCGCTGCCCTCGTGCTGCGCCAACGGCAATGTCGAGACACGTGAGCAGCCTGCATCCTGGGCCACCGCACGCTGGCATGGCCTGGGCCTGGGTTTGCCCGCCGCGACTGAAACGCTGATCAAGGCCGCCGCCGCTCGTCTGCCAGGCCAACCTGCCCACCTCGAACCACCTCAGCAAACCTTCAGCGGTCAACGCGTGTGGCATGCGATAAAAACCGATTCCCCTGAAGCCGCCTTGCTGCTGTTTTGCCCGACACCGAGCCCGTCCCTGGCCGACGAAGCGTCGTGGCGACTGCTGGGACACCTGCTCCAAGGGCCGTTCTACCAACGCCTGCGGGTCGAGTTGCAGTTGGGCTACGCGGTCCTCAGCGGTGTCCGACAGATAAACGGACAGACCGGCCTGTTATTTGGCGTGCAGTCTCCCAGCGTGTCCCTGGAAGGCATCGTTGAACACTTGAACACCTTCCTGGGCCAACTGCCGGCATTGGTCGGCACCAGCGAAGACCTGGACAATATTGCCCTTGCCCAACAGTTTTCACCTCAAGCGTTGCCGGTCGCCCAAGCCGCCGAACTGCTGTGGCACGCACACCTGGCCGGCCATCCGTCGGCTTATCTCACTCATCTTCAACAGTTGATCCAAGGCCGCAGCCGTGAGGACCTGCTGCTGGCCGCCCAGCAACTGAACGACGCCCAAGGAGGCTGGCGCTATGTGGCCAACGGCCCGCAAACCTCGAACGTGTGAAGGCCGGCAGGTCGATCATTGCCAACTCTGCAACAGGCTTTTTCCACCAAGACAGCGCTAACTTGCCAAGAATTGAGTAACATTCCTACGCACACATCTGAACATCTCCGACTGGAGGTGGACTATATGTATTACTTGGTAGTAAACGTCCCATCCCTTCGTAGGAGTATGAATATGACTTGGTCCAAACCTGCTTACACTGATCTGCGCATCGGCTTCGAAGTCACCATGTACTTCGCCAGCCGCTAATCCGCTGGGTAATACAACGCCTCGGTTCGCCCGGGGCGTTTTTGTTTTGAGCTTTGCGTGATGGAGCAATCATGTTTGTCCAGATTCTAGGTTCCGCCGCCGGCGGTGGTTTTCCGCAGTGGAATTGCAACTGCGTGAACTGCGCAGGCTTTCGTGATGGCAGCCTGCGGGCCCACGCACGTACCCAGTCGTCCATCGCGATTTCCGACGATGGCGTGAATTGGGTGCTGTGCAACGCCTCGCCGGATATCCGCGCACAGCTGCAAGGCTTTGCGCCGATGCAACCCGGCCGCGCCCTGCGCGACACCGGCATCAGCGCGATCATCCTGATGGACAGCCAGATCGACCACACCACGGGCCTGTTGAGCCTGCGCGAAGGCTGCCCGCACCAGGTGTGGTGCACCGACATGGTCCATGAAGACCTGAGCACCGGCTTCCCGCTGTTCACCATGCTCACCCACTGGAACGGCGGCCTGGCCTGGAACCGCATCGAGCTGGACGCCAGTTTCACCATCCCGGCCTGCCCCAACCTGCGCTTCACTCCACTGCCGCTGCGCAGCGCTGCGCCGCCCTACTCGCCGCACCGCTTCGACCCGCACCCCGGCGACAATATCGGCCTGATCGTCGAAGACCTGCGCACCGGCGGCAAACTGTTCTACGCCCCGGGCCTGGGCAAGGTCGACGCGCCGCTGCTGGAGATCATGGCCGGCAGCGACTGTCTGCTGGTAGACGGCACGATGTGGGATGACGATGAAATGCAGCGCCGTGGCGTCGGCACCCGAACTGGGCGCGAGATGGGCCACCTGGCGCAAAACGGCCCCGGCGGCATGCTCGAAGTGCTGGAGCAGTTGCCCGAGCAGCGCAAGGTGCTTATCCATATCAACAACACCAATCCGATCCTCGATGAAGACTCTCCCGAGCGCGCGGAGTTGGTGCGACGTAATGTCGAAGTGGCTTACGACGGCATGAGCATTGAATTGTAGGAGCAGACGATATGACTGACACACCGTTGACGACCGCCGAATTCGAAGCCGCCTTGCGCGCCAAGGGTGCCTTCTACCATATCCATCACCCGTACCACGTGGCGATGTACGAAGGCCGCGCCAGCCGCGAACAAATCCAGGGCTGGGTCGCCAACCGCTTCTACTACCAAGTCAATATTCCGCTGAAGGACGCCGCGATCCTGGCCAACTGCCCGGACCGCGAGATTCGTCGCGAATGGATCCAGCGCTTGCTCGACCACGATGGTGCACCCGGTGAAGACGGCGGCATCGAAGCTTGGCTGCGCCTGGGCCAGGCGGTCGGCCTCGACCCGGATCAATTGCGTTCCCAGGAATTGGTACTGCCCGGCGTACGCTTTGCGGTGGACGCCTACGTCAACTTCGCGCGTCGCGCCAGCTGGCAGGAAGCCGCCAGCAGTTCGCTGACCGAACTGTTCGCGCCGCAGATCCACCAGTCGCGCCTGGACAGCTGGCCGCAGCATTACCCGTGGATCGACCCGGCCGGTTACGAATATTTCCGCACCCGCCTGGGCCAGGCCCGCCGCGATGTGGAGCACGGCCTGGCGATCACCCTGCAGCACTACACCACCCGAGAAGGCCAGGAGCGCATGCTGGAAATCCTGCAGTTCAAACTGGACATCCTGTGGAGCATGCTGGACGCCATGAGCATGGCCTACGAACTCAAACGCCCGCCGTATCACAGCGTGACCGAGCAGCGGGTCTGGCATAAAGGGATCACCTTATGAGCTTTGATCGCAGCAGAATACCGACCTGGCGCCAGGGCTATCGCTACCAGTACGAGCCCGCGCAAAAGGGCCATGTGCTGCTCTACCCAGAGGGCATGATCAAGCTCAATGACAGCGCCGCATTGATCGGCGGTTTGATCGACGGCGAGCGCGACGTGGCGGCGATCATCGCCGAGCTGGATCAGCAATTCCCCGGCGTGCCTGAGCTGGGTGACGACATTGAGCAATTCATGGAGGTCGCCCGTGCTGAGCACTGGATCACCCTTGCCTGAAAAACCGGCTGTCGGTTTGCCGCTGTGGCTGTTGGCCGAACTGACCTACCGCTGCCCGTTGCAGTGCCCGTACTGCTCCAACCCGCTGGATTTCGCCGAGCAGGGCAAGGAGCTGAGCACCGAACAGTGGATCAAGGTGTTTCGCGAGGCCCGGGAAATGGGTGCCGCGCAGTTGGGCTTTTCCGGCGGTGAACCGCTGGTGCGCCAGGACTTGGCGGAGTTGATCGCCGAGGCGCGCAAGTTGGGGTTCTACACCAACCTGATCACCTCCGGTATCGGCCTGACCGAGCAGAAAATCAGCGACTTCAAGAAGGCCGGCCTGGACCATATCCAGATCAGCTTCCAGGCCAGCGACGAACAGGTGAACAACCTGCTGGCCGGCTCGAAAAAAGCCTTCGCGCAAAAACTGGAAATGGCTCGGGCAGTGAAAGCCCACGGCTATCCGATGGTGCTGAACTTCGTCACCCATCGGCACAATATCGACAAGATCGACCGCATCATCGAGCTGTGCATTGCGCTGGAAGCCGACTTTGTCGAACTCGCCACCTGCCAGTTCTACGGCTGGGCGCAGCTCAATCGTGTGGGGTTGTTGCCCACCAAGGAGCAGTTGGTGCGCGCCGAGCGCATCACCAACGAATACCGCGCCAAGCTCGAAGCCGAAGGCCATCCGTGCAAGCTGATATTCGTCACGCCGGATTACTACGAGGAACGCCCGAAAGCCTGCATGAATGGCTGGGGCAGTATCTTTCTTACCGTGACGCCAGACGGAACCGCCCTGCCCTGCCACGGCGCCCGACAGATGCCGGTGCAGTTTCCGAATGTGCGCGACCACAGCATGCAACACATCTGGTACGACTCGTTTGGCTTCAACCGCTTTCGCGGCTACGACTGGATGCCCGAGCCGTGCAAGTCATGTGATGAAAAGGAAAAGGACTTCGGCGGCTGCCGTTGCCAGGCCTTCATGCTCACGGGGGATGCGAGCAATGCCGACCCGGTGTGCAGCAAGTCCGAGCAGCACGGCATCATCCTTCAGGCACGGGAAGAAGCCGAACACGCCACCCAGACCATCGAGCAACTGGCCTTTCGCAATGAGCGCAACTCACGGCTCATCGCCAAAGGCTAACGGCCTCAGCGCTTGGCGATGATGTACACCGCGTGGATGATGCCTGGGAAGTAACCGCACAAGGTCAGCAGAATGTTCAACCAGAACGCGCCGCCGAAGCCTACTTGCAGGAACACACCCAATGGCGGCAGCAGAATGGCGATGATGATACGAATGATGTCCATGGGTCAGCTCCAAAAAATCGGCTCGTGTGAGCCGTGTAGCTAATCGACCTTGGGCGCTCGTGAGGGTTCAGTGGAATCTGGCACTGGGCCACCCTCAGGCCAGGATTTCCAATCCATGCTTTTGCACGATGCTCAGAAGCTTGAGCGCCATGCCGCTGGGTTGTTTCTCACCCGACTCCCATTTTTTTACCGTGGAGGCGCTGGTGTTCAGGTAACGGGCGAATACGGGTTGGCTGACATGGTTGGTTTCGCGCAGTTGTTTGATCTGTTCGGCCGGGATTTGCACGGGGGCAGTTGCAAAGCACATCTCGTCGAACTCTCGAAGGGTGGTCTTGCTGATCGCACCAATCGAATACAACGCCTTGGCCGATTGATGAACCGACTCCAATGCTTCACTTTCATATTTTCTGGTCATGATGTATCTCCACAAACTCCTTGAAGTCCAGTAGCTGCTGGACATCCGATTCAGTTAAATCTTCATATTTCTTCGCCATCGCACGCAACCCGACCAAATCCTTCTGGCTGATATTGCTTTGATCCTGTTTGGCATACAGAAGCTGATAAACCCAAAAATGTCTGCCCTTGGCCAAGACAATAGACCGATGTCTGTTCTGGTTTAGGCGTTTTTTCCACACCCCGCCTCCCAGGTTGTCTGCTTGCCCTCTTAGCATTTCGCCGAATGCCTCACTCAACTCCAAATCACAAATCCAGGCCTTGCTGGCCGCATCAGCGAAATTGCGTGTTTTAAACAGCCTGAGCCTCATGGATATCCCTTCCTATAAAACATACCACCCAGTGGTACAGATTAGAAATGGAGCACGCGAAAAAGCGTCACGCCCCATCGGCAGTCCTTGCCGACGCCCGCTAAAAAGCCACTATTTTCAAAATCGATCAATCAACGCTTTCAATCCAAAAATTTCACACAAAAAAAAACGCCCCCAGCCAAAAGAATCAGGCTGGAGGCGCCGCGTATACCGCGAGACGGTTCAGGAAAAATGGGGTTAAACAGCGATGCCCTTGCGGCATTGCAGTTGTGCGGTGCGTACGCGGGAGAAGGCGCGGGCCAGGCGCAGGAGCATTTCGTCGATGTTGCTTCTGCTCACGGTCAACGCCGGGGTAAAGCGCAGACAGTCAGGTTGCGGGGCGTTGAGGATCAGGCCCTCCTGCAGCGCGGCGTTTACCACGGCATCGGCAGAATCATCCGACAACGTCAGGCCCCACATCAGACCTTGTCCGCGCAGTTGGCCGTGCTCGTAGCGGTAGGCCAGGCGGGCAAGGCCTTCGCCCAGATAAAGACCGGATTCACGCACGTGCTCAAGAAAACCATGTTCCAGCACCGCGTCGAGTACCGCCGCGCCGGCTGTAGCCATCAATGCATTGCCGTGATGGGTACCTTCCAGTTCGCCCACTTCGAAACAACACGCGCTACCACGCGCCAGTAGCGCCGCGAGAGGCACGCCGCCGCCCAGGCCTTTGCCGAGGGTGATGATGTCGGCTCGTACGCCGTACTGTTGTTCGGCCAGCAACGTGCCACAACGACCGAGGCCGGTCTGCACTTCGTCGAGGATCAGCAGGATTCCCAGTTCACGGCACAGGCGCTCCACGCCCTTGAGGTAGTGTTCGGTCGCGGGGGTTACGTTGGCGCCCTGGATCGGCTCAAGCAGGATGGCAACGGTTTGCGCATCGACAGCAGCGTGCAGGGCCGGCAGCTCGTTGAAAGGCACATGGCTGAAACCGTGCAGTTGCGGCTCGAAACGGTTTTCCAAGGTCCCGGCCGATGCCGCCAGCGCCGCGAAACTGCGGCCATGGCAACCGTTGCTGGCGCTGATGATGCGATAGGCGCCGCCGCGGTGCAGTTGGCCCCATTTACGCGCCAGCTTGATCGCCGCTTCACAGGCTTCTGCGCCGCTGTTGAGCAAATAAGCCTGGTCGCTGCCGGTGCGGTGGCACAAGCGCTCAACGAGGTTGAGTTGGGCGCGGTTATGCAGGCCCATGCCGGGGTTGATCAGCGCGTGGGTCTGTTCGCTCAAGGCTTTGATCAACACTTGCGGGCTGTGGCCGAGGCTGTTGGCGCCATTGCCTTGGCTGAAGTCCAGATAGGCGCGGTCGTCACTGTCCCACAACCAGGAACCCTGGCCACGCACAAAGACGTGTTGCGGCCGCGCCACCGTGGGCATCAAGGATTCGCTGGAGGGATCATTGCGCGGCGCATCCAGGACCAAATCGTCCAGGCTTGGCGCGGGGCGGCGGATAGAGAACAAGTTCACAGATCCGTCCCGATAGCAACCAAACCTGGTGTCGACACTGTCTTTGGATTTTTTGACTTGCCTATGTAAACGCTATCAACACAAACACTGTTCATTGCCCGATCCGGCCCTGTAAGCCCTGCGAATAGGCGCTAGACTAGGCGTCTCACAGGCCACAGGCCATTTCGATTTTGCAGCTTTTTCGATAAGAAAGTCTTATGGATTTCAAGCAACTGCGTTATTTCGTCGCGGTATATGAAGAAGGCCATGTGGGCCGTGCCGCCGAACGTCTGTCGATCTCTCAACCGGCGCTGTCACAGCAGATTCGCCAGTTGGAGCAGAACCTGGATGTGAGCCTGTTCGAGCGCAGCAGCAAGCGTCTGCTGCCAACCCTGGCCGCCCACACGCTGTACAACCATGCGCTGCCGTTGATCGATGGCATGCAGCAAGCTGTCGAGGCGCTACGCAACTTCAAAGGCCAGGCCTTGCGCACCTTGGCCATCGGCGTGCTGCAAACCGTGCACACCAGCCTGGTGCCGCAGATGCTTGAGCGGGTGCGCAAGGCCCAGCCGCACCTGGTGGTGCAGATCTATGAACTCACCGGGATTGAGATAGAACGGCGGCTGCTCAACGGCTCGCTGGACATTGGCATCAGTTACCTGCCGCCGCGTCAGCCGGGGTTGCACGGCGTGCTGCTGTATGAGGATGAGCTGAAAGTGGTGATCCCGGACGATCATCCCCTGCGCGAATTCAAGAAAGTCTCGCTGAAACAAGCGGCCGAGTTGCCAATGTTGCTATTGGGGGAAGAGTTTCAAATCAGGCAGATATGGCAGGGCCAGCTCGCCAATCTTGGGCGACGACCGCAAGTACAGGCTGAGCTCAATACCATGGTGGGGATTCTCGACAGCCTGCCCCATACCAAACTGGCAACCGTGCTGCCGGGGCGCTCCCAGGACGAACACAACAGCCAGATGCTGCTGTGGAAACCCTTGAGTGAACCGCGGGTGCCGCTGAAAGTAGGCTTGGTCTGCCGTGATGTGCAGCGTCAACAGGCGACGGTGGCGTTGTTGCGCACCTTGCTCGAAGACGTGATGAATGCCCCGCAGGCGCCGGCCTGACTTTTTCGCAGGCAAAAGAAAACCCCGCCGAAGCGGGGCTTTGCAGACTGTTTCCCTGACATCCATTTCACTCCGCCGTCCTGGCAGAATCCTACGTGTCCGTGTTGTTGCTTTGCGCTTCCTGCGCGACGTCCATGTGAAGTAGATTATCCGTGGATCCAATTTGGCGATAGAGGACGAATAGCAGCACGTCATGTAAGAGAATGCTTACACGCCCTCCAAACCCTTAGAACAGTGCCTCATCCAGCAGAAACAATGATTCACTCCCGGCCTTTACCGACGCGCTCAACGAGTGAATACGCGGCAGCAGGCGTGCAAAGTAGAAGCGCGCCGTCCCCAGTTTGCTGGCGTAGAAGTCTTCTTCAGCCTCTTTGCCCAACGCCGCCTTGGCCATACGCGCCCACATGTAGGCGTAGGCCATGTATCCAAACGCATGCAAATACTCCACCGAGGCCGCGCCGATTTCATTCGGGTTGGTCTTGGCGCGATCCAGTACCCAGGCCGTCAGTTCATCCAGGTTATCCACTGCCGCGCTCAGCGGTTTAGTGAACTCGGTCAACCCAGGGCCTGACTCAACGATGAACTGGCGGATCTCATCAGCGAACAAGGTGTAGAACGCCCCGCCGCTACCCACGATCTTGCGGCCCATCAAGTCGAGGGCCTGAATGCCGTTGGTGCCTTCGTAGATCTGGGTGATGCGCACATCACGCACCAATTGCTCCTGGCCCCACTCGCGGATGTAACCGTGGCCGCCAAACACCTGCTGGCCGAGCACCGTGGTTTCCAGGCCCAGGTCGCTGAGGAACGCCTTGGCCACCGGCGTCAGCAATGCCACCAGGTTATCCGCTCGTTCACGGGCTGCGGCGTCTTCGCTGAACTTGGCGATGTCCAACTGCGTTGCCACGTAGGTGGAGAACGCACGGCCGCCTTCGTTGGCGGCTTTCATGGTCAGCAGCATGCGGCGCACGTCCGGGTGGACGATGATCGGGTCAGCGACTTTGTCTTTCGCCTGGGCACCGGTCGGCGCACGGCTTTGCAAGCGGTCACGGGCATATTCAATCGCGTTCTGATAGGAACGCTCGCCGGACGCCAAGCCCTGGATACCCACACCCAGACGCTCGTAGTTCATCATGGTGAACATCGCCGCCAGCCCGCGATTAGGCTCGCCCACCAGGTAACCCACGGCTTCGTCGAAGTTCATCACGCAGGTCGCGGACGCCTGGATACCCATCTTGTGTTCAATGGAGCCACAGCTCACCAGGTTGCGCGCGCCCAGGCTGCCGTCGGTGTTGACCATGAACTTCGGCACCAGGAACAGCGAAATGCCTTTAGGCCCGGCCGGCGCATCCGGCAGCTTGGCCAGGACCAGATGGATGATGTTTTCGGTGAGGTCGTGCTCGCCACCGGTAATGAAAATCTTGGTGCCGCTGATTTTGTAGGAACCATCCGTCTGCGGCTCGGCCTTGGTACGGATAATCCCCAGGTCGGTGCCGGCATGGGCCTCGGTCAGGCACATGGACCCGGCCCACTCGCCGGAATACATCTTCGGCAGGTAGGCCGCCTTGAGTTCTTCACTGGCGTGGGTGTTGATCGACACACACGCACCGGACGTCAACATTGGATACAGGCCAAACGCCAGGCTCGACGAGTTGATCATCTCCTCAACCTGCGCCGACACAGCCTTGGGCATGCCCATGCCGCCAAACGCAGGATCGCCGCCGACGCCGACCCAGCCGCCTTCAGCGTAGGTTTTGTAGGCCTGTGGGTAACCGTCCGGGGTGAACACCGCTGTGTTGTCCCAGCGGCAGCCTTGTTCATCGCCGCTGCGACTGATCGGGGCAATGGATTTGGCGGTGACCTTGCCGGCTTCTTCGAGGATCGCCTCGACGGTTTCGGCGTCGACGGTGCCTGCCAATGCCGGCAATTGGGCCCAGGTGCTGGCGACCTCAAAAACTTCGTTGAGGACGAAGCGCATATCACGCAGCGGCGCTTTGTAATCAGCCATGGCAAACCTCGTGGGAACGTGAAAAGTGATTCGATAGGATCGGTTTTACAGGCTCCGAGTGTACCCGAACAACTTTTCAGACACATAGGGTCCACTTGTGACTGATTGGTATTTTTAAGTCATTACAAAGCAAACGCCTCCGCCGGCAGACTCATCAGGCATTCGCTGCCCGCTTTCACCGCTGCGCGGTGGGTTGCCGTACGCGGTAGCAGGCGCTTGAAGTAGAACTCGCACGTGGCCAGCTTGGCCTTGGCAAACTCGACATCGTCATGGGCCTGCGCCGCGATCGCCATGCGCAGCCACAGGTAGGCGAGGATGATGTAACCGCTGTACATCAAGTAATCCACGGCAGCGGCGCCCACTTCGTCAGGATTTTTCATCGCGGCCATGCCGACCTGGGTGGTCAGTTCGCCCCACTCTCCGTTCAATTGATTGAGCTGCGCCACAAAGGCCTTGAACTGCGGATGTTCAGCATTCGCGGCGCAGAACTTATGCACAATTTTGGTGAAGCCGCGCAACAACTTGCCCTGGCTGCCCAATACCTTGCGGCCCAGCAGGTCGAGCGCCTGGATGCCGTTGGTGCCTTCATAGATCGGCGCAATCCGCGCATCGCGGGCCAGTTGTTCCATGCCCCACTCACGAATGTAGCCGTGACCACCGAACACCTGCATGCCGTGGTTGGTCACTTCCAGCCCCGTGTCGGTCATAAACGCCTTGCAGATGGGCGTGAGAAACGCCAACAGGTCTTCAGCGTCCTGGCGTTGAGCGGCGTCGCTGCTCATGTGCGCAGTGTCGAGCAATTGCGCGGTGAAGTAGGTCAGTGCGCGGTTGCCTTCGTTGAAGGCTTTCATGGTCAGCAGCATGCGGCGCACATCGGGGTGCACGATGATCGGATCGGCGGCCTTGTCCGGAGCCTTGGCGCCGGTGAGCGAGCGCATTTGCAGGCGGTCGTTGGCGTATTTGACCGCGCCCTGGAAGCTCGCCTCGCCGTTGCACAGGCCTTGCATGCCGGTGCCCAGCCGCGCGTGGTTCATCATGGTGAACATGCAGTTGAGGCCTTTGTTGGCCTCGCCAATCAAAAAGCCCTTGGCACCGTCGAAGTTCAGCACGCAGGTGGCCGAGGCCTTGATGCCCATCTTGTGCTCGATGGACCCGCAGTGCACCGCGTTGCGCTCGCCGGAATCGGCGTGGAACTTGGGCACGATAAACAGCGAGATACCCTTGGTGCCCGCCGGCGCGTCCGGCAGTTTGGCCAACACCAGGTGGATGATGTTGGCGCTCATGTCGTGCTCGCCGGCCGAGATGAAGATTTTGCTGCCGGTGACTGCATAACTGCCGTCCGCCTGTGGCACGGCGCGGGTCTTGATCAGGCCGAGGTCGGTGCCGCAATGGGCTTCGGTGAGGCACATGGTGCCGGTCCATTCGCCGGCCGTGAGTTTGCTCAGGAAGGTGTCTTTCTGCTCAGGGGTGCCGTGCGCGTGGATCGCCGACATGGCGCCGTGGGTCAGCCCGGGGTACATACCCCAGGAGGTATTGCTGGAGCCGATCATCTCACTGAGCACCAGACCCAGGGATTGCGGCAAGCCTTGACCACCGTAGGCCGGGTCCGCCGCCACACCGTGCCAGCCGCCTTCGACGTACTGGGCGAAGGCCTCCTTGAACCCCTTGGGCGTGGTAACGACGCCATTATCGAAATGGCAGCCCTCTTCATCGCCGCTGCGGTTGAGCGGCGAGAGCACGTTCTCGCAGAATCTGGCGCCTTCTTCGAGGATCGCGCTGACCATGTCCGGGCTGGCGTCGGTTGCGCCCAGCGCGGCGTAGTGGCCGTGGAAATCGAACACGTTGTCAATCAGAAAGCGCATGTCGCGCAGGGGAGCTTTGTACTCAGGCATGGTCATGTCTCCGGCAGCAGATAGTCTCAACCTACTGCTGGCGAACGCCGCAAACAATCACTGTAGAACCGCTGAATACAGCGCCATTACTCAACCGGTAGCGCTTTCCATGCGCACTGCGCCACGGCGGGTCTGCCCGGCGGCAATCACGCAGTTACGCCCCGCGCCCTTGGCGGCATAGAGTGCCTGGTCGGCAGACTTGAGGACTTCTTCCGGCGTGCGCTGCTCGGCCTGGCGCTCGGCCACGCCGATGCTGACGGTCACCGACACACTCGTCGCGCCGCTGCCCGCCCGGCGCTGACGGCCTTGCTGATCGTCATGAGGGCGGTCCGCGTTGCGTAGCTTGATGTCGTAGTTGGCGACAATTTCGCGGATTTCTTCCAGGTGCGGCATGCACTCGTCGAGGGTCTTGCCGGCAAATACCACGGCGAACTCCTCACCGCCGTAGCGATAGGCACGCCCGCCGCCGTTGACCTTGGACAGCTTGCTCGCCACCAGACGCAGCACTTGGTCACCCACGTCGTGACCATGGGTATCGTTGAAGCGTTTGAAGTGATCGACGTCGGTCATAGCCAGCACATAGTTGCGCCCCAGCCGTTGCATGCGCTCGTTGAGGGCGCGGCGCCCCGGCAGGCCGGTCAGTTCATCGCGGAACGCCATTTGATAAGCCTCGTGGGCCACGCCCGCAGCAATCATCAGCATCACCTGGCTACACATGATGTTCAGGGTAAACGGCAGGATGAAGGTCTTCGGCAACATCCAGAACAGCCCCAGCAGCCCGACCAATTGCGCCGCATGCAGCGGGCGCGGTTGGTACCAGTACTGTGCGGCGAGGGTGAGAAAACCGATCAGGAACATCGGATACGACAACTGGATCAGGCTCATCCAAGTGCCGTGCAGCGCCGGCCAGCGAATCTCTGCCAGCCAGTTCAGCACCGCCTGCGGAAAACTCTGTTCCAGAGCCAGCGCCACACTGCCGATGGCCAGCAACACGGCGCAGCGGGCCACGAAGTCGCGGAACAAATGGGTTTTCTCCTGCCACAGCGCGTAGATGCTGAACAGCAGCGGCAACAACAGGCAACACAGATGAAACACCACCGCCGCGTCTTCGCGCACGCGGCCGTTGTCGCGATAGAAATCGGTTTGGGTATCGAGCAGGAAGTAGGCGATGTACACGGTGATCATCAAAAACAGCTCACGTTGGCGCCGATACACCGCGCAGTACGAACCGCCGAGCAACAGCACCAAGGTGGGCAACACGTTGAACAGTGATGTGAAGAAGACGTTGAGGTCCTTGACGTACGCAGCCGAGAGCCCGGCCAGCAAGAGCAGCAACGAAGGTAGAAAATGACTGAAACGTACAGCGGACACGCGTGACAAGGGTAAAACTCCGACCCGCAAAAAATGATGGCAATATGCCTTGGGCGGAACAGTTAAGCACACCCTGCCTGCCATGTATCACATTGCCATCACTGTAACGGCAGCCGGCGGCAATCCCTGAGCGCTGTGCTGTTTTTTTTACCCCCAAAAAAAAACCGCCGCTCCCAAAGGAAGCGGCGGTTTCAGGTAAACCCGGTGAGGCTTAGTAAGCCAGGCCGAAGTCTTCCTCTTTCATGTCCATCAGGTTGTTGGCGCCCGACAGCATGGTTGCCTTGTGCGCCAGAGTACGCGGCAGGATGCGCTGGAAGTAGAAGCGCGCGGTCTGTAGCTTGGCGGTGTAGAAGGCCTCTTCGGTGGTGCCGGCAGCCAGTTTTTCAGCCGCCAGGCGGGCCATGTCGGCCCAGAAGTAAGCCAGGCACGCGTAACCGGAGTACATCAGGTAATCCACCGAGGCGGCGCCGACTTCTTCACGGTCTTTCATCGCGGCCATGCCAACCTTCATGGTCAACTCGCCCCACTCTTTGTTCAGTGCAGCCAGCGGTGTCACGAACTCCTGAACGGCGGCGTTGCCTTCGTTGGCCTGGCAGAACTTATGCACGATCTTGGTGAAACCCTTGAGCGCTTCGCCCTGGGTCATCAGCACTTTACGGCCGAGCAGGTCCAGCGCCTGGATACCGGTGGTGCCTTCGTACAACATCGAAATGCGGCTGTCGCGAACGTTCTGCTCCATGCCCCACTCGGCGATGAAGCCGTGGCCGCCGTAGATCTGCACGCCATGGTTAGCCGCTTCAAAGCCGACTTCGGTCATGAACGCCTTGGCGATTGGGGTCATGAAGGCCAGCAGGCCGTCGGCCTGTTTCTTGGCTTCGTCGTCGGTGCCGTACTTGACGATGTCCACTTGCTTGGCGGTGAAGTACACCATCGCACGGTTGCCTTCAGCGAAGGCTTTCATGGTCAGCAGCATGCGGCGCACGTCGGGATGCACGATGATCGGGTCAGCAGCCTTGTCCGGTGCTTTCGGGCCGGTCAGGGAGCGCATTTGCAGGCGATCGCGAGCGTATTTCAGGCCGCCCTGGAAGCCGATCTCGGCGTGGGACAGGCCTTGCAGTGCGGTGCCCAGGCGCGCGGTGTTCATAAAGGTGAACATGCAGTTCAGGCCTTTGTTCGCCGGGCCGATCAGGAAACCGGTGGCCGCATCGAAGTTCATCACGCAGGTGGCGTTGCCGTGGATGCCCATCTTGTGTTCCAGGGAGCCACAGGACACCGCGTTGCGCTCACCCACCGAACCGTCGGCGTTGGGCAGGAACTTCGGCACGATAAACAGCGAGATACCTTTGGTGCCGGCCGGCGCGTCCGGCAGGCGGGCCAGTACGATGTGGACGATGTTGTCGGCCATGTCGTGCTCACCGGCCGAGATGAAGATCTTGGTGCCGGAGACTTTGTAGGAACCGTCGGCCTGAGGCTCGGCCTTGGTGCGCAGCATGCCCAGGTCGGTGCCGCAGTGTGGCTCGGTCAGGCACATGGTGCCGGTCCACTCGCCCGATACCAGTTTGGTCAGGTAAGCGTCTTGCTGTTCAGGGGTGCCGTGCTCGGAGATGGTGTTCATCGCACCGTGGGACAGGCCTGGGTACATGCCCCACGACCAGTTGGCGGCGCCAACCATTTCACTCACCGCCAGGCCCAGGGATTCCGGCAGGCCTTGGCCGCCGTGTTCCACGTCGTGGGCCAGGCTAGGCCAGCCGCCTTCGACGAATTGCTTGTAGGCTTCTTTGAAACCCGTCGGCGTCTTAACGCCTGACTCACTCCAGGTGCACCCTTCGATGTCGCCCACGCGGTTCAGCGGTGCCAGCACTTGTTCACAGAACTTGGCGCCCTCTTCAAGGATGGCGTCAACCATATCCGGAGTAGCGTCCTGGCAAGCCGGCAGGCTCTGATAGTGCGCTTCATAACCGAGCAGTTCGTCACGAACGAAGCGAATATCACGCAAGGGGGCCTTGTAGTCAGGCATAGCGATAAACCTCTGCTGATGTAGCTGGAATGAACAACCGCGTGGAATGTGTTGTGGCGGTCAAACAGGTGTTTGAAACATACGTTTACGACCTGGCGATGTCAAGCGTCGTCCAAGCGCCGTTTGTCATGACGTGAATCAACCCAGGCGCAACAAGGCCTGCGGCGAGATGCCACATCAAAGAGAGTGTAGAGAGGGATCATGGTGAAGGATGACAAATGTGGGAGGGGGCTTGCCCCCGATAGCGGTGGATCAGTCACTTAGATGTTGACTGACAGTCCGCCATCGGGGGGGCAAGCCCCCTCCCACACTTTTAGATCAGGCGTAGGTGTCGATCAGAGTACCGAGCATTTCGTCGGAAGCCTTGGCGACTTTGACGCCCAGTTCCACCTGAAACTTGCCTTCGGCCAGTTCCACCATATTGCTGGCGGAGTTGGTCGGCTGGCCACGGTTGACCGCCTGCAAGCGATCATTCTGGGCATCCGAAGGTTGGCTGGTGGCTGCACTGGCGATCTTGCCAGCGGCCTGGTCGACACGGCTTTGCCCGGACTGAATGGTATTCAGGCCCGAGTAAAACGCGCTGCTTCCAGAGATTTCCATGGCGTAAGCCTGCCTTTAGAGAATCGTGAACGCTGATTGAAGCAGAGAACGTGGCAAAACGCCCGTCAAAAACACTAATAGCACAATGCCTTACCGATAGCCAAAATCAGTCAAGCAAGTCCAACTGCAAGTATTCCGCCACGGCTTCGGCGCCGGCATGCTTGAGTTTGGGCACGCGCCCCAGGCACGGTGCGGGCAACCGTTCGGCCAAGGTGGCGAGGTTTTCCTCCAGGCGGGAGGTCTTGGGGTCGATGATGTTCGCGACCCAACCCGCCAGCGCCAAACCGTCCCGTGCGATGGCTTCGGCGGTGAGCAAGGCATGGCTGATACAGCCCAGACGCACGCCCACCACCAGGATCACCGGCAGTTTGAGCGCGATGGCCAGGTCCGACAGATTGGCCTGGTCAGCCAGCGGCACGCGCCAGCCGCCCGCGCCCTCGATCAAGGTGAAATCCGCGTGCCGCGCCAGAACCAGTTGCATGGGCTTGAGCAGCGATTGCACCGTCAGCGAAACACCGGCCTCCCGCGCCGCCAGATGAGGGGCTATAGCCGGTTCGAACGCCACCGGATTGACCTCGGCATAACTCAACGGCAATGAGCATTCGGCCAGCAGCGCCAGGGCATCGGCATTGCGCAGGCCGTTGGGGGTCACGGCACAACCGGAGGCCACGGGTTTGCCGGCGGCGGTGCTTTTGCCGGCTTGGCGGGCGGCATGCAGGAGGCCGGCGGCGACGGTGGTCTTGCCGACATCGGTGTCGGTGCCCGTAATGAAATAAGCGACGCTCATTGAGGTTTCTCCAGTACGGCATACACCACTTGATAAGTCGCCGGCAGGCCCTGGGCCTGGCGGAACCGCTCATAAGCCTCGACCAGTGCCACAACCCGCGCCCGGCCGGTCAGCCCGCCGGGGCGGCCGGGGTTGAGGTTGTGTGCACCGAGGGCCTTCAATTCATGGGTCAGGCTGCGTACATCCGGGTAATGCAGCACGTGGGGCTGGCGCTCCAGGCTGACCACGCGCAAACCGCTGGCCGCGCACAATTGCTGGTAAGCCTCGAAGGTGCGGAAGCGATTGACGTGCACCAGGCCATCGGCGGCGCGCCAGCTTTCGCGCAGTTCATCCAATGTGCCCACGCACAAACTGGCAAACGCCAACACCCCGCCCGGTTGCAGCACGCGATGGGCCTCGCTGAGCACCGCATCGAAGTTCGCACACCATTGCACCGCAAGGCTGGAGAAGATCAGCTCAAAGCGCTCGGCGTTCAGCGGCAAGCGTTCGGCATCCCCCGCGATGAAGTGCTGCGCGCCACCCAAGGGCCGCGCATGGTTGAGCATACCTTCGGCGATATCCAGGGCCACGCCCTGACTGGCGGGCAATAAATCCCCCAGCACGCGACTGAAATACCCCGTACCACATCCCATATCCAGCCAACGACGTGGCGCACAGGCTGACGGCAGGCGGGACAGCAACGCGTGCCCCACAGCACGCTGCAACTCGGCGACGCTGTCGTAACTGGCCGCCGCACGGGAAAACGACGCCGCCACCTGGCGCTTGTCTGGCAAGGCACCCGGCAGAGGGGGGTGGGATAGATCAGTCATCGACACACTCATGCAAAAAAGCCTGGATGGCCCCCGCTACACCGTGGGGGTCTTCCAGAAGAAACGCGTGACCGGCCTGTTCAATCAGGCCGATTTCAACATCGGGCAGCAGCGCCAGCAGGCCGCTGGCGGCTTCGGCGGGCACCAAGCCGTCCATACCGGCAAACAGATGCAACTGCGGGCCGCGATAGGCCAGCAAGGCTTCGCGGGTGTCCAGTTGCGCAAGCAGTTCAAGACCGGTCATCAACACGGCGGACGGCGTCTTCGGCGCGCCACTGACCAACAACCGCGCGAGCCCGCGAGGGTCTGCGGCGCCTTTGGCACACAACAGGCCGAAGCGCTTGAGCGTGACCTGGGAGTCCGCGTGGCACCCGGAGAGAAACGCATCGAAGGTCTCGGCGGGCATCGCACTCGGCCAACTGTCGTGGGCGACAAAACACGGGTTGCTCGCCAGGGTCAGCAAGCCGCAGCAGCGTTCACCGCGTCGCGCCGCCAATTCAGAGGCCAGCATGCCGCCCAGTGACCAACCGCCGAGCCAGGTGTTGTCCGGCAAGGTGGCGTCGAGTTCATCCAACCATTCGCCGAGATCGCTGGCGCCCAGCGCCGGCAACGGCTCGATCTGTACGTGCAGATGCTCGTCCAGCCCACGCAATGCGGTGGCCAATGGTTCCAGCGGCGATACGCCAAGGCCCCAGCCGGGCAGCAATATCAGTCGATCACGCATGGTCGGGCTCCAGGGCGCCTGGCAAGCGGAAACACTCTTCCAATGCGTTTAACAATAGCTGCACCTGCGCCTCACTGTGTGCCGCCGTCAATGTCACGCGCAAACGGGCGCTGCCGACGGGCACGGTGGGCGGGCGGATCGCGGTGACCATCAGGCCACGCTCGCGCAGCATCCGGGACAAACGCACGGCCCTGGCGCTGTCGCCGATCAGGATCGGCTGGATCGGTGTAAAGCTGTCCATCAAGTCCAGGCCAAGCTGCTCGGCGCCATGGCGGAACTGACGGATCAGGCCGCTGAGGTGTTCACGCCGCCAATGCTCGGTGCGCAGCAGTTCCAGGCTTTTCAACGTGGCGCAGGCCAGCGCCGGTGGTTGGCTGGTGGTGTAGATATAGGGGCGAGCAAACTGGATCAGGCTTTCGATCAAGTCTTCACTGCCCGCCACAAACGCGCCGGCGGTACCGAAGGCTTTGCCCAGGGTGCCGACCAATACGGGCACGTCTTCCTGGCTCAAGCCGAAATGCTCGACGATGCCTGCGCCGTTGGCGCCCAGCGGGCCGAACCCATGGGCGTCGTCGACCATCAGCCAGGCGCCTTTGGCCTTGGCTTCACGGGCCAGGGCGGGCAAGTCAGCCAAATCGCCGTCCATGCTGAACACGCCATCGGTGACTACCAACGTATTGCCGGTGGCTTTCTCCAGGCGCTTGGCCAGGCTGGCCGCGTCGTTGTGCAGATAGCGATTGAAGCGCGCCCCGGACAGTAAGCCCGCATCCAGCAACGACGCGTGATTGAGCCGATCTTGCAGCACCGTGTCGCCCTGCCCCACCAGCGCCGTGACCGCGCCCATATTGGCCATGTAGCCGGTGGTAAACAGCAGCGCACGCGGGCGACCGGTCAGGTCAGCCAGCGCCTCTTCCAGCTCATGGTGCGGCGTGGCATGCCCGACCACCAGGTGCGACGCGCCACCGCCCACGCCCCAACGGGAAGCACCGGCGCGCCAGGCTTCGATCACTTGCGGGTGATTGGCCAGGCCCAGGTAGTCGTTATTGCAGAAGGCGAGCAACGGTTGGCCGTCGACCACCACTTCAGGGCCTTGAGGGCTCGCCAGCAATGGGCGTTGGCGGTAAAGGTGTTCGGCACGGCGGGCAGCGAGGCGCGCAGAGAGATCGAAAGACATGCTGGCCTCGGTTTAACAGGATTAACTCAGTCGAGAATGTCGGAGGGGCTGCTTCGCAACCCCGCGCAGGACAAGCCTGCTCAACACAGCAAGCCGGCTCCTACAGGGTCCGAATCAAACAGCAGCGTTGTAGAACTGCTCGCTGCTCTTCTGCTCCACCAAGGCCTGCTCGATCGCCGCCTGATGCACTTCATCGGCGTGCTCTTCACGGGCTTCCGGCAGGATGCCCAGGCGCGAGAACAGTTGCATGTCCTTGTCGGCCTGCGGGTTGGCAGTGGTCAGCAGTTTGTCGCCGTAGAAGATCGAGTTGGCGCCGGCGAAAAACGCCAGGGCCTGCATCTGCTCGTTCATGGCTTCACGACCGGCCGACAGGCGCACGTGGGACTGCGGCATCAGGATGCGCGCCACGGCGAGCATGCGGATGAAATCGAACGGGTCGATATCTTCGGCGTTTTCCAACGGCGTACCGGCCACTTTCACCAGCATGTTGATCGGCACCGACTCTGGATGCTCCGGCAGGTTGGCCAACTGGATCAGCAGGTTGGCGCGGTCGTCGAGGGACTCGCCCATGCCGAGGATGCCGCCGGAACAGATCTTCATCCCCGAGTCACGCACATAGGCCAGGGTTTGCAGGCGCTCGCTGTAGGTGCGGGTCGTGATGATGCTGCCGTAGAACTCCGGCGAGGTATCCAGGTTGTGGTTGTAGTAGTCGAGGCCGGCCTGGGCCAGGGCTTCGGCCTGGTCCTGGTCGAGACGGCCGAGGGTCATGCAGGTTTCCAGGCCCATGGCTTTCACGCCCTTGACCATCTGCAGCACGTACGGCATGTCTTTGGCCGACGGGTGTTTCCAGGCGGCGCCCATGCAGAAGCGGGTCGAACCGATGGCCTTGGCGCGAGCGGCCTCTTCGAGGACCTTCTGCACCTCCATCAGCTTTTCTTTTTCGAGGCCCGTGTTGTAGTGGCCCGACTGCGGACAATATTTGCAATCTTCCGGGCAGGCGCCGGTCTTGATCGACAGCAGGGTCGACACCTGTACACGGTTCGCGTCGAAATGCGCACGGTGTACGGTCTGCGCCTGGAACAAGAGGTCGTTGAACGGCTGCACGAACAGTGCTTTGACTTCGGCCAGGGACCAATCGTGACGCAAGGTGGCGGTGATGCTGGCGCTCATGGGCGATTCCTTGATTATGCTTGGGCTCTCGCTGCGGGAAAGGTAATACCCACAGGCGCGACACGGATGCTCGGCATATTTAAGGAAGATTCATGCACTGTCAACCTGGGCACAAGCACCAAGTTTACATCTGGTCAAAAAACACACAAACCTGTTTACTCTGCGACGAAGCCACAGAAACAGCCGATTGTGTGTGCAACGTCTGCGAAACCGAGCTGCCTTGGCTGATGGAGCATTGCGAAATCTGCGCGCTGCCCCTGGCGATGGACGGGTTGGTCTGCGGCCAATGCCTCAAACAACCGCCCGCCTTTAAACAAGTCATCGCGCCCTGGACCTACAGCTTTCCCGTGGACACCCTGATCAGCCGCTTCAAGCACCAGGCACGCTGGCCACT
Organism: Pseudomonas sp. 2822-17; assembly: GCF_002742485.1. NCBI lineage: Bacteria > Pseudomonadati > Pseudomonadota > Gammaproteobacteria > Pseudomonadales > Pseudomonadaceae > Pseudomonas > Pseudomonas sp. 2822-17. The sequence continues at coordinate 82,559 of NZ_LJRZ01000500.1, forward strand.
CGGGCATCTGCTGGGGCACTTACTGGGAAAATACCTGCAACATCGCTTCGACAACCACGAACTCATTCGCCCGGACGCACTGCTGCCGGTGCCCATGGCGAGCCAGCGCCTGCGCGAGCGCGGTTATAACCAGGCGCTGATGCTGGCGCGCTGGCTCAGCGCCGACCTGACTATCCCCTGCAATGAACACGTGTTGTTGCGCCCCCATGAAACCCTGGCGCAACAGAACCTCGACGCCAAGAGCCGCAAACGCAACCTGCTCAACGCCTTTGCCCTGGCCCCTGACGCGCAGGTACAAGACCGCCACTTCGCACTGGTGGACGACGTACTCACCACCGGCGCTACCGCCCACAGCCTGGCGCGGCTGTTGATCAGCGCCGGAGCGCGGCAGGTGGATGTGTATTGCCTGGCCCGCACACCCAAGCCTGGCACTTGACTCTCATGCCGCACGGCCGCAACGTCCGCTCATCCCAACACAGCGTACGCCCATGTCTCTCCCGACTTTGCTTAGCCAACATATCGTCCGCCGCCCCCAGCGCATCGCCCTGCTGGGGCATATCGCCGAACAGGGCTCCATCACCCGCGCCGCCAAAAGTGCTGGCTTGAGCTACAAGGCCGCGTGGGATGCCATCGATGAACTGAACAACCTCGCGCAAAAACCCCTGGTAGAACGCAGTGTCGGCGGCAAAGGCGGTGGCGGTGCCAAACTCACCGCCGAAGGCGAACGGGTGTTGCGCCTCTACCAACGCCTGCAAGCGTTACAGGCCGAGGTGCTGGGTTCGGACGAAGCCGCCAGTGACTTCAATCTGTTGGGCCGCCTGATGCTGCGCACCAGTGCACGCAACCAGCTGCATGGCCAGGTCAGCGCGATTGAAAGCCACGGCCGCAATGATCTGATTCATTTGCAACTCGCGGGTGGGCTGACCCTCACAGCCCAAATCACCCATGACAGCACGCAACGGCTGGAGCTGGAGATTGGCGTCGAAGTCGTCGCACTGATCAAGGCCGGCTGGCTGGAATTGCTCGCGTCGCACAGCGCTGCAACACTCGGACACAATTGCATGAGCGGAACGGTCGACGCCATTCTCCACGCCGAGGACGGCCCCAGCGAAGTGCGCATCGCCCTGCCCAATGGCCCGGTTTTATGCGCCCTGGCGCAGCCCGACGTACTCAAGGCCCTGGACGCCACCGAAGGCCGGGCGATCCACGTGCAATTCGCCCCCAGTCATGTATTGCTCGGTACGCCAGTCTGAGCCGCAGAGTTCTTCAAACTGCAACAACTTCGTCACACCCGCTCCTTATGGTGTCTGCAAAAACCGCAGGGAGCCTGAGATGAGCCTATTAGAAGAAAACCAAGCCACCGACCTTGAGCAGATGGTTGGCCTCACCCGCCGCCGCTTTATCGGCGCCGGCGCCTTGTGCGGTGCCGCGATGTTCCTGGGCGGCAACCTGTTGAGCCGCAGCGCCCTGGCCGTGAATGCCGCTTCCGCCAGCCCGCTGCTGGGGTTTGCCAGCATCGCCGCCGCGACCAGCGACACCATCACCTTGCCGCCGGGCTACAGCGCCTCGGTGTTGATCAGTTGGGGCCAGCCGCTGCACAAGAGCGCGCCGGCCTTCGACCCGTCCGGCAACGGCACGGCCAAGGCCCAGGAGCAACAATTCGGCGACAACAACGACGGCATGAGCCTGTTCGCCTTCCCTGGCGACGACAACCGCGCGCTGATGGCGATCAACAACGAATACACCAACTACCGCTACCTCTACGCCCACGGCGGCGCGCCGCAATCGGCCGAAGACGTGCGCAAGGCCCAGGCCAGCGAAGGCGTGTCGGTGATCGAAGTGCGGCGCAAGGGCGACACCTGGCAGTTCGTCCAGGATTCACGCTACAACCGCCGCATCCACGGCAACTCGCCGATCCGTCTGAGCGGCCCCGCTGCCGGCCACGACTGGCTGAAAACCAGCGCCGACAAATCCGGCAAGAATGCCCTCGGCACCTTCCAGAACTGCGCCAACGGCATGACACCGTGGGGCACTTATCTGACCTGTGAAGAGAACTTCACCGACTGCTTCGGCAGCAGCAACCCACAACAAACCTTCGACGCCGGGCAGAAACGCTACGGCGTAGTGGCCGCCAGTAAAGAGATCAACTGGCACCTGCACGACCCGCGCTTCGACATGGCCAAGAACCCCAACGAACTCAACCGCCATGGCTGGGTAGTGGAAATCGACCCGTTCGACCCGCAATCCACCCCGGCCAAACGCACGGCCCTGGGCCGCTTCAAACACGAAAACGCCGCCCTCGCCGAAACCCGCGATGGCCGCGCCGTTGTGTACATGGGCGACGATGAGCGCGGTGAGTTCATCTACAAGTTCGTCAGCCGCGACAAGATCAACCACAAGAACCCCAAGGCCAACAAAGACCTGCTCGACCACGGCACCTTGTATGTGGCGATCTTCGACGCGGGCGATGGCGATGCCGACCATCCAAAAGGCAAAGGCCAATGGGTTGAGCTGACCCATGGGAAAAACGGCATCGACGCCAGCACCGGTTTTGCCAATCAGGCCGAAGTGCTGATTCATGCGCGCCTGGCCGCCAGCGTGGTCAAAGCCACGCGCATGGACCGCCCGGAATGGATCGTGGTCAGCCCCTCCGATGGCCAGGTCTATTGCACCCTGACCAACAACGCCAAGCGCGGCGAAGACGGCCAACCCGTGGGCGGCCCCAACCCGCGGGAGAAAAACGTCTACGGTCAGATCCTGCGCTGGAAAGCCAATGCCGATGACCACGGCGCGGCCGATTTCAGCTGGGATTTGTTTGTGGTGGCCGGCAACCCCGGCGTACACGCGGGCAAGCCCAAGGGCGGCTCGTCCAACATCAACCCGCAGAACATGTTCAACAGCCCCGACGGCCTGGGTTTCGACAAGGCCGGACGCCTGTGGATCCTCACCGACGGCGACTACAGCAACGCGGGTGACTTCGCCGGCATGGGCAATAACCAGATGCTCTGCGCCGACCCGGCGACCGGTGAAATCCGTCGTTTCATGGTCGGGCCGGTGGCGTGCGAGGTAACGGGGATCAGCTTTTCGCCGGATCAGAAAACGCTGTTTGTGGGGATCCAGCATCCGGGGGAAACCGGCGGTTCGACGTGGCCGGAGCATCTGCCGAATGGGAAGCCGCGGTCTTCGGTGATGGCGATTCGCAGGGATGATGGCGGGATCGTCGGCGCCTGATAGGGCCCCATCGGGGGCAAGCCCCCTCCCACATGGGAACGCATTTCAAATGTGGGAGGGGGCTTGCCCCCGGTGGCGATACTCAAGTCGCCCCCTATCTCAAGCCCGGTGCGTTACCATACTCGGCCGGACGCGGCGCCCTGCTGCCCGCAGGAGTTCCCATGGCCCATCCGTTTGAAACCCTCACCCCTGACCTGGTGCTCGACGCCGTCGAAAGCATCGGTTTTCTCAGTGATGCTCGCGTCCTGGCGCTCAACAGCTACGAAAACCGTGTGTATCAGGTGGGCATCGAAGACGGCGAACCGCTGATTGCGAAGTTCTATCGCCCCCAGCGCTGGACCAACGATGCGATTCTCGAAGAACACCGCTTCACCTTCGAACTGGCCGAATGCGACGTGCCGGTCGTCGCGCCACTGATCCACAACGGTGAAAGCCTGTTCGAACACGAAGGTTTCCGCTTCACCCTGTTCCCTCGCCGTGGCGGCCGCGCGCCGGAGCCCGGTAACCTTGATCAACTGTATCGCCTCGGGCAACTGCTCGGCCGTTTGCACGCGGTGGGCTCCACCCGCCCGTTCGAACACCGCGAAGCCCTGGGCGTGAAGAACTTCGGTCACGACTCGCTCAACACATTGCTTGAAGGCAATTTCATTCCCAAAAGCCTGCTGCCGGCCTACGAGTCTGTGGCCCGCGACCTGCTCAAGCGCGTGGAAGAGGTCTACAAGGCCACGCCGCACAAGAACATCCGCATGCACGGCGATTGCCACCCCGGCAACATGATGTGCCGTGACGAGATGTTCCATATCGTCGACCTGGATGACTGCCGCATGGGCCCAGCGGTGCAGGACCTGTGGATGATGCTCGCCGGTGACCGTCAGGAATGCCTGGGCCAACTGTCGGAATTGATGGACGGCTATCAGGAATTCCACGACTTCGACCCGCGTGAATTGGCGCTGATCGAACCGCTGCGCGCCTTGCGCCTGATGCACTACAGCGCATGGCTGGCACGGCGCTGGGACGATCCGGCGTTCCCCCACAGTTTTCCGTGGTTCGGTAGCGAGCGGTATTGGGGCGATCAGGTGCTGGCGTTGCGCGAGCAACTATCAGCCCTCAACGAAGAACCATTGAAACTGTTTTAACTGCTAGAACAAGGACTCTGCAATGCACGCCGCCAACCCCCGCAAGGGGTACATCCTGGGCCTCAGCGCCTATGTCATCTGGGGCTTGTTCCCGCTCTACTTCAAAGCCATCGCCAGCGTACCCGCCGCCGAGATCATCGTGCACCGCGTGCTGTGGTCGGCGCTGTTCGGCGGCCTGCTGTTGATGGTGTGGAAGCATCCCGGCTGGTTCCGCGAACTGCGCGACAACCCCAGGCGCCTGGCGATCCTGGCCTTGAGCGGAGCGTTGATTGCGGCCAATTGGCTGACCTACGTATGGTCGGTGAACACCGGGCGCATGCTTGAGGCGAGCCTGGGTTATTACATCAACCCGCTGGTGAATGTGCTGCTCGGCATGTTGCTTCTCGGCGAACGCCTGCGTCGTTTGCAATGGGTAGCGGTCGGGCTGGCAGCTGTGGGTGTGGCGCAACAGGTGTGGCAGGTGGGCAGTTTGCCGTGGGTGTCACTGGTGTTGGCGCTGACCTTTGGCTTCTATGGCCTGATCCGCAAACAGGCGCCAGTCAAAGCGCTGCCGGGGCTGGTGGTGGAAACCTGGATGCTGGTGCCGATTGCAGTCGCGTGGTTGCTGTTCAACCCGACCGCCCACAGTGCTCAGCTTGAGTTCTGGAGTACATCCGAAGCCTGGTGGCTGGTGGCCGCCGGCCCGGTGACATTGATCCCGCTGGTGTGCTTCAACGCCGCCGCACGGCATCTGCCCTACACCGCGCTGGGCTTTTTGCAGTATGTTGCGCCGACCCTGGTGTTGCTCGAAGCCGTGCTGCTGTTCGGCGAACACCTGGCGCCCAGCACGCTGCTCGCCTTCGCCTTTATCTGGGCTGGCCTGGTCGTCTACAGCGTCGATGCCTGGCTGACCGTGCGCAAACGCTGATCAAATAACGTACAGCATCCTGCAAGCCATAACCGCCGTGGCTTGCAGGCATTCACCCCAAGGTTATCCACAGGCCCATGCAAGTTTTCCATGCATAACCTTGTGGACAGATTATTCCTCGCTGCGCAGCTCCACCATCAAGTCATCCGCCAAGGTTTCCAGGGATAGCTGCAAGCGCTCCAGGGACAACGACGGCGGCACCTGCAACAACGCTTCGGCGCTGAACAACGGATCGCCACTCATGGGGGCCGGGCGCACATCCGTGCTCAAGCGCTCCAGGTTCACGCCTTGCTGGCTCAACAGGGCCGTGATCTCACGCACGATGCCCGAGCGGTCATTGCCCACCAATGTCATCACAATCGGCTTGGACGCCGAGGCCTGCCCGGTACTGCCCTCACCCACCAGCACGCGAATGCCATGTGTGGATAAGTCCTCCAGCGCCCCCAACAATGCCTGGCGGCTTTCCGCGGGTACGCTGACCCGCAGGATCCCGGCAAACTGCCCGGCCATGTGGGCCATGCGGCTTTCCAGCCAGTTGCCCCCGTGGGCGGCAATGTTTTGCGCGATGCGCTCGACCAGGCCGGGTTTGTCGGCGGCGATAATTGTGAGTACAAGATGGTCCATGGCGAAGCCCTCTGAATTCAATCTACAAGGTGGACCCGGGAGTCCCCGAAAACAAATCGTGTACCATTTTTATATTTATCTGGAACAATCCAATAGTTTTTTGAGAACATCCCGTTCTCCGCTGTGACCGTACGACCAAAGTGGGTCGCTAAACGACGTATTTAGTCTAATTTTCACAACCGCAAGTCATCATGTAGTATGCGCAACTTGGCACTACATAATGAAAATCTAAAAAGCGCTTAAGCTGTGCAGAGTGAGGCAAGCAATGACTGAACACGTTCAAGTCGGTGGCCTGCAGGTCGCCAAAGTCCTGTTCGACTTCGTGAACAACGAAGCCATTCCCGGCACCGGCATCACTGCCGACCAGTTCTGGGCCGGCGCCGACAAGGTCATCCACGACCTGGCACCGAAGAACAAAGCCCTACTCGCCAAACGCGATGATTTCCAGGCGCGCATCGACACCTGGCACCAGACCCACGCCGGCCAGGCCCACGACCCGGTGGCCTACAAAGCCTTCCTGCAAGACATCGGATACCTGCTGCCAGAAGCCGCAGACTTCCAGGCCTCGACCCAAAACGTCGATGACGAAATCGCGCGCATGGCCGGCCCACAGTTGGTGGTGCCGGTGATGAATGCCCGTTTCGCCCTCAACGCCTCCAATGCGCGCTGGGGTTCGCTGTACGACGCGCTGTACGGCACCGACGCCATCAGCGAAGCCGACGGCGCCGAGAAAGGCAAGGGTTACAACAAGGTGCGTGGCGACAAGGTCATCGCCTTCGCCCGCGCCTTCCTTGACGAAGCCGCGCCGCTCAGCGCCGGCAGCCACGTCGACTCCACCGGTTACAAGATCGTCGACGGCACGCTGATTGTCAGCCTCAAGGGCGGCAGCAATAGTGGTCTGCGTGACGATGCCCAGTTGATCGGTTTCCAGGGCCCTGCGGCCGAGCCGATTGCGATCCTGCTGAAACACAACGGCCTGCACTTCGAAATCCAGATCGACGCCAGCACGCCCGTCGGCCAGACCGATGCCGCCGGCGTCAAAGATGTGCTGATGGAAGCCGCGCTGACCACCATCATGGACTGCGAAGACTCCGTCGCCGCGGTGGATGCCGACGACAAAGTGGTGATCTACCGCAACTGGCTCGGCCTGATGAAGGGCGACCTGGCCGAAGAAGTGGCCAAGGGCGGAAAAACCTTCACCCGTACCATGAACGCCGACCGCGTTTATACCGGCGTGGATGGCCAGGACGTGACGCTGCACGGCCGTTCGCTGCTGTTCGTGCGCAACGTGGGTCATCTGATGACCATTGATGCGATCCTCGATAAAGACGGCAACGAAGTGCCGGAAGGCATCCTCGACGGCCTGGTCACCAGCCTCGCCGCGACCCACAGCCTCAACGGCAACAACACCCGCAAGAACAGCCGCACTGGCTCGGTGTACATCGTCAAGCCGAAGATGCACGGCCCGGAAGAAGCTGCGTTCACCAACGAGCTTTTCGGTCGCATCGAAGACGTGCTGAACCTGCCGCGCAACACCCTCAAGGTCGGGATCATGGACGAGGAGCGCCGTACCACGGTCAACCTCAAGGCCTGCATCAAGGCGGCCAGCGAGCGCGTGGTGTTTATCAACACCGGCTTCCTCGACCGTACCGGTGACGAAATCCACACCTCCATGGAAGCGGGCGCGATGGTGCGCAAGGCTGCCATGAAGGCCGAAAAATGGATCGGCGCCTACGAAAACTGGAACGTTGATATCGGCCTGAGCACCGGCCTGCAAGGCCGTGCGCAGATCGGTAAAGGCATGTGGGCGATGCCCGACCTGATGGCGGCGATGCTCGAACAGAAAATCGCCCACCCATTGGCCGGCGCCAACACCGCCTGGGTGCCCTCGCCGACCGCCGCCGCGCTGCACGCGTTGCACTACCACAAGGTTGATGTATTCGCCCGCCAGGCCGAGCTTGCCAAGCGCGAGCGTGCGTCGGTAGACGACATCCTGACCATTCCTCTGGCCAGCAACACCGATTGGTCCGACGAAGAAATCCGCAACGAGCTGGACAACAACGCCCAGGGCATCCTGGGTTATGTGGTCCGTTGGATCGACCAGGGCGTCGGCTGCTCGAAAGTGCCGGACATCAATGATGTGGGCCTGATGGAAGACCGCGCCACCCTGCGCATCTCCAGCCAGCACATCGCCAACTGGCTGCGCCACGGCATCGTCAACCAAGACCAGGTCATGGAAAGCCTAAAGCGTATGGCGCCGGTGGTGGACCGTCAGAATGCCGGGGATGCGCTGTACCGCCCACTGGCTCCGGATTTCGACAGCAACATCGCGTTCCAGGCAGCGGTGGAGTTGGTGATTGAAGGGACTAAGCAGCCTAATGGGTATACCGAGCCGGTGCTGCACCGTCGGCGTCGGGAGTTCAAGGCTAAAAACGGCCTGTAAATGAAAAAGCCCTGATCGTGAGATCAGGGCTTTTTATTTGGGGCTGTAGTGACCAGACTGGCCTCATCGGGGCATAGCTATCTACACAACTCTCAAAGGCTTATACATAACTCTGTGGTGAGCGGGCTTGTCCCGCGCTGGGCTGCGCAGCAGCCCCAAAACCAGGCAACTTGGTTTTTCTGAAAAAACGCGGTGGCTTTGATGGGGCTGCTTCGCAGCCCAGCGCGGGACAAGCCCGCTCACCACAACAGCCCAGTTGCTATAGATTCAGCATCCACAGGAAGTTGTGTAGATACCTATGCTCATCGGGGGCAAGCCCCCTCCCACACTTGAACTGCGCTGCGGTCAAAAATGTGGGAGGGGCGGTGCGACGATTCGACTGGCCCCCGATGAGGCCGGCACAGCTACCGACACGCTCAGGAAGCCATCCCCAACTCCCGCTTCACCAGCTTCGCCAACTTCACGCTATCAATCGGCTTGAGCAAAAAATCCACCACGCTCAAATGCATGGCATCAATCACGTCCGGCGCCTCGGCATCCCCCGACATGATGATGATCGGCAGCGCCGCACGGGTGGATTCTCGCACCTGGCGAATCAGCTCCAGGCCATTGCTGGGCGCCATGCGCAGGTCGGTGATCAGCAAACCGATGGAACTGCTCGACTTCAATAAATCCCACGCCGCCTCACCACTGTCGGCGGTCATGCAGCGAATACCGTCCAGCCCCAGGATTTCCGCCAGCAGTTCGCGTGCGTCCTTGTCGTCGTCGACGATCAACACGCGTTGTGGCGGTAAATCAGGCTCCAGCATCACGGCGCTCAGCGCCTCGCGCTCGGCATCACTCAAAATATCGTGGTCGGACATACGGTTCTCAGCAGTTTTCATCAATCCCCAGCACACTCGTCAGACATCTGCGGAAGGGCGATCAATGTGCACTTCGTCGGAAAGTTTGCCTAGTGGGTGTTCTACGGGGTTTGGACGATATTCATGTAAGGTTTTTCCCTAGGTGTGTGCCGTTTGTATCGACCTAGACTTACGTCCAATGGGCACCCACCGCGTAGGAGCCGACCATGAGGGACGATAACGACAAAAAAACTGCGGTCACTGTTATGAGTAAAGCTGATGCTTTCACGCAGGCGGGTAAAACGGCCGTGTTGCAGAACATCCACGGCACCCTGCAATTCCTGCAACGTTTCCCGCCATTCAATCAAATGGAAAATGCGCACCTGGCGTTTTTGGTTGAACAGTGTCAATTACGCTTCTTCGGCCCCGGCGAGAGCATTCTCAAGCCATCGGGCGGGCCGGTGGAGCACTTCTACATCGTCAAGCAAGGCCGCGTCGTGGGCGAGCGGCCGGAGTCGGCAGAAACCACCTTTGAAATCACCACCGGCGAGTGCTTCCCCCTCGCCGCGCTGCTGGGCGAACGGGCCACGCGCACTGAGCATAAAGCCGCCGAAGACACCTTCTGCCTGCAATTGAACAAACCGGCCTTTATCAAGCTGTTCGCCCTCTCCAGCCCGTTTCGCGACTTTGCCCTGCGTGGCGTCAGCAGCCTGTTGGATCAGGTCAACCAGCAGGTGCAGCAAAAAGCCGTGGAAACCCTCGGCACTCAATATTCGTTGAACACCCGCCTGGGCGAATTGGCCATGCGCCACCCGGTGATGTGCAGCCCGGACACGCCGCTGCGCGAAGCGGTGACACTGATGCACGAGCAACAAGTGGGCAGCATTGTGATTGTCGACGCGCACCAGGCGCCTCTGGGGATTTTTACCCTGCGCGATCTGCGCCATGTGGTGGCCGACGGCACCAGCAATTTCAGCCAGGCCATCGACAGTCATATGACCCAGGCGCCGTTCTTCCTGACCCCGGACCACAGCGCCTTCGACGCCGCCATCGCCATGACCGAGCGGCATATCGCCCATGTGTGCCTGGTCAAGGACCAGCGCCTGTGTGGCGTGGTGTCCGAGCGCGACCTGTTTTCCCTGCAACGGGTCGACCTGGTGCACCTGGCCCGCACCATCCGCAATGCGCCCAGGGTGGAGAATCTGGTGGCGATTCGCGGGGAGATCGGCCAGTTGGTCGAGCGGATGCTCGCCCATGGCGCGTCGTCCACCCAGATTACTCACATCATTACCCTGCTCAACGATCACACCGTGTGCCGGGTGATCGAGCTGACCCTCGCCGAAAAAGGCGACCCCGGCGTGCCCTTCAGTTGGTTGTGTTTCGGCAGCGAAGGCCGTCGCGAGCAAACGCTGTACACCGACCAGGACAACGGCATTCTGTTCGAGGCCAGGGACGCGGTGGAAGCCGCCGAGATTCGCGGTCGGTTGCTGCCCCTGGCGCAGCAGATCAACCAGAGCCTGGCGCTGTGCGGGTTCAGCCTGTGCAAAGGCAACATCATGGCCGGCAACCCCGAGCTGTGCCTGTCGCGGGCGGAATGGGCGCGGCGGTTTGCGGCGTTTATTCGTGAGGCGACGCCGGAAAACCTGTTGGGTTCGAGCATCTATTTTGATCTGCGGGTGGTGTGGGGCGATGAACAGGGTTGCGAGCACTTGCGCCAAAGCGTTCTGGATCAGGTGGCGGATAACCGGCTGTTTCAACGCATGCTTGCAGAGAATGCCTTGCGCCAACGGCCACCTGTAGGACGTTTCCGTGAATTCGTGCTGACACGCAAAAGCGGTGAAAAGGCCACACTCGACCTCAAAGTGCAGGGGCTTACGCCATTCGTCGATGGAGCGCGCCTGCTGGCGCTGGCCAATGGTATTCACGCCAACAACACCCTGGAGCGCCTGCGTCAGTTGGTGGCCAAGGAGGTCATCGAGCCGCTGGACGGCGCCGCGTATGAAGAGGCGTACCACTTTATCCAGCAAACCCGCATGCAGCAGCACCAGTTGCAGACCCGCGAGAACCAGCCGTATTCCAATCGCGTCGACCCCGACAGCCTCAACCACCTCGACCGCCGCATCCTGCGTGAATCCCTGCGCCAGGCCCAGCGTCTGCAAAGCAGCCTGACGTTGCGGTACCAGCTGTGAGTTGGTTCGACTGGCTACGTACGAAAAAGCCCGGACTCGATGCCGCGCAACAACGGCGCCTGGAGCAACTGTCCAAGCCGGTGCCGCTGGGCGACACCCCATTGCGCGCCCAACGCTGGGTGGTGGTGGATCTGGAAACCAGCGGCCTGAACCTCAACCGTGATCAGGTACTGTCCATCGGCGCAGTGGTGATTGAAGATGGCGCGGTGGATTTCTCCCAGCTGTTCGAGCGCACCCTGCAACGCGCAGAAACAAAACTCAGCCCCAGCGTGTTGATCCACGGCCTCGGCCCCAGCGCCATCGCCGCCGGCAGTGATCCGGTAGAAGCGCTGCTGGACTTCATGGCATTCGTCGGCGACAGCCCATTGCTGGCTTTCCATGCGCCCTTCGACCAGCACATGCTGGGCCGCGCACTCAAGGACAGCCTGGGTTATCGCTTGGCGCACCCGTTTCTGGATGTGGCCGACATTGCCCCGCTGCTGTGCCCCGAGGCGCATATCCGCGAAGCCGGGCTGGATGACTGGATCAACCATTTCCAGCTGCACGTGGGCGAACGCCATCACGCCAGCGCCGATGCCCTGGCCACGGCGGAACTGATGCTGATTCTGTTCAGCCGTGCGCGACAGCAGCACATCGACTCCCCACAGGCGCTGCAGGAGCGTTTGAGCCAATGGAAACGGCGTAAACGAGCGCCATCGTTTTAATGTCATCTCCCGACGGACGCCAATTGCGCCCACCCCACGCCTCTGACACAATCGCGAATAATTCTCGTTAGTTTAAACCCCTTGTTTATTCGGTGATGCCTTGTCGTCGGCCCAGACCCCACACAGTGAGCTTGTTGGCGCGTTGTATCGCGACCATCGTGGCTGGCTGCTGGCCTGGCTGCGGCGCAATGTGGCCTGCCCGAGCCGCGCCGAAGACCTGAGCCAGGATACTTTCATGCGCCTGCTGGGCCGTGACGAGTTGCGCGAACCCCGCGAGCCTCGGGCATTTCTGGTAGCGATCGCGAAAGGCTTGTTGTTCGACTACTTCCGTCGCGCCGCCCTGGAACAGGCCTATCTCACGGAATTGATGCTGATCCCGGAAAGCGAACACCCGTCCCCGGAAGAACAGCAACTGATCCTCGAAGACCTCAAGGCCATCGACCGCCTGCTCGGCAAGCTGTCGAGCAAGGCCCGCGCCGCCTTCCTCTATAACCGTCTCGACGGCCTGGGTCACGCAGAGATCGCCCGACGCCTCGGCGTGTCGGTGCCTCGTGTGCGCCAGTACCTGGCCCAGGGCATTCGCCAGTGCTATATCGCGCTGTATGGCGAGCCAACGTGAGTGCGATAAGCGCAAAGCCGGTGTCGGCCCGTGTGCTGGATGCGGCGATTGCCTGGCAGTTGTCCCTGGACTCCGGCGACGGCAGCGCCGTAGAACGCGAAGAGTTCAGCAAATGGCTGGCCAGCCATGAAGAACACGCTCGCGCCTGGCGCCAACTGGGCATGCTCGACCAACGCTTCGGCGTGGCCTCGGGCCCGGCGCGGGCGGCGTTGCTGCAGTCGCGCGAAGGCATTCGCCAGCGGGTGCGCAAGCTCGGCACTGGCCTGGCGAGTATCGCGCTGGTGTGCGGTCTGGCGTTGTTTGCCGGCGAGCGCTATGTGCCGATCCACTATTGGCTGGCCGACCAGCGCACCGCCACCGGCGAACAGCGCACGCTGAAACTGGCGGACGGCACCCGGATCAACCTCAATACCCACAGTGCCATCGACGTGCGTTTTGATGAAAAACGCCGGCTGATCGTGTTGCAGGACGGCGAAATCCTCGTCGAGACCGGCCACAACGATGCGCGCCCGTTCTACGTGCAAACCCGCGACGGCAGCCTGCGAGCGCTGGGCACGCGGTTTATCGTCAAGCGTGAGGACGACGCCACACGGTTGAGCGTCTTGCAATCAGCCGTCGCGGCGCAGCCGGAAGCAGTGCGTCAAGAGCAGGTTTTCAAGGAAGGCCAGCAAGTGCTGATGCGCAGCGACGGCCTCGGCCCCGCACTTGCCGTCACCCCCGCCACCGACGCCTGGACCCGCGGCATGCTGGTGGTGGACAACGCCCGCCTGGGCGATGTGGTGGATGAGCTCAGCCGCTACCGCACCGGCTACCTGGGCGTGGACAAAAACGTGGCGGACCTGCGCATCACCGGCAGCTTCCCGCTGCACGACACCACGCTGGCGCTCAACGCCCTGCTGCCGACCCTGCCGGTGCGGATCGAGCAGCACACGCCATGGTGGGTGACGGTCAAGAGTAAGCCGTAGGGTCTGTGGTTGCTGGGCGATCGCTATCGGGGGCAAGCCCCCTCCCACATTTTTGCGGGAGGGGCTTGCCCCCGATGAGGTGCTCAACCCCCCCAAAAAAATATTTTCGCGCTGCCCTATCACTTTTCGATTCTCGTTCGGCACCTAGGCAATTGAGAAATATTTCCATTCAGGAGCCGCCCATGTCCCGCACGCTAGACACCTTGTTGCGCCCCAGCCTGTTAGCCGTGGCCATTGCCCTCAGCGCCCCGCTGGCCAGCACCTCGCTGTTCGCCGCCGAACAGGCGTCCAGCGTGCGTGCCTACAACCTGCCTGCCGCATCGCTGGCCACGACCCTGAACCAGATCGCCAGCCAGGCCGGCCTCGCGCTGACCCTCAACCCGGCGCTGGCGGCGGGCAAGACCTCGGCTCCGGTCAAAGGCCAGTTCGATGCGCAAGGCGCACTGCGCGAAGCGTTGCGTGGCACCGGGTTGCAGTTGGAGCAGAGCAGCGCTGGGACGTTTACCTTGGTGGCGATTCCCGAGGGGGTTGTGGCGTTGCCGGAGACCAGCATCATTGGGCAGGGCGATAGCGAAAGCGCTTGGGGGCCGGTGGAGGGTTACGTCGCCACCCGCACAGCGGCTGGCACCAAGACCGATACGCCTATCGCCGAACTGCCTCGCTCGGTCACGGTGATCACTCGTCAGCAAATGGAAGACCGCTCCGTTCTCAACCTTAACGATGCCCTGCGGTACACCGCTGGCGTGCAGAGCAGCGGCTATGGCTCCGACTCGCGCAGTGACTGGCTGCTGGTACGCGGTTTTGTTCCGACGCAATTCCTTGATGGCCTGCCACTGCCTAAAGGCAACTACGCCACGCCGAAAATCGACACGTGGAATCTTGAGCGCATTGCCGTCCTGCGGGGCCCGGCCTCTTCGGTCTATGGGCAGACTCCGCCTGGCGGTTTGCTGGACATGGTCAGCCGCCGCCCTCAGGCACAAAGCTCGAATGAAATTGAAGTTCAAGCCGGCAGCAATAACCACAAACAGATCAACTTCGACAGCACCGGCAAGGTCGACGATGAAGGCCAGTTCCTCTACCGCGTCAGCGGTGTGGTGCGCGACAGCAACACCGCTGTCGATCACATCCCGGACAAGCGCTACAACGTCGCACCCAGCCTGACGTGGAATATCAACGACGACACCAGGCTCACGCTACTGACCCAGTTCACCCGCGACGATACGGGTATCACCGGGCAGTTCCTGCCATTGCAAGGCACCAAGTTGAGTTCACCGGCCGGCAAGATTTCCCACCACAAAAACCTGGGTGATCCGGACTGGGAATTCTACGACCGCACTTACTACGCGCTGGGTTACGCCTTCGAGACGCGCCTGAACGACACCTGGCAGTTCCATCAAAACCTGCGTTACACCAAGAACGACCTGTCCTTCCAGGGCATTACCGCCGGTGGCGCGTTCTTTCCGAATGGCCCTGAAGTTGCGGTTGATACCGATGGCAACGTGAGTCGTTCAGCTGGCAAGGTCGATGAAAACATCGGCCAGTTCGCCGTCGACAACAACTTCCAGGCTGACTTCAAGACTGGTGCAATCAATCACACCCTGCTGCTGGGCCTCGACCACCAGCGCTCCGACAGCGATGCGCGCTGGCTGTGGGGCTCGGCGGGCGTGCCGACCATCAACTTCAACCGTCCGGTGTATGGGCAGGACTTCTCGAAAGTCACCTACTTCACCATGTACGACTACAACCAGAAGACCCAGCAGACCGGTCTCTATCTTCAAGACCAAATGGCTCTCGACAACTGGCGCCTGACGCTCGGCGGGCGTGAAGACTGGGTCCATACCGGCACCACGTTCCATAACCTCAACGACGCAACCAATACTCAGCGTGACAAGCATTTCAGCGGTAACGCAGCGCTGAGCTATGTCTTCGACAACGGCATCACCCCGTACCTCTCCTACGCTGAATCATTCCAGGCCGGCTCGGGTACACAAGTGGGCAGCACCGGGGCATTCAAGCCCACCGAAGGCAAGCAATATGAAGCCGGTGTCAAATACCAGCCGCCAGGCACAAAAGCGTTGTTCACCGCTGCGGTGTTCGACCTGACCCAACAAAACACCTCGGTCACCGAAGGCAGCATCACTCGCCAAGTCGGTGAGGTACGAGTCCGTGGACTTGAATTGGAAGCCAGCGCCGACGTTACCGAGAGCCTCAAGCTCGTGGGTTCCTATACCTATAACGACAGTGAAATCACTGAAGGTGTTGCCGCAGAAAAAGGCAATCGTCTGAACCAGCTGCCTCGCAACCAAGCCACCGGCTGGGCCGACTACACCTGGCGCAGCGGCATGCTGGACGGATTCGGTGTGGGTGCAGGCGTGCGCTACGTCGGCGACACCTACGGCAATGCCGCCAACACCGACCTCGGTCATGTGGGCTCCTACACCGTATACGACGCCTCGGTGCACTACGACCTGGGCCGCGTAAACAGCTCCATGAAAGGTGTGACCGTGGCAGTCGACGCCAAGAACATCTTCAACAAGGATTACCTGTCGACCTGCGACGGCTTCTACTGCTACTACGGTGACCAGCGTAACGTGGTCGCCAGCGTGAACTACAAATTCTAAGACGGTGAAAAACCGCTGATGAAGGGCCGCCTGAACCGCGGCCCTTTTGCCTTTTGGAGCCGTGATGAAAAGCGAAAACATCCGCCGCTGGTCCTTCCTCCACACCTGGACCAGCCTGATCTGCACCGTATTCCTCCTGCTGCTCGCCCTCACGGGCCTGCCGCTGGTGTTTCACCATGAGATCGACCATCTGCTGGGCAACGAGCCCACGCTGGCACAGATGCCTGCCGATACGCCGCAGCTCAACCTGGAGCAGCTTGTCGCCAAAGCAGAGGCCCATCGACCCGGCGAAGCCATGCAATACCTGGCCTGGGACGAGGACGATCAGAACGGCGTGATCGCGATCATGGCCGCCACCGCCGGCACCGAGCCCAATTCGTCCCACACCTTCATGCTCGACGCGCGCACCGGCGATGCGGTGGAAATGCCCTCGGCCAATGGCGGTTTCACGCTGTTCCTGCTACGCCTGCATGTGGATATGTTTGCCGGGCTGCCGGGCAAGTTGCTGCTGGCGTTCATGGGCGTGCTGTTTGTGCTGGCGATCATCTCCGGCACGGTGTTGTACCTGCCGTTTATGCGTCGCTTGAAGTTCGCCACCGTGCGGCAGGACAAATCCACCCGCCTGCGCTGGCTCGACCTGCACAACCTGATTGGTGTGGTCACCCTGACCTGGGCGCTGGTGGTGGGCGTGACCGGCGTGATCAGCGCCTGCGCCGACCTGATCATCGCTGCCTGGCGCCAGGACAGCCTCAACGCCTTGATCGAACCCTACAAAAATGCCCCGCTGCTGACCCTGCGTGCGCCTGCAACGGAACTGCTGACCATCGCCGCCAAGGCCGCGCCGGGCATGCGGCCGGACTTTATCGCCTTCCCCGGCACGCGCTTTTCCAGCGAGCACCATTACGCGGTGTTCATGAAGGGCAGTACGCACCTGACCTCGCACCTGCTCACGCCGGTGCTGATCGACGCCAGTACCCTGGCCGTCACCGCCATCGCCGAACGCCCGTGGTACATGGACGCCATGGGCATGTCCCAGCCGCTGCACTTCGGTGATTACGGCGGCATGCCGATGAAGATCCTGTGGGCGGTGCTGGATGTGTTGACCATCGTGGTGCTGATCAGCGGGATTTACCTGTGGATCGTGCGACGCAAGGCAGGCAAGGCATGAAGCCGCGTCAGTCGAATTTCTGGAAGGTGTTTGGCATTCCGCTGGGGATTGGCCTGCTCAGCGCCGCCGGGTTGTTTGCGGCGCTGCTGGGGGATGGGCTGTGGGATTCGTTGAGTTGGCTCGGGCTGGGCATACCTGCCGCCATAGGTGCGTGGGGGTTGTTCAAGCGGCGCGACTGAGGGCCTCATCGGGGGCAAGCCCCCTCCCACATTCTGATTTGTGAACACGTTCAAGTGTGGGAGGGGGCTTGCCCCGATGAGACCCATAAAAACCCCCACAATCCCCCTCGCCAGCCACCGCGCAACCCTCTAGGCTAGCCCCAGCCTATTCAGAGGAATGCCCATGTCCGCTCCCAGCATGACCTTGTTTCATAACCCGGCTTCACCCTTCGTGCGTAAAGTCCGCGTGCTGCTGATCGAAACCGGCCAGCAGGATCGCGTCGCCCTGCAAGGGTGCATGCCGACCCCGGTTAACCCGGATGCTCAGGTGGTGCAAGGCAACCCCGTGGGCAAGATCCCGGCCCTGCGCCTGGCGGACGGCACGGTATTGCACGACAGCCGGGTGATCCTCGATTACCTGGACTACCAGCATGTAGGCAACCCGCTGATCCCCCGTGATGGCTCGGCCCGCTGGCGCCGCCTGACCCTGGCGTCGATGGCCGACGGCATCATGGATGCCGCCGTGCTGGTGCGCTACGAAACCACCCTGCGCCCGGTAGAAAAACACTGGACCCCGTGGCTCGACGAGCAGCGCCACAAGATCCGTCGCGCCCTTGCCGAATTGGAGCAGGACGCGATTGCCGAACTGACCAGCCACTTCGACATCGCCGCCATCAGCGTGGCCTGCGCCTTGGGTTATCTGGACTTTCGCCATCCGGACATGCAGTGGCGGTTGGATAATCCCAAGCTAGCTGCGTGGTACGCCGAGGTCAGCCAGCGGCCGTCGATGCAGCAGACCCAACCACCCATGTGAGGTTTCGTGGCGAGGGAGCTTGCTCCCGCTGGGCTGCGCAGCAGTCCCCTTCTTGAGGGCCGCTTCGCGCCCCAGCGGGAGCAAGCTCGCTCGCCACAAAAAATAGCCGGTCAATCCGTGACACCAATGTTGCCTTCATTTGCTGATCCTCGCGCAACCCGATCATTGCACCGCCTCCAGATCAAACACCAACGGCTCAACCTCCTTGCGCTTGCCCACGCCATACCAGTCCAGCTTACGCGTCAGCACCATCACCGTGCCCAGCAAGCCGAACAGCAACAACGACCCCATCAGCAGCGCGTAATCCTCGGCGCTCAACAGTCCGTACAACAAGCCATACAACGCCGCCAACCCCGCCGAAAACCCCAGGCCATGGACGACGCTGCGCAGCACGTGGCACACATAAAAGCCGATCAACATCACACAGGCACTCGCCGAGATCAGGTACGCCAGGGCAAAGCCCAAGTGCTCGGACAGCGACAACAGCAGCAGGTAGAAGAACGCCAGCGCCACGCCCACCAAGGCGTATTGAATCGGGTGCACCGCCAGGCTCTTGAGCACTTCGAACAGGAAGAAGCCGGCAAAGGTCAGGGCGATAAACAGCAGTGCGTATTTGATCGCACGGTCGCTCTTGAGGTACTGGTCCACCGGGTCGATGAAGTTCACGCCGAAGCTGCGGCTGTTGAAGTCCTCGCAGCTGTTTTCGGACAGGCAACCGCGCAGGGCTTCTTCAAGGTTGGTGGAGAAGAACGAGGTCTGCCAGTTGGCGGTAAAACCTTGGTCGGTAACCTCGCGCTGAGCCGGCAGGAAGTTGCCGATAAAGCTCGGGTGCGGCCAATTGGAGGCCAGCGACACCTGGCTGGTCTTGCCCACCGGCACCACTTGCAGTTGTTCGGTGCCTTGCAGGCGCAGGTCAAAGGCGAAGTCCATGGCGGCCGGTTTCTTGTTGTCCTGCGCCGGCAGTTCGACGTGTACACCCTCGCCCAGCCAGCCCACCTGGCTGCCCGGCGAGAACTCCAGGCGCTGGCTGCCCAGTTCCAGTTTCAGTGCGTTTTCGATGCCGCGAATATCGCTGATGCCCACCGCCAGAAACGCCGGTTCAAAACGGTAATCGGCATAGTTCTCGGTGATGCCCCACTGCTCCGGCAGCACAAAACGCCCGCTGATGCGGTTGTCGGCATGGAACAGTCGCGCCTGGTAAATGCCCCGTGCGCGCAGTTCGGTCTGCACCTTGCCATCGAGCTCAAAACGCTCCGGCAGGAAGTACAAACGACCACGCACTTCACGGGTTTCTTCGTAGCGCTTGTTGAGCTTTTCATTGAGCTTCCACTCGCGCACGGTTTTGCGATACGGCACCACCATCACCGGGCCGGTGAGGCGCTGGGCGTAGCTGGAGCTGCGGGCGATGTCCATCAATACGCCGTCGCGCAGTTGCTGGCGGTCGCTGATGATGCCGTTGATCATCAGCAACGGAATCAGCAACAGCAGAATCAGCAGCGCAATCGCGCCAAGTTTGAAAAGCAGGCTGCGGTTCATGGGTCTCTCCCTGTTTTGATGGAGGGAGAGTGAGCTGCGCGTGTGGGGGGTTTATGTGGGCAATGTGGAGACTGTGTGGAGATGCAGTTCCACGCGCACGCCGCCGGGGACGTTACCGATCTGCAATGCGCCACCGTGGAGCTTCATCACTTCCTCGACAAAGTTCAGACCCAGGCCCGTGCTTTTGCGTCCGCTGGCCGGGCGTGGCAGCGAATAAAAGCGTTCGCTCAGACGCGGCAAGGCGTAGTCGGGAATCGGCGCAGCCTGGTTGAACAGGCTCACCTGCACTGCGTTGTGGTGCGTCTGCGCCGCGAATTTCAACAGGCCGCCCGGCGGTGTGAAATCCAACGCGTTCTCCAGCAGATTGCCCAGCGCCTGGCGCAGCAGAAAGGGCTCGCCGAACACCTTCACATCCGCCGCGATCGTCTGCTCCACTCGCAAGCCGGCGCTTTCGATCCGTGCACATTGGGCCTTGAGCACTTCGTCGACCAAGGCGGCCAGCGCGATACTTGCCTGCTCTTCCAGGCCCTGGCGTTGTTCTACTTGCGCCAGGTTCAGCAGGCGCTCGATCAACTGTTGCAGGCGTGCGCTTTCGCTGTCGATATTGCCGACAAAACGCTGCTGCTGCTCGCGGGTCATGTCGCCCTGCAACAGCTCCGCCGCGCCGCGAATCGCCGCCAGCGGGCTTTTCAATTCATGGGTCAGGGTGTGCACGTAATGCTCGACGTAGGCCTTGCCCTCCAGTTGCGTGCGCATGTGCTCCACGGCGGTGGACAACTGCTTCAACTCGCCGCCACGGTAGTGAGGCAACTCGGCGCGCCGCCCTTCACTGACCGCCTCGGCATAGGCCGTCAGCCGCCGTAGCGCGACGCTCAACCACCACGACAACAGCGCGCCCAGCAGCAGGCCCAGGATGACCAATCCGGCGCCGTACCACAGCAGGCGCCGCTCGGTGCGATCCACATAAGGCTGCAATGAGCTATTGGGTTTGGCCACGGTGACCACGCCGATGATCTGCCCGTTGTCGCGGATCGGCGCGCCCACGTGCATCACCGATGACGTGGCGTCATCCACATCGCTGCGGGTGGAACGGGCGCCGTATTCGCCGCGCAGGGTGAGGTAGACATCGTTCCATTTGGAGTAGTCCTGGCCCACCGCTTGGCCCGTCGAGTCGAGCAACACGATGCCCTTGGCGTCGGTGACGTAGATGCGGTGGTTGACCTGGTTTTTCGGCAGGCCCCAGATGGTCGCGCCCGGCTGGCGGTTGCCGTAGGCCTTGAGCAGTTCCTGCCAGTGGCTTTGGCCAAGGGTGCGGTTTTTCACGTCGTCGCGCAGGATCTCGGCCAACAGATTGGCGGTGTCCACCAGCGTTTCTTCGGTGGACTGGCGCACGCCGGGGCGGATTTCCTTCATGACGGTGCTGAGCACAAAGTAACCGGTAAGGCCGATAAACAGCGCGTACACCAGGAAAATCCGCAGCCCCAGGCGCATCAGCTGTTGCTCGGGCTGTAGCTGTAGCCCAGGCCGCGATGGGTCTGGATCGGCTCGGCCTGCGCCGCCACGCTACGCAGTTTGCTGCGCAGGCTTTTGATATGGCTGTCGATATTGCGCTCGTAGCCGGCATCCGCCGGTACGCCCACCGCATCGAGCAACTGCTCGCGGCTGAACACCCGCTCGGGTTGCTCCAGCAGGCTTTGCAGCAGGCGGAACTCATGGCGCGTGAGGTTCAGGGGCTGGCCGCGATAGTGGATCTGCATGCGTTCCAGATCCACTTGGAACACTGGCGGTGCAACGCCAGGGCCGACCCGCTTGAGGATTGCCTTGACCCGCGCCGCCACTTCCCGAGGGCTGAACGGCTTGACCACATAATCGTCAGCGCCGATTTCCAGCCCCACCACGCGGTCGATTTCGCCATCGCGGGCGCTGAGGAACATCACCGGCACTTCGGTGAAGCGGCGCAATTGCTTGCAGGTTTCAAACCCGCTGATGTCGGGCAGGCCGATGTCGAGGATAATCAGGTCGGCGGGGCTCTGGCGCTGATGGGCCAACGCCTCCTGGCCGAGGCTCAGCCAGGTGGTGGTGAAACCCTCGCCTTGCAGGGCGAATATCAGCGTGTCGGCTATCGCCGCTTCGTCTTCGACAATCAGGATGTGGGGCATTTGGGTCTGTCAGCAGTCCGGTTTGTCGGCAGTGTACCGACGGGCCGGGTTTACCGCTGCGCCAAATTCACGCAGGGCCTTGGCGCCTATCAGCAGCGGGTAGTTGAAGCTGCTGCGGTCGGTAAGGTTGACCTCGACGGTGCGCTTGACGTCGCCCAGGCACATTTCCAGATCGATCACCGGACGCTTGGCCACGCTGGCTTCGTCCTTGTCGTCGTCTTCGTCGGCGCGGCTCTTGATCTTGCTGATGCGCGAGACTTTGTGTTCGTAGACTTTGTTGGAAGCGTCCTTGCCGCCGAGGCGGAAGCGCACCCAATCGTCGCCATCACGGGTGAAGGTTTCGATGTCGCGGGCCGACAGCGAGGCGGTCAGCGCGCCGGTGTCCATCTTGGCCTTGAAGGTTTCGCCGATCTCCGGCAACTGGATGTATTCGTAGCGACCGTAAAGGGTCGGCTCGGCGGCCATGACGGGCAGCGCAACGAGGGCAAGCAAGGCAAGGATAGATTTCACGTAGGTGGTTTCCTTGAATTAAGTAGGCGGATTCTAGACCGCAAAAGTGACTGTTAGTTAGTCTTCCTACCGTACCCGGTGCCTTGTGAAACATTCGTCAGGCGTTTTGCGATTTGGCCTCTAGACTCAGCTCTCTTATCATGGCCCGCCCACAAGATCCCAAGAGTTGCTTATGCGCCGCCTGCTCACCGGCTGTCTGGTCACCCTGCTGCTGTTACTCAATACGCTGATCCTGATCGGCCCCTTGCTGGTGTTCGCCCTGCTCAAGCTGGTGGCTCCGGGGCGCTCGCGTGACTACATGTCGTGGGCGGTGATGTGGATCGCCGAGACCTGGGCCGAGATCGACAAACTGATCTTCGCACGCTGCATCCCCACCCAATGGGACATTCGCGGCGGCGACGACTTGCGCAGTGACACCTCGTATCTGGTCATCAGCAACCACCAATCCTGGGTGGATATTCCGGCGCTGATCCAGGCGCTTAACCGGCGTACGCCGTTCTTCAAGTTCTTCCTGAAAAAAGAATTGATCTGGGTGCCCTTCCTGGGCCTCGCCTGGTGGGCGCTGGATTACCCGTTCATGAAGCGCTACAGCAAGGCATTCCTGGCCAAGCATCCGGAACTGGCGGGGCAGGATCTTAAAATCACCAAAGAGGCCTGCGAGCTGTTCAAGCGCCAGCCGGTGACGGTGGTCAATTACCTGGAAGGTACGCGGTTCACCGAGGCCAAGCGCACGCAGCAGCGTTCACCCTTCACGCGGTTGCTCAAGCCCAAGGCGGGCGGCGTGGCGTTTGTGCTGGCGGCGATGGGTGAACAACTGGACGCGATCCTCGACGTCACGGTGGTCTATCCGCAGCAGAAGATTCCGGGGTTCTGGGACTTGATCAGCGGCGCAGTGCCGAAGGTGATCATTGATATCCGTACCCGTGAGCTGGACCCGGCGTTGTGGCAGGGGGATTACGAGAACGATCCGGCGTTTCGCCAGACCGTCCAGAACTGGGTCAACCAGCTCTGGAAGGAGAAGGACGCGCGCATCGGGCAACTGCGCGCGGAATCGACTTAGCTGCCGGTGCCCCAGGCCTCGGCCAGCTTGCCCAGCACGGAACTGCTGGCACCCTGGCCGCCCAGGTACTGCAGGATCACCGGGGCGAATTGGCCGATCATGCCACTGTCCATGCCCAGCGCGCTGAACGCAGTGTTGAGGTCGTTGGTGTTCTTCACATTACCCAGCAGGCCGTCCAGGCCGCTTGTCTTGCTGCCGCCGGTCTGGCCGAGCATCCCGCTCAAGGCACCGAGGCTGCCCAGGGCATTGTTGCCCGATAGCTGATCCAGGCCAGGCACGCTGCTGCCCAACTGCGAGTAATCGTTGCCGCTCAGTTTGTTCTTGGCCAGGCCCAGCATGGCGCCAGTACCGCCAACGGCTTGTTCGGGGGTGATATTGAGTTGCGAGGTCAGGGCGCTCAGCAGGCCGGCCGTCTCGGAAGACGGCGCGGCGGCAGCGGCTTTGTTGCTGCCGCCCTGCATACCGGAAATGGCATTGGCCGCGTCGCCAAGGCTGAAGCCTGCGGCAAACACCGGGGTTGCCGCCAGGGTCATCAGACAGGAAAGGGCGAAACCGCGTGAAATCTTCATTGAAACAACCTCTGGATATAGGTGCGAAAGCAGGCGTTTGACTGGGTATTCCGGAGGATTGTTCCCATGCCCGCATCCGAATCGCCCTACCCTACGTATAGGCTTCATACCCCGCCCGGAGCAGGATGGAATGAATGCCCAAGCTGGACTAACCTCTGCCTACCGTGCGCAGTCCCGTCGCCCTCGAAAGAGAGCCTGGAGAAGCCCTATTACCCTCACCGATGCTGACCCGTTGCGGCCCCTGCTGGCCCAATGCGCCTTGGGCAATCGCCAAGCGTTCGAAACGCTCTATCGCACTGTATCGCCACGTCTGCACGGCGTGGCCATGCGCTTCATGGGCCGCCAGGACCTGGCTGAAGAGGTGCTGCAGGAAGCCTTCATACGCATCTGGTACAACGCCTCGCGTTACGAAGCCCACTTGGCTGCGCCGATGACCTGGATGATCAACATCACCCGCAACCTGGCCATCGACCAACTGCGTAAACGCCGCGAACAGCCCCTGGCCGACGGTCAAGAAGACGCCTTGCTCGACGAAGGCCCCAGCGCCCACGACCTGCTCGACAGCGAACGCGACGCCCGCGCCCTCAACCGCTGCCTCGACACCCTCGACGGCATGCAGCGTCAATCAATCACGGTGGCGTACTTCCAGGGCCTGTCGTGCTCGGAGTTGGCCGACCACTTGGCCGCGCCGCTGGGCTCGGTCAAATCCTGGATTCGCCGCGGCATGGAACGCCTGCGCAGGTGCCTCGAATCATGAACTACCAAACCACAGCCCTGCGCCGCGCCCTGGCCGCCGACTACGCCATCGGCCTGATGCCCGCCACCGCCCGTCGGCGTTTTGATGCCCTCTTGCTGGACGATGCCGCATTGCGCGTCGAACTGGGTCATTGGCAGCAAACGCTTGCCAGCCTGACCGGCGGCCTGCCCGAGCGGCCGGTGCCTGAGCATGTATGGGCAGCCATCAACGCGCGGATCGAGCCGCAAGTGCTGCATGTGCCGGCGCAAAAACCGTTCTGGATGAACCTGCGCCTGTTGGCGGCAGCCTTTGGGATCGTCCTCGCGGTGCTGGTCGGCCTGCTTTACCAGCGCGACACATCCGTGGAGTACAACGCCACGCTGGTCGCCGCCGACCAGCAACCGGCGCTGCACATCCAGGCGTTCAGCGACCACCTGCAAATCGAACCGCTGGCCTTGGCTGCGGTAGAGCCGACGCGAGACCTGGAGCTGTGGGTCATCCCGCCCGGTGGCAAACCCATCTCACTGGGGCTGGTACCGGCTGCCGGCAAGGGTCGAATCCAGTTGAGCAAGGAACAGCAAGCGCTGCTGACAGCGCCGCTGACCCTGGCCGTGAGCCTGGAGCCTCGGGGCGGCTCGCCGACCGGTCAACCAACCGGGCCGGTGCTGTATCAAGGCCAATTGGCATCACTGTGAGCTGAACCGGGGCCAGGAACCCATCGCGCCCATCGGGGTCAATGACAAGTGTGAAAGCCCTGTCAGGAAAATCTCAATGAGCGCGACACGTCCCACAGTGATTGAACAGAAGCCCCCATTCTGGAACCGCCCCCGCCTGCTTATCGGCGTCTGCGTGGCCCTCCTCAGCGGCCTCGGCGGCGCACTCTACACTCAAGACAACGTCCAATCCGCCGCCACCCTGGTGACCACCACCCAGCAACCGGCTGCGCAAATCAGGGCGCATAAGGATTACCTCGAAGTCGAACCCATCGCCGCCACTGCCCCAGCACCCGACCAAAGCCTGGAGCTGTGGGCCATGCCCGAAGGTGGCCAGCCGGTTTCGCTGGGGCTGTTGCCGGAGGATGGCCAAGGCATCATCGGCTTGAACCCGCGCCAGCAGGCGAGCATCAGCCAGCCGGTGGAATTGATGGTGAGTGCGGAAACCAAAGGTGGGTCGCTGAGTAAGCAACCGACAGGCCCGACCGTGTACCAGGGCGCACTGGCTACCCGCTGAAAGCGTAAACCCGTGTGGGGAGGGGGCTTGCCCCCGATGACAGAGTGTCAGGCAGCCTATGTGTAGCTGACCCACCGTCATCGGGAGCAAGCTCCCTCCCACATTTGATCTTCATCAGCTGATGGGATCGTAGGCATGCGCCTGGACTTAAGTAGTCCATTTCCGAAACGTTAAAACCGCCCCTGCATGCGTCTTACCTCGCTTGTAGCGCCTTCTTATAGTCGTGCGCCACAGTCCTGGAGGTACACGTTATGCAGGGAGCCTATGCATTTATCAATGAACGGCCGCAGCCTTATCCGTTACTCAAACTGAGCCTCTCGCTCAACCCCAATACCCAAACCAAGTTCGACATCCTCAACCAGCACATTCGCAACACCGTCGTGCTGCCTGGGCAATTGGTCATTATCGGGGACAGCCGAACCGCTGCTTGTACCGCTGAAGAAGCTCGCTTGATGCAGTCAGCCGCTAACATCAAACATGCTTTGTTGGCACACTCCGCCACTGATCAATTCCTGATCAAAAACTACGATCAGTTACAGGCCATCATGTCCCATGCGTCTTTGGGCATCGGCAGCGTGAGCAGTGCTTGGAGCAAGCACCTGACGCACGTCGAGCAGACGCTCAAGGAAATCGATGAGTTGCATAAGCAGTACCTGAGGAGCGGTACCGTGAGTGCGAGAAATGAATTTCTGGCTAAGCGCAGGGCTTTGTTTGCGAAGCTGGATGGTCAACTTTCAGGATTGGCACGGTTGGGGACGGGCTTGAAAAACGAAGGTTCGATTAAAAAAATGCTGGGAATTTCCAGTAAGAGTTATTGGCACTACGGGGAGATTCGCGGGTACGAGGAGACGATCAAGCGGGTAGCCAGGGCGTCGCAGATATTGAAGAAAGGCACTTATATTGGTCTTGCGCTGGATGTGGGGTCGACGGCGATAGAGATAGCGGAGGCGTGTTCCACCGGGCGTGAGCAAGAATGTACACGGGCGAAATATGTTGAAGGCTCAAAGTTGGTGGGCAGTGTTGGCGGCGCATCTGCGGGTGGAACACTTGGACCTCTTGTCGGTATCGCCGCCTGCGCGATTGTTTTTGGCATACCAACGGCTGGCGCCGGAGCTTTGGTTTGCGCCATCGTCGGCGGTACTGCGGGCGGACTCGCGTTTGGCACGCTCGGAGGCACGGGTGGAGAATGGGTGGGTAACATTCTCTATCAGGCTGTGGAGAATTGAATGAACCAAGAATACTTTGCGGTGGGCTCATTCACCCTTTTGTTATTGAGCTTCCCGATCATATTTTCTGCCATGTACAAAAAACTTGATGCCGCTGAGCGCTATATGAAATACAGCACTTTTATAGTCGGATGCAGGCACACCTTTCGTCATGCGCATTTTGAAGGAAGACCCCAACGCGTATTCGCTATGGCAACCGTTATTCTCATCCCCAAAATATTTCAATGGAGGGGGATGGTACTTGTTGAGGACGTTGAGAAAATACCACCTCGCCTCAAGTATTGGATGGTCATACCAACACTCGTTACTTGCCTCGCCCTTATAGGCATCGCCATCACTGGGATGCTTATAGTGGATTGAAATCGTATAAAACAAGGGCGACCCGAGGGTCGCCCTTATCTATCGTTTACGCCGCACTAAACAACTTATGCGGATCAATCACAAACTTCTTCGGCACACCCGCATCGAACTCGCCGTACCCACGCGGCGCGTCATCCAGGCTGATCACCTGCACGCCAACGATCTCGGCGATGTTGATCCGGTCCCACATGATCGCCTGCATCAACTGGCGGTTGTACTTCATCACCGGCGTCTGACCCGTGTGGAAGCTGTGGGACTTGGCCCAGCCCAGGCCAAAACGAATGCTCAGGCTGCCCATTTTGGCGGCGGCGTCGACGGCGCCTGGATCTTCAGTGACGTACAGGCCAGGGATACCGATCTTGCCCGCTACACGCACCACGCCCATCAGCGAGTTGAGCACGGTGGCCGGGGCTTCGGCCTTGACGCCGTCGTGGCCGTGGCCGCGTGCTTCGAAGCCTACGGCATCGACGGCGCAGTCCACTTCGGGCTCGCCGAGCAGCGCAGCAATCTGCTCGTGCAGCGGTGTGTCGGTGGACAGGTCGGCAATTTCAAAACCCTGCGCCTTGGCGTGGGCAAGACGGATTGGGTTGACGTCGCCGATGATCACCACGGCCGCACCGAGCAAGCGTGCGGAAGCGGCAGCCGCAAGGCCCACGGGACCGGCACCGGCGATGTAGACGGAGCTGCCCGGGCCAACGCCAGCGGTCACGGCGCCGTGATAGCCGGTCGGCAAAATGTCGGAAAGGCATGTCAGGTCGCGGATTTTTTCCATGGCCTTGTCGCGGTCCGGCAGTTTCAGCAGGTTGAAGTCGGCGTACGGCACCAGCACGTATTCGGCTTGGCCACCGGTCCAGTCACCCATGTCGACGTAGCCGTAGGCACCGCCCGGACGGGCCGGGTTGACGCTCAGGCACACGCCGGTGTGTTGTTCCTTGCAGGAGCGGCACAGGCCGCAGGCGACGTTGAACGGTACCGAGACCAGGTCGCCGATTTTCAGGTTTTCGACGCCTTTGCCCATTTCGATCACTTCGCCAGTGATCTCGTGACCGAGCACCAGGCCGGTCTGGGCAGTGGTGCGGCCGCGCACCATGTGTTGGTCGGAGCCGCAGATGTTGGTGGAAACCACGCGCAGGATGACGCCGTGCTCAATCTTCCTGCCACGGGGGTCCTGCATTTTGGGATAGTCGATTTTCTGTACTTCGACCTTGCCGTTGCCGAGATACACGACACCACGATTACCAGACATGCTTTCACCTCGCTGTTGTTTTTATGGAACTACGTTGCCCTTGGGGGCAGCGCGTTAAATGCTCGGGTACAGATGCTGTTTCTTGTGTTGTTTGTTGGGCCTCATCGGGGGCAAGCCCCCTCCCACATTTGAAGGTATTCACAATTCAAAAGGTGGGAGGGGGCTTGCCCCCGATGGCGTCAGTCAGAGCACCACAGTTCTATTGGCATTCAAGAACACCCGTCGCTCAATGTGATACCCCACTGCCCGCGCCAATGTCAGCCCTTCGATGTCCCGCCCCTTGGCAATCAAATCCTCGGGATAGTGGCTGTGATCCACCACTTCCACGCCTTGGGCGATGATTGGGCCTTCGTCCAGATCGTTATTGATGTAATGCGCCGTGGCGCCCACCAGTTTCACGCCCTTGTTGTACGCCTGGTGGTAAGGCTTGGCGCCCTTGAACCCCGGCAACAACGAGTGGTGAATATTGATGGCCTTGCCATCCAGCTTGCGGCACAGCTCCGGCGACAGCACTTGCATGTAGCGCGCAAGGATCACCAGTTCGGCGCCGGTATCTTCCACCACTTGCCACACTTGACGCTCCTGGGACGGTTTGTCGTTGGGGTCGAGGGGGAAATGGTAGTAGGGAATCTGATGCCAGTCGGCCAAAGGTTTCAGATCGGGGTGGTTGGACACCACCGCGACCACGTCCATCGACAGTTGGCCGATGCGCTGGCGGTACAACAGGTCGTTGAGGCAGTGATCGGCCTTGGAGACCATGATCACCACTTTTGGCCGGTAGTTCGGCGCCGTCAGCTCGAAGATCATGCCAAAGGCTTCACCGCGAGTGGCCAGGCCATCGCGGAAACCCTGCTCGTCGAAGCCGTCGGGCTGGCGGAATTCCACCCGAATAAAAAACCGGCCCGAGAGGCGATCATCGAACGAATGGTGCTCGGTGACGTAGCAACCCTGCTCGAACAGGTAGCGGGTGACCGCGTCCACCGTGCCGAGCACGCTGGGGCAGTCGGCAGTCAAAATCCATGTATCAGGGGCGCGGCTCATGGGTCATTCCTCAGGCTTGAACACTCAGGCCGAATTCGGCAGAGGCGTCCTGCAACCACAGCCACCAGTAATCCGAGAAACTGCGACGGATCAGCAGTTCCCAAGTGTCTTCAGCCGTGTGGCGGATCACCAATTGCGACTTGGCGAACACCGTGCCCACTGCCTTGCCCACCGGGAAGTTGTTGGGATGCACGTCGTAGCTGGTGGACTTCATCAGCACGTCGCGCACGTTCGGGCCGCTCAGCTCAAGAATCTGCTGGCCGCCGCTGACGTTGACGATCTGGATATGCAAATCGTCCAGCGCGGCACGCAGGTTTTGCTCGGCGGCGAATTCTTCACCGCTCGGCACGATCAGCAACCACTCATCCGGGCCGAGCCATTGCAGGCTGGTTTCACCTTTGATGATGACTTGCAGGGCGCCGGGCAGTTCGATGCCCAGGGCCTTGTGCACGCCGGCGGCGAAGGCCGCGTCATGGCCGTCGCCACGAATGGTCAGGTGACCGAGGAGTTTCTTTTCACGCACGGTCACGCCGGCGTTCTTGCGGCCCTTGCCGACCAGGCTGGCGAGGTCGGCGTGGTGCAGCGAGGATTCGGCCTTGGCGCCGTTGGTGGGGCGTTGTTGGTAGACATTGGCTGCTGTCATAAAGCACCTGTTCTGAATTCTGTTGTGAGGCTGATGGCCTCATCGGGGGCAAGCCCCCTCCCACAGGGGAATGCATTTCAAAATGTGGGAGGGGGCTTGCCCCCGATGCAGGCAACTCGGTCTATCAGATGTTCTGCCGATCACCCTTAGGGTCAAAGAACACCGAAGACACAATCTCCGCCTCGATCACGCTGCCATCCGCCTGCGGTGAGAACACCCGCTCACCGATGCGCTTCAAGCCGCCCTTGACCACGCCCATGGCAAACGAATAGCCCAGGGAGTTGTGCGCATAGCTTGAGGTGACGTGGCCGACCATCTTCATCGGGATCGTCTGCTTCGGATCGAACACCAACTGCGCGCCTTCCGGCAGCCACACGGTCGGGTCGATCGGCTTCAAGCCCACCAGTTGCTTACGCTCATCGCGCACACAGTCTTCACGGTTCATGCCGCGCCAGCCGATCCACGAGAACGGTTTGGTGCGGCCAACGCACCAACCCATGTTCAGGTCGTCCGGGGTCATCGAGCCGTCGGTGTCCTGGCCGACGATGATGAAGCCCTTCTCGGCCCGCAGGACGTGCATGGTTTCGGTGCCGTACGGGGTCAGGTTGTACTTTTTGCCGGCCTCGACGATTTTTTCCAGCACGCCCATGGCGTAGTCGGCTTGCACGTTGACTTCGTACGACAGCTCACCGGTGAACGAGATACGGAACACCCGCGCTGGAACACCGCCCACCAGGCCTTCTTTCCAGGTCATGAACGGGAAGCCGTCCTTGTCCAGGTCGATGTCGGTCACTTCGCTCAGCAGCTTGCGGCTGTTGGGGCCGGACAGGGTCATGGTTGCCCAGTGGTCGGTAACCGAGGTGAAGTACACCTTGAGGTCCGGCCATTCGGTCTGTTGGTAGATTTCCAGCCACTGAAGAACGCGAGCCGCGCCGCCGGTGGTGGTGGTCATCAGGAAGTGGTTGTCGGCGATGCAGGCGGTGACGCCGTCGTCGAAGACCATGCCGTCTTCCTTGCACATCAGGCCGTAGCGCGCCTTGCCTACGTCGAGCTTGGTCCAGGCGTTGGAGTAGATGCGGTTGAGGAATTCGCGCGCATCCGGGCCTTGAATGTCGATCTTGCCGAGGGTCGACGCATCGAGCAGGCCGACGCTGTCGCGCACGGCCAGGCATTCGCGTTTGACGGCGGCGTGCAGGTCTTCACCGTTACGCGGGAAGTACCATGGGCGTTTCCACTGGCCGACGTCTTCAAACTCAGCGCCGTTTTTCACGTGCCAGGCTTGCAGCGCGGTGTAACGCACCGGTTCAAAGATGTGCCCACAGTGACGGCCCGCCACCGCGCCGAAAGTCACCGGCGTGTAGTTGGGACGGAACATGGTGGTGCCCATCTGCGGGATGGTCACGTTCAGCGAGCGGGCGGCGATGGCCAGGCCGTTGACGTTACCCAGCTTGCCCTGGTCGGTGCCGAAGCCCAGCGCGGTGTAGCGTTTGACGTGCTCGACCGACTCGAAACCTTCGCGGGTGGCCAGTTCGATGGCGGCCGCGGTGACGTCGTTTTGCAGGTCGACGAATTGCTTCGGCGCCCGTGCGGTAGGTTTGTCGTGCGGCACCTGGTAGATCGCCAGGGTTGGCTCTTCCAGACGGCTCAGGGCTTTTGGCAGCGTGCCTTCCACCGGAGCGAAACCGGCTTCGCTGGCCGCGCGAACGCCGCCTTCAAAACCGTCCGCCAGGGAATCACCGAGGCCGTAGACGCCGTTGATGCCACCGACACACACGCGTTTCTGCGGTGCATCGCCCGGAACAAAACCGAGGATGTCTTCACGCCAGGTCGGCTTGCCGCCCAAGTGCGAGGCCAAGTGAACCACCGGGCTGTAGCCGCCGGAACTGGCCACCAGGTCGCAGTCCAGCCACTCGCCAGGGCTGCTGACTTTATGTGCCTTGACGTCAATCGCGGCAATCCGTGCAGCGGTCACGCGCTTGGTGCCACGGGCTTCGACCACAGCGCTGCCGGTGAGGATACGAATGCCTTTGGCGCGGGCTTCTTCCACGAGCGCGCCACGTGGGTTGTGGCGCACATCAGCCACGGCAACCACTTGCAGGCCGGCATCGAGCCAATCCAGCGCGACGCGGTAGGCGTGGTCGTTGTTGGTCGACAGCACCAGTTTCTTGCCCGGCGCAACGCCGTAGCGACGCACGTAAGTCGAGACCGCACCGGCCAACATGTTGCCCGGCACGTCGTTGTTGCCGTACACCAGCGGACGTTCGCACGCGCCAGTCGCCAGCACGACACGCTTGGCGCGCACACGGTGGATGCGCTGACGCACCACGCCGATCGGCGCACGGTCACCGAGGTGATCGGTCAGGCGCTCGTGAATGGTCAGGAAGTTATGGTCGTGGTAGCCGTTGACGGTGGCGCGCGGCAGCAGCACCACGTCCGGCAGGGCTTTCAATTCGGCGATGACGCTGGCAACCCACTCAGCAGCCGGCTTGCCGTCGAGGCTTTCACGCGAGTCCAGCAAGGACCCGCCGAACTCTTCCTGCTCATCGGCGATGATCACGCGGGCACCGCTGCGCGCAGCCGCCAGTGCAGCCGCCAGGCCGGCAGGGCCTGCGCCCACGATCAGCACGTCGCAGTGACGGTTGAAGTTGTCGTAGGTGTCCGGGTCGTTCTCGGTTGGCGAGCGGCCAAGGCCTGCTGCCTTACGGATGTACTTCTCGTAGGTCATCCAGAACGATTGCGGGTACATGAAGGTTTTGTAGTAGAAACCCGGCGGCATCAGCTTGCCGCCAACCTTGCCGAGAATGCCCATCACGTCATTGTTGACGTTCGGCCAGCCGTTGGTGCTGGTGGCGACCAGGCCCTGGTACAGCGCCTGTTGCGTGGCGCGCACGTTGGGAATTTGCGTGGCTTCGGTGGCGCCGATCTGCAGCACCGCGTTTGGCTCTTCAGCGCCCGCAGCAAAGATGCCGCGCGGACGCGAGTATTTGAAGCTGCGGCCGATGATGTCGACGCCATTGGCCAGCAGGGCTGCGGCCAGAGTGTCGCCTTCAAAGCCTTTGTAGCTCTGGCCGTTAAAGGTAAACGTCAGGACTTTATTACGGTCGATCCGGCCACCGTTGGACAGGCGATTGGTCTGGCTCATACCTTCTCTCCAGAGGCCTTGGCGGTGAATTGTGGCTTCTCACCGATCTTGTAGGTTTCAAGAATTTCGTAGGTGACGGTGTCGCGGGTGGCGTTGAAGTACTGACGGCAACCGGCGGCATGGATCCACAGCTCGTGGTGCAAGCCACGGGGGTTGTCGCGGAAGAACATGTAGTCGCCCCACTGCTCGTCGGTGCAGGCATTCGGGTCCAGTGGGCGCGGGATGTGCGCTTGGCCGGACGCGTGGAATTCCTCTTCGGAGCGCAGTTCGCCACAGTGAGGACAGAAGATATGCAACATAGGAAATTTCTCCTGTTAGTGGGCGACAGCCGCAGCGCCGTGTTCGTCGATCAACGCACCGTTGTGGAAACGGTCGATGGAGAAAGGTGCGGCCAGCGGGTGCATTTCACCCTTGGCGAGGCTCGCGGCAAATACGTTGCCTGAGCCAGGCGTGGCCTTGAAGCCACCGGTGCCCCAACCGCAGTTGAAGAACATGTTCGGTACCGGCGTCTTGGAGATGATCGGGCAAGCGTCCGGCGTGGTGTCGACGATGCCGCCCCACTGACGGTTCATGCGCACCCGCGACAGCACCGGGAACATCTCGACGATGGCCTGGATGGTGTGTTCGATCACCGGGTACGAACCACGCTGGCCGTAGCCGTTGTAGCCGTCGATACCGGCGCCGATCACCAGGTCGCCCTTGTCGGACTGGCTGATGTAGCCGTGCACGGCGTTGGACATGATCACGCTGTCGATGATCGGCTTGATTGGCTCCGACACCAACGCTTGCAGCGGGTGGGATTCGATCGGCAGGCGAAAGCCCGCGAGCGACGCCATATGACCGGAGTTACCCGCCGTCACCACACCGACGCGCTTGGCGCCGATAAAGCCTTTGTTGGTTTCCACGCCGATGCACACGCCGTTTTCCTTGCGGAAGCCGATCACTTCGGTCTGCTGGATCAAGTCCACGCCGAGTGCGTCAGCGGCGCGGGCAAAGCCCCAGGCCACGGCATCGTGACGGGCCACGCCGCCGCGCCTTTGCACGGTGGCGCCGAGTACCGGGTAGCGGGTGTTTTTCGAGCAGTCGAGGTACGGAATCTCGTCGGCTACTTGTTTGGCGTTGAGCAGTTCACCGTCCACGCCGTTGAGGCGGTTGGCGCTGACGCGACGCTCGGAATCACGGATGTCTTGCAGGGTGTGGCACAGGTTGTACACGCCACGCTGGGAGAACATCACGTTGTAGTTCAGGTCCTGGGACAGGCCTTCCCACAGTTTCATCGCGTGTTCGTACAGGTGCGCCGACTCGTCCCACAGGTAGTTGGAACGCACGATGGTGGTGTTGCGCGCGGTGTTACCGCCGCCCAGCCAGCCTTTCTCGACCACGGCCACATTGGTGATGCCGTGTTCCTTGGCCAGGTAGTACGCGGTCGCCAGACCATGCCCGCCACCGCCGACGATGACCACGTCGTAGACCTTTTTCGGGGTCGGCGTGCGCCACATCTTCTGCCAGTTTTCGTGATGGCTGAGGGAGTGCTTGAAGAGGCCGAAGCCCGAGTAGCGTTGCATAGTCATTACTCCAAAACCGCGCTCAGCGATAAACCGGGAAATCAGCGCACAGGGCAGACACGTGCTTGGCCACGTTGGCCTCGACATCGGCGTCGCCGAGGTTGTCGAGGATGTCGCAGATCCAGCCAGCCAACTCGACACACTGCGCCACTTTGAAACCACGCGTGGTCACCGCCGGGGTGCCGATGCGCAGGCCCGAGGTCACAAATGGCGACTGCGGGTCATTCGGCACGGCGTTCTTGTTGACGGTGATATGGGCGCGACCGAGAGCGGCGTCTGCGTCTTTGCCGGTGAGGCCCTGACGGATCAGGCTCACCAGGAACAGGTGGTTATCGGTGCCGCCGGACACTACATCGTAGCCGCGTTTGATAAACACGCCGGCCATGGCCTGGGCGTTGTCGATCACTTGTTGCTGATAGGCCTTGAAGCCAGGCTCAGCCGCTTCCTTGAAGCACACGGCCTTGCCGGCGATCACGTGCATCAGCGGGCCACCCTGGGCGCCAGGGAATACGGCGGCGTTGAGCTTCTTCTCGATGGCTTCATTGGCCTTGGCCAGGATCAAGCCGCCACGTGGACCGCGCAGGGTCTTGTGAGTGGTGGTGGTGACCACGTCGGCGTACGGCAGCGGGTTCGGGTACAGGCCAGCGGCGACCAGGCCGGCGACGTGGGCCATGTCGACGAACAGCAGCGCGCCGACTTTGTCAGCAATGGCACGGAAGCGCGGGAAATCCAGGGTCTTGGAGTAGGCCGAGAAACCGGCCACGATCATTTTCGGCTGGCACTCGACAGCCAGGCGCTCGACTTCGTCGTAGTCGATCAGGCCAGTGTCGGTGTTGATGCCGTACTGCACCGCGTTGTACAGCTTGCCCGAGGACGACACTTTGGCGCCGTGGGTCAAGTGACCGCCATGGGCCAGGCTCATGCCCAGGATGGTGTCGCCGGCATTGATCAGCGCCAGGTACACGGCGCTGTTGGCGGACGAACCGGAGTGTGGCTGCACGTTGGCGTAATCGGCGCCGAACAGCTGCTTGGCGCGTTCGATGGCCAGGGCTTCAACCTTGTCCACGTGCTCGCAGCCGCCGTAGTAGCGCTTGCCCGGGTAACCTTCGGCGTATTTGTTGGTGAGGCCGCTGCCTTGAGCTTCCATCACGCGCTTGCTGGTGTAGTTCTCCGACGCGATCAGCTCGATATGATCTTCCTGACGCTGCTCCTCGGCATTCATCGCCGCCAGCAGTGCATCGTCATAACCCTGGATCTGGTCTTTCTTGCTGAACATCGCGTCTCTCCCAGCCTTTCGTATTGTTGAGGCCCTCGCAGGGCCCTTTGATGCGATGGTAGGGCTGGCGCTGGTAGATCAAATGCCTACGCACGCCACGCAAAGGTGCGTTTACGACATTGCCGGAACAACACACAACAAATGTGGGAGGGGGTTAGGCGATAGTCTGGCGGACGAGTAGCAGCAGGAAGAAATGCAGGGGATAGAGGCTGTACGCCCAGCGGCGCATGGCGGGTGGTGAGGTGCTTGTGGCATGTCGTAATAAGACCAATCCGGCCAATGGCGCGATCAGGCATGCAGCCAATCCCAGCAGCGCCACCGGCGTGCCGCTGTTGAGCAGGATTTGCCACTGATTGGCGGCCACGCAGACCAATCCCGGCAACACACTGAAATACCAAGGCCGACGAAACACCAGCAGCATCGCCAATGGCAGCAATACACCAAAGAAACCGAACATTAAGTGGGATGAAAAAAATGCCGCCATCGTGACGGCGATCAGCGCCAATCCTCGATCAACCACCGCCTTCTGCTGCCATCCTCGGGCAACCAGCAACCCCAGCGCCAACGTGGGTAGAACGTTCAACGTATCGGCATCCTCGATAAACAACCGATACGGCACTTCGCTGATCACACTGAACAGCAGCAGCCATGCCAGGTAACGCCAATGGCCGGTCACCGCAGCGTTCCGGGCCCTGTGCAGATTGGCCGCAATCGCCAAGCAAAACCACGGGAACGCCAGGCGCCCAGGCACATACAGCCCATCCAGGCTCAAGCCGACATAGCGCAGGTGATCCAGCACCATGCACAGCAGCGCCAACCACTTGAGCAAATCCAAAGCGCCATCGCGGACACGTCCGACAGGCATCGTTTCAGTCCCGTGCATAATTCCCCAGCGACTTTGCATTTACAGAGCGTGCGCACCCGCGACAATCTTGGTTACAGTGCGCACCAACATCGACCACAGGAATGGGCCATGACCGACAAGAGCCAACAATTCGCCAGTGACAACTACTCCGGCATCTGCCCGGAAGCCTGGGCCGCCATGGAACAAGCCAACCAGGGCCATCAACGCGCCTATGGCGATGATGAATGGACCCACCGCGCCGCCGACGGTTTCCGCAATCTGTTTGAAACCGACTGCGAAGTGTTCTTCGCCTTCAACGGCACTGCCGCCAACTCACTGGCGCTGTCGTCCTTGTGCCAGAGCTACCATAGCGTGATTTGCTCGGAAACGGCCCACGTCGAAACCGACGAATGCGGCGCGCCGGAGTTCTTCTCCAACGGCTCCAAGCTGCTCGTCGCCCGCACTGAAAACGGCAAGCTGACCCCGGAGTCGATCCGCGAGATCGCCCTCAAGCGTCAGGACATCCACTACCCCAAGCCGCGCGTCGTGACCCTGACCCAGGCCACCGAAGTCGGCAGCGTGTACACCCCGGAAGAAATCCGCGCCATCAGCGCCACCTGCAAAGAGCTGGGCCTGAACCTGCACATGGACGGCGCACGCTTCTCCAACGCCTGCGCATTCCTCGGCTGCTCGCCAGCCGACCTGACCTGGAAAGCCGGCGTCGACGTGCTGTGCTTTGGTGGTACCAAAAACGGCATGGCCGTGGGTGAAGCCATCCTGTTCTTCAACCACAAGCTGGCCGAAGACTTCGACTACCGCTGCAAACAGGCCGGCCAGCTCGCGTCGAAGATGCGCTTTTTGTCCGCCCCGTGGGTAGGCCTGCTGGAGAACGACGCCTGGCTCAAACACGCACGTCACGCCAACCATTGCGCACAACTGCTGAGCAGCCTGGTAGCGGATATTCCGGGGGTGGAACTGATGTTCCCGGTGCAGGCCAATGGTGTGTTCCTGCAACTCTCCGAACCGGCCATTGCGGCGCTGACGGCCAAGGGTTGGCGCTTCTACACCTTTATCGGCAAAGGTGGCGCGCGCTTCATGTGTGCGTGGGATACCGAGGAAGAGCGTGTAAGAGAATTAGCCGCGGATATTCGGAAAGTGATGGAAGCCTGAAACCACGGGCCTTCCAGCGCATTTTCAGAGACTGTTTGTACGTATTTCTGACAGTATCTATCTACCCCTTGCCTTGGTTAGGATCTCGTCACCCCGATTGAACGGACGCGTTATATCGGGGCTGACTGCCTGCCGAATTGTCGGCTGGAAAAGGAAATCCTATCGAGGGCAACACCATGGAAATTCAACGCTACACCACTGATTCGCAACTCCGGAACGACACCAACGCCACACTCGTCAGCCTGGACGATCTTCGGAAGTTGGCGAACGTCGGCGATACCATCATCGAGCCTTCACGACTCTTTACCGTGACCGGTAAAGAATTCGAAATGACAGCATCCGGGGCGTACATCATCAACCTGTTTGTGCGTTAAGCACTGACTGTGGGAGGGGGCTTGCCCTCTCCCACATTTCAGACCGGCGCTGTTAGTCAGAACTCAATGCGCACGTCACCCTTCGGCACACTGCAGCACGACAGGATGTAACCCTCGGCTTCGTCTTCCTCGGTGATGCCGCCGTTGTGCTCCATCTCCACCTCGCCACCCAGCTTCATCACCTTGCACGTCCCGCATATCCCCATGCCGCAGGCTTTCGGAATCAACAGCCCAAGCTTGGCCGCCGCTGCGTGCACCGTTTCGCCCGGCGCCACGCGAATGCTCTTGCCTGACGCAATGAATTCCACCTGATGCAGGTCCGCCAAGTCGACTTCCGGCGCGTCGGCGGCTTGTTCGGCTTGTTCCACCGCATCGGCACGGGCTTCCGGCGGCGTCGCACCGAAGGATTCCTCGTGATAGCGCGCCATGTCGAACCCAGCCACTTCCAGCAGGCGCTTGACCGCGTTCATGTACGGCGTCGGCCCGCAGCAGAACACTTCGCGCTCCAGGAAGTCGGGCACCATCAGTTCGAGCATCTTGTGGTTCAGGTAGCCGCGATACCCGGCCCAAGGCTCGCCCAGGCCGTGCTTTTCGCAGATCAGGTGCAGGCTGAAGTTGTCGATCCGCGATGCCATGTGCTCCAGCTCGCGGTGGTAAATGATGTCTTTGGGCGAGCGGGCGCTGTGGATAAAGGTCATGTCGACATTGGCGTTGGTGTCGTAGAACCAACGCGCCATGGACATCACCGGCGTGATCCCCACGCCGCCGCTGAGGTACAACACTTTCGGGCTTGGGAAATCGATGGCATTGAACAGCCCGACCGGGCCGTGCACCGCCAACTCCTGGCCTTCGTGCAACGTGTCGTGCAGCCAGTTGGAGACCTTGCCCCCCGGCACACGCTTGATGGTCACCGAGAAGCTGTACGGCACCGACGGCGAGCTCGAAATGGTGTAGGAGCGCATGATCGGCTGGCCTTCGATTTCCAGCTCCAGGGTGACAAATTGCCCCGGCTTGAAAAAGAACAGGATCGGCTGGTCGGCCATGAAGCAAAAGGTGCGCACGTCCCAGGTTTCCTGGATGACTTTGACGCAACGGACGATGTGCCGACCATTGGCCCAGGTCTGGGTGGTTACTGGATTCAGGAAACTGTTGGACATGCTGATTCTCCACTGCCGATGCTCGGCTTTATGGTGGCGATTCTGCGTAACGCGAGAACCACCCATTTACCTATCTGCGACATTCACATACTTATCGCGACCAGCCCCCAACGACAGGGGCTTGCGCGTCGGGATCAGATTGGGCCATGTCGCCCATGGATAAGGATCGTCGCAACGCCGGCCCCACACTCACTCCCAACAACGACGCTTTCTTTACGCCTTGCTGCAAACCTGATTAGCCACTTATCTCGGCCACACAGAATGGCCATGAGGACACACACGATGGACGTCACCGCAACTTTAAGCTTGGGCGATCCGCTGGAACCCGCACGCAAGGCCACCGCGCAAATGCTGCAAGAGCGCGAGCGCACGTTTTCGCTGCCGCAGCCGTTTTACTCTGATGAGCGGCTGTTTGATATCGACATGCAGGAGATCTTCCAGAAAGAGTGGTTGATCGCCGGCATGACCTGCGAGATTCCCGCCAAGGGCAACTACCTGACCCTGCAAATCGGCAAGAACCCGATCATCGTGATCCGTGGCGCCGAAGGCGTGGTGCATGCGTTCCACAACGTCTGCCGCCACCGTGGCTCGCGCCTGTGCACCAGCGACAAGGGCAAGGTCGCCAAACTTGTGTGTCACTACCACCAATGGACGTACGAACTGGACGGCCGCCTGCTGTTCGCCGGTACCGAGATGGGCGCCGACTTCGACATGAAGCAGTACGGCCTCAAGCCAGTGAACGTGAAGACCGCTGGCGGCTACATCTTCATCAGCCTGGCCGAGAACCCGCCGGCCATTGATGACTTCCTGTCGACGCTGAACCATTACATGGAACCGTACGACATGGAGAACACCAAGGTGGCGATTCAGACCACCTTGTTCGAGAAGGCCAACTGGAAACTGGTGCTGGAAAACAACCGCGAGTGCTACCACTGCAACGCGTCGCACCCGGAACTGTTGAAAACCCTGCTGGAATGGGACGACGTCACCGACCCGCGCGCCGATCAGGCGTTCAAGGACCACGTGGCCGCATCCGCCGCCGCCTGGGATGCCGAGAAGATCCCTTACGCCCACGCCAGCTTCGGCCTGCGTAACCGCATCGTGCGCATGCCGCTGCTCAAAGGCACCGTGTCGATGACGCTGGACGGCAAGCAGGGCTGCGCCAAGCTGATGGGCCGCATCAAGAACCCGGACCTGGGCTCGATGCGCATCCTGCACCTGCCGCATTCGTGGAACCACTGCATGGGCGACCACATCATCGTGTTCACCGTGTGGCCGATCAGCGCCCAGGAAACCATGGTCACCACCAAGTGGATCGTGCACAAGGACGCCGTCGAAGGCGTGGACTACGACGTGGATCGCATGCGCCAGGTGTGGGACGCCACCAACGACCAGGACCGTCGCCTGGCCGAAGAGAACCAGCGCGGCATCAACTCCACCGCTTACCAGCCTGGCCCGTACTCCAAGACTTACGAGTTCGGCGTGGTGAACTTTGTGGACTGGTACAGCGAACGCCTGCTGAGCAACCTGGGCGCGGCCCCGGCGCCGTATCTCAAAGGCGTGGCCGTACACGACTGATTGAGGTCACTCATAGTCGTCTTACCCCTACCGGGCGAGCGCACCGTTCGCCCCGTAGATACCGTCTTGACTCACACCGGGCAAGCGCGCGTTTCGCCATACACCTCGCCATCGATCAAAATTCAACCAAACCTCCCACAGACCTCTCCCACCCTGCCTCCCAGCCTTTGACCAACAACTTATCCACAAAGCCACCCACAGCAATTGTGGGCAACTGCGTTGCTTGCTCAAAATTAACTGAAGAAAATCCGTGACTTATTCAACTTGACGGGTTTCAGCGCACACTGATCAATTTATGATCAATAGCCTACACGCTACGGAATACGTGGTTCACAGCGGTACGCAAACACCTTATCCACAGAACCGCCAACAGACTTTGGGGGCAACTCTGGCCGAGCTGTGGAAAACCATCTCAAACCTTCATAAACCG
Organism: Pseudomonas sp. 2822-17; assembly: GCF_002742485.1. NCBI lineage: Bacteria > Pseudomonadati > Pseudomonadota > Gammaproteobacteria > Pseudomonadales > Pseudomonadaceae > Pseudomonas > Pseudomonas sp. 2822-17. The sequence goes on from NZ_LJRZ01000500.1 coordinate 124,832, forward strand.
GGGCATCCACCGGTATTTCGAAGCAAAAGACGCAAATTGATCAAAATACAACCAACCCCATGAAACCCACTGTTTATATGGCCTGCAGCCGATAGCGAACATCTTATCCACAGAACCGCCAACAGAGTTTGGGGGCAACTCGACACCGGGCGCAGACTTTATCCACATCAAAACACCTGTAAAAACCGCCACTTAGCCTGGTCATTTTTCGTACAGACCGCCACAGGCCTTGATTCCCGTGACCTGTGGACAAGCACAAACACCTTATCCACAGGCACGTGCACAGCGATTGTGGGTAACCACCGCTTATCGGCCAACTGTACAAAAAACACTCATATTAAAAGTTCATCTACACTCACTTTTGCAGTTATATCCACTGGCCCGGGTGAGTGCAGAAGTCCTTGGCGCGATAGAGGGAGATAGACCAGTGATGTGGCAGGTTCATTCCAGCCATCACTGCGCCAAAGGTTTTACGCTGATTGAATTACTACTGACGCTGGCCTTGTTGGCCACGCTTTCGACAGTGGCTTATCCGCTGACGGCGTTGATGGGTAAACGCGACCGGGAACTCGACCTGCAACGCTCGTTGCGGGAAATACGCCGTGCGATCGATTCCTACAAAGAAGCCAGCGACGACGGTCGTATTGAAAAAAGCATCAGCGACAGCGGTTATCCACCCTCACTGCAGGTATTGGTCGAGGGGGTCACGGACAAGACCGATCTCAAGGGCAAAAAACTCTTCTTTCTGCGCCGCATTCCCCGCGACCCTCTCTGCGAATGTCCACACCTGTCGCCTGCGCAAACCTGGCAACTACGCAGCTACAAGAGCACCGCTGATAACCCACAAGAGGGAGAAGATGTATTCGACGTTTCGTCCAGCAGCACTCGGGAGAGTTTGAATGGAACGTTATACAGCCAGTGGTAATCGGGGTTTCACCCTGATCGAGTTGCTGGTGGTCATGGCGATCATCGCCACTCTCATGACCCTGGTGACGCCCCAGTATTTTCGCCAGCACACCAAGGCCCAGGAAACCGTACTGCGCCATAACTTGTCCTCCATCCGCCAGGCGCTGGACCAATACCGTGAAGACCACGGCGCCAATCCCGAGTCCCTGCAAGCCCTGGTGGAACGGCGTTATTTGCGCGAAATCCCCATGGACCCCCTGACCGGCAAGCGCGAAACCTGGCGATTGCAGCCTTCCGATGAACAAGGCCTGGGCGACGTGCGCAGCGGCGCCCCCGGCACCGCCAACGACGGGAGCACCTATGCCGACTGGTAAGCACAACCAGCATGGCTCGGTATTCATGGGCATGTTGGTGACGGTGGCCGTGGTGGCCGTGATGCTGATGGAAGCCGGCACGCTGTGGTCCAGCGTGATGCAGCGCGAGCGCGAGTTGGAATTGCTGGCGCGCGGCAATGAGATTCGCCGCGCGATCGGGCTGTATTACGCGGCCGGCAATACCTTCCCCAAGTCCCTCGAAGACCTGGTACTCGACCGCCGTCAACCGACCATCAAGCGCTACCTGCGCCGTGCCTATGCCGACCCGCTGACCGGCAGCGCCGAGTGGGGTGTCATCGCCGGCCCCGGCGACACCCTCATGGGTGTCTTCAGCAAGGCCAGCGGCACACCCTTCAAGCAAGGCAACTTTGCAGTCATCAATCAGAGTTTTACAGGACAAGGCAGTTATCAAGGGTGGGTGTTTCTGTTTGGCCCTGGGCAGAACAACCCTGCAACCCGCATCGCTCCCACGGAGGATCAACTGACCCGATGACACTCACGCAATTGGCACACTGATCGTTCCAGCAGTTCGGAACTTGTTTATCTGAATTGAAGGTGGACTAGAGCATGAATAAGTATACGAAGAGACTTTTCAAATGGACGGTGGCGACCGTGCTTCTGGCACCCGCCTTGAGCTGGGCACATGGTGCGCTGGACTTCCCGGCATCACGCGCGGTGAACTGCCAGGCGACCGGCGGTTACTGGCAATCTGAGGATGGTTCCTCCATCGTCGACAAAGGCTGCCGAGAATCCGCAAAGATATTTAACGGCTCGGCCGCGAAAGTATTCCCCGCGCAGCAATGGAATGAGATTGCCCATATTCCAGAGATCAATAACCCATCCTTGGATCAGATCAAGGCCATCATCAAAGATGGTCAGATCTGCTCCGCCAATGATCACAGGAAAGCCAGCCTGGATAAGCCAACGCCCTATTGGACAAAGACGGAGGTCATGCCTGGGCAATCACTCACGATGCGACTTATCGGCACTGCACCCCATGTGCCGAGCAAGTTTTATGCATTTACGAGCCGACCCGGCTTCGATACGGCTACGGATATATTGAAATGGAGTGATCTGGTACCGCTGGGCCCGGAAGAGCGGTTTACCGTCGCTAAAGAAAACTGGCAGACCCCGCCAAGAATCGCCGGGGCTTCGGGTTACTTTGAAATAGTTAGAACAATCCCGAGTGATGTGTCGGGAAGTGGGTTGATCGTGGGTATATGGGTACGGAATGACCCCAATGGCGAATTTTTTATCTCGTGCTCGGATGTGAATTACCAAGGAGGCGGCGTGCCTGAAGAACCACACAACATTGGTTCATTCATCACTGCCGATATGCAAACGGCCAAGCGCGGAGACTCCGTGCATTTCAGGATCTTTGGTATCGACGCGGCGAGAACGGAACTGGTCAACATCATCCATAAACTTACAGCTTCTAATGAAGCCCCCAGTCAGTGGGGGAAAGAAATCGCCGATAAAGTCAACCCTTCCATCGCCAGGATTGGCGAGTTGGAGGGCACGACAATCAGGTTCAATCAAGCCAACCCACTGATCAACTCGACCTATGTCACCAACAAAGGTTACACACAGGCGATGTCAATCATGCCAGGTGAGGACCCAGGCCCTGTTAATCCGGCACCGCCTGTAGCACGAATCACGGGCCCGACAACGTTGAAATCGGGACAAGCCTTTACGTTCAGCGGAGCAGGATCAACTGGTAGCAATGGATCTTTACTCTATGAGTGGGCAGTGCCAGGGATGACAGGCGCACAGAACGGCTCGACCATCAGCGGCAAGGCAATCAGCGTCACACAGGCAACTCCGTTCAAGGCACGCCTGCTTGTTCGCGACCAGCAAAACGGCAAAATCAACCAGGCGGTGTTGGACTTTACGGTGACGCCAGACGGCGATGACGACGAATATCCAGCCTGGGTAAAAGACGGCGGCTATCGCAGCGGCTCGAAAGTCTCCAATTATGGAATGAAGTTTGAGTGCAAAGAGGGATCTGCGGGCGCATGGTGCGGGCAGAATGAAAACGAACCAGGCAAACCTGGCTCTACGTTCTGGCAGCGCGCCTGGGATGTCAAATAGCTGAACGGGGTGACTTTGCGCCGCACCCAGGTGCGGCGCTCTCTGCTCTCGAAATCGTTGCTATAGTTGATTGACACGTCCTCTATACAGTATGCAGTTCTACCGGCGGTGCCCGCACAACAGCGGGCCGGGAGAGTTACACACAACCGCCGTACCTTGGCACTCCCACAGGGTATCTCCATGCGCACACTCACACTTATCCACAGCGCCCAACGCGGCTTCACGTTGCTGGAGCTGCTGGTCGTCCTGCTGATCATCGCCCTGCTCGCCAGCTATGTCGGCCCCAAGATGTTCGATCGCCTGGAACTGGCCAAAGTGCAAACGGCCCAGGGCCAGATGAAGTCCCTTGCCGACGCCCTGAACCAGTACCGCCTGGACAACGGCAACTACCCCGACGAAACACTCGGCCTGAATGCGCTGAGCACGCGCCCTGCCAACGCGAACAATTGGCAGGGACCGTACCTGAAAACGCTGCCGCCAGACCCTTGGGGCAACCCCTACCTGTACAAAAACCCCGGCGCCCCGCCCAACGATGCAGAGATCATTTCCCTGGGTCGCGATGGCAAGGCCGGCGGTGTGAACACTTACGCCGACATCGTGTACGGGCTGTGACCCGCCATGCGCACGCTGCGGATGGCCCTGACCCTGCTTTGTCTGTCGGGCATCGCCCAGGCCAACTGCTGGCAGTTGGCAGCCAGTCGTTACCACGTCGATCCGCTCCTGTTGTACGCCATCGCCAGGGTCGAATCCGGTCTCAACCCGATGGCTCGCAACGTCAACAGCGATGGCAGCCAGGACATCGGCCTGATGCAGATCAACAGCCGTCACTTGCCGGCACTGGCGCGGTTCGGCATCACCGAACAGCACTTGATCACCCAGCCCTGCACCAGTGTCATGGTGGGTGCGTGGATTCTTGCCGGGTTTATCCGCGAGCAAGGTTATGGCTGGCAGGCCGTGGGCGCGTATAACGCCGGGGCCAAGCCGGACCGTGAAGCACGGCGCTCGCGCTATGCCCTGGCCGTGTGGCGCTACTACGGCGAGTTGCTGCAACAACGCCAGCAACTGGCCAGGCAAACCCCATGATCGACATCGACGCCCGCATCATTCGCGACGGCCATTTGCAGACGCTGCGTCTGCAAGCCCTCGATTTGCCCCAGGCACGCCAGCAATTACAGGCCGACGGCGCCCAGGTCATTTCGCTGAAGGCGCGCCGCGCGTTCACTCTGCCGAGTCGACGCGCCAGGTTTGCCCTCGGCCTGTTTATCCAGGAACTGGTGGTGCTGCTGGACGCCGGCCTGGTGCTGGTGGAAGCGGTGGAAACCCTGCGCGACAAGGCGCCAGCGGGCGTCAACCGCCAGGTCATGAGCGATCTGCTGGCCTCCATGTACGAAGGCAACTCGCTGTCCAGGGCGATGCAGCTCAGGCCGCAGACGTTTCCTTCTCTGCTGATTGCCACCGTGGCGTCCTCCGAACACAGCGGCCAATTGGCCGTGGCCTTGCGCCGTTACCATCATTTCGAAGCGCATTTGGAAACCGTCAAAAAGCGCGTCAGCGGCGCCCTGATGTACCCCTTGGTGGTGCTCAGCGTGGGCGCGTTGATCCTGCTGTTTTTGCTGTTCTTCGTGATTCCGCGCTTCGCCTCGGTATTCGATGCGGTCAACGACCTGCCAGCCACCGCACGCTTCATGGTGTGGTGGGGCGCGCTGGTGGATGCGCGAGGCATGGAGTTACTGATCGGCCTGGCGCTGGCCATCGCGGCACTGGTCCTGATGTTTCGCAGCGCCGGGTTCAAGCGTCGCGCAGCGGGCCTGTTCTGGAAGATCCCCAGCCTGGGCGCCCAGCGCACGCTGTTTATCCTCGCGCGGTTTTATCGCACGGCCGGCATGTTGCTGATGGGCGGGATGCCGGTGGTTACGGCGGTGGAGCTGTCCGGTGCGTTGCTGCCCGTGGAGCGCCAGGCGGACCTGCGCCAGGCCCTGAGCGACATCCAGGCCGGCCAGCCACTCTCCACCGCCCTGGCCCGCCATCAACTGACCACCGCTGTCGCCGAACGCCTGTTGCGGGTGGGTGAGCAAAGCGGCGAGCTGGCGGCCATGTGCGAACGGATCGCGCAGTTTCACGACGAGGCACTGGAGCGGGCCATCGAGCTGTTCAGCAAGGTCTTCGAGCCGCTGTTGATGCTGGTCGTAGGCGGGTTGATCGGCTTGATCGTGTTCATGCTGTACATGCCGATTTTCGAACTGGCAGGTTCCATCCAGGGGTAGCGCGATGAGCGAGCAGACACGGCAATGGCAAGCGCTTGCGACGCAACGGGGCATGAGCTTGTCCAACTACTTGTTGGAGGTGCTGGACAAGGCGCCCGACCAATTACCGACGATCGCCCAGCCCCTTGGCCTGCTCGCCATCGCCCCGGAACACCTCAATGAAGACTGGCGTTTCGATCTACTGGCGCTGCCCCAGGCACTGATCCATAACGTATTGCCTGTGGATAACCACGGCCAGCCGTGCCTGGTGCTGGGAGATCCATTCACCTTGGCCAGCCGACACTGGCTGCAGTCCTCCAAGACCTTGCGCCAACTGCCCCTGGCCATGAGCCTGCCCGGCGCGGTCAAGGCCCAGTTGACTGCGGCCGAAGCCAGCCAACGGGTGATGCAGCCATTTGGCGACGACGCTGAAAGCGCCCTCGTCGGCCAGTCCGCCCAGGAAATATCCCTGAGCAGCATCGCCCGCGACGACAACCCGGTGGTGCGCCTGGTCAACTCCATGCTGTTCGATGCGCTGCAAAGCCGCGCCAGCGACATCCATGTGGAAACCACACCGCAGGGTCTGGTGATCAAGTACCGCATCGACGGTGTGTTGCAGCAGATGGGCCAAGCCGGCGGCATGGACATGGCCGAGCAGGCGCTGTCGCGGATCAAGGTGTTGTCGGAGCTGGACATCGGCGAGCGACGGGTGCCCCAGGACGGACGTTTCAAGATGAAAATCCAGGGCCGCGAGGTGGATTTTCGCGTGTCGATCATGCCCAGCATCCACGGTGAAGATGCGGTGTTGCGGATTCTCGACAAATCCCAGCGCGGCGAGTCGCTGAGCCTGGAAAACCTCGGCCTGGCCACCGACACCATTGCGCGCATCCGCGTACTCGCCAGCGAACCCTACGGCATGCTGCTGGTGACCGGCCCCACTGGCAGTGGCAAATCCACCACGCTGTACGCCGCGTTGTCGGAGACCAATACCGGCGAGAAAAAGATCATCACCATTGAAGACCCGGTGGAGTACGAACTGCCCGGCGTGCTGCAAATCCCGGTCAACGACAAGAAAGGTCTTACCTTCGCCCGTGGGCTGCGCTCGATCCTGCGCCACGATCCGGACACGATTCTGGTCGGGGAAATCCGCGACGGGGAAACGGCAGGCATTGCGGTGCAAGCCGCGTTGACCGGGCATCTGGTGCTGTCGTCGGTGCACGCCAACAGCGCGTTCAGCGTGCTGGAGCGCTTTACCTACATGGACGTGGACCCGGCCAGTTTTGTCGAAGCCCTCAACGGCGTGGTTGCCCAACGCCTGGTTCGGCGCATCTGCCCGGACTGCGGCGTAGACGCTACCCCCGATCCAGACATCGCCCACCTCGCCCAACTGCCCGAGACCCAGCTCAAACAAGGCCACTACCGCATAGGAAAAGGCTGCGAGGCCTGTCGCCACACCGGCTATCGCGGTCGGCTCGCGCTGGCCGAAGTGTTGACCCTGACCGACAGCATCAAGGAGGGCCTGCTCAACCGCAGTTCGGCCGCCACCTTGCGCGAACTGGCCCGTGAAGCCGGCCACGTGTTTATCCGCGATATCGCCCTGGCCCATGCGGCCCAGGGCGAGACCACGCTCAAGGAGGTTCACCGTGTCATTTCCCTTTATTGAGCACGTGGTGGCGCTGCACAGTGCCAGCGCCGAATGGGCGGCTCGCCCACGCTGGCGCGGTGCACGTATCTGGCACGCGCAGCACACCGGCGAGCCATTGGCCGCTTGCGCCGCACTGCTGGAACAGGCACCTCGGGGCCACGTGGGCTTTCTGGACCGGGCCACCGTGCTGCTGGGCTTTCCCCATGTGCACTACCTGATATTGCCGTGGCAAACCGGCCTGTACAGCGCAGGCGATTGGCAGGCATTTGCCGAAGCCACCTTCAGCCAACAGGTCGGCATCGACCCTGAGCACTGGCAGGTGCAAGCCGCCAACGGTAACTTCGGCCAGGCTTGTGTCGCGGTCGCGACCTCACGGGAGCTGCTGCAAGACCTGCGCGACCTGTTCAAGCTGCACCGCTTGCCCCTGGTCACCTGTACGCCGTTGCTGACCGCCGTGGCGCAGCGGTACTGGCGACAATTGCCCGACGACTGCGTACTGGCCGTGCCCGAAGCCGACAGCCTCAGTTGCCTCTACCGACAACAGGGCGCAATCGAGCAGCTGTGCGTGATTGCGACCCAACCAGGCAGCACATTGAGCGACAACCTGTTCACCGCCGACCTGCTGGTCGAGCGGCACGCGCTGACCCCGCTGGTCGTCACCAATAACCCTGCGGACAATCGCCTGGGCCCCGTGCACCCCTGGCTGGAGGCATCGACAGCATGAGAACCAGGCTCGTCAGTGCCTGGCAACGGCTGCGCGCCCGCCGTGCACCCGCCGTTGATTTCCAACACGCCACGGCGACGCTTCGGCCACTGGTGACTGCGCTTTGGCTGATGGTTGCGGTAATGATGTTCGGCCTCTGGCGACAGTGGCAACACATGGAGTACCAACAGCAAAAGACCGATGAACTGGAGCAACACTTTATCCAACTCACCCGCCGCCAGGAGCAGTTGATCCAGGCGGCCATTCGCTTGTCGCCCCAGCAGAAAAAACAGCTGGCAGCCTTCGCCCAACAGAAGGCCAGCCCCTTCGCCCTGATGGATGCCGTGGCCCAGGCCTGGTCGAAAGAAATCGCCCTGACCCGTGTCGAGGTCAACACCCAGGCCCAACTGATTCATCTGGATCTGGAAGCCAAGCAGTTGGGTGATGCGTTTCGCTTCGTGGACCGGCTCAAGGCCCGGCCAGGGGTACAGGTACATCTGCAACAAAGCGCGCTCAAACCCGATGATCCGCAGCACCCGGTGCAGGTCAAACTCAGCGTTGGATCAGGATAGCCAGCCATGGACACCCTCACTCGCTACCTGCCACGTCTGCGCTGGCAACTGATGCAGTGCCAACAGCGCCTGGGCTTCTGGGGCTTGCTGGCGTTGGGTGTGATGTTCACGACACTGGTGATCGAAGTGGCGGTGATTTACCCGGCATGCGCTACCGACCGCATGCGTCGCCAGGAAATACAGGCCGGCATCGACGAGCAGCCACAGGAGGTGCAGGTCACCGAGCCGGTCGTGGTCGAGCGACTGCCCAGCGCAGACGACTTTGCACCGCGCCTGGAAAAGCTGCTGGGCGTTCTCACTCAACGCGGCTTTATCATCAAACAAACCACGCTCGCCTACTCCGCCCCCGGCGACAGCGGGATACAACGCCTGGACGTGGACATTCCGCTTACCGGCCCGTACACCCTGCTGCGCGACGCCCTGACCGACGTCGCCAAAGAGCCGGCCGTACGCATCGAGCACCTGACTCTGGAGCGCAAGGACATCACCAGCGGCATGCTGAATATCACCCTCAAGGTGAGCGTACTGGGGGTGACGCAATGAAACTGTCGCCGTATTTGCGCGTGCTGTTAGTGCTGACCCTGATCGGCTGCGGCTGGCTGTTCTGGCAGGACAACGCAAACAGCCCCGACACCGCATCAACAGCGGTAATCCGCCCGCCGGTAGCCGCCTTGCCAGCTCCTGCTGTCGAAGCGGACACGCCCGTGGTCGAAACGGTTGACCTGTTCCCCGCCCAAACCTGGACACCGCCACCGCCCGTTGCCCCCGTCGACACTTCACCGCCCAAGCCGCCACCGCTGCCCTTCACCGTCAGCGCGCAGTGGCGCTATGAGAGCCAATCGAAAATCGTCGTGCTTCAGGGCAACGGCCGCCAGTACACGCTGTGCAACCGCTGTTCGGTACCCGGGCGCATCGTGCCCGGCAAGATGCTCGACGCGCACTACCGCCTGGACAAACTCACCGACACCGCTGTGGTGCTGACCTACATGCCGCTCAAGCATGCCAGCACTTTGCGGCTGGACACTCACTGACCGGAGCAGGACACGATCATGGCGATACGTACGTGGGTTCCCTTGAGCCTGGCCGTGGCCTTGCTCAGCGCCTGCCAGACTCAACGGGCGATCAAGGAGAGCGACGAGTTGCGCCAGAAGGGCGACATCATCCGCTCCGTCGAAGTGCTGCAAGCCGAAGCCAAACAAGCCCCCGACGACGTGCAATTGCGCACCGCCAACTACAGCAAGCTGGAGTTGCTGGTGGCGCAATACAGCCGCGAGGCCAGCACCGCGCTGATGCGCGGCGACGATGCCGCCGCCATCCGCGCCCTGGAAACCATCCTCAAGTACGACCCCAGTAACCTCGGCGCGCGCCAGGAAATCCAGAGCATCCAGGCGATGAAACAGCTGCGCCCGCAACTGGCACAAGCCTACGAACTGAAGCGTTCCAACCCCGTGGAAGCACTCAACCTGGTGCGCCGGATCATCGCGCAAAAGCCCAACTACCGAGAGGCCCTGGACTTTCGCAATGCCCTGACCCGTGAACTGGTGAGTGCCGACTACCTCAGCGCCGACCTCTCCGAGGCCATGCGCAAACCCCTGAGCCTGGAGTTCAGCGCCCAAAGCCTGACCACGATTTTCGAGACCATTGCGCGCCTGTCGGGGGTCAACTTCGTCATCGACAAGGACGTCAATCCCAGTGCCTCAGCGAGCATGACCGCGAGCCGAACCACCGCCGAAGACGCCCTGAACCTGCTGCTGACCACCCAAGGGTTGGACAAGAAAGTCCTCAATGCCAACACCATTCTGGTTTACCCCCGACGCCCGGACAAAGAACGGGAATATCGCGAGTTGGCCGTACGCACCTTCTACCTTAGCCATGGCGACCCCAAGGTCATCGCCGCCGAGATCAAGCAAGTGCTCAAGCCCAAGGAGGTATTGGTGGACGAACGCCTGAACGCGGTGATTGTGCGCGATGGCCTCGACACCCTGAGCGCGGTGGAAAAACTCGTGGAGGCCATTGATATCGCGCAGTCGGAAGTGACCATCGACATTCAGGTGCTGGAGGTCAGCCTGACCGACGAATTGAACCTGGGCATCCAGTACCCGGAAAGCATCGGCCTGTCCGTGGGCAACCTCGCCAACGTGCCTGCGGGGCTCGCGGGCATCCCGATCAGCGCGTTGCGTGGGATCAATGGCGACAATATCCTGCTCGATTCCGGCAGCACCTCGGCGCGCATCAATATGCTGCAGCGCAGCGGCAACACCGTGACTCTGGCCAACCCCAGGGTACGGGTGCGCAACCGCGAAGAAGCCCAGGTGAACATCGGCGACAAGATCCCCGTGGTCACCACCACCACGGCCAACCAGATCACCACCTCGTCGGTGTCTTACCAGGACGTGGGCTTGCAAATCACGGTCAAGCCCAACATCAGCCTGAGCGATGAGGTAAACCTGGAGTTGAACGTGGAAATGAGCCATATCACCAAGCGCATTCCCGGCTCGGAAAACGTACCGGCCACCTTCGAGCTGGGCTCACGCGCCACCAAGACCCTGCTGACCGCGCGCAACAATGAAACCCAGATCGTCTCGGGGCTGATCCGCACGGCGGATGTCGACGAAGGCTCGGGGCTGCCGTGGTTGAGCCAGATCCCGTGGATCGGCAAGAAGCTGTTTGGCACGAACCAGAATACCCAGCAGAAAACCGAGATCATCCTGCTGCTGACGCCGAGGATCGAACGCAACCTCGACCTGCCGATTTCCCAGATCAGCACCTTTCACAGCGGCACCGAGGCGCGCAGCTCTACACAAGGCATGATCCTGCGCGATACCACCGAGAAGATGATCCTCAAACCGATTGGCGGCGATCCCACGCCGACGCTGCCACCGCCGATGCAGCAGCCGGATGCCACCTGGCAACCGCTGCCGCCACCGCTGCCGGAGTTGGTGCCCAAGCCGGCCCCAGCGCCCCCTTAATCTCAGAACCTTATGCAGATCAAAATGTGGGAGGGGGCTTGGTGGGTTAGCGCACCACGCCTTCTTCTATGAGCAACTTGAGAATCGCCTGGGCACCTTCTTCGGCGCTCACACCTTTGAGCACCTGCCCACCGCCACCACTGGCCTTCGCCGTTGCCGCCTTCATGCGGTCTGCCCCGCTCTTGGCCTTGATCACCTTGAGGCGCTTGGGCCGGGGCTTGGCCGGTTGCAGCGCCGCGTCGGTGAATAACCGGTCTTCTTCAATTTCGACCTCATGGGCCGCCAGTTCGCCGCGCTGCGCCGGGCCGTAGGCACTCTGCCGAGGCTTCGGCGCGGCGTTATCCACCGTCGCCAAAAACGGCAGGCGCACTTTCAGGCGCCGCCGCTGACCACGGGGCAAGGCTTGCAGCACATGGGCCACGCCGCCTTCGATGGACTCCACCTGAGCCAACCCGACAATCAGCGGCCAGCCCAGTTGCTCGGCGAGCAGGAACGGCAGCATCCCCGAGCCCTCACCGGTTTCGGCCTGGCTGCCGGTGAGCACCACCTGGGCGCCGGCCTCGCGCAGGTAGTCACTGAGCACCGGCAAGGCGTCGGCGCCAGCCGGTTGTTCGAGCACATGCAGTTGCGGCAAACCCATGCCCAGGTAGCTGCGCAAGGTGGGTTCGGCGATGTTGCCTGCGTGCAGCACCTGCAACTTATCCCCAGCCATTTGCAGGCCGAGTTCAACGGCACGCGCATCCTGTTCGGCACGGCGCGGGCGCCCTGACGTGGGGTGGGCGCCGATGGATACCAGGCTGATTACATTCGTGGTCATAGTCATGTCCCTAAGCCGCATCGCGCTTGGCGCCGTTGCGGTAGGCCTCTACCGCATCGATCAACGCTTGCAGAATCGCGGCGCTCTCGCCGATCACCGACAGGTCGGCACGCTTGATCATGTCGCAACCCGGGTCGAGGTTGATCGCCACCACCTTGTCGCAGGCACCGATGCCTTGCAGGTGCTGGATCGCCCCGGAAATTCCCACGGCCACATACACCCGTGCGGTGACCCAAGTGCCGCTGGCGCCGACCTGGCGATCACGGGCCATGAAGCCGTCGTCCACCGCCACTCGCGACGCGCCTTCGGTGGCGCCCAGGGCAGCAGCGGTCTGGTGGAACAGGTTCCAATCCTTCACGCCGTTGCCGCCGGAGAAAATGAACTCCGCTTCGGCCATGGGAATCGCCGCCGGGTCCACCGCCACCGCGCCGAGGTCTTCGATACGCGGCAGGCTGCGGGCCAGGGTTGTGGATAACTCCACGGGCAAGACTTCATGGCGCGTGTCGCTGACCGGATCGGCACATTCGACGGCGGCGAGGATCAAGCGTGGCAGTGGCCGCGCCAAGTCTTGCTGGCCGGCACCGGCGCGGCCGATGCACTCGTCACCCTTGATCTGCCACACCCGCGTGGCCGGGCGTTCCTTGAGGCTGGCGGCAAAACGCCGACCCAGCTCACCCCCGCCACTGCGGCTGTCGGGCAGCAGCCAATGGCGTGGGTTGAACTGGTTATCCACAGCCCGCAAACCCTGCACGCGTTGCTCGGGTGAATAACCGTCGAACTCATGCCCATCCAGCACCAGCAGGCGGTCGACACCGGCGGTGGCAAACGCGCTTTCCTTGTGCTCGCCAAACACCACCGCCAACACCGCGCCGTCGTTACCGGCAAGTTGTCGCGCCAGGCCGAGCAGGTCACGGTCGTGGCTGCTCAGGCGACCGCCGACCATGTCCGGCACCACGTTGATGTAGAACGCAGGCGCAGGCACCTGATGCAGCGGCAACTGCACTTCCACCGCCGCCGTACGCTTGGCCGCGCCGCCCTGCTGGGCGCCGCTGCGGTCGATGCGCTTGATGCCGTTGGGGCCGATAAAGCCCATGCCATGGACGTTTTTGCGGATAACGCCGTTGGGCCCCATCCAGCTGTGTTGCACAGGCTGCATTGCCGCGTGAAGCGGGTGCAGACGGTTACGGGCGATCCACTCAGCCCGTGGGTCGCGGCGGATAATGTCGCTCATCAGTGCATCTCCGCAGACGTTTGTTGGACAGGACGTTTAGGCACTTTCGCCGGCGCAGTGTCTTCAAGCAACGCGTCAGCCACCAGCTCGGCAATATCCTTGATCAATGGCCGCGGCTCGACAACACCTTCAAGCATCGCCGTGCATTGCGGGCAACCAACTGCCACCAACTCGGCACCGGTCTCGCGGATATCGTCCATGCGCATATCCGGGATCCGTTGCTTGCCAGGAATGTCCGTGATCGGCCCCCCGCCGCCACCGCCGCAGCAGCGCGAACGGAAGCCCGAGCGTTGCATCTCCTTGACCTCGATCCCCAGCGCCCGCAGCACTTGGCGCGGCGCCTCGTATTCGCCGTTGTAGCGGCCCAGGTAGCACGGGTCGTGATAGGTCACGCTGCTGCCTTTGTGCTGCCCCAGGTTCAGCGCGCCGTCACCGATCAGCTCGGCCATGAAGGTGCTGTGGTGCTGCACGAGGTAGTTGCCGTTGAAGGCGCCGTATTCGTTTTTCAGCACATGGAAACTGTGGGGGTCGCAGGTGACGATGCGTTTGAAGCTGTACTTGGCCAAGGTCTGGATATTGCGCGTGGCCAGCAGTTGGAACGTCGCTTCATCGCCCAGGCGACGGGCGACGTCGCCGCTGTCGCGCTCTTCCAGGCCGAGCACGGCGAAGTCGACGTTGGCGGCTTTGAGCACTTTGACGAACGCACGCAGGGTGCGTTGGTTGCGCATGTCGAAGGCTCCGTCGCCGACCCAGAACAGCACGTCGGTGGTGCCCTTGTCACTGAGCAACGGCAGGTTCAGATCCGCCGCCCAGTTGAGGCGACCGCCCGGTGCAAAACCGCCAGGGTTGTCGGTGGCGATCAGGTTTTCCAGGACTTCGGCGCCTTTGTTCGGGGTGGCGCCTTTTTCCAGAGTGAGGTGGCGACGCATGTCGACGATGGCGTCCACGTGCTCGATCATCATCGGGCACTCTTCCACGCAAGCGCGGCAGGTGGTGCACGACCACAGGGTCTCGGCGTCCACCAGGCCGTTGACGATCGGTTGATGCGGGTTGCCACCGTGTTCGCCAATCGCCTTGCCCGGATACGGGCTGCCGGCGAACTTGGCATCGGTGCCACCGGCCAGGCCGACCACCATGTCCTGGATGAGTTTTTTCGGGTTCAGCGGCTGGCCGGCAGCGAACGCCGGGCACGCCGCTTCGCACTTGCCGCACTGCACGCAGGCGTCGAAACCGAGCAGTTGGTTCCAGGTGAAATCCTTGGGCTTTTCCACACCCAGGGGCGCGGTTTTATCACTGAGGTCCAGCGGCTTCAAACCGGTGGAGCGGCCACCACCAAAGCGTTCGGCGCGGCGGTGCCAGGCCAGGTGCAGGGCACCGGCGAAGGCGTGCTTCATCGGCCCGCCCCAGGTCATGCCGAAGAACATTTCGGACACGCCCCACAGCACACCCACGCTGAGCAACGCCGCGAGCAGCCAGCCACCGAAGTCGGCGGGCAGAATCCCGGCCACCGGCAGCGTCACCAGGAAGAAACTCACCGAGAACGCCATCAGGCTTTTCGGCAGGCGCATCCATGGGCCTTTGGACAGGCGTGCGGGCGGGTTGCGCCGACGCAGGTACATAAAGATGGCGCCGACAAACATCAACACCGAAGCCAGCAGCAAGGCGTAGCCGAGGATGCGGTTTTGCAGGCCGAAGCCATGCACCAGAATCGCCAGCAGCGCCGACAGGACAAAGCCCAGCGCCGTGGCGACGTGGGTGTTGGCGATGTATTTATCGCGGGCGACCACGTGGTGCAGGTCGACCATATAGCGCTTGGGCATGGCCAACAGACCGCCGAGCAGGTCGACCTTGGAGGCACGGCCACGGCGCCACATGTTCACGCGGCGGAGCGCGCCGAGGACGGCGAGGCCCAGGGCGGCAAACAAGAGAATAGGCAGCAAGGTGTTCAACATGGTGAAGCTCCCACAGACCACACAGGTCTACTGTGAAACCGGCCTAAATGTGGGAGGGGGCTTGCCCCCGATAGCGGTGGGTCAGCTACAGCTGTATCAACTGACACTCCGCCATCGGGGACAAGCCCCCTCCCACATTTGAAACCAATCCCACATTGGTTCGGTGTCGGGTCAGAAATCCTTGCACAAGCGCAGGGCGTCGTAGATCGCAGCGTGGGTATTGCGCTGCGCCACACAGTCACCGATGCGGAACAGCAAGTACCCCTCGCCCGCTTCGCTCAGGCACGGCTGCGGTTTGATCGCGAACAGCGCTTCAACGTCGATCTGGCCCTTGTTGCGCGAGCCTTCCTTGAGCCCGTAGTAGATGGCTTCGTCCGGACGCACGCCGTTCTCCACCACCACTTGGTCCACCACCCGCTCCTCTTTGGCGCCGGTGTATTCGTTCTCCAATACCGCCACCAGCTTGTCGCCTTCGCGGTAGACCTTTTCCAGCATCATGTCGCCGGTCATGATCACTTCTTTGGGGTACATGCTGCGGTAGTAGGTCGGGAACGACGTACCGCCAATCGCCACGCCTGGCTTGATGTCGTCGGTGACGATTTCCACCTGGCAGCCTTTGTCGGCCAAAAAGTCCGCCACCGACATGCCGGTGAATTCACAGATGGTGTCGTAGACCAGCACGTTCTTGCCCGGCGCGACTTTGCCGTCGAGCACGTCCCAACTGCTCACCACCAGGCCTTCGGCGGCGCCCCAGTGTTCGTTCTGCTCGATAAACGGATGCCCGCCGACCGCCAGCACCACCACGTCCGGACGCAGATCCAGGATGGTCGCGGCATCGGCCGCCACACCCAGGCGCAGGTCGACTTTCAAGCGCGCCAGTTCCAACTGGAACCAGCGGGTGATGCCGGCGATCTGGTCGCGTTGCGGCGCCTTGGAAGCCGTGGTGATCTGCCCGCCGATAAACTCTTTTTTCTCCAAAAGGGTCACGTCGTGGCCACGTTCGGCCGCCACGCGCGCGGCTTCCATCCCCGCAGGGCCGGCACCCACCACGACCACTTTGCGTTTCGGCCCGGTGGATTTCTCGATGATGTGCGGTACGCCCATGTATTCACGGGAGGTCGCGGCGTTCTGGATGCACAGCACATCCAGGCCCTGGTACTGGCGATCGATGCAATAGTTGGCGCCGACGCACTGTTTGATCTGGTCGATCTGGCCCATCTTGATCTTGGCGATCAGGTGCGGGTCGGCGATGTGCGCACGGGTCATGCCGACCATGTCCACATAGCCGCCTTCCAGAATGCGCGTGGCCTGGTTCGGGTCCTTGATGTTCTGCGCGTGCAGTACCGGAACCTTGACCACTTCCTTGATGCCGGCCGCCAGGTGCAGGAACGGCTCCGGCGGGTAGCTCATGTTCGGGATCACGTTGGCCAGGGTGTTGTGGGTGTCGCAACCCGAGCCCACCACGCCGATGAAATCGAGCATGCCGGTGTCGTCGTAATACTTGGCGATCTGCTTCATGTCCTCGTGGGACAGGCCGTCCGGATGGAACTCGTCACCGCACAGGCGCATGCCCACGCAGAAGTCATCACCGACTTCGGCGCGCACGGCCTTGAGCACCTCCAGGCCGAACTTCATGCGGCCTTCAAAGGTGCCGCCCCATTCGTCGGTCCGCTTGTTGACCCGCGGGCTCCAGAACTGGTCGATCATGTGCTGGTGCACGGCGGACAATTCCACACCGTCCAGGCCACCGGCCTTGGCGCGTTTGGCGGCGCTGGCGTAGTTGCCGATCACGCGCCAGATCTCTTCCGGCTCGATGGTCTTGCAGGTTGCGCGGTGCACCGGCTCACGCACACCGGACGGCGACATCAGGGTCGGCCAGTTGAAGCCGTCCCAACGCGAGCGTCGGCCCATGTGGGTAATCTGGATCATGATCTTGGCGCCATGCTTGTGCATGGCATCGGCCAGGTTCTGGAAGTGCGGGATGATGCGGTCGGTGGACAGGTTCACCGAGCTCCACCATTCCTGGGGGCTGTCGATGGCAACCACCGAGGAACCGCCACAGATTGCCAGGCCGATACCGCCCTTGGCTTTCTCTTCATAATACTTCACATAGCGGTCGGTGGTCATGCCGCCGTCGGTGGCATACACCTCGGCGTGGGCGGTACTGAGCACGCGGTTGCGGATGGTCAGTTTGCCGATCTGGATCGGCTGGAACATTGCTTCGAAAGCCATGGCACGGTCCTCGGCTTACAACGGCTTGACGGTGAACAAGCCAGACTCAAAGCCCTCTTCGGAGCCTCCGTAGACTTGTTCGGCCACGGTACGGATGGTGCTGCCTCGCGCTTGCAGAATCTGGTCCATGGCGCCGGCAAACCAACCGGTGAACATGTAGTCCACTTTGCGCCCGACCTTGCCGTACACGTAGACGAATGCCGAGTGTTCCAGCTTGACGCTGGCGGTGCCTTTGTCGAGGTCGATGTCCTGGATCTTGAACAGGCCCCAGCCGCGTTGCGACAGGCGCTTCATGTAGTGCTCGAACACCGCGACGCCTTCCAGGCCGTGGCACTCGGCTTCTTTTTCACACCAGTGCCAGGCGGATTTGTAGCCGGCCTTGTAGAGGATCTCGGCGTAGGCGTCGGCGCCCAGCACTTCTTCGATGCCCATGTGGTTGTTGACGAAGAAATGGCGCGGCACGTACAGCATCGGCAGGGCGTCGGAGGTCCAGACACCGGTTTCGCTGTCGACTTCGATTGGCAATTGCGGGGCGATTTTGGCCATGGAAACTTAACTCCAGAAAATTCTTAGGTGTGCCCTCGACGCGAACGGTCGAGGGAAAAATGCGGTGGCTTATTCGCCCCAGACGTCCTTGAGCACGTTGACCCAGTTCTCGCCCATGATCTTGCGCACCACGCGCTCGCTGTGGCCGCGCTTGAGCAGGGTTTCGGTGAGGTTGGGAAACTCGCCCACGGTGCGGATGCCCAGCGGGTTGATGATCTTGCCGAAGCTGGTCAGGCGGCGGGCGTAGCCCTTGTCATGGGTCAGCATTTCGAAGAAATCCTGGCCATGGCCCTGGGTAAAGTCGGTGCCGATGCCAATGGCGTCTTCGCCGACGATGTTCATGGTGTATTCGATGGCTTCGGCGTAATCGTCGATGGTCGAATCGATGCCCTTGGCGAGGAACGGCGCGAACATGGTCACGCCGACAAAACCGCCGTGGTCGGCGATGAACTTAAGCTCTTCATCGGACTTGTTGCGCGGGTGCTCTTTCAGGCCGGACGGCAGGCAGTGGGAGTAGCACACCGGTTTTTTCGATTCGAGGATGACTTCTTCGGAGGTTTTGGAGCCGACGTGGGACAGGTCGCACATGATGCCGACGCGGTTCATCTCGCCAACGATCTCGCGACCAAAACCCGACAGGCCGCCGTCGCGCTCGTAGCAACCGGTGCCCACCAGGTTCTGGGTGTTGTAGCACATCTGCACCACACCGACGCCGAGCTGCTTGAAGATCTCGACGTAGCCGAGTTGGTCTTCAAATGCATGGGCGTTCTGGAAGCCGAAGATGATGCCGGTCTTGCCCAGTTCCTTGGCCTTGCGGATGTCGGCGGTGGTTTTCACCGGGATTACCAGGTCGCTGTTCTCGCGGATCAGGGTCTGGCTGGCGACGATGTTATTGATCGTGGCCTGGAAGCCTTCCCACACCGACACGGTGCAGTTGGCGGCGGTGAGGCCACCCTTGCGCATGTCCTCGAACAGCTCGCGGTTCCACTTGGCAATAATCAGCCCGTCGATAACGATGCTGTCGGCGTGAAGTTCGGCTGGGCTCATCAGGCTGTCCCCTTATTGGCAATTCATGCGCCGAATCGTCTGCCGGCGCTTTGGGGCCAGCATATGCCCAGGGGCAACCTGAGCCGGGTGCAAAAACGACAGGGGAATTGCCGAAAGCGTCAATCCGCGACAAAGGCTGTTAAGAGAGGTCTGACTGGCGGCTGTTATTTGTCTTACGCTTGAGCCAGAATTCCCGCATCACCTGATATGAGACGGCGCAATGAAATCGATTTTCCTGGCTTTGGCACTCATCGCAACCGGCGTCCACGCGGCCGAAGACACCGACAGCACGCCGTGCGATGGCATCGAAAGCGACACGCAAACCCTGGAATGCGCCACTTACAACAAAACCACCGCCGAACAATTGTTGAAAGACAACTATCAGGGCCTGCTCGAACGCATGGGTTCGACCTACGGCAGCGACAAGACCAAACTGGCGGACATTACCGCCCGTCTGAAGGACGCGCAGCAAAAGTGGGAAAAACTGCGGGATGCCGATTGTGCAGTGGACACCTTCCCGGCAGTCACCGGCACCAAGGCCTATGCGATTGCGCACAACGACTGCCTGGCGCGGATGAGTGATGAGCGGTCGGAGTTTTTGGAGTCGATTGGGCAGGAGTGAATGCCAACTCCCGCCGCCAACGTGCGGGAGCGGCGACGGATTCAAGCCATGAAAGGCGACTTGAACGGGCTGCGAACCAATTCTCGCGATGGAGAGTATTGATAGCCCAGCTTGGCGATATCCAACACCTGACGAATACTACGCTCACCCCACGGGTTGATCAGGTCCCCAACGTTGTGGCCCTCCGGACCGCAGCGCATCGGCGCGTAATGGGGCGCCCACTTGGGTTTATCCAGCTTCATTTGCGCTTGCCAGTCCGCCCATACCTTGTCGATAAAGCAATGATGGAGGAAGAACACCGGATCCTCCGGCGAGGTCATCGCCAACATATTGCCGCCGATCCAGAGATGCACGCGGTTATGCAACTGGGAGCCAGGCGTAGTCACTTGTGGATCGCCACGTTGAGTGACCCAGCCCTCCAAACGATTGCGAAACCCACGGGTATAGGGTCCTGAATCAAAAGGCGGCGTGTCATACAAGCTTTCACGCATGGCCATCTGCAGATCGGCCACTGTAGGAAGCGAGCCGACCCACTGACCAAACTGGCGCTTGAGGCCTTTGCCCGGCAAATCATCCTCGGGGTACTCAGGCACTTCCCATTGACCGCCGCTGTAGGCAAACGGCCCATCCTTGACCCGAAACTGATCGCTTGGATCGCCGTTTCCGCCCATCAAGTCCGTCCTCCAGACCGGTGATCCCGCAGGATTGGCCGCATCTTCGGTCCAGTCCCAATAAGGCAGCGCTACATCGGGACTGATACCGCGCAACTCAGCCTCAAGCTGCATAAGCATCTCTCGATGCCAGGGCAGGAAGGCCGGCCCGAGATGGGCCCCATTGCGGTAGTCGGGATCCTGGGGCTCATCGCAATGCACAGTCGGCACCATGACGCCGTGATGCCAGTGAACGTACTTGTCGTATTCACCGCGTCTCTTGAGTTCAAGCAAGCTATCAATAAACGACTTTTTCTCGCTATCACTCAGAGAGCGAATATTTTTCCTGATGATCATTGCGCAACTTCCTTCTCAGAAGGTCGAGGGGGTTGACTCTTTCAAACCAATCTATGCAGGACTTCCATCATTGGCTACTGTCAGAAATAACAGGTCGGAATGATCTTCTGACAGACGGTCATGGGTTGCGGTTTTTATTTGAGCCGATTTGGAGTTGGCTTTAGTCTTGAGGTGCGCGACCATCCGTCGCCTCTCCACCTATTGCCAGGCCATGACATGAAAACCTGCGGCATCGAAATCAAAGGCAGCGAAGCCATCATCGCCCTCGCCGCCCTGGACAACCAGGCGCTGACCCACGTCGCCCTGGCGACCAAGAAAATCGCCCTCGACGATGACGATGAAGCGGCCAACGTCAAAGCCTTCGCCGCTCAGGTGAAAGCGTTTGTGCAGGACAACGCCATCACTCGCATCGCCATCAAGAAGCGCAGCAAAAAAGGTGAATTCGCCGGTGGCCCAACGACGTTCAAGATTGAAGGGGTGCTTCAACTGCTGGAGGGGGTGGAGGTGACGCTGTTGTCGCCGCAGACCATCAATGCGCAGAACAAAAAGCACACCTTTGATCTGCCCGCGACGCTGAATAAGTACCAGCATGAAGCCTACAAGGCGGCATGCTCGGCCCTGGTAAAGAAATAAACCACCTCCGCTCTCTTTAGAAGCCGGCCTTTTAGCGCGGTGCAAGGCTCTTGTGTTGCAGCCAGTCACCGAAGGTGTTGTCCTCCAGGGCATAGCCGCCTCGGCTCGACTTCCACACCAGTTCCTTGTCGCGCAGGGCATCGATGCAGGCCTGGATGGTCTGGGTACCCGGCACCACGTCGCTACCCATCCTTTCCAGCGCCTTGCTGACCGCCGTGAGGGTGCTATCGGTGAATGGCGCGAAGGGTTCGTTGTTTTGAGAACGCTCCACCATCACCTCCAGCACGGCACGCTGCGGGATGGTCAGCGCGTTCCAGGCGCTTTCGAATTCGGTCCATACACCTGCGCGCAGCAGTTCGGCGCGGCTGTGCAGCAGGTGGCCCAGGTTGCTCGCCTCGCCTAACTCCAGGGCGACTTCACCGATGATCGTGCGCAACATCTCGGGGCGACGGCCCACCAGCTCAAAAGCTTCATCAATATCCGCCGCGTTGAATTGGTTGGTCTTGGCCAGGTGCGCGTTGAGATGCACGGTGTAGGCCTGGGTGAATTCTTTGCCGAGCAACGGAAACGGCGTGATGCTGGAGCCGAAAAACGGCTGGCTTTTGCCCAACACCAGATGGGCTAGCTTGTCGCGATTGGAGCCGGTGAACACCAGATGCAACCCGCTGCCGTCTTCGTCACGACCTTGGTTGAGTTGGTCCCGGGCCGCTTTCAGCGCGAACATGGCGTTGATGCCTGAATCGCTGGTCAAGGCGTGCTGCGCTTCATCAATCACCAGTACGACGGGTTTTTCCGCCGCGCGGTGGAGCAATTCCAACGCCTGGGTCAACGTGGCGCCCACAGGCAATTGCGGTTTGCTGAAATCCCAGGACAACGTCCGCAGAAAGCTGAGCTTCTCGATCCCGATGTTCTTGGCCAGTTTGCGAATGCCTTTTTCATAGGGAACCAGCGCGGCCGCTATGGCGCTGGCGATCAACTCGGCGGGATCCTTTTCCTTGTCGGCCCACAGATCCACATACACGGCCAGCCAACTGCGCAGCTGACACTCCGGGATGAGGTCTTCGCGCAAAAACGTACTTTTACCGGTACGGCGCGGCGCGGCGAGAAACAGGCCAGAGGTGAAATCCTGAATACCGGCCCCCACAAGACCATCGGCAATGCTGCGCGCCAGGGCGGGGCGGCGGAACACAAAGCCGCTGTGCTTGGACATGGTTTTATACTCAATTATGGAAAGGACTATAAATTATAGCTGTGAGTATAATTGACTATAATTGCCGGTCAAACCACCTCCCGTCGCCGATCCTCCCTTGGGCACTTCGCAAACCTTGCCCGATAGCTGCGAGTGAAGTACGACGGTGACTCAAACCCGCAGGCAATGCTCACCTCCAGCACGCTCATGTCGCTTTGACGCAAGAGCTGCCGGGCTTTTTCCAGGCGCAGGCCGAGGTAGAAGTTGCTTGGCGTGTCGTTCAGGTGCAGGCGGAATAGCCGCTCCAACTGGCGTCGGGTGACTTTGATCGCGTCGGCCAGGGCCAAGGTGCTCAGGGGCGGCTCGGTGTGCTGCTCCATCTCGCCGATCACGTGGACCAACTTTTTGTTGTTGATGCCGTAGCGCGTGGCGATCTGCATGCGCTGGTGATCTTTGCGTGGGCGGATGCGGCCGAGCACGAATTGTTCGGAAACCTGGATGGCAAGCTCCGGGCCGTGGGCCTGGGCGATCAGGTCGAGCATCAGGTCGATGGACGCGGTGCCGCCGGCGCAGGTGATGCGGCGGCGGTCGATCTCGAACAGTTCCTGGGTCACGGTCAGGTGAGGATAGGACTCCTTGAACGCATCGATGGCTTCCCAGTGCAGGGTCAGGCGATGGCCTTCGAGCAGGCCGGCTTCGGCGAGGACGCAGGCGCCGGTGTCGATGGCGCCGAGGGTCACGCCGTCGTGGTCGAGGCGGCGCAGCCAGTGTTCCAGTGCGGGAGTGGCGAACTGCAACGGTTCGAAGCCGGCCACCACCAGTAAGGTCGCGCCTTTTTTCAGCGGTTCCAGCGCGGCGTCGGCGTTGACCGACATGCCATTGCTCGCCAATACCGCGCCGCCATCGGCACTCAGCACATGCCAACGGTACAGCTCGCCACGAAAGCGGTTGGCCACCCGCAGCGGCTCCAGCGCAGAGATAAAGCCAATGGCCGAAAACCCCGGCATCAGCAAAAAGTAGAAATCCTGGGACATGGTGGCGCTCTCGTCGCACGGGCAGCGTGGCAATGTGATACTCCCGTTCCGGGGCGGATTCAAGGGGGCAGGTCGCTGCAGTGCAAGAGGTGGTCGCCGCCGTGCGTTTTGCCGGCCCCTGGCTTGCGTAACTTGGCTACACGGCGCACAAAGACGCCGGACCCCACAATAACGACCTGCCGAGGGATCCACCATGAATCGACTGATCAGCCGCTGCGTGCTTGCACTCAGCGCCAGCGCCATTTTGAGCACCAACGTAATGGCAGCGGATGCCGCTTCATGCCAGAACGTGCGCATGGGCGTGGTGAACTGGACCGACGTCATCGCCACCAGTGCCATGACCCAAGTACTGCTCGACGGCCTCGGCTACAAGACCAAACAGACCAGCGCCTCCCAGCAAATCATCTTCGCCGGCATCCGCGACCAGCGCCTGGATATGTTCCTGGGCTACTGGAACCCGCTGATGACCCAGACCATCACGCCGTTTGTCGACGCCAAGCAAGTCAAAGTCCTCGACAAAGCCAGCCTGGAAGATGCCCGCGCCACGCTTGCCGTGCCGACGTACCTGGCCGACAAGGGCCTGAAAACGTTCGCCGATATCGCCAGATTCGAAAAGGAACTGGGCGGCAAGATCTACGGGATCGAGCCGGGCTCGGGGGCTAACACCCAGATCAAGGCGATGATCGCCAAGAACCAGTTCGGCCTGGGCAAATTCCAACTGGTGGAGTCCAGTGAGGCCGGCATGCTCGCCGCTGTGGACCGCGCCGTGCGCCGCAAGGAAGCCGTGGTGTTCTTCGGCTGGGCGCCGCACCCGATGAACGTCAACGTGGCGATGACTTACCTCACCGGCAGCGATGACGCCCTCGGCCCGAACGAAGGCATGGCGACGGTGTGGACCGTGACCTCGCCGACCTACGCCGAACAGTGCCCCAACGTGCACAAGTTGCTGACCAACCTGACCTTCACCGCCGCCGACGAGAGCCGGATGATGCAGCCGTTGCTGGATCACAAGGACGCTATCGAGTCCGCCAAGCAGTGGCTCAAGGATCACCCCCAGGACCAGGCGCGCTGGCTGGAAGGCGTGACCACCTTCGACGGCAAACCGGCTGCAGCCAACCTGCAACTGACCAGCAAATAACCCGCTTTCCATCACCGTTTCGCAGCCCGCACAGGCTGCGAACGGTTTCACCACGCCTGCAAGGAACCGCCCCATGAACCACGACGTCATCATCACCTGCGCACTCACCGGTGCTGGCGACACGACCGCCAGAAGCCCACACGTGCCGGTCACCCCCAAACAGATCGCCGCCGCTGCGGTGGAAGCCGCCAAGGCCGGCGCCACCGTGGTGCATTGCCATGTGCGCGACCCCGAAACCGGTAAGTTCAGCCGCGACGTAGCGCTGTACCGCGAACTGATGGAGCGCATTCGCGAGGCCGACATCGACATCATCGTCAACCTCACCGCCGGCATGGGCGGCGACCTGGAGATCGGCGGCGGCGAGAACCCGATGGAGTTCGGTCCCAACACCGACCTGGTCGGCCCACTGACGCGCCTGGCCCACGTCGAAGCGTTGCTCCCGGAAATCTGCACCCTGGACTGCGGCACCCTGAACTTCGGCGACGGCGACACGATTTACGTGTCCACCCCGGCGCAACTGCGCGCCGGGGCCAAACGCATCCAGGAACTGGGCGTTAAGCCTGAACTGGAAATCTTCGACACCGGCCACCTGTGGTTCGCCAAGCAGATGATCAAGGAAGGCCTGCTCGACAACCCGCTGTTCCAACTGTGCCTGGGCATCCCATGGGGCGCGCCGGCCGATACCACCACCATGAAAGCCATGGTCGACAACTTGCCCGCCGACGCAGTGTGGGCCGGCTTCGGCATCGGCCGCATGCAAATGCCAATGGCGGCGCAGGCGGTGCTGCTGGGCGGCAATGTGCGGGTCGGGCTGGAAGACAACCTGTGGCTGGACAAGGGCGTGCTCGCCACCAACGGCCAGCTTGTGGAACGGGCGAGTGAAATCCTCAGCCGTCTGGGGGCACGGGTCATGAGCCCGGCCGAGGGCCGCGTGAAGATGGGCCTCACTAAACGCGGTTAAAAAATGTGGGAGGGGGCAAGCCCCCTCGCACATGGGTTCTTCACATTATTCAGGAATGTCTCCATGCGCTTTATCACTGAGATCAAAACCTTCGCCGCCCTCGGCAGCGGTGTTATCGGCAGCGGCTGGGTGTCCCGCGCCCTGGCCCACGGACTGGATGTGGTGGCCTGGGATCCGGCGCCCGGCGCAGAAGCGGCACTGCGCAAACGTGTCGCCAATGCCTGGGGTGCGCTGGAGAAACAGGGCCTGGCACCGGGCGCATCACAGGACCGCCTGCGCTTTGTCGCCACTATCGAAGAGTGCGTAAAAGACGCGGATTTCATCCAGGAAAGCGCCCCGGAACGCCTGGAGCTGAAACTGGAACTGCACAGCAAGATCAGCGCAGCCGCCAAGCCCGATGCATTGATCGGTTCGAGCACCTCCGGCCTGTTGCCGAGTGAGTTCTACGAGGGTTCGACCCACCCGCAACGTTGCGTGGTCGGGCACCCATTCAACCCGGTGTACCTGCTGCCGCTGGTGGAAGTGGTGGGCGGCAAAAATACCGCGCCGCAGGCAATCCAGGCGGCGATCAAGGTGTACGAATCCCTTGGCATGCGCCCGCTGCATGTGCGTAAGGAAGTTCCCGGTTTTATCGCCGACCGGCTGTTGGAAGCGTTGTGGCGCGAGGCGCTGCACTTGGTGAATGACGGTGTGGCCACTACCGGCGAAATCGACGATGCGATTCGTTTTGGCGCCGGCCTGCGCTGGTCGTTCATGGGCACCTTCCTCACCTACACCCTGGCGGGCGGCGATGCCGGCATGCGCCACTTCATGGCGCAGTTCGGGCCGGCATTGCAGTTGCCGTGGACCTACCTGCCCGCGCCGGAACTGACCGACAAGCTGATCGACGATGTGGTCGATGGCACCCGCGATCAGTTGGGTGATCACAGCATTTCGGCGCTGGAGCGCTATCGTGATGATTGCTTGCTGGCGGTGCTGGAAGCAGTGAAAACCACCAAGGAAAAACACGGTATGACCTTCGCCGAATAACGGACAACTCACCATGCCTGCATTGATCACCTACACCACCCCAGTCCTCCCCGACTGGGTCGACTACAACGGCCACCTGCGCGACGCGTTCTACCTGCTGATTTTCAGCTACGCCACCGACGCGCTGATGGACACCCTGGGCCTGGACAGCGACAACCGCGAAGCCAGCGGCCACTCGCTGTTCACCCTGGAACTGCACCTGAACTACCTGCACGAGGTAAAACTCGGCGCCAAGGTTGAGGTGCACACCCAACTGATCGCCCACGACGCCAAGCGCCTGCACCTCTATCACAGCCTGCATCCAATGGGCGAAGAACGGGAACTGGCGGGCAACGAGCAAATGCTCTTGCACGTCGACCTGGCCGGCCCGCAGTCGGCGCCGTTTGCCGAGGCGACGCTGGAAAAAATCATCGCCCTGCGCGCCGAACAAGCGGACCTGCCCAAGCCCGCCCTCCTCGGCCGGGTCATTGGTTTGCCCGCTAAAAAATAACCGGCAAAAAAAGCCCCGATCCAGCCGTGACTGGATCGGGGCAGAGGTGCCTTGTGAGAGCGTTACATCCCGAGGGTGACCAAACCATCAAGCTGTGTGCCTGGGTGCAGTGTGCCGGTAAGTGCCGTCGGCAAATGGCCCGAAAACGACACGCTCATAGCCATCTGAGGCATTCGCGCATTCTGCCCTTGCCGACCGCCGGGGTGGCTACCAGAATCGAGGTCGAACCCCGCTCCCCTCACCAGGATAAACGTCATGATGCATGCGGATTTGATTGATCAGGATGACCTGCTGGGCCAACTGCGCTCACTGGGTTTCGAAGTCTCCAGCGGCTCTACTGCCGAGCAGGCCTGTGAATGTGCCGTACGCGGTTTGAGCGAAGCGCGGGCCAAGGCGCTCAAGGGTATGGTTGAGCAGATGTACACCGGCAGCGCGACAATTTTGCCGGCGGTGCGTCAGGCGATTGATAAGCAGCTGTTGCCGGCTTTGGTGCAGTTCAAGCAGAACTCTGGCGCCTGATAGACCGCTATCGGGGGCAAGCCCCCTTCCACATTTTGGCCGCATTCGCATGTTGAAACTCGGTCAACGGTGGGAGGGGGCTTGCCCCCGATGCAGGCGACTCGGTCTAGAGCCTCACACTGGCAAAAGTCGACTCATTGCGCGCCTGGCTCAACGCCGACATTGGCCCCGCCAACGGTGCCAATACCAGCGCCTGCGGAATCGGCATCATCGCCACCTGCTGGGTGGTGTTGGAACCGACGCGCTCATCCCGTGGCGGAATGCCGAAGTATTCGCGGTAGCACTTGGAGAAGTGCGGCGTGGAGACAAACCCGCACACCGACGCCACTTCGATGATCGACATCGGCGTTTGCTTGAGCAACTGGCGCGCACGGATCAAACGCAGCTTGAGGTAGTAGCGCGACGGCGAGCAGTGCAGGTATTTCTGGAACAAGCGCTCCAGCTGGCGCCGCGACACGGCGACGTACACCGCCAGCTCGTCCAGGTCGATCGGCTCTTCCAGGTTGGCTTCCATCAGCGCGACGATTTCCTGCAGCTTCGGCTGGTTGGTGCCAAGCATGTGCTTGAGCGGCACACGCTGGTGATCCTGTTCGTTGCGGATGCGCTCGTACACAAACATCTCGGAAATGGCAGCGGACAATTCACGGCCGTGGTCGCGGCTGATCAGGTGCAGCATCATGTCCAGCGGCGCGGTGCCACCGGAGCTGGTGAAGCGGTTGCGATCGAGGGTGAACAGGCGGGTGCTCATGGCCACACGCGGGAAAGCTTCCTGCATCGACGCCAGGCATTCCCAGTGCACGCTGCAATCAAAGCCGTCGAGCAGGCCGGCGCAGGCCAGGGCCCAGCTGCCGGTGCACACTGCGCCGAGGCGACGGGACTGGCGCGCCTGGCTTTGCAGCCACGACACGTGTTCACGGGTAACGGTGCGCTGGATACCCACGCCGCCGCACACGATCACCGTGTCCAGGGCCGGGGCTTTGTGCATGGAGGCATCGGGGGTGATTTGCAGACCGTCGCTGGCCCAGACCTGGTTGCCGTCGACACTCAGGGTTGTCCAGCGATACAGCTCGCGGCCGGACAGTTGGTTGGCCATGCGCAGCGGTTCCACGGCCGATGCCAGGGAAATCAGCGTGAAATTGTCCAGCAGCAAAAAGCCGATGGATTGAGGCGCACGGTTCTGGGGTTGGGCCCCTGAGTTGAACGACGTCATCGCGGTATCTCCTCACACAAAGCGGGTGATGGCCTCAGGCGAGGCTCTTGTTATTGCGCTCTTCGTCGGTAAAGAAGAGAGGCTTTGAATGGATAGAGCAAATGCCGTGCCTAAAATTGAATGGCTATTCAATAAATCCTGAAAACGACCTGTTGATGCCTCTATATAAGCCCGCGCGGGAAGTACGGGATATGGCTTGAAATGATGTAGGAGTAGGTCCGCTCAAGGGGCGTGAGCAGAACGGTAGCACTTGTGGGAAGGCGCTTTGAGGCGTGTGGGATAAGCCTGTCACCCCAAGCACGGGCGACAGCAGGTCGAGGGAAAATCGTTTGGAAGCTACTTATCTGTTTGCGACGCGCTAAAAGGTGGCGCTTTTGGCTTGGGTGTTCACTTTATGAGCAGTGTTGGGCGGACTACCGCTATCGGGGGCAAGCCCCCTCCCACACTTGAATGTATTCACAATTCAAAGGATGGGAGGGGCTTGCCCCCGATTAGCAGCAACTCGGTCTCAGCACTCCACCGCGCTGACCGCCAAGCCACCCCGCGACGTCTCTTTGTACTTGTCATGCATGTCCGCGCCGGTATCGCGCATGGTGCGGATCACCCGGTCCAGGGAGATAAAGTGCTGCCCATCGCCACGCAAGGCCATTTGCGCCGCGTTGATCGCTTTCACCGCCGCAATCGCGTTGCGCTCGATGCACGGCACTTGCACCAGCCCGCCCACCGGGTCGCAGGTCAGGCCGAGGTTGTGCTCCAGGCCGATTTCGGCGGCGTTGCACAGTTGTTCCGGCGTGGCGCCGAGGATCTCGGCCAGCCCGGCCGCGGCCATGGCGCACGCAGAACCCACTTCACCCTGGCAGCCGACTTCGGCGCCGGATATCGAAGCGTTCTTCTTGCACAGAATCCCCACCGCCGCCGCGCTGAGCAGGTAGTCGACCACGTTGGCTTCGGTGACTTCGTCGCTGAATTTCATGAAGTAGTGCAGCACGGCCGGAATAACCCCCGCCGCACCGTTGGTAGGGGCGGTGACCATGCGACCACCTGCAGCGTTTTCTTCGTTGACCGCCAGGGCAAACAGGTTGACCCACTCCATGGCGCTCAAGGTCGAACCGATCACATTGGGTTTACCCAGCTCCTGCAAGCTGCGGTGCAACTTGGCCGCACGGCGACGCACATTCAGGCCGCCGGGCAGGATGCCTTCGTGCTTGAGGCCCTGCTCCACGCAGTCCTGCATGGCGCGCCAGAGTTTCATCAGGCCGCTGCGGATTTCTTCTTCGGAGCGCCAGACCTTTTCATTGGCCATCATCAACTGGGCGACGCGCAGGTTGTGGGTCTTGCACAGCTGCAACAGCTCCACCGCGCTGGAAAAGTCATAGGGCAGCACGGTGCGGTCCATGTCCGCCACGCCGCTTTGCGCCTGGGCTTCATCCACCACAAAACCGCCGCCGACTGAGTAATAGGTGTCGCGGTACAACTCGCCGTCATCACCGGACACCACCAAGGTCATGGCATTGGGGTGAAAGGGCAGGTTTTCGTCGAGCAGACGCATGTCCCGTGCCCACACGAACGGCACCGGCAAACGTCCGTCCAGCAGCAGGGTGTCGGTCTCGCGCAGGGTGTGGATGCGCACGCCGATTTGCCCGGGATCGATTGCGTCCGGCCATTCGCCCATCAGGCCCATGATCGTGGCGGTGTCGCTGCCGTGGCCGATGCCGGTGGCCGACAACGAGCCATACAGCTGAACTTCGACGCGCCGTACTTGTTCCAACAATGCACGTTCACGCAGTGCCTGGACGAACAACGCCGCGGCGCGCATGGGGCCGACGGTGTGAGAACTCGAAGGCCCGATGCCGATCTTGAACAGGTCGAAAACGCTGATAGCCATTAACGTGAAACTCCTCGATAAGCACGGGCCGGGCTTGAACGAGCTGCTACGCTCAGATCGCCCAGATGGCGGCATCATCAAGGTTTTATCTGCCGTCACGGCGTCTCACACCGACGCACCCATGCTCACCAGCGTCGCACGCGTGCGAACACCTGTTTTGGCCGTTTTCAGCGGTGCAGATGGGCAAAAACTGCGGTTTTACCTTGGGAAAAACCTGTAAGCGACGTCACCGACACTGGATACGACCCTCCCTGTACTGGATACGACGCCCCCTGTAGGCGTCAGATTTTCACTGGTACATGATCAGTCTCGACTCGTTGGCAAGGCACCGTGGCAGAGCTGTTGTCGCACGCTCCAACCGCAACCCTTATAAAGCGCGGCGCAAGCCGCCAGAAAAAACACAGGAGTCTACCCAGATGAAAGGTTCACCCTCGTTGTTGTTGGCCGCCATGCTGAGTCTGCCAGTCATGGCACACGCTGCAGAACCGGAACAGTGCAAGACCGTCAACTTCTCCGATGTCGGCTGGACCGACATCACCGTCACCACCGCGACCACCAGCGAAGTCCTCAAGGGCCTGGGCTACAAGCCGCGTACCACGATGATTTCGGTACCAGTGACCTACAAGTCCCTGGCCGACGGCAAGAACATGGACATCTTCCTCGGCAACTGGATGCCGACCATGGAAAACGACATCAAGCAGTACCGCGATGCCGGCACCGTGGAAACCGTGCGCGCCAACCTGGAGAACGCCAAGTACACCCTGGCGGTCCCCGAAGCGCTGTACAACAAGGGCCTGAAAGACTTCGCCGATATCGCCAAATTCAAGGATGAGCTGGGCGGCAAGATCTACGGCATCGAGCCGGGTAACGACGGCAACCGCACCATCCAGACGTTGATCGACAAAGACGCCTTCGGCTTGAAAACTGCCGGTTTCAAAGTGGTCGAATCCAGCGAAGCCGGCATGCTCTCCCAGGTTGAGCGCGCCTCCAAGCGCGACCAGGCCATCGTGTTCCTCGGCTGGGAACCGCACCCGATGAACACCCGCTTCAAGATGAAGTACCTGACCGGGGGTGACGATTCGTTCGGCCCCAACTACGGCCAGGCCACCATCTACACCAACGTCCGCAAGGGCTACACCCAGGAATGCAGCAACGTTGGCCAACTGCTGAAAAACCTGTCGTTCACCCTGAACATGGAAAGCACCCTCATGGGTAACGTCCTGGACGACAAGATGAAGCCCGATGCAGCGGCCAAGGCCTGGCTGAAGAAAAACCCGCAAGTCCTCGACACCTGGCTCGCCGGTGTTACCACCGTTGACGGCCAACCTGGCCTTGCTGCCGTAAAAGCGTACCTCGACAAGTAAGTAACGCCGTTGTCCCCGGGGCGGTGCGCTGTCCCGGGATGTTTTCCCTCTTCGCATGTGGACATTCACTACCATGCTGACTGAACAGAAAATCCCACTAGGCCAGTACATCGCTGCCTTCGTCGAATGGTTGACCCAACACGGCGCCAACTACTTCGACGCAATCGCATCGACACTGGAAACGATGATCCACGGCGTGACGTTTGCGCTGACCTGGTTCAATCCGCTGGCATTGATCGGTCTGATTGCGCTGCTGGCTCACTTTATTCAACGTAAATGGGGACTGACTGTTTTTGTCATTGCCTCCTTCCTGCTGATCCTCAACCTGGGGTACTGGCAGGAAACCATGGAGACCCTGGCGCAGGTGCTGTTCGCCACCCTGGTCTGCGTGGTCATCGGCGTGCCGCTGGGCATTGTTGCCGCGCACAAACCGATGTTCTACACCATGATGCGGCCGGTGCTCGATCTGATGCAGACCGTACCGACCTTCGTCTACCTCATCCCTACCCTGACCCTCTTCGGGCTGGGTGTGGTGCCTGGGTTGATCTCCACGGTGGTGTTCGCGATTGCCGCGCCGATCCGCCTGACCTACCTGGGTATCCGTGATGTACCGCAAGAGTTGATGGACGCCGGCAAG
Organism: Pseudomonas sp. 2822-17; assembly: GCF_002742485.1. Lineage (NCBI taxonomy): Bacteria > Pseudomonadati > Pseudomonadota > Gammaproteobacteria > Pseudomonadales > Pseudomonadaceae > Pseudomonas > Pseudomonas sp. 2822-17. The sequence continues at coordinate 157,878 of NZ_LJRZ01000500.1, forward strand.
GCCTTTGGCTGCTCGCGCCGTCAGTTGCTCTCGCGCATTGAACTGCCCCACGCCATGCCGAGCATTGCCGCCGGCATTACCCAATGCATCATGCTGTCGCTGTCGATGGTGGTGATCGCCGCGCTGGTCGGCGCCGATGGCCTCGGCAAGCCGGTGGTCAACGCGCTGAACACCGCCGACATCGCCCTGGGCTTTGAAGCGGGCCTGGCGATCGTGCTGCTGGCCATCATGCTCGACCGCATCTGCAAACAACCCGACGCCAAAGTAGGGGGTGATGCATGAGTATTATCCGATTCGACAATGTCGATGTGATCTTCTCCAAAGACCCACGCGAAGCCCTCAAGCTGCTGGATCAGGGCATGAGCCGTAACGAGATCCTGAAAAAGACCGGGCAGATCGTCGGCGTGGAAAAAGCCAGCCTGGATGTACAGAAAGGCGAAATCTGCGTGCTGATGGGCCTGTCGGGCTCCGGCAAGTCGAGCCTGCTGCGCTGCATCAACGGCCTCAACACCGTCAGCCGTGGCCAGTTGTTTGTAGAGCATGAAGGTCGCCAGATCGACATCGCCTCCTGCACCCCGGCCGAGCTGAAAATGATGCGCACCAAGCGCATCGCCATGGTGTTCCAGAAGTTCGCCCTGATGCCGTGGCTGACGGTGCGCGAAAACATCAGCTTCGGCCTGGAAATGCAGGGCCGCCCCGAGAAAGAACGGCGCAAGCTGGTGGACGAGAAACTTGAGCTGGTGGGCCTGACCCAGTGGCGCAACAAGAAGCCGGACGAGCTCTCGGGCGGCATGCAACAGCGTGTCGGCCTGGCCCGCGCCTTGGCGATGGACGCCGACATCCTGCTGATGGACGAACCCTTCTCCGCCCTCGACCCGCTGATCCGCCAGGGTTTGCAGGACGAGTTGCTGGAACTGCAACGCAAGCTGAGCAAGACCATCGTGTTCGTGAGTCACGACCTCGACGAGGCGCTCAAGCTGGGCAGCCGCATCGCGATCATGAAAGACGGCAAGATCATCCAGTACAGCGTGCCGGAAGAGATCGTACTCAACCCTGCGGACGACTATGTGCGCACCTTCGTCGCCCATACCAACCCGCTGAACGTGCTCTGCGGCCGCAGCCTGATGCGCACGCTGGACAACTGCAAACGTGTGAATGGTTCGGTGTGCCTCGATCCGGGCGGCGACTCGTGGCTGGACCTGGCCGAAGGCAACACCATCCAGGGCGCTCGCCAGAATGGCGTGGTGATGAACCTGCAGAACTGGGCGCCGGGGCAAGCGGTTGAAGGTTTAGGCCGGGTGCCGACGCTGGTGGACTCGAATATCGGCATGCGCGATGCGTTGCAGATTCGCTACCAGACGGGGAATAAGCTGGTGTTGCATGACAACAACAAGGTGGTGGGGATTCTGGGGGACAGCGAGCTGTATCACGCCCTCCTCGGCAAGAACCTGGGCTAACAAACACTGCAAAACCAATGTGGGAGGGGGCTTGCCCCCGATGGCGGTGCATCAGTAACAAATGTACTGACTGACACACTGCTATCGGGGGCAAGCCCCCTCCCACATTTGAAATCAATGGTGTCAGTGAGGACACCACAAGGCTTTCAACTATCAGCTATAGACACGGCCAAGGAGCTGCCGATGGCTTTCAAACTGATCGAGCACGTCCCGGGTAATCTGCTCCTGGGCGAAGCCCATCAGGTCGTACTCTTGAGGCCCGTTGTGCAGGTACACCTCGGCACGGTAATAGCGGGTGCGTTCTTCTTCAGGCAAGTCGCTCGGCGCCGCCGAGTAAGCGTCCAGGCTCACTTCGTAGACAAACGGGTTGCCCTCTTCCATCTCGATCCGCACACCGATGCAGCGCTTGGATTTACCCAGCAGCGTCTGCACTTCCAGCCCCTGATCACGCAGCGCAATCGCGGCTTCTTCCAGCGCCGGCGTTACGTGCTTGTCCATAAAGCGCTGCACGGTGGCCTGGCTCGGTTGCAGGTCCAGGGCGGTCAAACGCTCGCTGAAACCACGACGCCCACGTTCAGCCAATTGCGCCTGCTCCTGTTCGATCGCCGCGTCCTGGCGCATGGCCTTGTGCAAACCGAACATGAAGAAAATCAGCACCACCGAAAACGGCAGCCCCGCCAACACCACCATGGTTTGCATGGCTTCGAAGTTGCCGGCAAACAGCAGGCCGATGGTCACCAGGGTGATCACCGCCGACCAGAAGATCCGCAGCCAGTGCGGCGCATCTTCATCCACGTTGCCGCCTTTGCACGAAAGGTTGGCCATCATCACCGCGCCGGAATCCGCCGGGGTCAGGAACAGCACGAAGCCCACAAAGATCGACACACCGATGACGATTTTCGACGCCGGGTAGTGCTCCAGCAGTTGGTAGATCGCCATGGACGGTTGTTCCAGGGCCGTCTTGCCCAACTCCACCGCCCCCTGGTTCAGCACCAGGTCCAGCGCCGAGTTACCGAAGATCGACAGCCACGCCAGGGTAAAGCCCAGCGGGATCAGCAGCACGCCGGCCACCAGTTCACGCACCGTACGACCACGGGAAATACGCGCGATGAACATGCCTACGAATGGCGCCCAGGAAATCCACCAGGCCCAGTAGAACAGGGTCCACAGGCCCATCCAGCGCTCGGTCTTCTCACCGTCGCCTTCGTACACATACAGGTCGAAGGTTTTCAGCACGATGCCGTTGAGGTAGTCACCGGTGTTCTGCACCAGGCCATTGAGCAGGTGCAGGGTCGGGCCGAACAGCAGCACAAAGATCAGCAAACCGCTGAACAGCACGATGTTGAGGTTGGACAATCGACGAATGCCGTTCTCCACACCCGACACGGCGGCGATGGTCGCCACGGTGCTCATCACGATGATCACGATCAGCAGGTTGGTGTTGCTGTGTTCCATGCCGAACAGGTTTTCCAGCCCGGACGACACTTGCAGCGAGCCAATCCCCAGGTTGGTCACCAGACCCAGCAGGGTCACGAACATGCCGAAACCGTCCACCGCGTGGCCAGCCGCACCTTTGACCCAGCGCTCGCCCATCAGCGGGTACAACGCCGAGCGCAAGGCCAGCGGCTGGTTGTGGCGGTAGGCAAAGTAGGCCACGGCCAGGCCGACCAAGGCATAGATCGCCCAGCCATGCAGGCCCCAATGCAGGAAGGTCAGTTGCAACGCCTGACGCGCCGCACCATTGCTGGCGGCCGCGCCTTCGGGCGGGTTGAAGTAGTGATCCAACGGCTCCGAGGCGCCGAAGTACAGCAACGAGATGCCGATGCCCGACGAGAACAGCATGCCGGCCCAAGCGCCGTAGCTGAAATCCGGGGTGTCGTCCTTGCTGCCCAGTTTCAACTTGCCGTAGGACGAAAACGCCAGGCCCACCACGAATACCAGGTAAGCGGCGATGACCACCATGTAGTACCAGCCGAAGCTTTTCGACAGCCACGCCTGGGCAATGCCGAGCATGCGCCCGGCCTCCTGCGGGGCGATGATCAGGATGGCGGTCAACAACAGGATCAGCGCGGTGGAGGTGTAGAACACCCAACCGTTGACCCGCACCTTTTCCGGCGGGGTCTTTATAAGAGAGGCAGAACTCATGGCGCAGATGCTCCGGGCAGTGCGAGAGAGAAACACAAGGCAACGGTTATCCCAGGCCATCGATTTTTCGGCAGTCGACGGACGGGTGTTATAAAGACACCCCGAAAATTCTTGCGCCCCGTCGATGCGGTGCCAGGCGCTCAGGTGGCCTGTTTCAAGGGTTTTCCAGGTGTCAGATGTCGCAGCTCCCGGGTAGGAAATACCTGTAGGCAGCGACCATTTGTCGCAGAGCTTATTCTTTGTTGATTGAACGTTCAATCAAAACAAAATAGACTGGCCATCAAACCGACGGACGTTCATCGCCCATCGGCAGGCCTAAGGAGAGGTGCTACATGCCCAAGGTCGGTATGCAACCCATACGCCGCCAGCAGTTGATCGAAGCCACGCTGACGGCCATCGATCAGGTCGGGATGGGCGATGCCAGCATTGCGCTGATCGCCCGTCTGGCCGGCGTTTCGAACGGCATCATCAGTCACTACTTCAAGGACAAGAACGGCCTTATTGCAGCGACGATGCGCTACTTGATGAACGCGCTGATTGAGAACGTCCACGAACGCAGGCTTGCGCTCACGGACGACAGCCCACGGGCACATCTTCAGGTGATCATCGAGGGCAACTTCGATGCCAGCCAGGTCAACGGCCCGGCAATGAAAACCTGGTTGGCCTTCTGGGCCACCAGCATGCACCACCCGTCATTGCACAGGTTGCAGCGGATCAACGATCAACGTCTGTATTCCAACCTGTGCTGCCAGTTCCGCCGAACGCTGCCGCTGCCGCACGCACGCAAAGCAGCCCGAGGCCTGGCGGCCCTGATCGACGGTTTGTGGTTGCGCGGCGCCCTGTCGGGAGACGCTTTCGACACAGCGCAGGCGCAACGGATCGCTTACGAATACATGGATTTCCAATTGGCCAAGCAGGTGAGTTAGAGCACACATAACCGCTCAACCCCTGAACTGCCGTCGCTCAGTGTTGCCACACCCTTATGGCCCACTTGGCGGCGGTCAACGCCAACCACTTATGCACTTGCGAGGACTTTATGGCCCGTTTCGAACTGCAAAAACTCTACATTGACGGCGGCTACAGCGACGCTGGCAGCGATGCCACCTTCGAAGCCATCAACCCGGCTAACGGTGAAGTTCTCGCCCAAGTGCAACGCGCAACGAAAGAAGACGTTGAACGTGCCGTGGTCAGCGCCGAGAAAGGCCAGAAAATCTGGGCCGCCATGACCGCCATGGAGCGTTCGCGCATCCTGCGTCGTGCCGTGGACATCCTGCGCGAGCGCAACGATGAGCTGGCCGCCCTGGAAACCCTGGACACCGGTAAAGCCTTCTCCGAAACCAAGTACGTCGACATCGTCACTGGCGCCGACGTGCTGGAATACTACGCAGGCCTGGTGCCGGCCATCGAAGGCGAGCAGATCCCGTTGCGCGACACTGCCTTCGTCTACACCCGCCGCGAGCCACTGGGTGTGGTTGCCGGTATCGGCGCGTGGAACTACCCGATCCAGATCGCCCTGTGGAAATCCGCACCGGCCCTGGCTGCCGGTAACGCGATGATCTTCAAGCCAAGCGAAGTGACGTCGCTGACCACCCTGAAACTGGCCGAGATCTACACCGAAGCCGGTGTTCCAGACGGTGTGTTCAACGTCCTGACCGGCAGCGGCCGTGAAGTCGGCACCTGGCTGACCGAGCACCCGCGCATCGAGAAAATCTCGTTCACCGGCGGCACCGACACCGGCAAGAAAGTCATGGCCAGCGCGTCGAGCTCTTCGCTCAAAGACGTGACCATGGAACTGGGCGGCAAGTCCCCACTGATCATCTTCGACGACGCCGACCTCGACCGCGCCGCCGATACTGCGATGATGGCCAACTTCTACAGCTCCGGCCAGGTCTGCACCAACGGCACACGCGTGTTTGTTCCAAAGCACCTGCAAGCAGCCTTTGAAGCCAAGATCGTCGAGCGTGTTGCGCGCATCCGCGTCGGCAACCCGGAAGACGAAAACACCAACTTCGGCCCGCTGGTCAGCTTCGCCCACATGGAAAGCGTGCTCGGCTACATCGCCAAAGGCAAAGAGCAAGGCGCCCGCCTGCTGTGCGGCGGCGACCGCCTGACCGACGGCGACTTCGCCAAAGGCGCGTTCGTGGCACCGACTGTGTTCACCGACTGCACCGACGACATGGTGATCGTGCGTGAAGAAATCTTCGGCCCGGTGATGAGCATCCTCACCTACGAGACTGAAGAAGAAGTGATCCGTCGTGCCAACGACACCGACTTCGGCCTGGCTGCAGGCCTGGTCACCAAAGACCTGAACCGCGCCCACCGCGTGATTCATCAGTTGGAAGCCGGTATCTGCTGGATCAACGCCTGGGGCGAGTCCGACGCGAAAATGCCGGTCGGTGGCTACAAACAATCCGGTGTGGGTCGTGAGAACGGCATCAGCTCGCTGAACAACTTCACCCGCATCAAATCGGTACAGGTTGAGCTGGGCGATTACGCGTCGGTGTTCTAACAGATCCGGGATTCGCCTTTGTGGTGAGCGGGCTTGCCCCGCGCCGGGCTGCGCAGCAGCCCCATCCCGGACACCACTGTTTGACTGACCTGACCATCTCCAAAGAGGGTGCATTTATGTCCCAAGAATACGACTACATCATTGTGGGTGCCGGCTCTGCCGGTAACACCCTGGCGACCCGTCTGACCGAAGACGAAGGCGTCACCGTCCTGCTGCTGGAAGCCGGCGGCCCCGACTACCGCATGGACTTCCGTACCCAGATGCCCGCCGCCCTGGCCTTCCCGCTGCAAGGCCGCCGCTACAACTGGGCCTACGAGACCGATCCAGAGCCACACATGGACGGCCGCCGGATGGAGTGCGGTCGCGGCAAAGGCCTCGGCGGCTCCTCGCTGATCAACGGCATGTGCTACATCCGTGGCAACGCCATGGACTACGACAACTGGTCGAAGCTGCCAGGCCTGGAAAACTGGACCTACCTCGACTGCCTGCCGTATTTCCGCAAGGCCGAAACCCGCGATATCGGCCCCAACGACTGGCACGGCGGCGATGGCCCGGTCAGCGTGACCACGCCTAAAGCCGGCAACAATCCACTGTTCCACGCCATGGTTGAAGCGGGCGTACAGGCCGGTTACCCGCGTACCGAAGACTTGAACGGCTATCAGCAGGAAGGTTTCGGCCCGATGGACCGCACCGTCACGCCGAACGGCCGTCGCGCCAGTACCGCTCGCGGTTACCTGGACACCGCCAAGAAGCGTTCGACCCTGACCATCGTCACCCACGCCCTCACCGACAAAGTGCTGTTCGAAGGCAAGCGTGCCGTTGGCGTGCGTTACCTGATCGGCGCGGCTGAAGAGCGTGTTGAAGCCCGTGCGCGCAAAGAAGTGCTGGTGTGCAGCGGCGCAATTGCCTCGCCGCAACTGCTGCAACGCTCCGGCGTCGGCCCGGCCAAATTGCTGGAAAGCCTCGACATCCCGGTGGTCCACGACCTGCCCGGCGTCGGTGAAAACCTGCAGGACCACCTTGAGCTGTACCTGCAATATGCGTGCACCCAACCGGTGTCGCTGTACCCGTCGCTGCTCTGGTACAACCAGCCGGCGATCGGCGCCGAATGGCTGTTCAACGGCACCGGTATCGGCGCCAGCAACCAGTTCGAAGCGGGCGGTTTTATCCGAACCCGTGAAGAGTTCGAGTGGCCGAACATCCAGTACCACTTCCTGCCGGTCGCGATTAACTACAACGGCAGCAACGGCGTGAAAGAGCACGGTTTCCAGGCGCACATGGGCTCCATGCGTTCGCCGAGCCGTGGCCGCATCCAGCTGAAGTCGAAGAACCCACGGGACTACCCGAGCATCCTCTTCAACTACATGGCCACTGAGCAGGACTGGCAGGAATTCCGCGATGGCATCCGCCTGACCCGTGAAATCATGCAACAGCCGGCGTTGGATCAATACCGTGGCCGCGAAATCAGCCCAGGCATTGAAGTGCAAACCGATGAGCAGTTGGACACGTTCATCCGCGAGCACGCCGAGACCGCGTTCCACCCGTCCTGCTCGTGCAAGATGGGCACCGACGAGATGGCCGTGGTAGATGGCGAAGGTCGCGTGCATGGCATGCAAGGCCTGCGTGTGGTCGATGCTTCGATCATGCCGATCATCACCACCGGCAACCTGAACGCGCCGACGATCATGATCGCCGAGAAAATCGCCGACAAGATCCGTGGCCGCCAGCCATTGCCGCGCAGCACGGCTGACTACTATGTAGCAGGCGGTGCGCCGGTGCGCGGCAAGCCGATGCGTGAGATTGCGCAGTAACTGATAGACCGCGGCGCTTCCATCGGGGGCAAGCCCCCTCCTACACTTTGATTTGTGAATACATTCCAAATGTGGGAGTGGGCTTGCCCCCGATAGGGCCCGAACAAACAACACACAACCACCTCCCTTGATCAGCTCCCAGCCCAGGCCTACTCTGTCTGCCTGCCTGCGCTGAGCCGCCCACAAGGAAGGCCCCATGTTCGACCACCACGCCACACTCAAACGGCACTTCAGTGCCCTGCGCACCTGCGCCGAGTTCTTCTCCCTGCGCTACGTGCGCGAATCCGGCCAGTACCTGTCGGTGCGCAAGAACGTCGCCGAACCGCCCCACTTGAGCCACGACGAAGGCGCCATGCTCACCGTGCGTCTCAACGGTGTTGAAGCCTACGCCGCGACCAACGATATCTCCCTTGCCGGCCTGCAAGCCGCCCTTGAGCGTGCCGAACAGCAAGCCCGGCAGATCAAGCCTCACGCCCTGCTCGACCTGCGCGACCAACACGTGTCCAGTGACGTGGCCGACTACCTGTCGCCCGATCTCAGCCAGCCCTTCCCGTCCCTGAGCGACTGCTACCAACTGCTCGGCGACGAATCGGCCGCCGTGCCCAGGGATGAGCGTCTGGTCAGTTGGGATGTGAGCCTCGGCCTGACCCACGTCGAGCAGATCTACCTCAACACGGCCGGCGCCGAACTGCACCAGGCCCAGCGTTTTGTGTTCCCCGGCGTCAACGTCACGGCCTTCGACGGCAACGACAGCCAGACCCGCACGCTCGGCGGCAGTAACTTCGGCCAGCAAGGCGGGTTTGAGGTGATCAACCGCTTCGGCCTGGTCGGCGCCGCGCCGCGCATTGCCGACGAAGCCCTGCAACTGCTGCTCGCGCCGAACACGCCCCAAGGCCCGCGCGACCTGCTGCTGATGCCGGACCAGATGATCCTGCAGATTCACGAGTCCATCGGCCACCCACTGGAGCTGGACCGTATCCTCGGCGACGAGCGCAACTACGCCGGCACCAGTTTTGTGAAGGCCAGCGACTTTGGCCACCTGCAATACGGCTCCAGGCTGCTCAACGTGACGTTCGACCCGGACATTCCCGAGCAACTCGCCAGCTACAGCCATGACGACGACGGCACCGCCGCCAGCAAGCAATTCCTGATCCGCGAAGGGCTGTTGATCAAGCCATTGGGTGGAGCGCTGTCGCAATTCCGATCGGGCATGAGCGGCGTGGCCAACAGCCGCGCCAGCAGTTGGAACCGCGCACCGATCGACCGCATGGCCAACCTGAATATCGAGCCCGGTGACAAGAGCCTCGCGCAGTTGGTGGGCGGCATCGAAAGCGGCATCCTGATGTCGACCAACCGTTCCTGGTCCATCGACGATGCGCGCAATAAATTCCAGTTCGGCTGCGAATGGGGCCAGTTGATCGAAAACGGCGAACTCAAGGGCGTGGTGAAGAACCCCAACTACCGGGCGATTTCCGCGCAGTTCTGGCGCAAGCTCAGCGCCGTGGGTGACGCCAGCACCTCCAAGGTGCTGGGCACGCCGAACTGCGGCAAGGGTGAACCCAACCAGGTGATCCGCGTCGGCCACGCCTCGCCAGCCTGCGTATTCAGCAACGTTGATGTATTTGGGGGAGATGCCTGATGAACAACTTCACGGCATTGGTGCAGTGGCTCAAGCAAGCCATTACCGACAAGGAACAATTTCACCTGGGCTACGCGGCGGAATCGTCCGAGTTCGTGCGCTTCAACCACGCCAAGGTGCGGCAGGCCGGGCAAGTGCAGCAGGCCAGCCTCAACCTCAAATTGATCAACGATGGCCGCCATGCCGACCTTGGCATCACCCTGGCCGGCGAGCCTGAGCTGGATCGCCAGCGCCTCGCCGCCGGCCTGCAACAGCTGCGCGAAACCTTGCCGCTGCTGCCTCTCGACCCGTATCTATTGCTCAACCAGAACGCCTGGCACAGCCACAACGAACAGGCCCAGCCGTTGCCCGACCTGGGCCTCGTACTGGAGGACATCAGCCAGGCTGCCGACGGCGTGGACCTGGTCGGGATCTATGCCGCCGGGCCGATCAGCCGTGGCTTTGCCAGTTCCGACGGAGCCTTCGGCTGGCACCAGGCCAATAGCTTCAACTTCGATTTCAGCCTGTTCCATGCCAACGGCGAAGCGGTAAAGGCCAGCTACGCCGGGCATACCTGGGACAGCGCGGAGTTCGCCCGCCGCTTGCAACAGGCCCGCGACCAGCTTGAGTTCCTCGACCGGCCGCTGCATACCCTGCCACCCGGAGAGTACCGCGCCTACCTGGCCCCGGCGGCATTGGAAGAAATCATCAGCATCATCACCTGGGGTGGTTTCTCCGCCCAGGCCATCGCCAGCAAAGGCAGCTCGCTGCAAAAACTGTACGCCGGTGAGCAACACCTCAGCCCGCTGGTAACGGTGAGCGAACAGATCAGCGGCTCCCTGAGCCAGGCGTTTTCCAGTGAGGGCTACCCGCGCAGCGATGTCACGCTGATCAACGCCGGCAAGGCCGACGGCCAACTGGTGAACTCGCGCAGCGCCGCCGAATATGACCTGAGCGCCAACGGCGCCGGCAGCGACGAATCCCCCAGCGCCTTGCAGATGGCCGCAGGCAGCCTGGCCCAGGCCGAGATCCTCAAGCAGTTGGGCACCGGCCTGTACATCAGCAACCTGTGGTACCTGAACTACTCCGACCTGCCGGCCGCACGCCTGACCGGCATGACGCGCTTCGCTACGTTCTGGGTGGAAGACGGCGAAATCAAGGCGCCGGTCAGCACCATGCGTTTTGATGACAGTGTCTACAGCTTGCTGGGTTCGCAGTTGGAAGCGCTTACCGCCGAGCGCGAGTTGCTGTTGTCGGCCAGTACCTATGGGCAGCGCAATACTGCGTCCAACCTGCTCCCCGGCGCCTTGGTAAAACGCCTGACGCTAACCCTCTAAACACTGCAAACCCAATGTGGGAGCCGGATTGCCCCCTCCCACATTGCTTAGCGTGATTTCAGAGACTTCGTTTCACCTATTCCTACCGCCAAATCCCATCTCACACGTCTCCCCGTGCAGCCTGTTGTCGCCTGCAAAAAACCTCGTTATAACGGTTAGTGGCATACCGCCACACACCGGAAGTGATGCGATGAACCATGGAAGTTTCGTCATACAAAAGCTGTTCAAACACTACAACGTTCACGTGGAGCAACTGGGTCACGACCCGCAAAAGAAGACGGTGCTGATGGTCAATGGCGCGCTGTCCACCACGCGCTCCTTCGCCCGCACCAGCAAATGCCTGGCTGAGCATTTCAATGTACTCATGTTCGACTTGCCATTCTCCGGCTACTCCCGCGAGCACAACACCGACCTGGACCTGGTGACCAAGGACGACGAAGTACAGATGCTGCGCGCCCTGGTCGAGCGTTTCGAGGTCAACCACCTGGTGTCGGCCTCCTGGGGCGGCATCTCCACGCTGCTGACCCTGGCGCACAACCCGCCGTCCATCGAAAGCTCGGTGGTGATGGCCCTGGCGCCCAACCTCAATCAAGCGATGCTCGACTATGTGGAGCGTGTGCGCGTGCTGATCGAGGCCGATGACAAGTCCGCCGTCGGCCACTTGCTCAACGAGACGGTCGGCAAATACCTTTCGCCCCGGCTCAAACGCAACAACCATCGGCACCTGTCGACCATGGCCACCACCGAGTACCGCCAGGCGCGCTTTCATATCCATCAGGTGCTGGGCCTGGGCGACGGCAACTACCTGCCCGCACTGCGGCAGATTGAAACGCCGGTGCATTTCCTCAACGGCGCCCTGGACGAATACACCCCGGCTGCCGAAGCCCAGTTGTTCAAGCAGTACGTGGCGCGCAGCAGCTTTGCCGTGGCCGAGCACACCGGCCATTTGCTCGATCTGGAGTCCCGCGAGGCCGCGTTGTCGGTGCACCGCGCCCTGCTGAATTACCTGGTGGGTGAGCACGCGACGTTGTCGGACTTAGACGAACCGCCAGTGGGAAAAAGCGCGACGGATGGCGCATAATCGCCAACACATAGCCTGCTAACAAAAGGGTTCCCATGCCGAATCGCGTCCCGCTCGATGCCAAGACCGCCCGCTGGCTCCCCTGGGTGGTGGCGATTGCCTTCTTCATGCAGTCGCTGGATGGGACGATTCTGAACACCGCACTGCCGGCCATGGCGCGGGACCTCGCCGAGAACCCGCTGCGCATGCAAGGCGTGGTGATCGCCTACATGCTCACCGTCGCCCTGCTGATCCCGGCGTCGGGCTGGATCGCCGACCGCTTCGGCACCAAGAAAATCTTCTTTGGCGCGATCATGCTGTTCAGCATCGGCTCCTTGCTGTGCGCGTTGTCCAGCAGCCTGACCATGCTGGTGGGCGCGCGGGTGGTCCAAGGTTTGGGCGGTGCGTTGATGCTGCCCGTGGGCCGGCTTGTAGTCTTACGTGCTTACCCACGCTCCGAGCTGGTGCGGATCATGGGCTTCATCACCATTCCCGGCCTGCTCGGCCCCTTGCTCGGCCCGACCATGGGCGGCTGGATGGTGCAATACCTGACCTGGCACTGGATCTTCCTGATCAACCTGCCGGTGGGCATGATCGGTTGCTACGCCGTGTGGAAATTCATCCCCGACCTGCGCGGCAGCGAGCGCACGCGCTTCGATGGCATCGGCTTCCTGCTGTTCGGCGCGGCGATGGTGCTGATCACTATCGCCATGGAAGGCCTGGGCGAACTGCACCTGCCGCACCTGCGGGTGATGTTGCTGCTGTTTGGCGGGCTGGCGTGCCTGGCGGCGTATTGGTTGCGGGCCGGGCATATCGACAATGCGCTGTTCTCGCCGGTGCTGTTCAAGACGCGCACCTTTGCCGTGGGCATTCTGGGCAACCTGTTCGCCCGGCTGGGCAGCGGCGCGCTGCCGTTCCTGGTGCCGCTGCTGTTGCAAGTGGCGCTGGGCTATTCGCCGTCGCAAGCCGGCATGAGCATGCTGCCCCTGGCGGCGGCGGCGATGTTTGCCAAGTCGGTGGCGCGGCCGCTGATCGAGCGCCTGGGTTATCGCATCGTGCTCACCGGCAACACGCTGGCGCTGGGCCTGATGCTCGCCAGCATGGGCCTGGTCACGGAACAAACGCCCTACCCGTTGCTGCTGGGCATGCTCGCGGTGCTGGGGGCGATCAACTCCCTGCAATTTACCGCGATGAACACCGTGACCCTGATCGACCTCGACGACGCCCAGGCCAGCAGCGGCAACAGTTTGCTGTCGGTGGTGGCGCAATTGTCCCTTAGCCTGGGCGTGGCCTGTGCCGGTGCGCTGCTCGGCGGGTTTACTGCCGAAGCGGGCAATGATGGAGTGGACAGTATCCTCGGCGCCTTCCAATTGACCTTCCTCACCGTGGGCATCATGGCGATGCTGGCGGCGGCGATCTTCCTGCAACTGTCGCCAAAAGACGGGAAACGGGTGGCCAATCCGGACCAACATATCGAGCATTAACCGGCGGCTCGTCTAGAACTTGCAGGGAAATTCCCACGGTACTGGTACACTGCGCGACATTTTGTTTTGCAGAGCCAGTCCCGTGACCACCATCGCCACCGCTTTTAATACTTTGCCGCTCTCCGCCGCCATGCTGGCTAACCTCGACTCGCTGGGTTATGTCGAGATGACGCAGATCCAGGCGCAAAGCTTGCCGGTGATCCTCAAGGGGCTGGACCTGATTGCCCAGGCCAAGACCGGCAGCGGCAAGACCGCAGCCTTCGGCATCGGCCTGTTGAACCCGATCAACCCGCGCTACTTCGGCTGCCAGGCGCTGGTGATGTGCCCGACCCGTGAACTGGCCGACCAGGTGGCCAAGGAAATCCGTCGCCTGGCCCGTGCCGAAGACAACATCAAGGTCCTGACCCTGTGCGGCGGCGTGTCCCTCGGCCCGCAGATCGCGTCCCTTGAACACGGCGCCCACGTGATCGTCGGCACTCCGGGCCGCATCCAGCAACACCTGCGCAAAGGTTCGCTGGTGCTGGACGGCCTGAACACCCTGATCCTCGACGAAGCCGACCGCATGCTCGACATGGGCTTCTACGACGCCATCGAAGACATCATCAGCAAGACCCCGCCACGCCGCCAGACCCTGCTGTTTTCGGCCACCTACCCGGTGAGCATCAAGCAGTTGGCGTCCAAATTCATGCGCGCACCGCAGCAAGTGAAGGCCGAAGCCTTCCACTCCGATGACCAGATCGAGCAGCGTTTCTTCGAGATCTCGCCGGAAGAACGCATGGACGCCGTGACCAAGGTGCTGGCGCACTTCCGCCCGGCCTCCTGCGTGGCGTTCTGCTTTACCAAGCAGCAAGTGCAGGAAACCGTCGACCACCTGACGGCCAAGGGTATTTCCGCCGTTGGCCTGCATGGCGACCTGGAACAGCGCGACCGTGACCAGGTGCTGGCGATGTTCGCCAACCGCAGCACCTCAGTGCTGGTGGCCACTGACGTCGCCGCCCGTGGTTTGGACATTGATGCGCTGGACATGGTGATCAACGTCGAACTGGCCCGTGACTCGGAAATCCACATCCACCGCGTTGGCCGGACTGGCCGTGCGGGCGAGACCGGTATCGCCATCAGCCTGGTAGCGCCGTCTGAAGCGCACCGCGCCCAGGCCATCGAGCAACTGCAGAAGTCGCCACTGAACTGGGACCAACTGGACAACCTCAAGCCGCAAAGCGGCGGTCCGTTGCTGCCGGTGATGAGCACGCTGTGCATCGCCGCTGGCCGTAAAGACAAGGTGCGTCCGGGCGACATCCTCGGTGCACTGACCGGCGACGCCGGCATCCCCGGCGCCCAGGTCGGCAAGATCGCGATCTTTGACTTCCAGGCATTCGTGGCCGTGGAGCGTGGCATCGCCAAGCAGGCGTTGCAGCGCTTGAATGACGGCAAGATCAAAGGCCGTTCGTTGCGCGTGCGCATCCTGTAAGAAATCTCCAACCCAATGGAGATCCAAATCAGAATTTGCATGAGGACACCGTTTTGCGCTCGACCGAAGTTGTGATCATTGGCGCCGGCGCCGCAGGCTTGATGTGTGCGCTGACCGCCGCCGGGCGTGGGCGCAAGGTGATGTTGATCGACCACGCGAACAAGGCCGGTAAAAAGATCCTGATGTCCGGCGGTGGCCGCTGCAATTTCACCAATATGTACACCGAGCCTGCCAACTTCCTCTCGCACAACGCGCACTTCTGCAAATCCGCCCTGGCCCGCTACACCCAGTGGGATTTCATTGGGCTGGTGGCCAAGCACGGCGTGCCGTATCACGAGAAGAAGCTCGGCCAGCTGTTCTGCGACAACAAGTCCAGCGACATCCTCGGCATGCTGCTCGACGAGTGCATCCAGGCGGGCGTGAACATGCACCTGGACACTTCGGTGCAGGAAATCGCCAAGGTCGACAGCGGTTATCAATTGCAGACCACCTTGGGCGAACTGCGCTGCGAATCCCTGGTGATCGCCACCGGCGGCTTGTCGATACCGACCCTGGGCGCCACCGGTTTTGGTTATCAAGTGGCCAGGCAATTCGGCCACGAACTACTGCCGACCCGCGCAGGCCTGGTGCCGTTCACCATCACCGATCAGCTCAAGGACTTGTGCGGCGAGTTGTCCGGCACCTCCGTGGATTGCCTGGTCAGCTGCAACGACCAGAGCTTTCGCGAGAACATCCTGTTTACCCACCGTGGCCTGAGCGGGCCGGCGATCCTGCAGATTTCCTCGTATTGGGAATCCGGCGACACCGTGGAAATCAACCTGCTGCCCGACCACGACGCCCACACCTGGCTGCAACAGCAACAGGCCGAGCGCCCCAACAGCGAGCTGAAAACCTTGCTGGGTGAGATCTTCACCAAGAAGATGGCCAACCTGCTGGCAGAGACGTGGTTTGTGTCCAAGCCGATGAAGCAGTACACCCACGCGGAGATCGCCGACATTGCGCAGAAGCTGGGCAGTTGGCAGCTGGTGCCGGCGGGTACCGAGGGTTATCGCACCGCCGAGGTGACGTTGGGCGGGGTGGATACGCGGGAAGTGTCGTCCAAGACCATGGAATCGCTGAAAAGCCCTGGGTTGTACTTCATTGGTGAAGTGCTGGATGTGACCGGGCACTTGGGTGGGTTCAACTTCCAGTGGGCGTGGGCGTCGGGTTACGCTGCTGCGCAGTACGCCTAGAGGATGTACTCGGTCAAATGTGGGAGGGGGCTTGCCCCCGATGGCGGTGTATCAGTCAAAGATGTTCTGGCTGACACACGGCTATCGGGGGCAAGCCCCCTCCCACATTTTGATTTGAGGTGTGCCAGGGAATAAATTGCACTGAGATGTGATCACCACCCTTGCCGTGGCGTCCTTGATAGCTCAATTTAACGGCATCGTCCCGGAAGACTCACGACTTCATGTCATCGACCTCGTTCAAGCAGTCCATGCGGCGCCTGTGGGCCCTGGATAAATTCAGCTACAGCATTCGGGTATTCATCGCCCTCACCGGCAGCATGGCGCTGTGCTGGTACCAGGATGAAATGACGCTGCTGATCCCGCTGTTCCTGGGGATTATCGCCAGCGCCCTGGCCGAGACCGACGACAGTTGGCAAGGCCGCCTCAACGCCCTGGCCGTGACGCTGGTGTGTTTCAGCATCGCCGCGCTGTCGGTGGAGTTGCTGTTCCCTTATCCCTGGGTTTTCGCCATCTCCCTGGCCCTGGCGACGTTCGGCCTGACCATGCTCGGCGCCTTGGGCGAACGTTATGGGGCGATTGCCTCGGCCACCTTGATTTTGTCGGTCTATACCATGATCGGCGTGGACCAGCGTGGCGGCGCCGTCAGTGACTTCTGGCATGAGCCATTGCTGCTGGTGGCCGGTGCGGCCTGGTACGGCGCGTTGTCGGTGCTGTGGCAGGCGCTGTTTTCCAACCAGCCGGTGCAGCAGAGCCTGGCGCGGTTGTTCCGCGAGTTGGGGCGCTATCTCAAGCTCAAATCGTCGCTGTTCGAACCGATCCGCCAGCTGGATGTGGAAGCGCGCCGCCTGGAACTGGCCCAGCAAAATGGTCGGGTGGTGGCCGCGCTGAATGCGGCGAAGGAAATCATCCTGCACCGCGTGGGCAACGGCCGACCGGGGTCGAAGGTCAGCCGCTACCTCAAGCTGTACTTCCTCGCCCAGGACATCCACGAGCGCGCCAGTTCCTCCCACTATCCTTACAACGCCCTCGCCGATGCCTTCTTCCACAGCGACGTGCTGTTCCGCTGCCAGCGCCTGCTGCGTCAGCAAGGCAAGGCCTGCCAGGCCCTGGCCGAGTCGATCCAACTGCGCCAACCGTTCATCTATGACGACAGCTTCGCCGAAGCCCTCAGCGACCTGAATGCCTCCCTGGAACACCTGCGCATCCAGAGCAACCCGGCCTGGCGCGGCCTGCTGCGCTCGTTGCGCGCGCTGGCGGCCAACTTGTCCACCCTCGACCGTTTGCTGGGCGATGCGAGCAACCCGGACGCCCTGGCCGACGCCACCGACAGCAACCTGCTGGACCGTGCGCCGCGCAACCTCAGGGAAATGTGGACGCGCCTGCGCACGCAACTGACGCCGACGTCGCTGCTGTTCCGCCACGCCTTGCGCCTGTCCCTGGCATTGACCATCGGCTACGGCACCTTGCACGCCATCCATGCTTCCCAAGGTTACTGGATCATCCTCACCACCCTGTTTGTGTGCCAGCCCAACTACGGCGCCACGCGGCGCAAGCTCGGCCAGCGGATCATCGGCACCGCCATCGGCCTTACCGTGGCCTGGGCGCTGTTCGACCTGTTCCCCAACCCCTTGGTGCAGTCGATGTTCGCCATCGCCGCTGGCCTGGTGTTCTTTATCAACCGCACCACCCGCTACACCCTGGCCACGGCAGCGATCACCTTGATGGTGCTGTTCTGCTTCAACCAGGTGGGGGATGGCTACGGGCTGTTCCTGCCAAGGCTGTTCGATACCTTGCTCGGCAGCTTGATCGCGGGCCTGGCGGTGTTCCTGTTCCTGCCGGACTGGCAAGGCCGCCGACTGAACAAAGTGCTGGCCAACACCCTGACCTGCAACAGCATCTACCTGCGCCAGATCATGCAGCAATACGCTGCCGGCAAGAGCGACGACCTGGCCTACCGCCTGGCCCGCCGCAACGCGCACAACGCCGACGCGGCCCTGTCGACCACCCTCGCCAATATGCTGATGGAACCGGGACATTTCCGTAAGGAAGCGGATGTGGGGTTCCGTTTCCTGGTGTTGTCCCACACCTTGCTCAGTTACCTGTCAGGGCTCGGTGCACACCGCGACACGCAATTGCCGGCCGAAGTGCGCGAGCATCTCATCGACGGCGCGGGCAAAACACTCGCGACGAGCATTGATGAAATCGCGACAGGACTGGCCAACAAGCAGCCCATTGCGATCCAGAGCGACGCCGAGGAAGCCCTGGCGGCGGACCTGGAGCAGATGCCGGACGAGATAGATGAAGGGCAGCGGTTGGTGCAGACGCAGTTGGCGTTGATTTGTCGGCAGCTAGGGCCGCTGCGAACATTGGCGGCGCATTTGATCAAGGACACCAGCGCGGCTTAGGCCGCTACATCCCATGAGCCTTCATCAACCGCGCATAACTGCCATCAGCCTTCATCTTGGCAATCTCGCGATCAAAGCTCGCGACAATCTGCGCATGCTCTGGGTTCTTCAGGCTCACCAGGATATGCAGGCTGTTTTCACTCAGCGGCTGGGGCAGGAACTCCACCGAATTGCGCACCCGCGCCGATTCCCGTGACAGGTAAAAGCGCGCCACATATTCATCCTCCACCGTCAGCCGCACGCGCTGCGCCGCCAGCATCCGCACGGCCATGGCAAAGTTATGCACAGGGACTTTCTGCAACTGCGCATCGCCATCGAACGCCGCCGAATACGCATAACCGCGCACCACGGCGATGGGGTAGTCGTGCAGTTGCTGCAGGTTCTGATACTCGATGGGATCATCACGGCGCTTGATAAAGCGCACGCGGTTGAGCAGGTATTCGCCGGAGAACTGCCCCAATTGCGTACGGGCGTCGTCGTACCAGGCGTTGATCAGCACGTCATAGCGCCCGTCACCCACGCCCATCAGCGCACGGGCCCAAGGCACCTGCTCGAAATCACTGGCATAGCCGGCGCGGGCCAGGGCCGTGCTGACAATATCGGTGGCCAAGCCACCGTTGATCAGCGTGGCATCGGTAAAGGGCGGCCAGGCATCCGCGACCAGACGCAGGCGCTGTGCACATGCAGGCGTCGCCAGCAACAACACTCCCATCAAAGCAACGGCACGAGACAATCGCGGCATGCTCAAAATCCTTGGCGGACAGGCGGTGGCCTTAGCTCAGGCTGCGCCTGAGGTTCTAACATTAGCTCAGATTACACAAAGAAACGGCTGGCGCATGCACTCAATGATGGCAAATTGATTTCACTCACAAAAATAGTTGATTTAGACACCACCGCGCGCCGCGCTTACTATCCAGAACAGACATTCACGTGAGAACACACCATGACAGTCGATTGGGTCTGCAAACATCACACCGACCTGGGCAAGGAGCAGCTGTACGCCATCCTGCGCCTGCGCGGCGAGGTCTTCGTTGTCGAGCAGAAGTGCGTTTATCAAGACATCGACGGGCAAGACCTGGCGGGCGACACCCACCACCTGATGGCCTGGAAAGACGATGAACTGGTGGCCTACCTGCGCCTGCTGGATCCAGAGTCCCAAGGCGGCGATGTGGTAGTTGGCCGGGTGATCGTCGCGTCGGGGGAGCGGGGGACCGGGCTGGGGCACACGATGATGGAAGAAACGCTCAAGCAGATTGACGAGATCTGGCCAGAGACACCGATCTTTCTGTCAGCCCAGGCGCATCTGCAGGGGTATTACGGGCGGTATGGGTTTGTGGTGGCGGGTGAGGAATACCTTGAGGATGATATTCCACATATAGGTATGCGCCGGGCTTGAGGGCCTCATCGGGAGCAAGCCCCCTCCCACATGTGGGAGGGGGCTTGCTCCCGATGGCGTCAGCTGAAACAGTGCAAAACCTTCAGGGATACCCCAACACCTGCTTCACCGAAGCCAGATTGCCTTCGATCCAGCGCCGATCAATTGCGCCCCAATCACGAATCCGATAGTGCCCGGCATGGTTACGGGCACCGTCCTCTTGCTCGAATTCACACACGATATCCAGGTCAGCCAATGCCGCAATCGTGTCCTGCGCCGTGCGCCGAGGCATGCCGGTGGCGTCGGTCAGCGCCGGCACACTGCTGGCCAGCCCACTGTCGATCAGGTACGCCACGTACAGGCGGCGGTAGAAGCTGCTTTTGGTCTTGCTCACATCCATGGTCAGTCGCCTTGTGCGGTCAGGGTTTGCCCTGCAGGTCGCGATACGTGAGGTACACCCGCAGGTCGAATTCCACCTGGTGGTAACCCGGCATCATGTAGTCGCAGAGTTTGTAGAACGCCTTGTTGTGGTCCGATTCCTTGAAGTGTGCCAGTTCGTGCACCACGATCATGCGCAGAAATTCCGGCGCGGCGTCCTTGAACAACGCAGCAATGCGGATCTCTTTCTTGGACTTGAGGTTGCCACCCTGCACCCGCGAAATCGTGGTGTGCAGGCCGAGGGCGCGGTGGGTCAGGTCCAGGCGATTATCAAACAGCACCTTGTCGATGGCCGGCGCGTTGCGCAGGTGTTCCTGCTTCAAGGCCAGCGCGTAGGCGTACAGGGCTTTGTCGCTCTGCACCGCGTGGCGCTCGGGGTAGCGCTGCTCCAGGTAGGCACCCAACTGGTCCTTGGCGATCAGTTGGCGTACCTGCTCCTGGAGGGCGGCGGGATAGGCCTGGAGGTATTTCAGCGCGGTCATGGAGGTCTGCAACAGGGTTCGAATGGGCGCCAGTGTAGCGAATTCAGCGCATGCGGGCGCGAGACCAGTCGAGCACTTCATCGGCCATCAGCGGTTGTGCCGCCCACGGCCCTTGGATAAACGGGCAGCCATGGGCCTTGAGCCACTGAGCTTGTTCCTGGGTTTCCACGCCTTCGGCCACCACGACCACATCAAAATGCCCACACAGCTCGATAATGCTGCGCGCCATCGCCGTGTCCCTCACCGAACCCGGCAGGCGCGCAACCAATTGCGGGTCAAGTTTGAGGGTGTCGAACGCCAAGTCACGCAGATGCGACAAGGAGCACTGCCCCGCGCCGAAGTCATCCAGCGCAATGCGTACGCCGATGCGGCGCAGCAATTTGAGCTGTTTGGCGGCCTCTTCCAGGTTACTCATCAGGCAGTCTTCGCCGATTTCCACCTCCAACTGGTGCGTCTGCAGCCCATACCGCTCCATCATCTGCTGCAACTGGTTCGCCAGGTTGGGCATGTTGAACTGGCTGCTGCTCAGACTCACGCTCAATACCAACTCGTCATCGAAGGCGCTTTGCCACATCTGACGCTGGGCAGCGACCTGCTGATAAATCCACGCGCTCAGTTGGCTGATCAGCCGCGCCTCTTCCAGCAACGGTAAAAACAGCCCTGGCGGCACGTCGCCGACGCTGGGGTGCTGCCAGCGCAACAACGCCTCGACGCCGCGCAAGCGTCCATCCGCCAGGGAAACCTGGGGCTGATAGACCAGGGTGAACTCCCTGTTTTGGATCGCCGTGCGCACACTGTCTTCGAGCATCAGCCGCGAGCGCGCACGGCCGTTCATTTCCTGGTCGTAATAACGATATTGCTGACGGCCTGCGCGCTTGGCTTCGTACATGGCGATGTCGGCCGCACGCAGCAAACCATTCAGATCCGAGCCGCAATCCGGGTAGGTCGCAATGCCGATGCTCACGCCGAGCATCACATCCAGACCGTCGACCTGCTGGCACACCGAGACGCGCTCGATCAGCTTCTCCGAAATCTTTGCCGCCTGCTCCGGGAATTCCAATTCCAGCAGCGCGGTAAATTCATCCCCGCCCATGCGGCCGATAATGTCGTAGGAGCGCAGGCAGCCCTGCAATTGCTCCGAGACCCAGCGCAGCACCCGATCACCGGCGTCATGGCCCAGGGAATCGTTGACCCGCTTGAAACCGTCGAGGTCCAGGTACAGCAACACCAGGGACTGCTCCGTGCGCTCGCTGCGCAACAGTGTGTTTTCCACTGCCTGATGGAAGCCGCGCCGGTTCAGCAGCCCGGTCAGTGGGTCGGTGACGGCCTGGAATTCCAACTGCTGATGCAAGTGGCGGACCTCGGACATGTCCAGCACCGTCACCACCATGGCCTTCTGCTCGGCGGGCAACGGCGCGCAGGACAGTGCCACCGGCACCTGCTGGCCACGACGGGTGCGCAGCAGCGCATCGTGCAGACGCCAGGTTTCGCCCTTGCGATAACCGGCGTACATCTGCGAGTCCAGCCAGGCGGGCACATGGGGTTTTTGCAGGAAACTCAGGAAGTCCTGATCTTGCAACTCCTGGATCGTGGCGTTGAGCAGCCGCGAAATCGCCGGGTTGGCGTATTCGATCACGCCCTCCTCACTCACCACCAGAATGCCCTCGGCGGCGTTATCCAGCACCGACGCATTAAAGGCCCGCGCGGACTCCAGGTCATGGCTCAGGCGCTGCAACGCCCGGCGATTGCGCTGATGCTCCAGCAACGCCTGGACCTTGGGCTTGAGGATATGCGGGTCGAAGGGTTTGAACAGATAGTCGATGGCACCACTGGCATAGCCTTCCAGCACGGCGGCGGGCGACTGGGCGTTGGCACTCAGAAAGATGATCGGGGTCATGCGCGTGCGCTGGCTGCCGCGCATCAACCGCGCGACTTCGAAGCCGTCCATGCCGGGCATCATCACATCCAGCAACACCAAATCGACTTCATGTAGCAGCAACAACTCCAGGGCTTCCATCCCGGATGCGGCGGTGATCACCTGCCAGTCATCGCGTTGCAAAAGCGCACGCATGCTGATCAGGTTTTCCGGGTAGTCATCGACCACCAGAAGAACCGAACTGCCATCGCCGTGATGTGGAGCGCATTCCATGCTGGGACTCTTCCTTAGGTCTAATCCGGTCATTTCTGACAGAAAACCCGGACAAACATCAAGGCCTCACTCTAGCCCCGGATCCTGAAAATCAGAAGTGACGTGGATGCCATCATTGCGCCAAAGTTCAGTCAGCCGACTAACGGTCAACCTCTACAGCCCACGGTTCATGGGAAACATGGCTTTTTGGCATTCCTATGGCGTCAATAAATTGCCAGCAAATGTTTAACAACTGGACGGCCACCGCCTATAAAGAACCTGTCAGGCCCCCGGGCCAAAGCCGTCACCCCCTGTAAAAGGCCAACGCCATGATCGACCTCTCCACGTGGAACCTGAGCATTCCGGTCGGCTCGCCCCCCGCGACTATCGACACGCCAAAGCTGCTCAGCGGCTTCAACGACCAGTATTTCCAGGCCGAAGGCAGCAACGTGCAATTCTGGACCCCCGTCACCGGCACCCGCACCGAAAACGCCATCTACCCGCGCAGTGAATTGCGCGAAACCTACGCCGACGGCCGCCTGCGCAACTGGACCTACCCCGACGCCGACAACTTCCTGCGCGCCACCCTGGCCGTGAACCAGGTGCCCTCCAGCGGCAAGATCGTCATTGGCCAGATCCACGCCTATGACAGCCAAAAACCACTGATCAAGCTCGAATACCAGTTCAAGGAAAAGACCCAGACCGGCAACATCGTCGCCAAAGTGCGCATGCGCCCGGATGAAGATGAAAGCCGCGTAATCATCGTCGCGTCCAATGTGCCGCTGGAGAAAAGCTTCACTTACGTGATCAACCTCAACAAGGCTGGGCTACTCAGCGTGTACGCCGCCGACAGTGAATGGAACGAGCGCATCGGCGCGGCCTGGGCGGCCAAGCCGCTGTATTTCAAGGCGGGCGCGTATGTGCAGGACAACAGTGGGGACAGCAAGGAAGGGGCGAAGGTGACGTTTGCGAAGTTGGATATAGATCACGAGTGAAGTGTCCGGTGGTGCCGAGGACGATTCCTCGGTGAAGCTACCTTGTTAAACACACCGCGATTCCTGTGGGAGCCGGGCTTGCCCGAGATAACGGCATAGTTATGCTTAAAGGCTGACACCTAACTCTGTGGTGAGCGGGCTTGTCCCGCGCTGGGCTGCGAAGCAGCCCCAAAACCTTCACCTCAAGTGATTCTGGCATTCTGCGGTGACCAAGTTGGGGCTGCTGCGCAGCCCAGCGCGACTTGAATAACGTGGCCAATACCGCACGCATTCCGGTGCAGGACGTGAGCGATGTGTTTCGGGTGATTGAACATCGGGGTTTCTATTCAACACCTGCAAGCTGATCAAATCCCAGACAAAAAAAGCCCGCATCGCTGCGGGCTTCTTTGTTAGACGCTTGAGGCTTAGTTCACCTTAGCGTTCAACTCACCTTTCAAATACCGCTGATACATCGCTTCCAACGATACCGGCTTGATCTTCGAAGCATTACCCGCAGTACCAAACGCTTCGTAGCGTGCGATACACACATCACGCATCGCGGTCACGGTGGCGCCGAAGAATTTACGTGGGTCGAATTCGCTCGGGTTGGTGGCCATCAGGCGACGCATTGCGCCGGTGGACGCCAGGCGCAGGTCGGTGTCGATGTTGACCTTGCGCACGCCGTGCTTGATGCCTTCGACGATTTCTTCAACTGGTACGCCGTAGGTTTCTTTGATGTCGCCGCCGTACTGGTTGATGATCGCCAGCCACTCTTGCGGGACCGAGGAAGAACCGTGCATCACCAGGTGGGTGTTGGGGATGCGCTTGTGGATTTCCTTGATACGGTCGATGGCCAGCACGTCGCCGGTAGGCGGCTTGGTGAACTTGTAAGCGCCGTGGCTGGTGCCGATGGCGATGGCCAGGGCGTCGACCTGGGTCTTCTTGACGAAGTCGGCGGCTTCTTCCGGGTCGGTCAGCATCTGGCTGTGATCCAGCACGCCTTCGGCGCCGATGCCGTCTTCTTCGCCGGCCATGCCGGTTTCAAGCGAACCCAGGCAACCCAGCTCGCCTTCAACCGAGACGCCGCAGGCGTGAGCCAGGGCCACGGTTTGTTGGGTCACGCGCACGTTGTATTCGTAGTCGGTCGGGGTCTTGCCGTCTTCGCCGAGGGAGCCGTCCATCATTACCGAGCTGAAGCCCAGTTGGATGGAGCGCTGGCACACGTCAGGGCTGGTGCCGTGGTCCTGGTGCATGCACACCGGGATGTGCGGGAATTCTTCGATGGCTGCCAGGATCAGGTGACGCAGGAACGGGGCGCCGGCGTATTTGCGCGCACCAGCCGACGCCTGGACGATCACTGGGGAGTCGGTCTTGTCAGCGGCTTCCATGATGGCGCGCATCTGCTCAAGGTTGTTGACGTTAAAGGCTGGGACGCCGTAGCCGAACTCGGCTGCGTGGTCCAGCATTTGACGCATGCTGATAAGTGCCATTGTGTTGTCTCTCCCGGTCGAGGGTCGTTAATCGTGCAAGCCTGCCGTAGCGGCGGCTGCTATTCAAGTTATTGCCGGTCAGGTTTTGCATGCCTGGCCTGCTGAATCGTTATTGCTGTCAGGCTTATTGGGCTTTGCAGCCGCGCCCGATCAAATCGTCGGTAGCCACCCAGTAAACCAGGCCTTCCTCACCTTTCGTGTGAAACGCCAATTGGTCGTTGCTGTACAGCACGCCAGAAGCCGCAACATCCTGTTTAAGGCGGTAAACCTGGTCGGAACCACCGAGGCGTACATCCACCTCGGATTTGGCCGCATTGGCAAAGCGCCAGTTGACCTCGGCCTTGCTGTCGCAGGTCCAGGTGGTCCACTTGTCGGCAGGTTCTGCCTTGTTGAACATGTTCATGCTGCTGCAACCGGCCAGTAGGGCCAGGGCTGCCAGGGCGAAAACGCCTTTCATTGCCAATCCTCGCAGCGGCGCCAAAGGCCGCCGATGCTGTCGGTTAGTTGATCAGACCCGTCAAGGGCAACCCTGTTCCTGACCGTTGGGCGCGGAGTCGTATTTCTCCAGCCGCTCATTGCCGATGCGCTTGTTGATCACCGGCATGGTCTCGGCTTGCCAGTCCGCCTGGTAGCAGCTCGTTTTCTGCTGCGATGCCGGCTTTCCAGCCTGCTGCGCCGCGCTTGGCGTGCTGCCGCAGCCGGCCAAAAGGCCCGCTGCGATCACCAGTGCCAACGACTTGATCATGGGAATGCTCCTTTTCCTGATCACGGGCCTTAACCTTTGGCTCGGGTTTCCAGCACTTCAACGGCAGGCAGGACTTTGCCTTCGACGAATTCAAGGAATGCGCCGCCACCGGTAGAAATGTAGGAGATACGGTCAGCCACGCCATATTTATCGATGGCCGCCAGAGTGTCGCCACCGCCGGCAATGGAGAAGGCCGAGCTTTCAGCGATGGCGTTGGCCAGCACTTTGGTGCCGTTGCCGAACTGGTCGAATTCGAACACGCCAACCGGGCCGTTCCACAGGATGGTCTGGGAGGCTTTCAGCAGTTCGGCGAAGTTGGCTGCAGTTTGCGGGCCGATGTCCAGGATCATGTCGTCTTCAGCGACGTCAGCGATGAGTTTGACGGTAGCGGCGGCGCTTTCGGCGAATTCCTTGGCTACCACTACGTCTACTGGCAGCGGCACACTGACTTTGGCAGCGATGGCGCGGGCGGTGTCCAGCAGGTCCGGCTCGTACAGCGACTTGCCCACCGGGTGGCCGGCAGCGGCCAGGAAGGTGTTGGCAATGCCGCCGCCGACGATCAATTGGTTGCAGATCTGGCTCAGGCTGTTGAGCACGTCCAGCTTGGTGGACACCTTGGAGCCCGCCACGATGGCAGCCATCGGCTGGGCCGGTGCGCCGAGGGCTTTGCCCAGTGCATCCAGTTCAGCAGCCAGCAGCGGCCCAGCAGCGGCGACCTTGGCGAACTTGGCCACGCCGTGGGTCGAACCTTCAGCACGGTGGGCGGTACCGAACGCGTCCATTACAAACACGTCGCACAGGGCCGCATATTGCTGGGCCAGTTCGTCGCTGTTCTTTTTCTCGCCTTTGTTGAAGCGCACGTTTTCCAGCAGCACGAGGTCGCCGGGCTTCACGTCAACGCCACCCAGGTAGTCAGTCACCAGTGGCACGTTGCGGCCCAGGGCATTGCTCAGGTAATCGGCTACAGGCTTGAGGCTGTTTTCTTCCGAGAACTCACCTTCGGTCGGACGACCCAGGTGGGAGCAGACGATGACGGCTGCACCTTTTTCCAGGGCCAGCTTGATGGTCGGCAGCGAAGCCCGGATCCGCGCATCGCTGGTGACAACACCGTCTTTGACTGGGACGTTGAGGTCTTCGCGAATCAGTACGCGCTTACCTTGCAGATCGAGGTCGGTCATCTTCAACACGGTCATGGGTCGCAGTTCCTGAGTTACTGTTGTTGAGGTTGTTTAGAGGCGATGTGCAGATAATGTTCCGCAACATCCAGCATACGGTTGGCAAACCCCCATTCGTTGTCGAACCAAGCCAGGATGTTCACCAACCTGGGGCCGGAAACGCGGGTCTGGCTGGCATCGACAATCGCCGAATGCGGGTCATGGTTGAAATCACAACTGGCGTGGGGCAACTCGGTGTAGGCCAGCAAGCCTTTGAGCGGGCCGCGGGTGGCGGCGTCGCGCAGAATCCGGTTGACCTCCACCGCATCGGTGTCGCTGACGGTTTGCAGGGTGATGTCCAGGCAGGACACGTTCACCGTCGGCACCCGTACGGCTTTGGCCTGAATTCGCCCGGCAAGTTCCGGCAGCAGGCGCTCGATGCCGCGGGCCAGACCTGTGGACACCGGAATCACTGACTGGAACGCCGAGCGTGTACGACGCAGGTCTTCATGATGATAGGCGTCGATCACAGGCTGGTCGTTCATCGCCGAGTGGATGGTGGTGATCGACACGTAATCGATGCCGATCGCCTGATCCAGCAGGCGCAACAGCGGCACGCTGCAGTTGGTGGTGCAGGAAGCGTTGGATACCAGCAGCTCATCGCCGGTCAGGCAATCCTGATTGATACCGTAGACGATAGTGGCGTCGACATCCGCCTCGCTGGCCATCGGCTGGGAAAACAGCACACGCGGCGCGCCGGCATCGAGAAAACGCTGGCCGTCGGCGCGGGTGTTATAGACACCGGAACATTCCAGCACCAGGTCGACGCCCAATGCTTTCCAGTCGATGCCTTCGGGGGTGGCACTGCGCAAGACCTGCACGCAGTTGCCATTAATATGCAGACAATCGTCTTCAACCCGCACTTCACCAGGGAAGCGGCCGTGAGTGGAGTCAAAGCGTGTCAGGTATTCGATGCTGGCCATGTCGGCCAAATCGTTGATCGCGACAATTTCAAACCCGGCAGCCGCCCCTCGCTCGAACAGAGCACGCAAGACGCAACGACCAATGCGGCCGTAGCCGTTGAGTGCAACTTTGTAGGGACGCGGTTGGGGCATGGGGTTCTCGATCAAGGTTAGTTCGGTGTCGAATGTTCTGACGCCATCGCGGGCAAGCCCGCTCCCACATTAGACCGCGATCCAAATGTGGGAGCGGGCTTGCCCGCGATAGCGCCAGTACAGACAACGCAGACTGACTTAGTCTTCCAGCAGCTCTTCAGCCTGACCCAGGATGTTTTCCAGGGTGAAACCGAATTCTTCGAACAAGGCTGGCGCCGGCGCCGACTCACCGTAGGTGGTCATGCCGATGACGCGGCCTTCCAGGCCCACGTACTTGTACCAGTAGTCGGCGTGAGCCGCTTCGATGGCAATACGCGCGCTGACCTGCAACGGCAGGACCGATTGCTTGTAGCCAGCATCCTGGGCTTCGAACACGCTGGTGCACGGCATGGACACAACGCGCACGTTACGGCCCTGGGCAGTCAGCTTGTCGTAGGCCTGAACGGTCAGGCCGACTTCGGAACCGGTGGAGATCAGGATCAGCTCCGGCTCGCCGATGCAGTCCTTGAGCACGTAGCCGCCACGCGCGATGTCGGCGATCTGTGCGTCGGTACGCACTTGGTGTTGCAGGTTCTGACGCGAGAAGATCAGCGCCGACGGGCCGTCCTTACGCTCGATGGCGTGCTTCCAGGCCACAGCGGATTCCACCGCGTCGGCTGGACGCCAGCAATCCAGGTTCGGCGTGGTACGCAGGCTGGTCAGTTGCTCGACCGGCTGGTGCGTCGGGCCGTCTTCGCCCAAGCCAATGGAGTCGTGGGTGTAGACATGGATCACACGCTTCTTCATCAGCGCGGCCATACGTACTGCGTTACGTGCGTATTCCATGAACATCAGGAAGGTCGCGCCGTACGGCACCAGGCCGCCGTGCAGGGACACGCCGTTCATGATGGCGCTCATGCCGAACTCGCGCACGCCGTAGTACATGTAGTTACCGCTGGCGTCTTCGGCCGAGACACCTTTGCAACCTTTCCACAGGGTCAGGTTGGAACCGGCCAGGTCGGCCGAACCGCCAAGGAACTCAGGCAGCAGCGGGCCGAAGGCATTCAGGGTGTTCTGGCTAGCTTTACGGCTGGCAATGGTCTCGCCCTTGGCCGCGACTTCGGCGATGTAGGCCGAGGCTTTTTCCGAGAAGTCGGCAGGCAGGTCACCGGCGAGGCGGCGTACCAGCTCATTGGCCAGCTCTGGGAATTCGGCGGAGTAGGCAGCAAAACGCTGGTCCCACTCGGCTTCGGTCGCCAGGCCTTTTTCCTTGGCGCTCCACTCGGCGTAGATGTCAGCCGGGATTTCGAACGGGCCGTGGTTCCACTTCAGCGCTTCACGGGTCAGGGCGATTTCCGCGTCACCCAGTGGGGCGCCGTGGCAGTCTTCCTTGCCTTGCTTGTTCGGCGAACCGAAACCGATAGTGGTCTTGCAGCAGATCAGGGTTGGTTGCGCGCTCTTGCGAGCGGTGTCGATGGCGGTCTTGATTTCTTCAGGATCGTGGCCGTCGACGTTGCGGATCACCTGCCAGTTGTAGGCTTCGAAACGCTTTGGCGTGTCATCGGTGAACCAGCCTTCGACTTCGCCGTCGATGGAAATGCCGTTGTCATCGTAGAAGGCGATCAGCTTGCCCAGGCCCAGGGTACCGGCCAGGGAAGCGACTTCGTGGGAAATGCCTTCCATCATGCAGCCATCACCCAGGAACACGTAGGTGTGGTGATCAACGATGTCGTGGCCAGGACGGTTGAACTGCGCGCCCAGAACTTTTTCAGCCAGCGCGAAGCCAACAGCGTTGGCCAGGCCTTGGCCCAGGGGACCGGTGGTGGTCTCGACGCCTGGGGTGTAGCCGAATTCCGGGTGGCCCGGTGTGCGGCTGTGCAGCTGGCGGAAGCTCTTGAGGTCATCAATGGTGACGTCGTAGCCGGTCAGGTGCAGCAGCGAGTAGATCAGCATCGAGCCGTGGCCGTTGGACAGCACGAAGCGGTCACGGTCGGCGAACGACGGGTTGCTCGGGTTGTGTTTCAGGTAGTCACGCCAAAGTACCTCGGCGATATCCGCCATGCCCATCGGGGCACCGGGATGGCCGCTGTTGGCTTTTTGCACGGCATCCATGCTGAGGGCACGAATGGCGTTGGCACGCTCACGACGGCTGGGCATCGCTGTTCTCCTGAGGATTTGAATAAAGAGTGAATAAAAAGAAACGCAAAAAAGGACCGGCATTTTCCCTCAGCCACCGCCTGCGGGCAATGACAGATAGTCACTTGAGGCTGTTTTTCCTGTGCGTTGCCGGCAATCGCCTGCAGAAATCGGCAACTTGTTCGTCTAACGGTTATAGCGGCGGCTTATAACCGCCACTTATCGATCAATATCAAAACTTTTTGATATTGGCCTTGCGAGGATATGCACCCGTCACTAGACTGCTGGCCTTATGAACCTACCCGTGCCCTCACTGCGTCCCGACGACGGCGATGAACTGGCAGCCTTGTGCAAGGCCGCTGGGGACCCGTTGCGCCTGAACGTCTTGCGTGCGCTGACCAACGACTCCTTCGGCGTACTGGAACTGGCGCAGATCTTCGCCATCGGCCAGTCCGGCATGAGCCACCATTTGAAGGTGCTGTCCCAGGCCGACCTGGTAGCCACGCGCCGCGAAGGCAATGCAATTTTTTACCGCCGCGCCCTGCCCCACACCGACCTGCTCGGCGGCAAGCTGCACGCCGCCCTGCTCGAAGAAGTGGACAACCTGAGCCTGCCAACCGACGTACAGTCGCGCATCGGCCAGGTCCACGGGCAACGCGCAGCGGCGAGTCAGGATTTTTTCGCACGGGTGGCCGAGAAGTTTCGTGCGCAGCAAGACCTGATCGCCGGCCTGCCGCAGTACCGCGACAGCGTGCTGGCGCTATTGGACAAGCTGAGCTTCAGTGATGAGGCGACGGCATTGGAAGTCGGGCCTGGAGATGGCGGTTTTCTGCCGGAGTTGGCGCGCCGCTTTCATCAGGTGACCGCGCTGGACAACAGCCCGGCGATGCTCGAACTGGCGCGACAGCTGTGCGAGCGTGAATCGCTGGGCAATGTGACCCTGCAACTGGCTGACGCCTTGAGCGGCACGCTGATCAAGGCCGACTGCGTGGTGCTGAACATGGTCTTGCACCATTTCGCCGCTCCCGCCGACGCATTAAAGCAAATGGCCGGGTTGCTGCACCCCGGCGGTAGCCTGTTGGTTACGGATTTATGCAGCCACAACCAGAATTGGGCCAGGGAGGCCTGCGGTGATCTCTGGTTGGGTTTTGAACAGGACGATCTGGCCCGTTGGGCCACCGCTGCGGGGCTCGTTCCCGGGGAAAGCCTCTATGTAGGCTTACGTAATGGTTTCCAGATCCAGGTTCGCCATTTTCAGCGACCGGCTGGCGACACTCACCATCGGTAATATCAGGAAAACATCGAGATGAGCGAATACTCCCTTTTCACCTCCGAGTCCGTGTCTGAAGGGCATCCGGACAAAATCGCCGACCAGATTTCTGATGCGGTGCTGGACGCCATCATTGCTGAAGACAAGTTCGCCCGCGTGGCGTGCGAGACTCTGGTGAAAACCGGTGTAGCGATCATCGCCGGCGAAGTGACCACCACCGCCTGGGTTGACCTGGAGCAGATCGTCCGTGACGTGATCACCGAGATCGGCTACACCAGCTCCGACGTCGGCTTCGACGGCGCGACCTGCGGTGTGATGAACATCATCGGCAAGCAGTCCCCGGACATCAACCAAGGTGTCGACCGTGCCAAGCCAGAAGACCAGGGTGCCGGTGACCAAGGCCTGATGTTCGGCTACGCCAGCAACGAAACTGAAGTGCTGATGCCAGCACCGATCACCTTCTCGCACCAGCTTGTGCAACGTCAGGCCGACGCGCGTAAATCCGGCCTGCTGCCTTGGCTGCGCCCGGACGCCAAGTCCCAGGTGACCTGCCGCTACGAAGGCGGCAAGGTGGTGGGTATCGACGCTGTCGTGCTGTCGACCCAGCACAACCCTGACGTGTCCTACGCCGACCTGCGTGAAGGCGTGATGGAGCTGATCGTCAAGCACGTACTGCCGGCCGAACTGCTGAGCAAAGACACCCAGTTCCACATCAACCCGACTGGCCAGTTCATCATCGGTGGCCCGGTGGGCGACTGCGGCCTGACCGGTCGCAAGATCATCGTCGACAGCTACGGCGGCATGGCGCGTCACGGCGGCGGCGCGTTCTCCGGTAAAGATCCGTCCAAGGTTGACCGTTCGGCCGCCTACGCCGGTCGTTACGTGGCCAAGAACATCGTTGCGGCTGGCCTGGCCGAGCGCTGCGAAATTCAGGTGTCCTACGCCATTGGTGTGGCCCAGCCTACGTCGATCTCGCTGAATACCTTCGGCACCGGCAAGATCAGCGACGACAAGATCGTCAAGTTGGTGCGTGAGATCTTCGACCTGCGCCCGTACGCGATCACCACCATGCTCGACCTGCTGCACCCGATGTACCAGGAAACCGCAGCCTACGGCCACTTCGGTCGTACCCCTGCGCAAAAGACTGTCGGCGACGACACCTTCACCACGTTCACCTGGGAAAAAACCGACCGCGCCAACGACCTGCGCACCGCCGCCGGCCTGTAAGCACGCGCTGCACCCAAAAGCCCTGCCGGGTTCGCCCGGCGGGGCTTTTTATGGCCTGCGCGACCCCTTTCACATTTTTTGGATCCAAACCTTGCAGGCCCAATGACGGCCCTCTAGAATCCGCGCCCTCTCGGGCCCTCTAACCTTATCTGGATATTGACCTGCGCCAGCCCGGGATAGACACGTGCACAGGCAATCGAACATTGAGGTTTTTCATGCGCATCTCCACGCTCGCCCCTGCTGCCCTTCTGCTCAGCCTGTTCGCCCTGCCGGCCCACGCCGCTGACCTGAGCGCACTGAGTGGCGCCCTGACCTCCCAGCTGGGCGGCGGCAACTCCGGCGACTGCCAAAAACAAGCCGCAGACCTGCAAACCAAGATCGATGCGGCCGAAGCCAGCAAAGACACCTTGAAAGTGAAGGCCTTCAAAGCGGCGCAAGACCAGATCAACAAAGGTTGTGACAAACTTTCGGAAGCCCAGGCCAAAGCCGACGCCAAGCAGCAAACCCAAGAGGCCAAGGCTGATAAGCCGGATGCCGTGAAAGCCTTGGGCGGTCTGTTCAAGTAAGTAGAAACACCCGGTAAAAAGCCCCGCACTGTCGGGGCTTTTTTGTGGCCGTGAGGTTCATTTAGGCTGGGCACCCTTTCCGAGCAAGGATGCTCATGATGCGTTTATTGGTTGCCCTGTTACTCAGCACGTTCCCCTTATTGGCATCGGCCGAAGACTGCCCCGACGAGGCCAGGACACAGGTCGACACCCTGGCCGAACAGGTCCGCCTGTGGGATGACAGCTACCACCGCCTCGGCCAATCCCCCGTCCATGATGAGCTCTACGACCAAGCACGCCAGCGCCTGACCCATTGGCGCCAGTGCGTCACTCCAACCCCCTCGAAACCTGATAACCCACTGGCTAGCGCTCGGGGCACCTTGCCACATCCGGTCGTGCATACCGGCCTGGAAAAACTCCTGGATGAACAGGCCGTCGGCGCCTGGCTGGACACCCGACACGACGTGTGGATCCAACCCAAGGTCGACGGCGTTGCAGTGACGCTGGTGTACCGTCAGGGCCGCTTGAAGCAGGTGATCAGCCGCGGCGATGGCACTCTCGGCCAGGACTGGTCAGCCTCCGCCCGCAGGATCCCCGGCATTGTCCAGCAACTGCCGGAGCCCATCGATGTGGTGCTGCAAGGCGAGCTGTATTGGCGCCTCGACGACCACGTGCAATCAGCCCTGGGCGGGCTCAATGCCCGCAGCAAGGTGGCCGGCCTGATGAACCGCCGACAGCTGAGTAACGCCGACGCCGCCGGTATCGGCCTGTTTGTCTGGGCCTGGCCGGACGGCCCGGCCGTTTTTACCGAACGCCTGGCCATCCTGGCACACTGGGGTTTCACCGACAGCCAGCGCTATAGCCAACCCGCCCGGACAATCACCGAAGCCGCGCACTGGCGCACCTATTGGTACAACCACACACTGCCCTTCGCCAGCGACGGGGTGGTACTGCATCAGGCATCACAGGTGCCCGCCAAGCGCTGGCAAGTCAGCGCACCCTACTGGGCTGTCGCCTGGAAGTACCCCGCTTCCAGGGCGTTGGCCCTGGTCCGCAAGGTGCAGTTCAAGATCGGCCGCACGGGGCGCATAACGCCGATTCTGGAACTGGAGCCAGTGCGGCTGGACGACCGACAGATCAGCCGGGTCAGCGCCGGCTCGCTGAAACGCTGGCAGGCGCTGGATATTCGCCCTGGCGACCAGGTGTCCATCAGCCTGGCAGGCCAAGTGATCCCGCGACTGGACCAGGTGATCCTGCGCAATACCAAACGGATCGACCTTCCTGTCCCCGTCCCGCAGGACTTTCACGCCCTGAGTTGCTGGCAACTGGACCCAGGCTGCGAAGAACAGCTGCTCGCACGCCTGACCTGGCTGAGCGGCAACCAGGGCCTGGCGTTGCCGCACATGGGTCGCGAGACATGGAACATATTGATCCAGGCCGGTCTAATCGCAGGCTTTCTCGATTGGTTAACCCTGGATACGACAGAGCTTGCTAACATTGATGGCTTGGGTGAGCGCAGCCGCGCACGACTGCTCGACAGCCTTCACAGCGCTCGGCAACGACCCTTTGCACAATGGCTCAAAGCCTTGGGTGTGCCGCCTGCGGCCCGCAGCAATCTGGAGGGCAACTGGCAGACGCTGGTCGCCAGAGATACCCAGGCCTGGTTGGCCATCGATGGCATAGGTCCGGGGCGTGCAGCGCAACTGAGCGCTTTTTTCCGCGATCCACAAGTACTGGCTTTGGCTGAAACATTACGCGTGGCAGGAATAGACGGGTTTTAAACCCCGCCCAGCCACCCTTAAACCACCGCAGAATTCACCCTGCACTTTGCGACCCTGGAGCTCCACATGAAATTCCTCGCCCCTTTTGCCCTGCTGACCGTCGCAAGCTTCATGGCCACGCCACTGCTGGCCGCTGAAGAAGCCCCCCAACTCACCGGCTGCGCCGCCAAGCGCCAAGCCATCAGCACCCAGATCGAACAAGCCAAGGCCCACGGCAACAGCGCCCAACAGGCCGGCCTGGAAAAAGCCTTGAGCGAAGTCACCGCCAACTGCACCGACGCCTCGTTGAGAAAGGAGCGGGAAAACAAAGTGCTCGACGCCAAGCACGAGGTCAGCCGCCGTCAGGCCGACCTCGACAAGGCGATGAAAAAAGGCGACTCGGAGAAGATCAACAAACGTAAGGACAAACTCGCCGAGTCCCGCAAGGAACTGCAGGACGCCGTGGAAGAACTCGACCAGTAAAACCGGTCAGTGGTCACGAAACTGTTTATGGCAGGCACTGCAGGCGTCTTCGACTTTCTGTACGGCAGGCGAAAGGTTACTGGCCTTGTAGGGCTGCACCTGGCTGGCGATCACCAACTCGCCGGTGGCCGCTTCCAGGTCGCGAGCCAATTGCTGGAATTGCGCCTGTTTTTGCCACACGTCATCCTTGGCGCTGGTGTGATCTTGCTCGCGCACGCTCGGAAAATGCTTCCATGGTTCATGGGACAACGCATCGAGCTTGACCGCGCCTTCGGCGAATTTCGCGCCGTCGAACGGAATGCGTCCACGCAACATGCCGCCCAGGTCTTCACCGGTCTTGAGCATCTGCTTGAAGATCGCCTTGCGCTGGCCAAGGGGCGAATTCGGATCGACGCCACCGCAGGCAGACACTGCCAGGCAGGCCAACAGTACAACCGTCATTTTTTTAAAAGTCATGGTGGCTCAGGGTCACGGGAAACGGCGGCCAGTATCCTCGCCCCGCCCGCAAAGACCAATAGCCCTATTAATAACAAGGGTTGCCCAAGGCGCCAAGGCGCGGGCAATCGTTTCAGGAAATACGTGTATGAGTCTCATGTTGAAACCCTGGAGCCGCCGTCTGGCGTGGGCTCTGCCGATGATTGCGCTGCTGGCCGGCTGCGACGCAGGCAAGGACACCGGTAAAGACACAGCTAAAGATGAAGCAGCCAAACCCCATGCCGTTGCCACTTACGTCAGCGCCCCCTGGGAAGCGCTGCCGACGGTATCCGACAGCGACCTGCTGGCCGGCTTTGAATCCTGGCGCAGCGCTTGCCAACGCCTCAAGGCCGACCCGGTATGGGGCGCGACCTGCGCGGCGGCAGCCAGCGTGCCGGGCAATGCCGTAGCGGTGCGCGGTTTTCTCAAGGAGCGCCTGGATGTGTTCGGGCTGCGCTCGGCTGATAACACCCCAAACGGCTTGATCACCGGCTACTACGAACCGGTCTACCCCGGCAGCCTGACCAAGACCGCCGCCGCCCATGTGCCGGTGTATGGCGTGCCGGATGACCTGATCATCGTCAACCTGGAAAGCATCTACCCGGAACTCAAGGGCAAGCGTCTGCGCGGTCGCCTGGAAGGCCGCGTGCTAAAGCCTTATGACGATGCCAGCGCCATCAACGGCCAAGGCTCCAGCGCCAAGCCGATTGCCTGGTTGACCCAGCCGATGGACCTGCAATTCCTGCAGATTCAGGGCTCGGGGCGCATTCAACTCAAAGACGGGCGTCAACTGCGCGTCGGTTACGGCGACCAGAACGGCTACCCCTACCGCCCTATCGGCCGCTGGCTGGTGGAGCAAGGCGAGCTGAAGAAAGAAGACGTGACCATGGGCGCCATCAGTGCCTGGGCCAAGGCGCACCCGGAGCGAATCCCGGAGTTGCTGGCGAGCAACCCCAGCTACGTATTCTTCAGCGCCCGCCCCGACAGCAACGAAGGCCCACGCGGTTCGCTGAATGTGCCGTTGACCGCCGGCTACAGCGTGGCGGTGGATCGCAAGGTGATTCCGCTGGGCAGTTTGTTGTGGTTGTCGACCACCAAGCCTGACGGCACGCCGTTGGCACGTCCGGTTGCGGCACAGGATACGGGTGGTGCAATCACCGGCGAAGTGCGTGCGGACTTGTTCTGGGGCACCGGCGATGCGGCAGGTGAACTGGCCGGGAATATGAAGCAGCAAGGGCAAATCTGGATGCTGTGGCCCAAGGGCGCAGCGTTGCCACAGGTTCCGGAGACCCTCTAAGTCAAATGTGGGAGGGGGCAAGCCCCTTCCCACAAGTGGACCTGCGTCACAGGTCAGATCGAGACAAAGAAGAAACTCGCAATCAACGCCATGCCCACAGACCACACCACCGAGCGCAGTATCGCCCAGTCGGCCAGATAGCAAATGATGTACAGCAGGCGGCTGGTGATAAACAGCACGGCCAACACATTGATGGTCACCAGCTCGGCCGTACCGGCCAAATGCGCGATAATCACCGCCGCCGCAAATGCCGGGGTGACTTCAAAGCCGTTGAGTTGCGCACTGTGGGCACGCTTGGCAACCCCTTGCAGGGTGTCCAGAAAAGCACGCGGGTCGTGGTTCTGCCGAGGCCCGAACTTGCCCTGGCTGAACTTGGCCACACCCGTACACAGGTAAGGCAGAAAAATTGCGATCAACACACACCAGAAAGCGACCGTCATCACTCATTCCTTTTGTCGTTTTAAACAGCGATTAGAGTTTTAGCACTAAACATACCAAACCGCACTTACCCGCTAAGAGCCGCCTCGCACCAAAAGGTTCTATCGTGCGCGGTGCAACCTCATGCAGTTGCTGCGGTCCATCCCCCCACTCATCACTGATCTTCCCCCCCCTCCAAGGACCCCGGATGCTTGAACTTGTCGCCGCCTTCATTTGCCTCACCACCCTGCTCACCTACGTGAACTTCCGCTTTATCGGCCTGCCGCCCACCATCGGCGTCATGGTCACGGCCCTGCTGTTTTCCCTGATCCTGCAAGGCCTGAGCGTGCTCGGCTACCCCGGCCTGGAGGAACGCATCCAGCAACTGATAGGCCAGATCGACTTCGGCGACCTGCTGATGAACTGGATGCTGTCGTTCCTGCTGTTCGCCGGTGCCTTGCATGTCAACCTCAGCGACCTGCGCAGCTACCGCTGGCCCATCGGCCTGCTGGCGACCTTCGGCGTGCTGATTGCCACGGTAGTGATCGGCAGCCTGGCGTACTACATCTTTGCCCTGTTCGGCTGGCACGTGAGTTTCCTCTACTGCTTGCTGTTCGGCGCGCTGATCTCACCCACCGACCCGATTGCGGTGTTGGGTGTGCTGCGTACTGCCAATGCGTCGAAACCGCTTAAAACCACCATCGTCGGCGAGTCACTGTTCAACGACGGCACAGCGGTGGTGGTCTTTACCGTCCTGCTGGGCATCGCGCAATTGGGCGAGACGCCTACCGTGGGCGCCACAGCCATGCTGTTCGTCCACGAAGCCGTTGGTGGCGTGGTGTTCGGCGGGCTCATCGGCTACCTGGTGTACCTGATGATCAAGAGCATCGAACAGCACCAGATCGAAGTCATGCTGACCCTCGCCCTGGTGATCGGCGGCTCGGCCATGGCCACCGAGCTGCACGTCTCTGCACCGATTGCGATGGTGGTGGCCGGGCTGATCATCGGCAACCTGGGGCGCAAGCTGGCGATGAACGACATGACCCGGCGCTACCTGGATGGTTTCTGGGAGTTGCTCGACGACATGCTCAACGCCTTGCTGTTTGCACTGATCGGCATGGAACTGCTGCTGTTGCCGTTCAATTGGCTGCACGTATTTGCGGCCAGTTTGCTGGCAGTGGCGATCCTGCTTTCGCGCTTGCTGACCGTAGCCCCGGCGATCCTGCTGCTGCGCCGCTGGCGCGCGGTGCCGCGCGGGACCATCCGCATCCTGACCTGGGGCGGCTTGCGCGGCGGGGTTTCGGTGGCATTGGCGTTGGCCCTGCCACTGGGCCCGGAGCGCGACTTGCT
The DNA here is from genome assembly GCF_002742485.1 of Pseudomonas sp. 2822-17. Taxonomy (NCBI): domain Bacteria; kingdom Pseudomonadati; phylum Pseudomonadota; class Gammaproteobacteria; order Pseudomonadales; family Pseudomonadaceae; genus Pseudomonas; species Pseudomonas sp. 2822-17. The sequence continues at coordinate 197,243 of NZ_LJRZ01000500.1, forward strand.
GCTGAGCATCACCTACATCGTGGTGCTGTCCTCGATCCTGTTGCAGGGGTTGAGCATCGGCAAGCTGGTCAAGCGCGTGACCCGGGACGAGCCCCAGGCCACGCCTGACGCTCACTGATCCTGGTAGATACGCTGCGGATGCCTTGGGTCCGCAGCCTTCTTGCCCGGCAGGCTGCCTTCGCTGCGAATCTGCGCATGGCTGATCAAGGCAAAGATAAAGCTGCCCCCGATGATGTTGCCGGCCAGTGTCGGGCCGGCAAACACCAGCCAGAAATCCTTCCACGGCAGCTCGCCGGCAAACACCAGATAAGACACTTCTGCCGAACCCACCACGATATGGGTGAAATCCCCCAGCGCCATCAGGTAGGTGATCAGGATGATGATCCACATCTTGGCGCTTTCCATCGAAGGAATCATCCACACCATGGTGGCGATCATCCAGCCGGAGATGATGCCCTTGGCGAACATCTGACCGGGGTCGTTTTCCATGATCTTGCGCCCGATCTCCAGGAAGGCCATGTCGGTCTTGGTATCGAAGATCGGCAGGTGCAGCATCACATAGGCCACCAACAGGGTGCCGCAGAGGTTGCCGACCAGCACTACTGACCACAGCCGAAGCAGACGCCCGGCATTGGCCAGAGTTGGCTTGCTCATGACCGGCAGCACGGCGGTAAGAGTGTTTTCAGTGAACAGTTGCTGGCGCGCAAGAATCACCGCCAGAAAGCCCGCACAGTAGCCGAAGCTGGCAATCACCTTGAATGCTTCACCCTCGGGCAGGCGTGAATTGAGCAGCCCCATGGCCATCAGCGACAGGCCCATGGTCAACCCGGCGGCCAATGCCGACCACCACAAGGCGGCCACGTTGCGCTCCAGTTCCTGGTCACCCTGGGTGCGGATGATTTCATGCAGCACCGCTGCACGGGGTGGCTGGTTATCGTCCACATCCTGCTGCTCTTCCTGCGAAAGGTTGGGAGTTTTGCCGTCTTCGTGTTTGGCCATGATGGTCCAGAGTCCAAGGGGTGCCTGTAGCTACGACACGCCCCAGCGATGGCTGTTCAGTGGCCAGGTCACTAAACCGGAATACGCCAGGCCCTGGCCTGTTCCACCGTCGTGGAATTGACCGGCTTACCCCAGGGTTTATTGCGTGCTCCGTAATTTTGAACAATGCCGTCAAGCACGCGGTTGAATGCTGCCGGCGTGGTCGCTTTGGCCAAGTCACGCGCCGCCGCTTGCAACAACTCGACATTGGCATCTGGCTGGCCCGGGCGGTACTGCGATGGGTAAATGACCTCACGGGTGAAGTTCTCAGCCCTCACCGCGAGATCACGCCTCTGCATTTCGGCGACAGCACTGGTCATGACCTTGGAGATTGGCGTTTTAACCAATGCCTGCATGGCGCCCATCTGCAAAAGCTGCTGGAAGTTACGCTGCCCACCGGCATTAAGGCGCTGCCCCAGCCACTCGACTTGTTCGGGCTGACGAGCAAGTGCGTCCAGGTTACGTAGCGCCGATGCCAACTTCGGCGTGAGCGCAAGCGCTCCTGCAGATTGATTGTCATCCGTAATCGCACCGTCCAGCACCCCCAACGCCTCGTAAGCATCCTCGCGAAACTTCAGTACGGCTCCGGCAGCCGGATCATTCTCCAAGTGACCCTGAACACGGGTGATGTGTTCATCATCCATCGCCAACAGCGCGCTTTCCAATGAGGCGAACGGATGATGCTCACGTGTTGTGTCACGCCTTTCCAGATGGGCCGCTACCGCTTGACGCGCCAGCGCCTGCAGATAATTTTTCTGTTCAGGGGTCATGGTGAAGTTGACGGTGCCATTGAGCAGGCCGCGGAAGTCACCTTTTGTGGTGTTCAGCGGCAACGTCACGGTCTGATCAGCGAGTGTTTTGAGCCGATCATCTTGATAAGCCTCGGCCGCCGTGTGCGGAGTATCGGTAAAGGTGTCGACCAGATGACTGAAAAAACCACCGCTTTTTTGCGGCGTTGCAGGCTTTTCGGATTCGAATTGGACGATCAGCGGCTCGTCTCTGTTCCAGATGCTCTCTGGCAACGAACGGTCAATGACATTGGGAGCAGGGGTATTGAGGAGCAGCCCACCATCGCGAAAGGCCGTAACTTCTGAACCCTCCTGAAATCCGTGGCCCTGCTCGACCGGGCTCTTGAACAGCATCGGCAACGAACCCGAAATATGGGCAGCGCGGGCGATGTCCATGTCCGGGGTCAGATTGGCGTTGAACACCACCAACTGCGGGCGACCGTCGAACATAGCTGTGCCGGTGATATTGAGTTGCTTGATTGCAGGGATAACGCGATTCAACACCTCAAGATCGCGAAAGGTGGGCGCCCCTCCGGCACTGAGCCGGTCGGCAATCTTCATGAGTTCTGCTGGCCGGGTGGCCCTGGGAGTGTCGGCGATATGGGCGAGAATTGATTTGCGCGACTCATTGCGCATCATCTCTACCAATAGGGGTGCCTCGCTTTGCAGGCGCGGCATCATGGTCAATAAGAGCTGGGAAATATTACCAACCGGACCAGGCAGTCGCTTGGCGAGCTTGCCAAGGGTCGAACTTGCATCTTGCAACCAGGCTGTTACCGGGTCTTGGCTGTTGAGCAAACCGGGCAGGTCGATACGATCCAGCAGGCTATCGAACGCCTTGCCGCCTATTCCGCTGGCAAGCAATACGCCAGAAATCGCCCCCGCGGATGAGCCGGACACCACCTTGATACCCTGCATTTTCCCGACATCTTCAAGCGCCTGCGTCATCCCGGAAAAGGCCACACCTTTGGCACCGCCACCGCTGAGCACCAGGTGTCCAGGCGCAGGCGGTGACAAAACCACCTCCACTGCGCCACTACTGTCGCGATAGAGGCTCAACTTACGGGGCCCTAGACCCTCGACCAACGAGGTGCTAGTGCTTGGGTCCAAAGGACAAGGCAACGGCGGCTGAACCTGATGAACGGAACCGGACACTTTCATACGCAAGCCTCTCACTGCAGGGTGTGAGACTGAGTGATGAGCACGCTACTAAAAGATCCACGCAGAATGATCCGGTAATTAAAATCCAACCGCTGCCGTGTTATTCACGAAGGCTGTCATCCTGGAACTGGTCTTTCACGTATTTGATCTCTGTACGGCCGTGAGGGGCCGGCAGGCCGTCTTCGCCGAGGTTGACGAAGACCATTTTTTCCACGGTGAGGATGCTTTTGCGGGTGATCTTGTTGCGCACTTCACAGGTCAGCGTGATGGAGGTGCGGCCGAACTCGGTGGCGGTGATACCCAACTCGATAATGTCGCCCTGGCGCGACGCGCTGACGAAGTTGATTTCGGAAATGTATTTGGTCACCACCCGCTGGTTGCCCAGTTGGACGATGGCGTAGATAGCTGCTTCTTCGTCGATCCAGCGCAGCAGGCTACCGCCGAACAGGGTGCCGTTGGGGTTGAGGTCTTCGGGTTTTACCCATTTGCGGGTGTGGAAGTTCATGGTCACTCCAAAGCGTCTTGCCGAATGATGGGCAACATCATGGCAGAGCCCAGGCCCAAGCTCTATGAGCCATTGCCTATCAAGCCCATGAACGATCTTCATGCCGCCGACAGAAAGGCTTGGGAAGTCTGGCGCACACGGCTATAATCGCACCCGTTTCAAAACGGTCATTTTCAATTGATACCGTTCTCCCGCCACCTGTCCGAGGGGCGCTGCAGCAGGTTCAACCTGTCAGGCTCGGATGGGGCGTTGTCCGGCCTGATTCCCCTGGCCTGATACTAAACGCACAACGGCGCCCATTCGCACACTACGAATGGAGGCTCTTCATGAGCGCTGTCAACACGCCTGCAGATTTCACCGACTACAAAGTCGCCGACATGTCCCTCGCCGCCTGGGGCCGTCGCGAAACCTTTATCGCCGAATCCGAGATGCCAGCCCTGATGGGCCTGCGTCGCAAGTATGCCGGCGAGCAACCGCTCAAGGGCGCGAAGATTCTCGGCTGTATCCACATGACCATTCAGACTGCCGTACTGATCGAAACCCTGGTTGCCCTGGGTGCCGAAGTGCGTTGGTCGTCCTGCAACATCTTCTCGACTCAAGACCAGGCCGCCGCTGCGATCGCTGCTGCCGGTATCGCGGTTTACGCCTGGAAAGGCGAAACCGAAGAAGAGTACGAGTGGTGCCTGGAGCAAACCATCCTCAAAGATGGCGCGCCTTGGGATGCCAACATGATCCTCGACGACGGCGGCGACCTGACCGAGTTGCTGCACAAGAAATACCCGGCGATCCTGGACCGCGTCCACGGCGTCACCGAAGAAACCACCACTGGCGTACACCGCCTGCTGGACATGCTGGCCAAGGGCGAGCTGAAAATCCCGGCCATCAACGTCAATGACTCGGTGACCAAGAGCAAGAACGACAACAAGTACGGCTGCCGTCACAGCCTGAACGACGCCATCAAGCGCGGCACCGACCACCTGCTGTCGGGCAAGCAAGCCCTGGTGATCGGCTACGGTGACGTGGGCAAGGGTTCGTCCCAGTCCCTGCGTCAGGAAGGCATGATCGTCAAGGTCTCCGAAGTTGACCCGATCTGCGCCATGCAAGCCTGCATGGACGGTTTCGAAGTGGTTTCGCCGTTCATCGACGGCCAGAACGACGGCACCGAAGCGAGCATCGACAAGGCCCTGCTGGGCAAGATCGACCTGATCGTGACCACCACCGGCAACGTGAATGTTTGCGACGCAAACATGCTCAAAGCCCTGAAGAAGCGCGCCGTAGTCTGCAATATCGGCCACTTTGACAATGAAATCGACACCGCTTTCATGCGCAAGAACTGGGCATGGGAAGAAGTGAAGCCACAGGTGCACAAGGTTCACCGTACCGGTGCTGGCGATTTCGACCCGCAGAACGACGACTACCTGATCCTGCTGGCTGAAGGCCGTCTGGTTAACCTGGGTAACGCCACTGGCCACCCAAGCCGCATCATGGATGGCTCGTTCGCCAACCAGGTACTGGCCCAGATCTTCCTGTTCGGCCAGAAATACGCCGACCTGTCGCCTGCCCAGAAAGCAGAGCGCCTGACCGTGGAAGTACTGCCGAAGAAACTCGACGAAGAAGTGGCCCTGGAAATGGTCCGCGGCTTCGGCGGCGTAGTGACTCAACTGACCAAGACTCAGGCCGACTACATCGGTGTGACCGTTGAAGGTCCGTTCAAGCCGCACGCTTACCGCTACTGATATGCCTGCTGCCTGCTCTCCTAGTGGGGGCGGGCTTCTAATGTGGGAGGGGGCTTGCCCCCGATGGCGGTGGGTCAGTCGATATATTTACTAACTGACACTACGCTATCGGGGGCAAGCCCCCTCCCACATCGACGGTGTGCATATTGCGCAATTATGAGCTTCCAAGGGTATGACCATGTCCCAAGACCGTCGCTACAGCTTCGAGTTCTTCCCGACCAAGACCGATGCTGGGCATGAAAAACTGATGGCGACTGCCAAGCAGTTGGCCAGCTACAACCCTGACTTCTTCTCCTGCACCTACGGCGCCGGCGGCTCGACACGTGATCGCACGATCAACACCGTGTTGCAGCTCGAAAGCGAAGTCAAAGTTCCCGCCGCTCCGCACTTGTCGTGCGTGGGCGACAGCAAGGACGACCTGCGCGGCCTGCTGACCCAATACAAGGCTGCCGGCATCCAGCGCATTGTCGCCCTGCGTGGCGACCTGCCCTCCGGCATGGGCATGGCCAGCGGTGAGCTGCGCTACGCCAATGACCTGGTGAGCTTCATCCGCGAAGAAAGCGGCGATCACTTCCATATCGAAGTGGCGGCTTACCCGGAGATGCATCCTCAAGCGCGCAATTTCGAAGACGATCTGCAAAACTTCGTGCGCAAGGCCAACGCTGGCGCCAATAGCGCGATCACCCAGTACTTCTTCAACGCCGACAGCTACTTCTACTTCGTCGAGCGTGTACGGGCGATGGGTGTGAACATCCCAATCGTGCCGGGCATCATGCCGATCACCAACTACAGCAAGCTGGCGCGTTTCTCCGACGCCTGCGGTGCCGAGATTCCACGCTGGGTGCGCAAGCAACTGGAAGCCTACGGCGACGACGTCAAGAGCATCCAGGCGTTCGGTGAGCAGGTCATCAGCGAAATGTGTGAGCGTTTGTTACAAGGTGGCGCACCAGGGTTGCACTTCTATACCCTGAACCAGGCTGAGCCGAGCCTTGCTATCTGGAACAACCTTAAACTGCCACGCTAGGCCAGTTTAATAGCAGTACCCGGCCCTCGTTATCACGGGGGCTTTTTTTGCCTGTATATCCTCGGAAAGGAAACCAGCAGTAAATGAATACAGCGTCCCCGACTCCCCGCCCGCAGCTGATTTACCTGGTATTCGGCGCCGAGACCTACCATCAGGAAGCCGTATTCAGTATCGCCAGTGCCCTTTCTCACCTGGGCGGCCCCCAGGACATGCCGTTGGATATCCAGGTCTTCAGCGACAATCCGGCGCCCTACCGTGGCCTGCCGGTGCAGGTCCATGTATTGGACGACGCGACGCGCCAGCGCTGGAGCGAGCCCCACGGCTACCACTTCCGCACCAAACATGTGCTGTTGCGCCAGGTGCTGCAAACGGCTGAACGGGCGCTGCTGATCGACACCGACACGTTTTTCCACGATTCGCCCATGGCGCTGTTCGAACGCGTCGCACCTGGCGCCGTGTTGTGCAATGCCTTCCACGCCAAGTACGGCGATAACCACGAAAGCGTGCTGTATGAAGCCCTGGCCAAACACTTGGCCGACAAAGGCCTGGCCGACGACGAAATGTGGCTGCTCAACTCTGGCGTCATGGGCCTGACCCGGCAAGACGCGCACATTCTGGATCGCTCGATCGAGCTGATGGACGAACTGTTCCCCATGGCCCGCGGCGCCTACACCCTGGAAGAGTTCTGCCTGTCGGTGGCCGCGTACCGCACACTCGACGTCCGCCAGTGCCCCGACCTCATCCATCACTACTGGAGCCGCAAGCAGTTGTTCCGGGCCAAGGTCAAGGCGTGGGTGACCAAGCACGCCGCCGACCCGCTCTGCGCCCAGGCCCTGGCCGATACACGCAAGGTCTCCGCGCACCTGCCCCGTCCGCCACGCCTGCAACGCTTGATGTACAAGCTGATCACCCTGGCGCTGCCCAAGCGCAAGCAGCAGTTCATCCGCGAGATTCTCTACGGCTGCTACGAGCACGAAAATGAATTCGACCAAGCCTGTGGCCCGGTTTGGTGGGACAAGGCGCTGCAGAACCAGGAAGAACGCCAGAAATCCCCCGTCGACGCGCACCAACTCGAACATTGGTTCGCCAACCCTGTGGTGCGGCTGATTCTCGGCGAGCGACGTGCAGCCATCTACGAACACCTGATGACCTCGCCCACAAAATAGCAGCGCCCGCAGAAGCTTGCGCCAGAGCTTCTCTTTAGCTCACGGGCGTCGTAACCTCAGGGTATGCCCGTCATTCTGAAGCTGTTGACCGCTGCATTTTTTACTTGCCTGAGCCTGGCCGCTTACGGCGAGAAATTGCGTATTGTCACCGAGCCGTGGGCGCCTTATGTCTATGAGGAACACGGCGCCATGCACGGGCTGGACTACGAAACCACGGTGATCGTATTCCAGCGCCTGGGGGTCGAGGTGCAATGGCAGTTCCTGCCCTGGAAGCGCTGCCTGGCCATGCTTGATCAAGGTCATGCTGACGGTGCGCTGGATATTTTCCACAGCCACGACCGCGACGCGCTGTTGCTGTACCCCAGCGAACCCCTGTCGCAGGTGGAGTTCGTAATGTTCTACGCCAACGAACGTCCGCATCCGATCCAAAGCCTTGACGAGCTGCGCGGCCTCACGGTCGGCACGTCGCCAGGCTACCTGTACGGTTCGCCCTTTATCGACTCCACCGAATTCAACCGCGAGCCGGCCCCCAGCCATGAAGCCAACTTCGGCAAATTGCTGCTGGGGCGCATCGACCTGTTGATCACCGACCGCCGGGTGGGCCAGCACGTGATCAAGGCACTGGGCCTGGAAAACAAAGTCAGCCAGGCCCCCGTGGTGGTCAGCCGCCAGCAACAATACCTCGCCGTACGCCGTGGCGCGGGCATGGACCTGTTGGTGCAACGTTTTGCCGCCGAGCTCAAACGCTTCAAACAGGAGCCGGCCTACACGCAATTGAGCGTCAAATATGGTGGAATCCAAGCGTTTACAGCGTTCGGACACGCCGTTGAGCAGCAGGAAAGCGGCGCGCCGTGATTGCTCTGTTATACTCCGGCTTTCCCGCCAGGCTTACGCCCGGCCGCTGAGGTCTTGAAAAAGGCACCCAACCCCGCTACTGCGCAGCTTTGAAGCCCGCGCGAGCCGGTGGAGTGCCCGCCAGACGCAGCAGGACCGGACGGGATTGCGCTCCCCTAAGCGCCATTCACGCCCGGCAAGATTATCCCTTTGGGCCAAGCCCTAACTAAAACAGGATTACTCATGTCCTTTGCTTCCCTCGGTCTCTCCGAGGCTTTAGTCCGCGCCATCGAGGCAGCGGGCTATACCGAGCCTACTCCGGTGCAACAGCGGGCCATTCCCGCCGTGTTGCAAGGTCGCGACCTGATGGTTGCGGCTCAGACAGGTACTGGTAAAACCGGCGGCTTCGCCCTCCCGATTCTGGAGCGGTTGTTTCCCAATGGTCACCCGGACAAATCCCAGCGTCACGGCCCGCGCCAACCGCGCGTACTGGTCCTGACCCCTACCCGCGAACTCGCCGCCCAGGTGCACGACAGCTTCAAGCTGTATGCCCGCGACTTGAAGTTCGTCAGCGCCTGCATCTTCGGCGGCGTCGGCATGAACCCACAAGTTCAGGCCATGTCCCGTGGTGTTGACGTGCTGGTGGCATGCCCTGGTCGCTTGCTCGACCTGTGCGGCCAAGGCAGCGTCGACTTGTCCCACGTGGAAATCCTCGTGCTGGACGAAGCCGACCGCATGCTCGACATGGGTTTTGTCCATGACGTGAAAAAAGTCCTCGCCCGCCTGCCGGCCAAACGTCAGAACCTGCTGTTCTCGGCAACGTTCTCCCAGGACATCACCGCCCTGGCCGGCAAGCTGCTGCACAACCCGGAACGCATCGAAGTCACGCCACCGAACACCACGGTCGAGCGTATCGAGCAACGCGTGTTCCGCCTGGCCGCCAGCCACAAGCGCTCGCTGCTGGCCCACCTGATCACCCACGGCGCGTGGGAACAGGTGCTGGTGTTCACCCGTACCAAGCACGGTGCCAACCGTCTGGCTGAATACCTGGACAAGCACGGCCTCACCGCCGTCGCCATCCACGGTAACAAGAGCCAGAACGCGCGCACCAAGGCCCTGGCTGACTTCAAGGCCGGCAGCGTACGTATCCTGGTAGCAACCGATATCGCCGCACGCGGCCTGGATATCGACCAGTTGCCACACGTGGTCAACTTCGAGCTGCCAAACGTCGACGAAGACTACGTACACCGTATCGGCCGTACTGGCCGTGCCGGTCGTTCGGGCGAGGCCATTTCCCTGGTCGCACCGGACGAAGAAAAGCTGCTGAAAAGCATCGAGCGCATGACCAAGCAGAAAATCGCCGACGGCGACCTGATGGGCTTCGATGCCAGCGCCGTAGAGGCCGAGAAGCCTGAAGTGCGCGAACGTCCGGACGTGCGTAACCCACGCAACCCACGCGGTCCGAAGGGCGATGGCCCGAACGGCGGCGGTGGCGGCGGTGGTCGTCGTGACAAAGGCAAAGACAAAGGCGGCAAGGAAAAAGCGCCCGCCAACGGCCGTGGCGAACGCCCTGCCCGCGAGCAGAAACCCCGTGAAGGGACCCCGGCCCGCGAACAGCGTCAGCCAAGCCAGCCGCCCCGTGCTACCGCCGACCGTGCCCCGGACGAGTTCCTCGACGACGACGTGGATAACTTCGGTAACCGCGTTGACTACGTACCCCAGGCCAAACCGGCCCAAGGCCGTGGTCGTCGTCCAGGTGCGCCAGCACAGGGCGCAGGCACGGGCGCACCCCGTGGCGGCCAGCCACAGGGCGCTCGCCAAAACGGTCCGCGCAACAGCAGCGGCGGCACCACCGGCACTCCACCTGCCAAGCGCAGCGGCCCGCGTAGCGGTGCACCGCGTGACGGCCAGGCCCGCCGTGAAGACTCGCGCAGCAACAACCGCCGACCGGCCCGTGACGACCAACCTCGTTCGTCCGAGCCAGCCGTGCAAAACCCGCGCGGTGGCCCGGCGCCGAAGATCATCCACAAGGAGTCGAAAGCTGACCGCTTCCCGACACCTGAGCAGTTGGATCAACTGCCAGGCCGCCCTCGTGGTGAAAAACCAGCGCTGCTGACCCGCAACCGCTGAGTTTTAAAGCCCCATAAAAAATGCCCCGCCTCTTTCGAGACGGGGCATTTTTTTGGACTCAGCAAAAATGAATGAGCCCTGCTGTGGGCAGAAATTACTTCTGCTTGACGCCTTCCAGCGAGATGTCCAGGTCAACAGTCTGCGACGACGGGCCTGGGCCTTTGATGCCGAAGTCATTCAGGTTCAGCGTGGTCTTGGCGTTGAAGCCAGCACGCTCGCCACCCCATGGATCCTTGCCTTCACCGTTGAAGGTAGCCTTGAAGGTCACAGGCTTGGTCACGCCGTGGAAGGTCAGGTCGCCGGTCACGTCAGCGGTTTTGTCGCCGGTGGATTTAACAGCGGTAGACACGAACTTGGCGTCAGCAAACTTGGCAACGTCCAGGAAGTCCTTGCTGGCGATGTGCTTGTCACGTTCAGCGTGGTTGGACCACAGGCTGGCGGTTTTCACGTCGACGGCGATTTTGCTGGCTTCAGGCTTGGCGGCATCCCAGCTGAACGAGCCATCCCAGTCCTTGAAGGTACCGTGGATGAAGCTGTAGCCCAGGTGGCTGATTTTCCAGTCGATGAAGGCGTGCTGGCCTTCCTTGTCGATTTTGTAGTCAGCGGCCATCACCTGACCGGCAGACAGCAGAGCAGTACCGAGTGCCAGAGCAGCGAGTGTCTTTTTCAACATGCTTTATATTCCTTGTGAGTCGAGGTTGAACATCAGGCTTTGCGCCCCAGCATTCGCGTGAGGGTCGCATCACGATCGATAAAGTGGTGTTTCAACGCAGCCACGCCATGTAGGCCAGCGAAGACCACGAGCACCCAGGCCAGGTACAGATGCACCAGGCCTGCGTTGTCTGCCTGGTCCGGTAGACCGGAAACCACGGCAGGAATTTCAAACAAGCCAAACACCGGGATACCGACACCGTCTGCGGTGGAAATCAGGTAACCGGCAATCATCACGGCAAACAGCCCGAGATAGAGGAACCCGTGGCCAAACGCAGCACCGAGGCGGGTCAGGCGGCTGTAGCTGGCCAACGGTGGCGGTGGCGGGCTGAGCAGGCGCCAGACGATACGCACCAGCATGATGGCGAACAGCGTGATACCGATGCTCTTGTGCAGGTCCGGCGCATCTTTGCGCCAGGCGCTGTAGTAGTCGAGCCCGACCATCCACAAGCCCAGGGCGAACAGACCGAATACAACCAGGGCCACGCCCCAGTGCAAAATCATACTGACCCAGCCGTAACGGGCTGGAGAGTTACGTAGCTGCATGTACTTAATCCCGTAAGAGCCGCGCCCAAGATTAGCGTTTTACCTATCGAATTAAAGCGGAAAATTTCGCTTTGAAATATCGAGAAATACGATCTGGAGCGTATGCACAATAAGTTAACCAAGGATTAAGGACTATTCCTAAGAAACGTGACAGTCCGTCCTGTGTTTACTCCGAATTCCCGACAATGGCTTGTGACCCAGGCCACCATTGCATAGGCTTGCGCGATTGTTTCGCCTGCGCCGCTCGCAGGACCGCTTCGAGGAGATCACCGATGGGCTTGAACAACCAGTGGATGCAACGCGACCTCGCCGTGCTGTGGCATCCCTGCACCCAGATGAAAGACCACCAGCAACTGCCGCTCATCCCGATCAAGCGCGGTGAAGGCGTCTGGCTGGAAGACTTCGAAGGCAAGCGCTACCTCGACGCCGTCAGTTCCTGGTGGGTCAACGTGTTCGGCCACGCCAACCCGCGCATCAACCAGCGCATCAAGGACCAGGTCGATCAGTTGGAACACGTGATCCTCGCCGGTTTCAGCCACCAGCCGGTGATTGAACTCTCCGAGCGCCTGGTGGCGATGACGCCCGAAGGCCTGACCCGCTGCTTCTACGCTGACAACGGTTCGTCGTGCATTGAAGTCGCCCTGAAGATGAGCTTCCACTACTGGCTCAACCGCGGCCTGCCGGACAAAAAACGCTTTGTTACCCTGACCAACAGCTATCACGGCGAAACCATCGCGGCGATGTCGGTGGGCGACGTGCCGTTGTTTACCGAGACCTACAAGGCGCTGCTGCTCGACACCCTCAAGGTGCCAAGCCCGGACTGCTACCTGCGGCCCGAAGGCATGAGCTGGGAAGAGCACTCGCGCAACATGTTCCTGGCCATGGAACAGACCCTGGCAGAAAACCACGCCACCGTCGCCGCCGTGATCGTCGAGCCGCTGATCCAGGGCGCCGGCGGCATGCGCATGTACCACCCGGTGTACCTCAAGCTGCTGCGCGAAGCCTGCGACCGCTATGGTGTGCACCTGATCCACGACGAAATCGCCGTAGGCTTCGGCCGTACCGGCACGATGTTCGCCTGTGAGCAGGCCGGCATCCGCCCGGACTTCCTGTGCCTGTCCAAGGCCCTGACGGGTGGCTACCTGCCGCTGGCGGCCGTGGTCACCACGGACGACGTCTACGACGCGTTCTACGATGACTACCCAACCCTGCGCGCCTTCCTGCATTCCCACAGCTACACCGGCAACCCGCTGGCGTGCGCGGCGGCCCTGGCAACCCTGGATATTTTCGAAGAAGACAACGTCATCGAAAACAACAAGGCCCTGGCCCAGCGCATGGCTAGCGCCACTGCCCACCTGGTCGATCACCCCCATGTGTCGGAAGTGCGCCAGACCGGCATGGTATTGGCCATCGAAATGGTCCAGGACAAGGCCACCAAGACCGCCTACCCGTGGCAGGAACGCCGTGGCTTGAAGGTGTTCGAACACGCCCTGGAACGTGGCGCGCTGCTGCGGCCATTGGGTAGCGTGGTGTATTTCCTGCCGCCGTATGTGATTACGCCGGAGCAGATCGACTTCCTCGCCAGCGTCGCCAGCGAAGGCATCGATATCGCGACCAACAGCAAGGTCAGCGTCGCCGTGCCAACAGACTTCCACCCAGGCTTTCGCGACCCGGGCTGATGGCTCCTACCTAAATTCTTCAGAGAACAGACATGAGACTGTCCCGCTTTTTCACCGACACCCCGCTGAGCCTCGGTGACCATGAACTGCCCGAAGCCCAGGCGCACTACATCAGCCGCGTGCTGCGCATGGTCGACGGCGACGCCGTGCAATTGTTCGACGGCTCCGGCCAGGAGTTTCGCGGCACCTTGCTGGAGGTCGGGAAAAAACGTGTCACCGTAAACCTCACCGAAAGCTTCAACGGCCAGACTGAATCGCCGCTGCACATCCACCTCGGCCAGGGCCTGTCCCGAGGCGAGCGCATGGATTGGGCGATCCAGAAAGCCACTGAATTGGGGGTCAACCAAATCACGCCGATTTTCAGCGACCGCTGCGAAGTGCGCCTCAAGGACGAACGCGCCGACAAGCGCCTGCTGCACTGGCGCCAAGTGGCGATCAGTGCGTGTGAGCAATGCGGACGCTCCACGGTGCCGCTGATTCACCCACCGCTGTTGATGGCGGACTGGCTGAAACAGGCCGAAGCCGACCTCAAGCTGGTGCTGCACCCGGTGGCCGAGCCGATGATCAGCCATGTCAAGCCGTCGAGCCTGGCCTTCCTGATCGGGCCGGAAGGCGGCTTGACCGACCATGAAGTCGACACTGCCCAAAGTGCCGGCTTCCATGCAGCGCGCCTGGGTCCGCGGGTGTTGCGCACCGAGACCGCGCCCGTCGTCGCATTGGCCGTCGCCCAACAACTCTGGGGCGACTTCTAACCGCCTTTGCCAACCCAGTCAAAAATGTGGGAGGGAGATTGCCCCCTCCCACATTTGGATTGGGTTACCCCGTCTTACTCGACAGGGTCGCTGACCGGTTTGGCAATGATCGCCTTCAACTCACTGGTCATCGGGAACTCCAGGTTCAGGCCCTTGGGCGGAATCGGTTGTTCAAACCAGCGCTGGTAGATCCCGTTGATCTCGCCGCTGCGGTACAACTCACCCAAGGTCTCGTTGACCACCGCGAGAAACTGCGGATCGTCCTTGCGCACCATGCAGCTGTAGATCTCCCGCGACTGCTCCTCGCCCACCACGACCCAATTGTGCGGGTCCCTGGCTTTGGCGCGCTCGCCATAGAGCAGCGCGTCGTCCATGTAGAACGCCACTGCGCGGCCCGTCTCCAGCATCTTGAACGCCTCGCCGTGATCCTTGGCGCTGATCACGAACATATTGGTTTTGTGCTCGGCGTTGTAGCTCTTGAGAAAACGTTCGTTGGTGGTGCCGGCGGTGGTCACCACGTTCTTGCCCGCAAGATCGCTGAAGCCTTTGATGCCACTGTCTTTGGCCGTCAGCAACTGGCCTTTCACGTAGATAAACCCATAGGAAAACGCCACCTGCTTCTGCCGCTCGGCGGTCACGCCAGTGGAGCCGCATTCCAGGTCGACGGTGCCGTTCTGCACCAGCGGAATTCGGGTCTGGGACGTCACCAGGTTGTACTTCACCTTGAGGTCCGCCAACCCGGTTTTCTGCTGGACGCGCTCGACAATCCTGCTCGCCAGGTCCACCGAATAGCCCATGGGCTTGCCGCTGTGATCCCCCACATAGGAAAACGGCACCGACGCATCGCGATAGCCCAGGGTGATGGACTTGGCGTTGGCGATCTTGCTCAACGTGCCGTTCAGCGCCGGTTCATTGGCCTGAACCTGAGCCCCGAACAACAGCCCCAATGTACAGCCGGTCAACAGGATTTTTTTCATTGTTATGCTCCGTTGGTTATTTACGTACAGCAATGACGCTGATTTCCACCAGCACGCTCGGCCGTGCCAGCTCCGCCTGCAGGGTGGTGCGCGTGGGCGCCATCCCCGGCGACAGCCACGCCGACCACTCCTCGTTCATCGGTGCAAAGCCGGTGCCGATGTCTTTCAGGTAAATGGTTGCATTGAGCAGGTGATCCTTGTCACTGCCCGCCTGGGCCAGCAGCTCGTCGATCTTGGCCAGCACTTCGCGGGTTTGTGTCGCTACATCCTGACCGTCACCCGGCACCTGGCCGGATAGGAACACCAAGTCCTTATAGGTCACGGCACCCGAAAGACGCTCGTTGCTGCTGATTCGGTTGATGGTCATGTGTGCATCCTCAAGCGGCGCGGGGCGCCAGGCCCTGCATATCAATGGACGGTGTGCGCTGGCCGATCAGTTCGGCCAACAGGTGGCCGCTGCCGCACGCCAGGGTGAAGCCCAGCGCGCCATGGCCCAAGTTCAGCCACAGGTTGCGATAGACGCTGGCGCCGATCAGCGGCACACCGGTAGGCGTGGCGGGGCGCATGCCGGCCCATTCCACCCCATGGTCGTAGTCACCCGCTGTAGGAAATGTCTCGACAGCCTGACGTTTCATCAGCGCCAGTCGTTTGGGCTCAAGGCCGGCATCGAAGCCGACGATATCCACCATCGCCGCGACCCGCAGTTGTTCGCCGATGCGTGCGTAGACGATCTTGCGGTCGTAGTCGGTGATGCTCACATTCGGCGCCTGATGCTGCGGGCCAATCGGCACACTCAGGCTGTAGCCCTTGAGCGGATACAACGGCAGCGACAACCCCGGCAACCCCAGCTCCGCGCTGCGATGCCCGGCCGCCAGCACCAGTTGCTCGACCGACATCACGTCATCGCCCAACTCGATGGCCGTGACTGCACCGTCGGCGTGACGAACCCCAGTCACCTTGCGCCCCAGCATAAAGGTACAGCGCCCCGAAGCTTCAAGCCGCTGCGCCAGCCGTTGGCAAAAGGCATGACAGTCCGCGACTTCCTCATTCGGCGTGTAGATACCGCCGACAAAACCCTGCGCCGCGTGGGCCAGTGCAGGTTCCAGGCGGACGCAATCCAGCGTGGAAAGAACCTGTTGCTGCAGGACATCGGTGACCTTATTGCGCGCTCGCTCAAACGTGTCGGCAGTGCGAAACGTCACCAGCTTGCCGTTGCGCCGCCAATCGAAGTCGCCCAGGCGGTCGTCGACACGCCATTGTTGCAGGGTGTTTTGGCTCAGGGAGGCCAGACGCAGCAGGTGGGCCGCGTTACGCGTGTTCACCGAGCCACGGCAGGCGCCAATGAACGCGGCCATCCAGCGCCACTGTTGCGGGTCCAGGCGCGGGCGCAGCTTCAACGGCGAATCACCGCGCAACAGCCAGCCAATCGCTTGCAGCGGCACACCGGCGTCGGCCAACGGCGCCACATAACGGTAGGACAACTGCCCGCCGTTGGCGTAACTGGTCTCGCTGCCCAGGCTGTCGCGGGCGTCGATCACTGTCACCTCATGGCCTGCGCGTACCAACGCGTAGGCGCTGGCCAAACCGATCACCCCACCGCCAATGATGCACACCATCGTTGTCACCCGCTTAAATCAGAGGCTTCAAGCGTAGGCGCAGGTGACAGGCCACCGACAATGAATAAAGATGGGCCACCTATAAACAAAGGTTATGGACTTGCCATGCGCTTGCGTCATATCGAGATCTTCCAGGCGATCCGCCAGACCGGCTCCGTCAGCGCCGCCGCGCAACTGCTGCACGTGTCGCAGCCCGCAGTGACCAAAGTGTTGCAGCACGCCGAATTGCAGCTGGGTTTCCCCTTGTTCCTGCGCGTGCGCGGCAAGTTGCAACCCACACCGGAAGCCCTGGCGCTGGAAAGCGAAGTCGAGAAAGTCACCGCGAGCCTGCAAGGGGTGCGGCGCCTGGCCAAGAGCTTGCGCCGTGCACCGGGACAAAGCGTGCGCATCGGTGCAATCCCCGCGCTGGCGCTGTCGCTGCTGCCACCGGCGATTCTGGAATGGAAGCGCGACTACCCGGAGATG
This sequence comes from Pseudomonas sp. 2822-17, assembly GCF_002742485.1. Taxonomy (NCBI): domain Bacteria; kingdom Pseudomonadati; phylum Pseudomonadota; class Gammaproteobacteria; order Pseudomonadales; family Pseudomonadaceae; genus Pseudomonas; species Pseudomonas sp. 2822-17. The sequence continues at coordinate 214,371 of NZ_LJRZ01000500.1, forward strand.
GCCTGTGAACTGTCCAGCGACCATAGCCGCGAACTGGTGCAAAAGCTGTTGATGCGCGAGATTGACCTGGCGCTGACCCTCAATTTCTCAGGCCATCCGGGGTTGACCACCCAAGTGCTGGCCAACGGCGTGCTGGTGGCGTTGGCGTCCAAAGGCTATTGGCCGGATGCGGAACTGCATCAGCCGTTGCCATTGGCCGACCTGGCCGGCGCGCCGCTGATTGGGTTATCCAGCGCCGACCCGCTGGCCGCCAAACTCGACAGCTACCTGGAGAGTGTCGAACCGGCGCCACGGGTGACGATCTCGGTGCAAACCTATTCATTGGCGCGCGCGATGGTCGAGTCCGGCGCGGGGTTGACCGTGATCGACCCCTTCACCGCACTGGGCGCCTCGACGGCCACTACCTGCATCCGCCCTCTCACGCCGCCGCTGCCGATCACCCTGTACGCCCTGACACGCGCCAATGAGCCGCCACCGCATATGTTGGCCAAGCTGTTGGAGATCTTCGGCAGCCGCGCCTGTGAGTTGCTGGAACGCCTATAGCACGTAGCGCATGATCGCCACGAAATGCAGCAGGCTGCCGCCGATCACAAACAGGTGCCAGATCCCATGGGAGTGCCGCAGGCGGTCCTCCAGGGCAAAAAAGATAATGCCGACGGTGTACAACACCCCGCCCGACGCCAGCCAGGTAAACCCAGCGGTGCCCAATGCGGCGATCAGCGGCTTGACCGCCACCAGGACAATCCAGCCCATCACTGCGTAGATGACGATCGACAAAACGCGCGCCTCGGAGCGCGGCTTGATCTCCTGCAAAATGCCAATCACCGCCAGCCCCCACACGATGCCGAACAGCGTCCAGCCCCACGGGCCTCTTAGCGTCACCAGGCAAAACGGCGTGTAACTGCCGGCGATCAACAGGTAGATCGAAAAGTGATCGACCTTCTGCATGATCTCTTTTCGCCGCCCGCGCACGCTGTGGTACACGGTCGACGCGCTGTACAGCACCATCAGCGTAAAACCATAAATCGCCACGCTGACGATCTTCCAGGGGCTGCCATCGAGGCTCGCCACCACCAACATCCACACGGCGCCAATACACGCCGCGACTGCACCGAGCAAATGGCTCCAGGCGTTGAATCGTTCCCCGTGATACATGTGTTACCGACCTCCTGTAACCATTAACGGCTGGCGGCAAGCCTCCCGCCTTGGGCTTAAGAGTGCAAGCGCCGCATGACGTTCCAGCGACGCCGCGCAGTTTTGCGGGCACAATCGGGAACATTCGAACAAGAGCCTGCGGCCATGCTGATCGACGAAGAATTCACCCTCAAAAAGCTCGAAATCTTCCTGGCGTTCATGCGTACCGGCAACCTGGCCCGCGCCGCGGCCGAGTTGCAAACCAGCAACGTCAGCGTGCACCGCGCCATCCACTCCCTGGAAAACGCCCTGCGCTGCCCGCTGTTCAAACACGAAGGGCGCAACCTCACACCGCTGGAAAGTGCCTACGTGCTCGAAGAACGCGCACAGAAACTGGTGGCCGATGTGGTCGACAGCGTGCGCCTGACCCGCGAAGCCGCGGGTTTTTCCGCCGAGCGTTTCAAGCTGGGCTCGCTGTATTCGCTGACGGTCAAAACCGTGCCGCAGCTGATCATGGGCCTGAAGATCCGCCGCAGCGAGCTCAACATCGACCTGATCCTGGGCTCCAACTTCGACCTGCTCTACAAGCTCAAGAACATGGAAGTGGACGCGATCCTGATCTCCCTCGACGAACACGCCAACGACCCCGATTGCGAGCAGATTGCGCTGTTCTCCGACGACATCTTCCTCGCCACACCGGCCGATTCACCCTTCGACCGTGAACGCGAAATCGACCTGGCCGACGTGCGCGACGCTACTTTCATCACCCTCACCCAAGGCTTCGCCACTCACCAGGATGGCAACCGGGTGTTCAAGCAAGCGGGGTTCGAGCCGAAAGTGGCGATGCAGGTCAATGACATCTTCACGCTGTTGAGCATGGTCAGTTCGGGGGTGGGTTATGCGCTGCTGCCGGGGCGAATTGCGGCGGTGTATGAGAACCGCGTGAAGCTGATACCGCTGCAACCCAGGTATCGGTTGCAGCAGCAGATTGGCGTGGTGTTCTTGAAGGCCAAGGAACGTGACCCGAATTTACTGGCGCTGTTGGCGGAGTGTCGGATGTATGCCAATCGGCAGGCCTGAGACCGCTATCGGGGGCAAGCCCCCTCCCACACTTGAATGTATCCGCAATTAAAAATGTGGGAGGGGGCTTGCCCCCGATAGCGCCACACCAGACAGCACAAATCCCGAAATCAGCCCACCAACCCCCGCATCAGCAAAAACAGCAACGACGGCCCCAGCAGACACCCCAGCGCCGTATAGAACGCTGCGGTCAAACAGCCGTAAGGCACCAGCTTCGGATCAGTCGCCGCCAACCCGCCCGCCACGCCGCTGGACGTGCCCATCAACCCACCAAAAATCACCGCACTGCGCGGATTGTTCAAACCGATCAGCGGTGCCACGAACGGCGTCATCACCATCACCAGAATGGCCTTGATCAACCCCGCCGCAATCGACAACGCCATCACCTCGGAGCTGGCACCAATCGCCGCGCCAGTCACCGGGCCGACGATGTAGGTCACGGCGCCCGCGCCAATGGTGGTGAGGCTCACCGCATCGGTGTAACCGAACGCCATGGCCACGCCGACGCCGGCGACAAACGACGAGCCCACCCCGACAAACAGCGCAAGCACACCCACGTATCCAGCGCGCTTGAGCTCATCGACACTCACACCAAACGCCGTGGCGACAATCGCGAAATCGCGCAGCATCGCCCCACCCAACAGGCCGATGCCCGACAACAACGGAATATCCACCACACCCTTGGCGCCACCCGTGAAGGCACCACCGACGTACGACAGCACCAGCCCGAGCAGGATGGCGATGGCTGAGCCGTGCAGGCGGCCTTTGGTAAAGGTGTCGGAGATCCAGTAGGACACCCACATGGTCAGGCCGATCACCGCGAAACCGCTGATCAGGCCGTAGCCGGTGATCACTTTCATCAAGGATTCGTACATGGCGATCCCCCCGCCTCTTTGGTGGGAACGGCCGCGCTCGGCTCACGATTGCCGATGCGCACCAACACCGGCACCAGGGCAAAGCCCAGCACCACGGCCAGGGTCCCGGCCAGTATCGCCATGGGCCCGCCACTGATGGCGCCATACACGTTCTGCTGGGCGGCCATGGCCACCACGATAGGGATATAGATCGCCGCCCAGAAACTCACGCCCTGCTCCGACTTGCCGGTAAACAAGCCCCGCTTGCCGAGGTAACTGCCCAGCCCAATCAACAGCAACATGGCGATGCCCACCCCGCCGACGTTGGCAGGAATACCCATCCACTTACCCAGCAGTTCACCGACAAACAGGCCAGCCAACGTGCAGAGCGCCAGAAACGCCACACCGTAGATAATCATTGTTGTTGTCCTCAAAGTGCTCGATCGAAATTGTTGTTTTTGTGCTTCGAAAGCCTTGGGTGGTGCTTTATCGGTGGCGGCGCTCCTCCTCTTGCAGCAGGGCCTGCAACGTGTCCAGGCGCGCGCCTTCGCAGGCGATCACCGTACCTTGTTCGAATACGCGGCGTGACAGACCGGTGAGCACGGCGCCCGGCGGCAGTTCGATTTGCAGGCGCACGCCGCGCTCATAGGCGCTTTGCACGGTGCCGCGCCAGTCGACCACGCGGCACATGTTGAAGGCCAGGTCGTCGCGCAGTTGCTCGGGATTGTGGATCGGCCGCGCACGGGTGCTGCTCAAATAGGTGATACGCGGTGCCTTCAGTGCAACGAACGCTTGCGCCAGCGCCTGGGCCGGTTGCTCCAGCAATGCGCAATGGGACGGCACGCTGACCGCCAGGCGCTTGGCGACGCCATTGCCTTTGATGCGCTCGGCAACGCGCTTCATGGCGGCATCACTGCCGGCGATGACGGTCTGGTTGTCGGCATTGATATTGGCCAGGTACACCGGGGTTTGCGGGCTGTGGACCTCAGCCAGCAAGGTTTCGACGGTGGATAACTGCGGGCCTATCAAAGCAGTCATGCCATAGCCCTGTGGATAAGCCTGTTGCATCAGCTCACCACGCAGGCTGACCAACCTGACCGCATCGGCAAACGCCAGCGCGCCGGCGATTACCGCTGCCGGGTAGGCACCGATGGACAGACCAGCCACGTAATCCGGGGTGTGTTGCAGGAGGCGAGCGTGCGCCACGCCGGCGATCAACAGGCACAGTTGCACGGCGCGGGTACTGGCCAAGGCTTGCGCGCAGTCGAGCCGGCGCACGTCTTCGCCCAAGGCATCGCTGGCCTCGGCCAGGATGTCGGCCGGCAACGCCTGGAGCATGCCCGTGCGCTGGGCGCCCTGCCCCGGAAACACCAGCAGACTGCTCATGCCACGGCCTGCCAGGGGTCGAGTACAAGGTGCGCACCGCTGACGGTTTTGAGCAATACGCGGCGTGACGGCCCGGCCCATTCGCGCAAGGCGACGGCGCCGAACGGGGTTTGCAGCTGCAGGTCAACGCTGCACGCCGCCTTATCCAATTGTTCCAGAAGCGCCCGCGCATCGTTGCGATCCAGCGGCTCAGGTGCGCGCAGGATCAAATCCAGGTCACTCATCGCATGCAGCGCTTCAATACCGCTCGCCAACTCAAAACCCGCACTGCCACTGACGCCCCAGCTTGCCTGGCCCAGCACCGGTCGCACCTGCTGCAATGCCTGCAACGCGGGCAAATCCCGGGTCGAGATCACGGCGCGCAACGCCTCCGGCACCACGCGCCGACGCACCGCCGCCATCGGCATCACGGCGGCAAAACGCTGTTCGCGCAAACGCCCACGCACACCGATCGCCACCTCGCCCGGCTCGGCGAGGGCGCGACGCACCACCACCGGGTGACCGGCGCTGATCACGTCCACCGCCCAGGCCGGTGCGTCGGCGGGCAGATGCGCCGGGGTCATGCCCCAGAGCAGGTCGTGGGCGTTCACCATTGCTCGCGCAACAGTTGGCGCACGTGGCTGGAAGCGGCACGATTGGTGGCGCCGAGGCGTCCGCTCAAATCGGACGTGCCAATGTCCTTGATCGCACTCACCAGACAATCACTGACCCGCGCCACATCGTCCGCCGTAGGCTGTTCAATCTGGCTGACCGTCAAGGTTTCCCACAGCAAACCAAGGCTGGCGTAACTGTCGATGTCATAGGCCATGGGCGGCACGCTGGCGGCCAATGCTTCCAGCTCTTCGACGCTGCGCAGGGTCACCCGCGCCGCCGACGCCTTGCCCATGGCGTGCACCATCACACCAGGATCGCGCAGGGCGATCAGGCGATTGGCCTGGTAGCCGTGGGCGAGGAAAGCACCGGACATGGCCTTGCCCACCAGTAGCGCGATCACCGGATGCCCGGCCAATCGGGCGCGGGCGTAGCTGTCGGCGGCGGCGGCCAGGGCTTGATGGATGCCCAGGGCTTCTTCACGACGGCCATAGGCTTGGCTCGGCACATCGACGATAGCGATGATGGGACGCTTGTCGCCGCGAGCGATGGCTTCGTCCACGGCCTTGGCCAACCCCCAGCCTTCCAGCAGGCCGACTTCGCCATTGCGGGCACGGGGGAAGCGGTTTTGCTCATCCGTGACCACGGCGATAAAACGACCTAATGGGCCATCGGCGACTTTCAGCGAAGCCGGCAACCCGTCAACAGGTGCGGCGCCGGCGCTCAATGCGTTGAACCACTGCAAACCTCTCATGAGCGTTCTCCCTGATACAGATCGCGAACCGTCGCCGGGTCGATTTGCGCCGCCGCGTCCAGTTCGGCCAGGCGTGCGAGATACAGATCAGCCTGCTGGCTGCGCTGTTGAGCGGGCATGCCTTGATGCAGCAACGCGGTGACGGTCTGTTGGATCTGCGCCACATCGTCGGCCACATAACGGTCGGCGAGACCGCTGTTGAAGCGCTGCTCGCCGCCGGTAAGGCTCCAGATAAACGGGCGGTCACGGGAGTCGTACTCCTCCAGCCCGGCTTCCTGCTCGATCACTTGCGGGCCGTTGAGGCCCAGGCGCGCTTCGCGGGTCACCACCAGATAGCTGCACAATCCGGCGGCAATGGACATGCCACCAAAACAGCCAACGCTGCCCGCCACCACCCCGATCACCGGTTGGTATTGGCGCACGTCGACAATCGCCGCGTGGATATCAGCAATCGCAGCCAGGCCCAGGTTGGCTTCCTGCAATCGCACGCCGCCGGTTTCCAGCAGCAGCACGGCGCGGGTCGCAATGCCTTTGCGGTTGTCCTCGGCGGCCAGTTCCAGCGCGCTGGCGATTTTTGCGCCGCCGACCTCACCCAGGCTGCCACCCTGGAAATTGCCTTCGATGGCGGCGATCACCACCGGTAAGCCATCGATGCTGCCCTTGGCGATGATCACGCCGTCGTCAGCCTGGGGCACCACGCCCTGGCGGCTGAGCCAGGGCGACATGACCCGTTGGAACGGGTCGATCAATTCGCGGAACGTGCCGGCGTCCAGCAAGGCCTTGGCCCGCTGCCGAGCGCCCAGCTCAACGAAGCTGTGTCTGGAGAAATCAATCATGGCCGAGCTCCTCGAAACCCTGCTCCAGGCGCAAGCGCACCACGCCGGGGGTGGCACCGAAATCGTGGATATCAATCTTCAGGGCGGGCGGCGTCTGCTCCTGGAAGATGCGTTCGAACACATGCTGCCAGCGTTGCTGAGCGCCATTCACCGAGGTCTGTACCTGAATGGTCAGCGTGCCGGGCGTGCCCGGTTCCAGCAGGACTTCCAGGTCGCCGGAGCCGACGCAACCCACCAGCGCACGACCTTTCGGCGGCTGCCCGGCGGGGAACTCAAAGGATAAGGTTTCCATCACAACGCTCCGTCGAGGCGGTCGATAAACAGGCAGGCGGCCAACAGGTCGGCGGCGCCGCCGGGGGAGGCATTCAGGGCCAGCAATTGGTGGTCGAGCTCATGCAGCTGGCGGCGCCCGGCGAGGCTTGCGCTGCCGCCCGCATCGAGCACTGCCTGGGCGCCACGCTGCATCGCGTGCAAGCCTTCGGTGCCGGCGCGGTAGAGCACGCAGGTGTCGGCCAGCTCGGTCATGATCGCCAGCAAGGCGTCGAGGCGTGCGTTCTGTTCGCCGGCGTTCTGGCTGCGGCTTTTGTGCAGTTGCACCAGGCCGCGTTGCATCACCGAGGGGAAGCCAAGTTGTGCTTCTTCACGGGCTCCACGGGCGCCGTAGCGTTGCGCGACCTCAGCACCGTGGCTCCGCGATTGTGGGGCGTAGCGGTCGTTGAGCAGGGCCAATCGGGCGGCATTCAGCGTTACTGCGCGAGGTTCCAGGGCTGCCGCAGCAGTGAGCAAGCCGAGCGCCCAGATCGCGCCGCGATGGGTGTTTACACCGTTGGTGGTGATCAGCATCACTTGCTCACCTTCACGGCCGATCCGCCCGAGGGCTTCGCGCAGGGGCAAGCCGACCTCACCGATTTCAAGCGCAGCTTCGGCCATTTCCTTGAACATCGGCCACAACGACAGCGCCGAGGCGTGCATCAGCCCCAGGTGCAAATCGCTGTGGGCGCCATTGCCGCGACGGTCCACCAGGGCAGGTTTGGGCGACAGATCGGCTTCATCGATCAATGCATCAACGGCCATGTCCGCCAGGCGATCCGCGAGGCTGAGTTCGTGCAGTTTAAGAGCGCGCATTTACCAGCTCCTGAATTTGGCGGGCGGGTTGTACAGGCCACCGGACCAGTCCACCAGATCGGCCACGCTCTTGGCGGCCAACAGCTCGCGGGTGGCGTCGGTACGACGGATGCCCAGATCTTCGGGCAAGGCGATCAGGCCCTCGCGGCGCATGCGCGCGGTGTCCTTGGGGTTGTGGCGCAGGCCGATGGCGGTCACGCCGGCAACAGCGGCAATCATCGCCTGGCGCTCTTCCAGGGAGCGCGCCTTGTACAGGTAGGCGATGCCTTCTTCGGTAAGCAGGTGGGTGACGTCGTCGCCGTAGATCATGATCGGCGCCAGCGGCATGCCGCTTTTACGTGCCACTTCCACCGCGTCGAGGGTGTCGACGAAGGTCGGCTTGCCGCCCTCCTGGAAGGTCTCGACCATTTGCACCACGAGTTTTTTGCCGCGTTCGAGCAAGGCCTCAGGCGCATCGTCGTGACGCATATCCAACCACGCCGGGGTACCGTGGCGACGGCCACGTGGGTCGTGGCCCATGTTCGGCGCGCCGCCAAAGCCGGCGAGGCGGCCACGAGTCACGGTGCTGGAGTGGCCGTCGCCATCCACTTGCAGGGTGGCGCCGATAAACAGGTCTACCGCGTATTGGCCGGCGAGTTGGCAGAACATGCGGTTGGAGCGCATCGAGCCATCGCGGCCGGTGAAGAACACATCCGGGCGTGCGGCGATGTAGTTCTCCATGCCCAGTTCCGTGCCGAAGCAATGCACGCTTTGCACCCAACCGCTTTCGATCGCCGGGATCAGCGTCGGGTGCGGGTTGAGGGTCCAGTTGCGGCAGATCTTGCCCTTCAGGCCGAGGGATTCGCCGTAGGTGGGCAGGATCAGCTCGATGGCGGCGGTGTTGAAACCGATGCCATGGTTGAGCGACTGCACATTGTGTTTTTCGTAGATGCCACGGATCGCCATCATCGCCATCAGCACGTGGACTGGCTTGATGTGGCGCGGGTCGCGGGTGAACAGCGGCTCGATGTAGAACGGCTTGTCGGCCACCACCACAAAATCCACCCAGCTCGCCGGGATGTCGACGCGGGGCAAGTCGGTGACATCGTCCACCAACTGGTTGACCTGCACGATCACGATGCCATCGCTGAAGGCGGCGGGTTCGATCAGCGCTGGCGTGTCTTCGGTACTGGCGCCGGTGTAGATATTGCCGGCACGGTCGGCCATGAAACCGGCGGAGAGCACCACGTTGGGGATCAGGTCCACCACCAGCCGTGCGTAGAGTTCGATGTAAGTGTGGATCGCACCGATTTCCAGCAGGCCGTCTTCGAGCAACTGGCTGATGCGCAGGGATTGGGTGCCGGCAAAGGAGAAATCGAGCTTGCGGGCGATGCCTTTTTCAAACAGGTCCAAGTGCTCGGAACGGCCGACACTGGGCATGATCATGTGCAAATCGTGGAGCTTGGTGGGGTCGACCTTGGCCAGGGAGCGCGAGAGGAAATCGGCTTGTTTCTGGTTGTTGCCCTCCAATACAACGCGGTCGCCCGGCAGGATCAAAGCTTCAAGCGCTTCGACGATCTTGTCACTGGGCAGCACGGCCCCGTCTGCGTACTTCTTGACCAGCCCGAGCCGCCGCTGCTTCTCATCGCGCCGCCGCGTCCAGCGCGAGTCGGGGGTAGTTATTGTTGTCATGGTCGCTCCACGAGGGTTGCTGTCGTGGGCTTACCTTAGGAGTGATTCAGGGGGCCATCAATCAAGCCCGGCGGTGGATCGTTACGGCTGGAGTAATGGACCGTCAGCAAACGCTGACCCGAGCCAGCTGAAGGTCAAAATGTGGGAGTGGCTGTGTTTGAACGAACCACGCTATCTCCACTCATGGCCAGCCAACAAATCCTGCACCTTATTCAGCAGTGCTGTGGCGCTATCAATCAATTGACCCAGCAGGGCCTCATCCTCATCCATATACCCTTCATATTCCGCCAGATTTCGACGCTCATGACACAGGGCCAATAACCTTACCGCCACCTTGCTCACGTCGGTGGTGTGAACCAGACATTGAAACACCAGATAGCGTTTGTCAGAGCGATAGCCTCGCAGACGCAAAGCCGTGAGCGCGAGAGCATGGGCGGCGTTGTAAGCCAGGTCGAAACGACTGGCGAACGCTAACTGTGGATTACCAGCATCTTTCAGGCGGTGCAGGGCTGAACGCATCAGCCCATCACACTCCTTGCGATCCGGTGGCTCAGCCTTCAAGCCACCGCTACGTCGCAGATTCTCCAGGTTTGCCTTGCTGTCCATTCGAGGATTCCAGAGGGTTGCCCCCAATTAGATTGATCTTGTCCTGCTGCACGACCCGCTGCACAAAACTGTTCCCGGCATTCCATTTGCTGAGCCAGTCTTCGGGGGTGTAAAGCGTCGGATTGATGGGACGGCCCAGTTGCTCTTCCAACGGTATGAGCTGCTCCATGACTTCACTGTAGTTGAGGCTTTCGCCAATCAGCATCAGATCTATGTCACTGGATGAGTGCGCTTCGCCCTTCGCGATGGAACCGTAGATAAAAGCCCAGGTTATATTCTCGGCGAACGGTGCCAGTGCAGCGCGCAATGGCTCATCCAGGCTCAGCGTCTTGCGCACAATGGCTAACAGCTCCGAGTAGATCGGGCATTGGGGGTTGGCTTGGTAGTGGATCTGGTTGCCTTGGCGCGTCATGCTCAAAATGCCCGCCAACTGCAAGCGCTCCAGCTCCCGGGTGAGGCTGCCTTTGCCCACATGAGCCCATCGCGCAATTTCATTGGTGAAGAAGCTTTGGTCGGGCTTACCGAAAAGCAGGCTCAGTACTTTTTGCTGGGTGACGGTGAAGAGCGCGGTGCTGAGCGGTAAGTTTTGCATTGCGGCGGCCAATGAGTCCCAAAAAGGGAACGATAGGTCCCTTTTTGGGAACGATCAAGTTTTAAGCTGTAGAAGATGGAGAAATCTGTTCCAGCGCCCGATCCACCAACAGTTGCCCCAACTCGGCCATTTGCTGAATCCCGAGCATGATGGCGCGCTGGGAAGTGTCCAGGTCGAAGGCCAGGTTGCAGGTGAGTGCGTTGAGGGAGGACAGGGTTTCGCTGGCGTTGACCAGCAGGGTTTCGGTGTCTTGATGAGGCTTTACGGTGAAGAGGGGCGGATTAGGGGTAGGTTTGATCATGATTTACAGCTCCGATATGTGATGGAGACTGCCCGCTCCGCTTGCACGCGAATTAGGGTGGCAGCCGTGCGCAGGTGTGCAAGACCGGGCATATCGGACCCCGGCAGACCCCAAGGGATCTCCCACGCACAGCCGCCATAACGAATACAGCAGGCATAAAAAACGCCCGTTGGATGGCTATGGGCGCTGGTGCGCCGACATGTAACCGGACTTGCACGTCCGTGTCACCGTTTTTTGCGATGACGGGACGAAGACTAGGCGCGCGGGCTGAGCGCGACAAGTTCATGCACGGCCCAAAATCCTGCACGAAAAATCCGAAGGCCCCGCCTATCTTCATCGTTCCGATAGAGAGCGAGGAATGCTCCGACAGGTTTTTCAGGTTGTTGCTCGGAACCCGTCTCTCTAGCCTTTTCCATCCGAATCGTGCCACGGGCAGACATCATGAATCCGACTGTTAAACCCGATGCAAGGCCGTTGCAGAGTGTGATGCATCACATCACAATTTCGACGACCAGGTCGAACTGGTCGATTATCTTGACTACCACTGAGTAGAGGTATCGATATGGGCATGCACAACCCACCTCACCCCGGTGAAAGCTTGCTTGAAGATGTAATCCCTGCCCTGGGCATCACCATTACCGAATTGCCTGCGATGGCGGTGGGTCAGTTGGCTAATGTGTGACTGACCCACCGCTATCGCAGGCAAGCCAGCTCCCACAGTAGGTCTCACTGAATTTGAGAAGAGTGTTCAGGCCAATCCGGATTCGACCAGCAAGGCTTCCAACCCCATGAGGTCCGGCACCTTCGCCACCTGTTCCCCCACCTGCACCGCCGCCAGTTCCAACGGGCACAGCGGCACGTCCACGTAGCTCAACTCGCTGTCGAGCTTGTACGACCGGGGAATCCCCTGGATAACCAACGCAATAAACTTCAACGTCGGTCGCCCGCCCAGCGCGTTCAACACCACGATCCGTGAGCGTTCGCCAGTCACGCTGGCCTCGCCGCACGCGGCTTCGAAACTGATCAACGGAATCTGCCGATCCCGCCACGTCACTTGCCGCAGATACCACGGCGGCGCATCGCTGGCCGGTTCGCCGCGTTGGAAGTCGATCAGTTCGGCCACGGCGACGTTGGGCAGCACCAGGTGACGGTCAGCCAGGGGCAGCAGCAGGCCGGTGAGTTGGCTGGTGCGGTGGTCAAGCATGGGACTTGCTCCAATAGGCGATGCTTTCCAGCAGCACCGACTCTTGATACGGCTTGCCGAGGTAGTCGTTGACGCCAATGGCCATGGCGCGGTCGCGGTGTTTCTGGCCGGTGCGGGAGGTGATCATGATGATCGGCAGGCGCATCAGGCGTGGGTCGTTGCGCACTTGCGTGGCCACTTCAAAACCGTCCATGCGCGGCATTTCGATGTCGAGCAGCATCAGGTCCGGGGTGTGTTCTTCGAGCAACGCGAGGGCGTCGATGCCATCTTTGGCGGTGAGCACGTTCATGCCGTTGCGTTCCAGCAGGCGGCTGGTGACTTTACGCACGGTGACCGAGTCGTCCACCACCAGCACCAGCAGCGGGCGCTTTTTCAGTGGGTCGTTGAGGATCAGCGGCGCATCCACCGACTGGGCCGGCAACGCCGGTTGCCGTTCGCGGATATGCGCAAGCAAGTCGATGATCAGCACCACGCGGCCGTCGCCCAGGATGGTCGCGCCGGACAACCCCTGCACCCCGGCAAACTGCGGCCCCAGGCCCTTGACCACGATCTCCCGGGTACCGGCCATGGCGTCCACATGCACCGCCACGCGGCGCTCATTGCACTGCACCAGCAACACCGGCACCGGTTGGTACTGGCCCAATAATTTGGGCCGGCCGACGGTGTGCAGCAGGTCGCCCAGGTAGAACAACTCGTAGCTCTGCCCGGCATATTCATAGCGTGGCGGATCTTGCTGATAGTGCCCCGCCAGCTCATGGGGCAGCACCCGCACCAACGCTTCGATGGTATTGAGCGGGATCGCGTATTGATCGTCCGCGCACTGCACCATCAGCGCACGGTTGACCGACACGGTGAACGGCAAACGAATGCGAAAATGCACGCCCTCGCCCGGCGTCGACTCAATGAACATCGAGCCGCCAAGCTGGCGTACTTCTTCATGCACCACGTCCATGCCCACGCCACGTCCGGAAATCTGGGTGATTTTCTCGGCAGTGGAGAACCCCGGCTGCAAGATAAACTGCAACACGTCGCGGTCGCTGATCTCTTGATGAGGGCCGAGCAAACCACGCTTGATCGCCTTGCGCCGCACCGCGTCCAGGGGCACGCCAGCGCCGTCGTCGCGCATGTCGAACACGATGTCGCCGCCTTCGTGGGTCAGGTCCAGGGTGATGCGGCCCTTTTTCGGCTTGCCGGCCAGCAGGCGCGCCTCACTGGATTCCAGGCCATGATCGACGGCGTTGCGCAGCATGTGTTCCAAAGGCGCCGCCATGCGTTCCAGCACGTTGCGGTCCATCTCACCTTCGGCGTTGCCGACGATGAATTCCACGTCCTTGCCCAACTCGCCCGCCACCTGGCGCACGATGCGTTTGAGGCGTGGCAGCATGCGTTCGAACGGCACCATGCGCGTGCGCATCAGGCCTTCCTGCAATTCGGTGTTGATGCGTGCCTGTTGCTGCAACAGGGCGTGCGCGTCCTCGTTGCGACGGTCGAGGGTGTCCTTCAGATCGAGCAAATCGGAGGCGGATTCGGACAACGCACGTGACAATTGCTGCAACTGCGAATGGCGGTCCATTTCCAACGGGTCGAAGTCTTCATAGCCCAGGCGCTCGGCCTCGGCCTGTTGGCGGCTGAGGATGCGGCCCTGGGTTTCGGTGTCGAGGCGGCGCAGTTGATCGCGCATGCGCTCGATGGTGGTTTCCACCTCGGTCAGGGCGATGCGTGCGTCATTGACTTGCTGTTCAATACGACCACGGAAGATCGAGGTCTCGCCGGCCAGATTGACCAGGTCATCCAGCAGGTCAGCGGAGATCTTCACCATGTCGGCGGCGGGGTCAACGACCGCCTCGGTCTTGCCTGCGGGCAATGCGACCGGTGCCACTGCTTCTACGCTTGGGTGCACCAGGCTTCTGATGCGTCCGATAAGCTTGTCCACCGCGCCCACGGGCAAGCCGTCTGCCACGGCGTCGATCATCTGCGCCAGGCGGTCATGGCAGCCTTGCAGCAGCGCGAACAGTTCGGCGGATGGTGCGAGCAAGCCGGCCGATAGCCCTTCGTAGAGAAACTCAAGCTCATGGGCCAGGTCACCAATCGGTCCGATCTCGACCATGCGCGCGCCGCCCTTGAGGGTGTGCAAGTCGCGCAGCAGGGTCTCGACTTCCTGGCGATTGTTCGGCTCGGCTTGCCAGCGCAGCAGCGCGCTGCCGGAGCTGTCGAGAATATCGGCGGCTTCTTCGAGGAAGATATCCAGCAATTCCGGGTCGGCGCCCGCCGTTTCAGGCGCAGGAGCCTGTGCGGCGGGCGTACTGCTCTGGCGCAGTTCGCGCAGCTTGGCAACCAGCTCGGTGCTGTCGCTCAAGGGCTGGTGGCGGTGCAGTTCGTCCAGCTGTAAAGCCAGGCGTTCATGGCTGGCCATGAGCACCTGGGACAGCTCGGTGCTGTAGCTGTAGCGCCGGTCCACCAGGCCTTCGTAAAGGCATTCCAATTCGTAGGCCAGATCGCCCACCGGGCCGATTTCGGCCATGCGCGCGCCGCCCTTGAGGGTGTGCAGGTCGCGCTGCAACGAGGACAACGGTGCTGCGCTTTCAGGTTCCAGCAACCAGCGTTTGAGGGACTGCCCGGCGCTGTCGAGAATGTCCACGGCTTCTTCGAGGAAGATCTCGACGATCTCATCGTCCATCGCCGTTTCATGCTCCAACTGCGCGGTGGCAGCGCCCAGTTCAGCAATACTCAGCGCACGGTTGCCGTCGGTTTTGATCAGACCGGTGGCGGACGGGTCGAGGGCATCGTCCAGCAGGTCGCGCAGGGCCTGCACCCGGGCCGGCACCGGGCTGATTTCCTGGCCGGCGGCCAACTGGTCAAGCATGTTGATCAGTGCTTCATGGGCCTGTTCGGCCTCATGGAAAAACCGCTCGCTGACCGCCAGGCTGCTCTCTTCCACCGCCCCATAGAGGTCGAGCAAGGCTTCGCACAACTCGTCGATGGGATGCAGGTCGGCGGTGTGTGCGCCCTCTCCCAGGGTGGTCAGTTCATCCAGCAGGGCGGTGAGTTCCTGGCGCTCGCCGGGGTGCTGTTGCCAGCGCCGCAGCAGGCTTTCGGCGTCGAGCAGGATGTCCATGCCCTGGGCCAGGAAGTTGGTGATCAGTTGCGGGTCGCGTTTGATGCGCAAGCCGGTGTTGGGCGCGTCGAGCAGCGCGGCCAACTGATGGTCGAGCAGGGTTTGGGTGCGGCCAATCAGGTCGGCCGCGCCCTTGATCGGCACCAGAGGGTCGCGGTCCAGTTGGCGTAAGCCACGCTGGAACAGGGCTTCGGCTTCCAGCAGCAACTCCACTTCGTCCAGGTCCAGCGGCAGGCGATGGGCCTTGTATTCGCGGGTCAGGTGATCCAGCGGTCGCACCAGTTCGGCGATCGGTAATACGCCGGCCATGTAGGCACTGCCCTTGAGGGTGTGCAGGGCGCGTTGCAGCTCATCGCTGACTTGCAGTGGCACATGCTCGGCGGCCTGTTGCAGGAAGTGGTTGAGGCTGTCCAGGTGGCTCTGGGCTTCATTGCGGAAGATCTCCAGCAGCATCGGGTCATGGGGCTCGGCAGCGGATACAGCGCCGCCACCGGCCAAGGCGTGGGCGCGAGCGGCCAGTGTGTCGACTTCGTCGCGTTGGTGTTGGTCGTCCGTCGCAAAGTCGGCGATCAATTCCGGCAGCAAGGCCACGGCATCATCCAGCACCTGCTGGATTCCGGGGCCGAGGGCCACGCTGCGTTCGAGCACACGGTTCAGCAGGTTTTCCACGGCCCATGCCAGTTCGGCCAGCACCAGGGCGCGCACCATGCGACCACTGCCTTTCAAGGTATGGAAGGCGCGGCGCATTTCGCCTTGGGCGGTTTTGTCCGCGCTGTTGGGCAAGTGACGGTGCAGCACGTCGAGGACTTCGTCGGTCTCTTCGAGGAAGACTTCGCGCAGTTCATCGTCGATGGGCGCTTCATCAGCCGGGGGTGGCAAGAGGCTACCGGGGCGTTGCAGGGCCGGCGGGTTGAGGCGCGACGTGGGGTTGGCCAACGCGTCGAACTGGGATTGGCTCGGGGCCTCATCCGTCGACAGCACGCCATCGGGGGCCAGCAAGGCCTGGCGCCAGGGTTTTTCAGCAGGCAGGTAACCCAGCGCCGCGAGGCTCTGGGTGGCCAGTTCCAATACCCGTTCACCGGCGGCGTCGGGGTCCTGGAGCATGCGTTCGAGGTAGTACTCCAGGCTGCTGATTACCTCGGCAAAATGGGCCAACTGCGTCTCGGACGGCGCGTCATGGTTGACGACCAACTGCTCATCGACGTAATCGGTGCAGCCGCGCATCAGGCTCGCTGCACGCGGCAGCGGAATCATCGCCAATGCGCCGCGCACCTGGCTCAGCAGTTCCGGCAGGGACTCCAGGCGCTGACGGTCCCAGTCGGCTTCGATGCAGTCAATCACCAGCTCTTTGGCTTGCTTCAGGCACTGGCAAGACTCGCGGATTACCAGTTGGTGAATCTGAGTCAGGTCGGTGGTGGGCAGGCGGCTTTCTTCGCGGCTTTCCGGTTCGACGGTGCCGGCCATTCCGGCCAGGGTGGCTTCGACGTAGAGCAGCGCGCCCGCGACGTCCATCAGTACGGCGTCATTGGGTTCGCGTTGGCCTTGGGCCAGGCTCAGTACCACCGCAAGCTGATCGATGATGACTTTGCGCGGCTGGCCGAACCCCAGCACCGCCAGGGTATCGGCGATCTGCCGCAGCGGCGCCAGCAGCGCATCGAGGTCGTGGGTGTGTTGGCGGTCGCTGCGTACGAACAGGTCGAGGCGCTCCTTGACCCGCACCAGCTCTTCACACAACGCACCGAGCACCGAGCCCATGGCATTGCGGTCCGGCCCGGCCAGGCGGGCACGTTCGGCGTCGACCACGGCGCTGTCGGGCAAGGCTTCATCCAGGCCGTAGCGTTCCTTGAGGCTTTGCATGCGCGGCGTCGGCCGGGTGACTTTGGCGACGTAGAACAACAGGCTCTTGAGCAACTCATCCGGCGCAGACTGGTTGATTCCACCAATACCTTGGGCCAGCAAACGCTTGAGCTGCTTGTCACTGGCCTTGAGCAGGCTGCGCAAGGCCGGGCTGTTGGCAACAACGCCGGTGAGCATGCCTTCGACCAGCGCCGACGTCACTTGCCACAACGGCAACAATGGCGCGCCCTGGCACAGGGCTTCAAGGCGTGCGAACACACGCGCCATGTCTTCCAGATTGCTGGGGCCGTGGTCTTCACGCAGCAACCCGGCGAGGCCCTGTTGCAGCAGTTGGTGCCATTGGCGCAGTTGTTCATGCAGGTCCGGCGCTGCACGCTGAGCCAGGGCTTCATCGGGCAGTGGCGCAATCGACAGCAGTTGTGGGCTGAACAGGCTGGTTTCCGAGAGCAGGCTTTCACCTCGCGCACTGCGCAGGTCGTTGAGCAGCGGCAGCACCACCAACGGCAGATCGCGGCGGGCGCTGTGCACGCGGTCGAGGTACAGGGGCAGTTGGCCAAGGGCCTGTTGCAGCAGACGGATACTTTCCTCGCGCTGGCTGACCTGCCCGGCCTGGAGCGCCAGGGCCAGTTCTTCGATCTCTTCGGCGAGCAGCGCCGCGCCGTAGAATTCAACCATTTGCAGCGCGCCATGCACTTGATGGATACCGGCCAGGCATTGGCAGATCACGTCATCGTCATGGGTTTCGACAAACGCATCCAGCGCCGAACGGGCCTGTTTCAGGGTTTCGGCAATGTCGCCCTTGACCCATTCGAGGGCCACGTAGTCGTGCCGGTCAACCATAACTGCTCCGCTTAGAATTCGTGGGTTGCTGGTATTGCCCAGATCTCAACAATGATTGAGATCCAATGTGGGAGGGGGCTTGCCCCCTCCCACATTTGGAATGCATTTCAGTCATCTGCCTGTTTCGGGGGCGGGAGGGTGAAGCCCGACACCGACCTGCGCAACTGGCTCGCCATCTTCGCCAGGTTACCGATGCTTTCGGCAGTCGCGGTCGACCCCGACGACGTCTGCGTAGTGATCTGCTGGATCACGTTCATGGTCAGGGAGATCTGCCCCGCCGATGACGTCTGCTGCTGCGCTGCATTGGAGATGCTCTGGATCAACGCCGCCAAGGTCTTCGACACGCCTTCAATCTCTTCCAGCGCCACGCCGGCATCCTGGGCCAGCCGTGCGCCGCGGACCACTTCGGTGGTGGTCTGCTCCATGGAGATGACCGCCTCGTTGGTGTCGGTCTGGATCGCCCTCACCAGGGTTTCGATCTGCCGCGTGGCGGCCGATGAGCGCTCGGCCAGTCGCTGCACTTCATCCGCCACCACCGCAAAGCCGCGTCCGGCATCCCCGGCCATGCTCGCCTGGATGGCGGCGTTGAGGGCGAGGATATTGGTCTGGTCGGCGATGTCGTCGATCAGGCTGACGATGTCGCCAATCTCCTGGGACGATTCGCCCAGGCGCTTGATGCGCTTGGCGGTGTCCTGGATCTGTTCGCGGATGTTGTCCATGCCGTGGATGGTGTTGTGAACCACCTCGTTGCCCTTGTTCGCAATCTCCACCGAGCGTTCCGCCACGGCCGAGGATTCGGCGGCATTGGCCGATACCTGGTCGATGGACTGGGCCATCTGGTTGATCGCGGTGGACGCTTCGGCGATCTGCTGGGCCTGATGCTCCGAGGCCTGGGCCAGGTGCATGGCGGTGGCCTGGGTTTCTTGCACCGCACCGGCAACTTGGCCGGCGGTGAGGTTGATCGTCGCGACCAGATCGCGCAGTTGGTCCACGGAATAGTTGATGGAGTCGGCGATGGTGCCGGTGAAGTCTTCGGTCACCGAGGCCGTCACGGTGAGGTCGCCATCGGCCAGGTCTTCGATTTCATCGAGCAGGCGCATGATCGCGTTCTGGTTGCGCTCGTTCTTCTCGGCAGTCTCGTGCAGTTGGCGGTTGGTCTCACGCACCATCACCAGGCCAATCAGGATGATCGAGGCCAACGCCAGCAGGCCCAGCACGTAGCCGCCAATGGTGTCGAAGCTGCGCCCGCTGGCGAGGTTTTCAAACCCGGTGGCCAGGTGCGAGGCTTCATCGAGCAGGGTTTGCGACAGATTGAAAATATTGCTCGCCGAGGCGCGCACCTGAAACAGTTGCGGTGAGGTTTCGAGGATTTCATCCACGGAGCCGGAGACAAATTCGAACAGTTCGGCGATATCCGCCAGCCGCGCGCGGGCATCGTGGTCTTCGACCTGGGTGATGCGCAGGCCGGGGTTGCCGTTGAGCATGCCATTGAGCACCTGGCCAAAACGGGCGGCATCGCGGCCAAAGGTGTCGGCGGCCTGCGCGGCTGTTTCGTCGCCGGCCAGCACGGTGTTGACCGCCCCCAGAATACGTTCGGCCAGCAGCGACTGGCGCTGGGCCAGGGCCACCTGGCTGGCCGGGGCGCCACGTTGTAGCAGGATGTCGACGACCTTTTCCGATTCCATCTGCAATTGCGGCACGGTTTCGGCCAGGGTCGCGGCCACCTGGTGCAGGGACAACACGGTCTGCTCGCTGGCGAGGATGGCGTCGGTGTTTTTCAGCAGCGCTTCCCAGTCGGTCTGCACTGCGCGCATCTCGGCCCGCACCGCACTGGGCGCCGCAGGCAGGCCGGTTTGCGGGTCGCCTTTTTTCAGGTAGCCCCAGCGCTGGGCAAAATCGTTGCGCGCGTCACCCAGCAGATTGAAGGCAGCGGCCTTGCCGGCGGCGGCTTCGGTAGCGTTCTTGGCAATGCGCTGGGACAGCACCCGCAGCTCACCGGCGTGGCCGATGTACTGTTTGTCATAGGTGGACTGGGTGTTGAGGTACGCGAAGTTGGCGAAGAGCAGCATGATGAACACGATCAGTGCGATAAACAGCACGATGATCTGTGAGCGGCTGCGCGAGCCGGCCTGGGGTTTGGGCGCGGTAGCGGTGGTCATGCGGCGACGTCCATGAAGCCTGGGGCCTGGGCCAGGGCGAAGGGGCTGAAGACCTGCCACGGCGGGTCGCCGTCGAACTGGCCCTGGATAAACGGCGCGCCGGGGCTGGCACTCGCCAGCAAGGCGTCTTGTGCAAAATGCTGCATGCCCACCACCTCGTCTACCAGCAACCCGACAAACAGATCGTTGTATTCCACCACCAGCACCCGCCGCTGCTTGCGCGCCTTGGACAGCGCAAGGCCGAGGAAACCACCCAGGTCCATCACCGGCAGCAGGCGCCCGCGCAGGTTAGCAACACCTTTGACCCAGGCCTTGACCCCGGGCATTAAAGTGCATCGCGGTTCATGCAGGACTTCGGCGACTTCGCCCATGGGCGCCACATACCAATGTTGCCCCAGGCGAAAGCCGATCCCGCTCCAGCGTTGCAGGCGGGCTTCCTGGGACGGCAGGTCGGCGGCCAGCAGGCGGCAGCGGCGGTCGATGTCCAGCAGCAACTCGAAGGCGGTTTGCGACTCGGTCATGATGGCGTGCCGTCAGCCGGCCAGCACCTTGTTCAGGGTGGCGATCAGGGTTTCTTCGTCGACCGGCTTGGTCAGGTAATCCTTGGCGCCCTGGCGTGCGCCCCAGATCTTGTCGGTTTCCTGGTCTTTGGTGGTAATGATGATGATCGGGATAGCGTTGGTCTCAGGCTCCTTGGACAACTGGCGCGTGGCCTGGAAGCCATTGAGGCCCGGCATCACGATGTCCATCAGTACTGCATCGGGCTTTTCCTGACGAGCCAGGGCTACGCCGTCGGCGCCGTTTTCGGCCTTGAGGACCTGATGGCCGTGCTTTTCCAGCATGCCGGTGAGTTTGTACATTTCAGTCGGCGAATCGTCGACGATCAGAACACGTGCCATGGTTTTCCCCACTACATTGGTCGGCGCCGGCCCTTGTGGGGCGGCGTCAGTGTGCTTGTTCTACTGCGGCGAACCCCGGCACATATGCCTTGATCGCACCCAGCAGTTCTTCCTTGCTGAAAGGCTTGGTCAAAAACTGATCGACACCCACGATGCGCCCCTTGGCCTTGTCGAACAGGCCGTCCTTGGAGGACAGCATGATCACCGGGATCGACTTGAACGCCGGGTTGTTCTTCACCAGGGCGCAGGTCTGATAGCCATCCAGGCGCGGCATCATGATGTCGACAAAGATAATGTGCGGGTGATGATCAACAATCCGGGCCAGGGCATCGAAACCGTCGAGGGCCGTAATGACCTCGCAGCCCGAGTGCTTCAACAGCGTCTCGGCGGTGCGGCGGATCGTTTTCGAATCGTCGATCACCATCACTCTCAAGGCGTTGGAATGCTGTTCCATATCTGCTCTACCATCGCCACAGCGAATCGGTTTTCGGTGTGTACTGCCTGATGTTGCACAGGATGAGCGTCGCAGGCCTTGGATTTCAAGGGCTGCTGCGCCGTGGCAGTCTTTTTAGCACAGTCTCGGGGAGCAATCTATCGAGGCACCCGCCAGGTGGTTTTTCCTTGACCCACAACAGCCGCAGCGCCACTCTGACGCCACTTTTATGCGCCCAATTTGCTAGAGGAAATCCCCCATGAGCGTTCGCGTCGGCATTGTCATGGACCCTATCGCCAGCATTTCCTATAAAAAGGACAGCTCGCTGGCCATGCTCCTGGCCGCCCAGGCCCGCGGCTGGACCCTGTTTTATATGGAGCAGCGCGATCTGTACCAGGGCGACGGCGAGGCCCGCGCACGCATGCGCCCGCTGCAGGTGTTCGCCAACCCGGAAAAATGGTTCGAGCTTTCGGACGAGATCGACAGCCCGCTGAGCGATCTGGACGTGATCCTGATGCGCAAGGATCCGCCGTTCGACATGGAATTCGTCTACTCCACTTACCTGCTGGAGCAGGCCGAGCGCGCCGGTGTACTGATCGTCAACAAGCCGCAGAGCCTGCGCGACTGCAATGAAAAGCTGTTCGCCACACTGTTCCCGCAATGCACACCGCCGACCGTGGTCAGCCGCCGCGCCGATGTGCTGCGTGAGTTCGCCGCCAAACATGGCGATGTGATCCTCAAGCCGCTGGACGGCATGGGCGGCACGTCGATCTTCCGTCACCGCGCCGGCGACCCGAACCTGTCGGTAATCCTGGAAACCCTGACCGTGCTGGGTACTCAGCAGATCATGGGCCAGGCTTACATTCCGGCGATCAAGGACGGCGACAAGCGCATCCTGATGATCGACGGCGAACCGGTGGACTACTGCCTGGCGCGTATCCCGGCAGCCGGTGAGACCCGTGGCAACCTGGCCGCCGGTGGTCGCGGTGAAGCGCGTCCTCTGACGGACAAGGACCGTTGGATCGCAGCCCAAGTCGGCCCGACCCTGCGGGAAAAGGGTTTACTGTTTGTAGGCCTTGACGTGATTGGTGAAAATCTCACCGAAATCAACGTCACCAGCCCGACCTGTATCCGCGAGATCGACAACGCCTTTGGCACCAACATCGGCGAAATGCTGATGGCCGCCATTGAGCGCAAGCTACAAGCCAAGTGACATAGAACAGCCGGACACGCACCAACATTGCGTTATCATGCGCCACCTGTGAAACGCGCGATGTTGGTTTTTTTGTCATGACACTCCCGTCCGATCTGCCCCCCGAACTCTCCCATAGCGGCGTGCGCCCGGCTGATCGGCTCGGATTTACCCTGTTCCTGGCCGCCTTGATTCACTTGGCCTTGCTGCTCGGCGTGGGTTTCACCATGGTCGAGCCCAAGCAGATCACCAAGACCCTGGAAATCACCCTCGCCACCTTCAAGAGTGAAAAGAAGCCTGAGAAGGCGGACTTTCTGGCTCAGGACAATCAACAGGGCAGCGGCACCCTCGACAAGAAAGCCATCCCCAAGACCACCGAACTGGCACCGTTCCAGGACAACAAGGTCAATAAGGTCACGCCGCCTCCCTCGCCCAAGCCTGAGGTCAAGCAGGCTACACCCAAGCCGACGGTGACCACCGTCGCACCCAAACCACAAAAAGCCCCGGTCCAGCGCGAAAAGACCAAGACCGAGCCGCAGCCGGAGCCCGTGAAGCCGGCGCCTACTTTCGACAGCTCGACCCTGTCCGACGAAATCTCCAGTCTGGAAGCCGAACTGGCCAACGAACAGCAGTTGTACGCCAAGCGCCCACGCATCTACCGCCTGAATGCCGCCTCGACCATGCGCGACAAAGGCGCCTGGTATAAGGACGAGTGGCGCAAGAAGGTCGAGCGCATCGGCAACCTCAACTACCCGGAAGAAGCACGGCGCCAGCAGATTTACGGCAATTTGCGTCTATTAGTGTCGATCAACCGCGATGGCACCTTATATGAAGTGCAGGTGCTGGAGTCCTCCGGCCAGCCGCTGCTGGACCAGGCCGCACAGCGTATCGTGCGCCTGGCTGCGCCTTTCGCGCCGTTTACCGGCGACCTGAACGACGTGGACCGCCTGGAAATCATCCGCACGTGGAAGTTTGCCAAGGGCGATCGGCTGTCGAGCAATTGATGACAATTGCCCTGTGCGACACATCCCCAGCTTGTCAGTTCGCCCCTCCAACGCCACACTAGCGGACATGAAAAATGTCAGCCCGACCTACCTCAAGCACCAATTCCTGATCGCCATGCCCCATATGGCCGACCCGAACTTTGCGCACACCTTGACCTACATCGTCGAGCACACGGCCAAGGGTGCCATGGGGTTGGTGGTGAATCGGCCCCAAGCGCTGAACCTGGCCGATATCCTTGAGCAATTGCGCCCCGAGATCGATCCGCCGGCCCGTTGCCAGGGTGTTCCGATCTACATCGGCGGGCCGGTACAGACGGATCGCGGCTTTGTGCTGCACCCGACCGGGCCGACGTTCCAGGCCACGGTGGACCTGGACGGCGTGTCGCTGTCCACCTCCCAGGACGTGTTGTTCGCCATCGCCGACGGCGTAGGCCCCGAGCAAAGTGTGATCACTCTGGGCTACGCCGGCTGGGAAGCCGGGCAACTGGAAGCCGAACTGGCCAGCAATGCCTGGCTGACCTGCCCGTTTGATGCCGACATTCTGTTCAACACTGCCAGCGAACTACGCCTGGAAGCGGCCGCCGCCAAGCTGCGCGTCAACCTCAGCCTGCTGACCAGCCAGGCGGGGCACGCCTGATGGCCTTGCGTCTGATCCTCGGCTTTGACTACGGCACCAAACAGATCGGCGTAGCGGTCGGCCAGGTAATCACCGGCCAGGCCCGTGAGCTGTGCACCCTGAAGGCCCAGAACGGCATACCGGACTGGAACCAGGTCGAAGCCCTCATTAAAGAGTGGAAGCCCGACGCGGTAGTGGTCGGCCTGCCCCTGAACATGGACGGCACCCCCAGCGACATGTGCCTGCGCGCCGAAAAGTTCGCCCGCCGCCTCAACGGCCGCTACAACATTCCCTTCTATACCCACGACGAACGCCTGACGACCTTTGAAGCCAAGGGTGAACGCCGCGACCGTGGCGGGCAGAAAGGCAGCTACCGCGACAACCCCGTGGACGCCATCGCCGCCGCCTTGCTGTTGCAGGGCTGGCTGGATGAAAACACCGCGTTATTTGAATCCTGACTGACGCGGCTTGCCGCGTCTTCTTACGTTTGAGCCCGGAACTTGCCTACAGCAAGGCCTTGAAGGAGCCACCATGAGCCTGCCGAACCCCGCCGAACTGATCAGCCAGATGGCAATACGCCTCAAGGCTAACCTGGAACACCGTGGCATCAGCGAGCCGCGCTTCATCGGCATTCGCACCGGTGGCGTGTGGGTGGCCCAGGCGCTGCTGGAAGCACTGGGCAGCGATTCGCCCCTGGGCACCCTGGACGTATCCTTTTACCGCGATGACTTCAGCCAGAACGGCCTGCATCCACAAGTGCGCCCGTCGGCCCTGCCGTTCGAGATCGAAGGCCAGCACCTGGTGCTGATCGACGACGTGCTGATGAGCGGCCGCACCATCCGCGCCGCCATGAACGAGCTGTTCGACTACGGCCGCCCGGCCAGTATCACGCTGGTCTGCCTGCTGGACCTGGATGCCGGCGAGTTGCCGATCAGCCCGGATGTGGTCGGCGCCACACTGTCGCTGCAAGCCCGGCAACGGGTAAAATTGTCCGGTCCCACGCCGCTCGAACTCGAACTGCAAGACCTTGCCCTTTAAACCGCCTTGTACAGAGTCCCCGCGATGACGCCTCTAGATGCCAAGCGCCCGCTGCAGCTCAATGCTCAGGGCCAGTTGCAACACTTTTTGTCCCTCGATGGTTTGCCCCGCGAACTGCTCACCGAAATCCTCGACACGGCCGATTCGTTTCTCGAAGTCGGTGGCCGGGCGGTGAAGAAAGTCCCGTTGCTGCGCGGCAAAACCATCTGCAATGTGTTCTTCGAGAACTCCACGCGCACCCGTACCACCTTTGAACTGGCGGCCCAGCGGCTGTCGGCCGACGTGATCACGCTGAACGTGTCCACGTCGTCGGCGAGCAAGGGCGAAACCCTGCTCGACACCCTGCGCAACCTGGAAGCCATGGCTGCCGACATGTTCGTGGTGCGCCACGGCGACTCCGGCGCCGCGCACTTTATCGCCGAGCACGTGTGCCCCCAGGTGGCGATCATCAACGGCGGCGACGGCCGTCACGCCCACCCGACCCAGGGCATGCTCGACATGCTCACCATCCGTCGGCACAAGGGCAGCTTTGAAAACCTCTCGGTGGCCATCGTCGGCGACATCCTGCACTCGCGGGTCGCACGCTCGAACATGCTGGCCCTGAAAACCCTGGGCTGCCCGGATATCCGCGTGATCGCGCCAAAAACCCTGCTGCCCATCGGCATCGAGCAATACGGCGTGAAGGTCTACACCGACATGGCCGAAGGCCTCAAGGATGTCGACGTGGTGATCATGCTGCGCCTGCAACGCGAGCGCATGTCCGGCGGCCTGCTGCCGAGCGAGGGAGAGTTCTACCGCCTGTTCGGCCTGACCACCGCACGCCTGGCCGGCGCCAAGCCGGACGCCATCGTGATGCACCCAGGCCCGATCAACCGAGGGGTGGAGATTGAGTCGGCGGTGGCCGACGGCAGCCAGTCGGTGATTCTCAACCAAGTGACCTACGGCATCGCCGTGCGCATGGCCGTATTGTCCATGGCCATGAGCGGACAAACCGCGCAACGTCAATTCGAGCAGGAGAACGCCCAGTGAAGCTCAGCATTCTTGGCGCTCGCGTTATCGATCCGGCCAGTGGCCTGGATCAAGTCACCGATCTTCATCTGGAGGCCGGCAAGATCATCGCCATTGGTGCCGCTCCCGGCGGTTTCAGCCCCAGCGAGACGATCGACGCCAAAGGCCTGGTGGCCGCGCCCGGGCTGGTGGACCTGAACGTCGCCCTGCGCGAGCCGGGCTACAGCCGTAAAGGCAGCATCGCCAGCGAAACCCGTGCCGCTGCGGCCGGTGGCGTGACCAGCCTGTGCTGCCCGCCGCACACCAAGCCCGTTCTGGACACCTCGGCCGTGACCGAGCTGATCCTCGACCGCGCCCGTGAAGCCGGCAATTGCAAAGTGTTCCCCATCGGCGCCCTGAGCAAAGGCCTGGACGGCGAACAACTCGCCGAACTGATCGCCCTGCGCGACGCCGGGTGTGTAGCCTTCGGCAACGGCCTGGAGAGTTTCCGCAGCACCCGCACCCTGTGCCGCGCCCTGGAATACGCCGCCACCTTCGACCTGACGGTGATCTTCCACTCCCAGGACCGCGACCTGGCCGAAGGTGGCCTGGCCCATGAAGGCGCCGTCGCCAGTTTCCTCGGCCTGCCGGGCATCCCGGAAACCGCCGAGACCGTGGCCCTGGCCCGTGACCTGCTGCTGGTGGAGCAAAGTGGTGTGCGTGCGCATTTCAGCCAGTTGACCACCGCACGCGGTGTCGCCCTGATCGCCCAGGCGCAGGCCCGTGGGTTGCCGGTGACAGCGGATGTGGCGTTGTATCAGCTGATCCTGACGGATGAGGCACTGATCGATTTCTCCAGCCTGTACCACGTGCAACCGCCGCTGCGCACCCTGGCCGATCGCGAGGGTTTGCGCGCGGCGGTGAAGTCCGGTGTGGTCTCGGCGATTTCCAGCCACCACCAGCCCCACGAGCGTGATGCCAAGCTGGCGCCGTTTGGTGCGACCGAGCCGGGTATCAGCAGCGTTGAGCTGTTGCTGCCGCTGGCGATGACGTTGGTGGAAGACGGCTTGCTGGATTTGCCGACACTGCTGGCACGCCTGAGCGCCGGCCCGGCTGAGGCGTTGCGCCTGCCGGCGGGTAAGTTGGTGGTGGGCGCGGCGGCGGACCTGGTGCTGTTTGACCCGGCCAGCTCCACGATTGCCGGGGAACACTGGCTGTCCAAGGGTGAGAACTGCCCGTTCATCGGGCATAGCCTGCCGGCGACGGTGCGTTATACCTTGGTGGATGGGCGAATCAGCTACCAGGCCTAAAAAAGGTGGGGCTCGCTCGCGAATGCGGTGTATCAGTCATGTAGATGTCGACTGACATTCAGCATTCGCGGGCAAGCCCGCTCCCACACTGGGTTCTGCGCAGGCCTCTAAAGATTCAGCGGCCGCCGTTGCGCTCGGCATTGCGAATCGAAACCTGGGTATTCAACGTCCAGAAGTCATACAGCACGCCCACCAGGAACAAGCCCCCCGTCAGCAGGTAGATCAGCCCCGTGATCCATTTGCCCTGGTACATGCGGTGCACGCCAAACACGCCAAGAAACGTCAACAGAATCCAGGCCACGTTGTATTCGATGGGGCCGGCGGTAAAACGCAGGTCGGCTTCACGGTCCATCGCAGGGATCAGGAACAGGTCGATCAGCCAGCCGATACCCAGCAAACCCAGGGTAAGAAACCAGATCGTGCCGGTTACCGGTTTACCGTAATAGAAGCGGTGCGCGCCGGTAAACCCGAAAATCCACAGCAGGTAACCGATCACTTTGCTGTGGGTGTCTTGTCGCGGCCCAACCTGTTGATAGGTGTTCATGGCGTACCTCTTTTGCTTCGATAGATAAATTTTTTCATTTTCTTTGTGACTTTTTTACGGGCGCCCGACGTACGGCAAATGGTATCGTCCCACCCCTGAAAGCCTTATGCCACCTGACTTGTGTAGGACAATTGCGGCAATTCGTCGCGTATTTCCTGATTTTGACGTCAAGGTTCAGTCGACAAACGGCCTGAGATCGACACAAAAAGCTGTTATAAAGTTGCGCGCAAACCCATAAGAGCCACGCCTGATGCGACCATTTTTAAAGACATGGCTAACCATTTGCCTATTAGTGCCATTGGCCGCCCACGCCACCAATCGTGAGCAACGACTTCCAAACGTCAACGGTTTCACCCCTAAAGTCCACAGCACGCCAAGCACTGCCAAATCGGCAAAGCCGACCGTCAGCCGCCCGACTCAACTGAGCAAGGCCCACGGTAAAGCAGTTCCAGGCCTGGTGGCAGTCAACACCAAGCAAAGCAGCAACGTCCTCAGCCGTGCCGTCAACGTGCTCGGTACACCTTATCGTTGGGGCGGCAGCAGCCCAAGTAAAGGGTTCGACTGCAGCGGCCTGGTGAAATATGCATTCAACGACGTCGCCGCCGTGGATCTGCCGCGCACTTCCAACGCCATGGCCGCCGGCCACGGGCAGAAGGTTGATCGCAAGGACCTGAAACCGGGTGACCTGCTGTTCTTCAAACTGAAGAGCCGCCAGGTGAACCACGTTGCCATCTACCTGGGCAACGACCGTTTTATCCACGCACCGCGCCGTGGCAAGTCGGTGAGCATCGACACGCTGAAAAAGCCGTTCTGGGACAAGAACTACGTGATTGCCAAGCGGGTGCTGCCTAAAGAGCAGAACAACAACCTGCGGGTCGTCCAGCGCTGACCTTCAGCTGAAATGCAGTAATCAATGTGGGAGGGGGCAAGCCCCTTCCCACATTTGGATCTTCTTATGTCTCCCGATCTTATATATCCCCAGGCACCCTCGCCTTCTCCCGCGCATCCTCTCGGCTGACCAGCCCTTCGCTGACCAACGCCTTCAAGCTCATATCCAGCGTTTTCATCCCCAACGCCCCACCGGTCTGAATCGCCGAGACCATCTGCGCCACCTTGTCCTCACGAATCAAGTTACGAATGGCCGGCGTGCCCAGCATGATTTCATGGGCCGCCACGCGCCCGCCGCCATGCTTTTTCACCAGTACCTGGGATACCACCGCCTGCAACGACTCGGACAGCATCGAGCGGACCATGGCTTTTTCGCCGGCCGGGAACACGTCCACCAGCCTGTCCACGGTCTTTGCCGCCGAGGTGGTGTGCAGGGTGCCAAACACCAGATGCCCGGTCTCAGCCGCCGTCAGCGCCAGGCGGATGGTTTCCAGGTCACGCAATTCGCCCACCAGAATCACATCGGGGTCTTCACGCAGCGCCGAACGCAGGGCCGCCGAAAAACTGTGGGTGTCACGGTGCACCTGGCGCTGATTGATCAGCGCGGTTTTCGGCCTGTGGATAAATTCGATGGGGTCTTCCAGCGTGAGGATGTGCTGGCGCCGGTGTTGGTTGAGATAGTCGATCATGGCGGCCAGAGTGGTGGACTTGCCGGAGCCCGTAGGCCCGGTGACCAGCACAAGACCACGGGGCAATTGGGCGATCCGCTGGAACACTTCCCCCAGGCCCAGGCTTTCCAGGCTCTGGACGTCGGCCGGGATGGTGCGAAACACCGCGCCCATGCCGCGATCCTGCTGGAACACATTCGCCCGGAACCGCGCCACGCCTGGCAGCTCGAAGGCAAAATCCGTTTCAAGAGATGTTTCGAAATCCTTTTGTTGGTATTGGTTGAGCAAAGGGCTCAATAAATCCGCCACTTGCACAGCTGAAAGCACCGGGCAATCCATCGGCCAGATCTCGCCATCGATTCGCAACATGGGCGCCAGCCCAGCCGACAGGTGCAGGTCGCAGGCGCCACGGCGCACGCCAGCCACCAGTAATTCTGTGATATCCATAGGGCTTTCCATTTCCAGTAGAATGCCGCGGACTCCATATCCACGGGCGCATCTTGAATGTCGACGATAGCAGACAACATCGGCCAGGTTAGCCAGCGCATCCGCGCCGCAGCCGACGCCGTGCAACGTGACGCAAGCAGCATCCACCTGCTGGCCGTGAGCAAGACCAAACCCGCCCAAGCCGTGCGTGAAGCCTACGCCGCCGGTATGTGCGACTTTGGCGAGAACTACCTGCAGGAAGCCCTGGGCAAACAGGCCGAATTAACCGACCTGCCCTTGAGTTGGCACTTCATCGGCCCCATTCAATCGAACAAGACGCGCGCTATCGCCGAGAACTTCGCTTGGGTGCATTCCGTGGACCGCCTCAAAATTGCACAACGCCTGTCCGAACAACGCCCGGCCGACCTGCCACCGCTGAATATCTGCATCCAGGTCAATGTCAGTGGCGAAGCCAGCAAGTCCGGCTGTACGCCCGCCGACCTGCCGGCCCTGGTCAATGCGATCAGCGCCCTGCCGCGCCTGACGCTGCGCGGCCTGATGGCAATCCCCGAGCCGACCGAAGATCGCGCCGAGCAAGATGCAGCATTCGCCACCGTTCGCGACCTGCAAGCCAGTTTGAACCTGCCGCTGGACACTCTTTCCATGGGCATGAGCCATGACCTTGAGTCGGCCATCGCCCAAGGCGCCACCTGGGTGCGGATCGGTACCGCACTGTTTGGTGCCCGTGATTACGGCCAGCCGTGAAATGGCTGACCTCCCTCTGAATAAGGACCTGTCATGAGCAACACGCGTATTGCCTTTATCGGCGCCGGCAACATGGCGGCCAGCCTGATCGGTGGCCTGCGGGCCAAGGGCCTGGACGCCGCGCAGATCCGCGCAAGCGATCCGGGCGAAGACACCCGTGCGCGCGTCAGCGCCGAGCACGGTATCGACACCTTCGCCGACAACGCCGAAGCCATACAGGGCGTCGACGTGATCGTGCTGGCGGTCAAGCCACAGGCCATGAAGGCCGTATGCGAAAGCCTGCGCCCGAACCTGAAACCGCATCAGTTGGTGGTGTCCATCGCCGCCGGCATTACCTGCGCCAGCATGAACAACTGGCTCGGTGCCCAGCCTATCGTGCGCTGTATGCCCAACACTCCGGCCCTGCTGCGCCAAGGCGTGAGCGGTTTGTACGCCACTGCCGAGGTCAGTGCCGAGCAACGTGACCAGGCCCAGGAGCTGCTGTCAGCCGTGGGCATTGCCCTGTGGCTGGAACAGGAACAACAACTGGACGCGGTCACCGCTGTCTCCGGCAGCGGCCCGGCGTACTTCTTCCTGCTGATCGAAGCCATGACCGCGGCTGGCGTGAAACTGGGCCTGCCAAGGGAAGTCGCTGAGCAACTGTCCGAGCAAACCGCCTTGGGCGCCGCGAAGATGGCTGTCTCCAGCGATGTGGATGCCGCCGAACTGCGCCGCCGCGTGACCTCCCCAGGCGGCACCACGCAGGCCGCCATTGAATCGTTCCAGGCCGGGGGCTTTGAAGCCCTGGTGGAAAAAGCACTGGGTGCCGCTGCGCACCGATCGGCCGAAATGGCCGAACAACTGGGCAACTAAGGAGCCAACATGATTGGTTTGAACACCGCAGCCGTCTACGTGCTGCAAACCCTCGGCAGCCTTTACCTGCTGATCGTGCTGTTGCGTTTCGTGCTGCAACTGGTACGCGCCAACTTCTACAACCCGCTCTGCCAGTTCATCGTCAAGGCCACCCAGCCGTTGCTCAAGCCGCTGCGCCGAGTGATCCCGAGCCTGTTCGGCCTGGACATGTCCTCGCTGGTGCTGGCGATCCTGGTGCAGTTGGCCTTGATGGCGCTGACCCTGCTGCTGACCTACGGCACCACCGGCAATTTCGTACAGTTGCTGATCTGGGCAATCATCGGCGTGACCGCGCTGTTCCTGAAGATTTTCTTCTTCGCCATGATCATCAGCGTGATCCTGTCCTGGGTCGCCCCGGGCAGCCACAACCCTGGCGCCGAGCTGGTCAACCAGATCTGCGAGCCGGCCCTGGCGCCGTTCCGCCGTCTGCTGCCGAACCTGGGCGGCCTGGATATCTCGCCGATCCTCGCGTTCATGGTGCTCAAGCTGCTGGACATGCTAGTGATCAACAACCTGGCGGCCATGACCGGGATGCCAGAGATTCTTCGCTTGCTGATCTGATGTGAACAAAGGTGGGAGGGACTTGCTCCCTCCCTCATTTCGCACCGCGCAGGCCTTTGCTTGCCGCTGGGTGCAGCGGTCTTTAGACTTACGCCTCATTTAAACGAGAGCAGGGTCGATGCCAGCTGCCTTCCCCCCCGATTCTGTTGGACTGGTCGTGCCCCAAGTGGCGCACTTCAGCGAACCCCTGGCCTTGGCCTGCGGCCGTTCGCTACCCGCCTACGACCTGATCTACGAAACCTATGGCCAACTGAACGCCACGGCGAGCAACGCTGTGCTGATCTGCCACGCCTTGTCCGGCCATCACCATGCTGCGGGTTTCCACAGTGCCGACGAGCGCAAGCCCGGCTGGTGGGACAGTTGCATCGGTCCCGGCAAGCCCATCGACACCAACAAGTTCTTTGTGGTCAGCCTGAACAACCTCGGCGGCTGCAACGGCTCCACCGGCCCCAGCAGCCTCAACCCGGAAACCGGCAAGCCGTTCGGCGCCGACTTCCCGGTGCTCACCGTGGAAGACTGGGTGCACAGCCAGGCGCGTCTCGCCGACCTGCTGGGCATCAGCCAATGGGCCGCCGTGATCGGTGGCAGCCTGGGCGGTATGCAGGCGCTGCAATGGACCATCACTTACCCAGACCGCGTGCGCCATTGCCTGGCTATCGCCTCGGCCCCCAAGTTGTCGGCACAGAACATCGCCTTCAACGAAGTGGCGCGCCAGGCAATCCTCACCGACCCCGAGTTCCACGGCGGTTCGTTCCAGGAAGCCGGTGTGATTCCCAAGCGCGGCCTGATGCTGGCGCGGATGGTCGGGCATATCACCTACCTGTCCGACGACTCCATGGGCGAGAAATTCGGCCGTGGTCTCAAAAGCGAGAAGCTCAACTACGACTTCCACAGCGTCGAATTCCAGGTGGAAAGCTACCTGCGTTATCAGGGCGAGGAGTTCTCCGGGCGTTTCGACGCCAACACCTACCTGCTGATGACCAAGGCTTTGGACTACTTCGACCCAGCCGCCAACTTTGATGACGACCTGGCGAAAACCTTCGAAGGCGCTACGGCCAAGTTCTGCGTGATGTCGTTCACCACCGACTGGCGCTTCTCGCCGGCGCGCTCCCGTGAGCTGGTGGACGCGCTGATGGCCGCACGCAAAGACGTCTGCTACCTGGAGATCGATGCTCCGCAAGGCCACGACGCCTTCCTGATCCCGATCCCGCGTTATTTGCAGGCTTTTAGCAACTACATGAACCGCATTCCGCTTATATGAATTGCTTACGCTTTGAGGTGAGAACGCCATGAGAGCCGACCTGGACATCATCCAAGACTGGATCCCCGCAGGCAGCCGCGTGCTCGACCTGGGCTGCGGCGATGGCGAACTGCTGAGCTGGCTGCGCGATAACAAGCAAGTCACCGGCTACGGCTTGGAAAACGACCCAGACAACATCGCCCAATGCGTGGCCAAGGGCATCAACGTGATCGAGCAGGACCTGGACAAGGGCCTGGGCAACTTTGCCAGCAACAGTTTCGACATCGTGGTGATGACCCAGGCCCTGCAAGCAGTGCACTACCCGGACCGCATCCTCGACGAAATGCTGCGCGTGGGTCGCCAGTGCATCATCACCTTCCCCAACTTCGGCCACTGGCGCTGCCGCTGGTACCTGGCGACCAAGGGTCGCATGCCGGTGTCGGATTTCCTGCCGTACACCTGGTACAACACGCCGAACATCCACTTCTGCACCTTCGAAGACTTCGAAGCGCTGTGTGGCGAGCGTGAAGCCAAGGTGATCAACCGCCTTGCCGTCGATCAACAGCACCGCCACGGCTGGGCGAGTAAACTATGGCCCAATCTGTTGGGCGAAATCGGTATCTACCGGGTCAGCAGCCCTGGTCTGACCGACCACAAAATTGCCGTCTAAGCATTTTCGAGAGGGACGTTTATGAGTCGCTTGGCTATTTTTCTACTGACCGCATGCCTGGGCGCCAATGCCATGGCTGCGGACACTATCGACGCTAATCGCAAGAAAGACTTCGGTGATATCACCGTGCACTACAACACCTTCACCTCAAGCTTCCTGCCACCCGAAACCGCCCAAAAAGCCGGCGTGGTGCGCAGCAAGGAGAAGGGTTTGATCAATGTGACCGTGATCAAGGGCGTGGCCCCAGTCGCGGCCCAAGTGACCGGTACCATCAAGGACCTGGGCGGCAAGAGCGAGATGCTGACGTTCAAGCAAATCGAAGAAAAAGGCGGGATCAGCTACCTCGCGCCCTACTCCGTGACCCAGCGTGAATACAAGACCTTTACCATCAACGTTGAAACTGGCGGCAAAGCCCATAGCTTCCAGTTCAACCAGGAACTGTTTCCGGCGCAATGATGAACCTTACTCAACTGGTACTGGCCAGCCATAACGCCGGCAAACTCAAAGAACTCCAGGCCATGCTCGGCGAGTCGGTGCAACTGCGCTCGATTGGCGAGTTCAGCCAGGTCGAGCCGGAAGAGACCGGCTTGTCGTTCGTCGAGAATGCCATCCTCAAAGCGCGGAATGCCGCACGTATTTCCGGCCTGCCGGCGTTGGCGGATGACTCGGGGCTGGCGGTGGATTTCCTCGGCGGCGCACCCGGCATTTATTCGGCGCGCTACGCCGATGGCAAAGGTGACGCGGCCAACAATGCCAAGCTGCTGGACGCCCTCATGGACGTGCCGGACGCGATGCGCGGTGCGCAGTTCGTCTGCGTGCTGGCCCTGGTACGCCACGCGGACGACCCGTTGCCAATCCTGTGCGAAGGCCTGTGGCACGGACGCATCCTGCATGCGGCCAGCGGTGAGCATGGCTTTGGCTATGACCCGCTGTTCTGGGTGCCGGAGCGCAACGTCTCCAGCGCCGAACTGAGCCCGACCGACAAGAACCAGATCAGCCACCGCGCCCGCGCAATGGATTTGCTGCGCCAACGCCTGAGCCTGAAATGACCCACGACACCCCGGCGCTGCCGCTGATCCACGGCGGCGCGCAAACACCCCGGGCGGCCCTGCCTGTGCTGCCGCCCCTGGCGCTGTATATCCACATCCCGTGGTGCGTGCGCAAATGCCCGTATTGCGACTTCAACTCCCACACCGCAAGCAAAGTGCTGCCGGAAGAAGAGTATGTGGACGCGTTGCTGGCCGACCTGGACCAGGACCTGCACGCCGTATATGGCCGGGAATTGAGCTCGATTTTCTTTGGTGGCGGCACGCCCAGCCTGTTCAGCGCCGCAGCACTGGGCCGTCTGCTCAAAGGCGTAGAAGCGCGCATTGCGTTTGCCGGCGATATCGAGATAACCCTGGAAGCCAACCCCGGCACGTTCGAACAAGAGAAGTTCGTGGCGTACCGCAAGCTGGGGATCAACCGCCTGTCCATCGGCATCCAGAGCTTCCAGCAGGAAAAACTCCAGGCCCTGGGCCGCATCCACAATGGCGATGAAGCTGTACGCGCCGCCGGTATGGCCCGCCAGGCCGGGTTCGATAACTTCAACCTGGACTTGATGCACGGCCTGCCCGATCAGTCCCTGGACGACGCCCTCGACGACCTGCGCCAGGCCATCGCGCTCAAGCCCACACATTTGTCCTGGTACCAGCTGACCCTGGAACCCAACACCGTGTTCTGGAACCAGCCGCCAGCGCTGCCGGAAGACGACACCCTGTGGGACATCCAGGAAGCTGGCCAGGCGCTGCTGGCCGAACACGGTTACGCCCAATATGAAGTATCGGCCTATGCCCAACCGGGCCGACCGGCGCGACATAACCTGAATTACTGGAGCTTCGGCGACTTTATCGGCATCGGCGCCGGCGCCCACGGCAAGCTCAGCCACCCGGACGGGCGCATTGTGCGCACCTGGAAAACCCGTGCGCCAAAGGACTACCTCAACCCGGCCAAAAGCTTCCAGGCCGGCGCGAAGGAACTGACCAACGACGAGCTACCCTTCGAATTCCTGATGAATGCCTTGCGCCTCACCGAAGGCGTCGACGCCAAGCTCTACGCCGAGCGCACCGGCCTCGACCTGGCAAGCCTCGACGAGGCACGTCGCGAGGCAGAACAAAGTGGCTTAATGCAGGTCGAACCGTCACGCCTGGCGGCCACCGACCGTGGGCAACTCTTTCTCAATGACCTGTTGCAGAAGTTTTTGAGCTGACGCTCTAAGGAAGTCACATGGATTTGGTACTCGACCTGCTCGCCACCGTATCCCGCTGGAGCCGCAGCAACCTGTCGGAAATCTCCCTGGCCCTTGTGGGCTGTTTGCTGGTGCTGTTCGGCGCCGACATCAAGGGCTGGGTCGAAGCACGCCTGGGCAGCATCGCCGGCGCCTTGCGCGTACCGCTGATGGCACTGGTGTGCATGATCGGCAGCGGTGCGGCGTTGATCTATGCCACACCGTGGATTGTGCGGGGGTTGAGCCAGTTCAATAACTACAGCCTGGCGCCGGTGCTGGTGGTGGTGCTGGTGTTGATTGGGGTAGTCGCAGACCGCCGCTGACCTCAAACCCAACACAAATACAAATGTGGGAGGGGGCAATCCCCCTCCCACATTTTTTACTGCATTTCAATTCGAAAGCGGGTCAGGCCAGCTTCTCGAACTTCAAATCCCAAACCCCATGCCCCAACCGCTCACCGCGACGTTCGAACTTGGTGATCGGCCGCTCAGCCGGGCGTGGCACGCATTTG
The DNA here is from genome assembly GCF_002742485.1 of Pseudomonas sp. 2822-17. NCBI lineage: Bacteria > Pseudomonadati > Pseudomonadota > Gammaproteobacteria > Pseudomonadales > Pseudomonadaceae > Pseudomonas > Pseudomonas sp. 2822-17. The sequence goes on from NZ_LJRZ01000500.1 coordinate 251,385, forward strand.
CCGTCTTGCGCCAGGTTGCGGTAGCCAGGGGCAACGTCCATCACTTCCAGCATGTATTCGGCATAGGGCTCCCAGTCGGTGGCCATGTGCAGGATGCCGCCAACTTTAAGCTTGCTGCGCACCAGTTCCGCAAAGGACGCCTGGACGATGCGGCGCTTGTGGTGACGGGATTTGTGCCATGGGTCCGGAAAGAACAGCATCAGGCGGTCGAGGCTGTTGTCGGCAATGCAGCGGTTGAGCACTTCAATCGCGTCGCAGTCGTAGACGCGCAGGTTGGTAAGGCCTTGGGTCAGCACGCCGTTAAGCAGTGCGCCGACACCTGGGCGGTGCACTTCCACGCCGATGAAGTCCTGGTCCGGCGCAGCGGCGGCCATTTCCAGCAGGGAATGGCCCATGCCGAAACCGATCTCCAGGGAACGCGGGGCCGAGCGGCCGAACACTTGGTCGTAGTCCACCGGCGCATCGGCCAGGGGCAATACGAACAGCGGCGTGCCTTGCTCCAGGCCCTTTTGCTGGCCTTCGGTCATGCGACCGGCGCGCATCACAAAACTCTTGATGCGGCGGTGCTTGGACTCGTCGCCTGCGGCTTCCACGGTGTTCGGCGTTTCGTTTGATTCAGTCATCAATGGCTCTTACTTGATCAGACCATCCAGCGGCGAAGAGGCGCTGGCGTAGAGTTTTTTCGGCATGCGCCCGGCGAGGTAGGCCAGGCGGCCTGCGACGATGGCGTGTTGCATGGCTTCGGCCATCATGATCGGTTGCTGGGCGTGGGCGATGGCCGAGTTCATCAGCACCGCGTCGCAGCCCAGCTCCATGGCGATGGTCGCGTCGGAGGCGGTGCCTACGCCGGCATCCACCAGCACCGGGATCTTGGCTTCTTCAAGGATGATCTGCAGGTTGTACGGATTGCAGATACCCAGGCCGGAGCCGATCAGACCGGCCAGCGGCATCACTGCGATGCAGCCGATTTCCGCCAATTGACGGGCGATGATCGGGTCATCACTGGTGTAGACCATCACGTCGAAGCCTTCCTTGACCAGCGTTTCAGCGGCCTTGAGGGTTTCGATCACGTTGGGGAACAAGGTTTTCTGGTCGGCCAGTACTTCCAGCTTCACCAGGTTGTGGCCGTCGAGCAGCTCACGGGCCAAGCGGCAGGTGCGCACGGCTTCGATGGCGTCATAGCAACCGGCGGTGTTCGGCAAGAAGGTGTAGCGATCCGGCGACAGCACTTCGAGCAGGTTCGGCTCGCCCTCGATCTGGCCGAGGTTGGTGCGGCGCACAGCGAAGGTCACGATCTCGGCACCCGAGGCTTCGATGGCCAGGCGGGTTTCTTCCATGTCGCGGTACTTGCCGGTGCCGACCAGCAGGCGGGACTGGTAGGTACGACCGGCCAGAACGAAAGGCTTGTCGCTACGAACGATGCTCATGGGAAATCCTCGTAATGGGGTGAGGTTCTGCAGAATTCGGGCAGGCGACTAGCCGCCGCCGATGGCGTGGACCACTTCGACCTGGTCACCGTCGCTGAGCGCGGTGCCTTCATGCTGGCTACGCGGGACGATATCCAGGTTGAGCTCCACTGCAACACGACGCCCGGTCAGTTCCAGGCGGGTCAGCAGGGCCGCAACGGTTGCGCCGTCGGGCAGTTCAAAGGATTCGCCGTTCAACTGAATGCGCATGCCACGGGCCGCCATCGTTTTTAGGGGCCAGCATTCTAGCTTGATTGGTGTTGCTGGCCCAAGTCCCTTGGTCAGACGACCTGCAAGCGCCAGGCAAACAGGCCGAGGAAGAACCAGCCGAGCAGGAATGCCAGGCCACCGAACGGCGTGATGATGCCGAGCTTGCTGATGCCCGTGGTAGTCAACACATACAGGCTGCCGGAGAACAGCAGGATACCGATGACAAACGAGATACCGGCCCACGTCACCAGGCGGCCGGGAAGATGGGCCGCCAGCAATGCCACGCCAAACAGTGCGAGGGTGTGCACCAGTTGGTAGGTCACGCCGGTATGGAAGATCGCCAGGTATTCGGCGCTCAGACGGTTTTTCAGGCCATGTGCGGCAAAGGCGCCGAGGGCGACACCGGTGAAGCCGAAAAACGCGGCCAGCATCAGAAAGCTTCGCAGCATGGGGAACTCCAGTCAGACTCATCGGGCAGGGTCTGTATAATGGCCCGCTCAACGGGTTCGGCCAAGCCATCTCTATGCTGCGTCTCCTCTTCAAACGCTTTCTCAACGTCGTGAAATGGTTTGCCATCGGCAGTGTCTTGCTGGTGCTGCTGTTTCGTGTCGTCCCGCCGCCGTTCACTGCGCTGATGGTGGAGCGCAAGGTCGAATCCTGGTTCGACGGCGAACCCATTGACCTGCAGCGCACCTGGGTGCCGTGGGACGAGATATCCGATGAGCTCAAAGTGGCGGTGATGGCCGGTGAAGACCAGCGCTTCCCGCAGCATTGGGGCTTTGATTTCGGCGCGATCCAGGCGGCGATCCTGCACAACGAGCGCGGCGGCTCGATTCGCGGGGCCAGTACGTTGAGCCAGCAGGTGTCGAAAAATCTGTTCCTGTGGGCTGGCCGCAGTTATTTGCGCAAAGGGCTGGAAGCCTGGTTTACCGGGTTGATCGAGGTGCTGTGGCCCAAGGAGCGAATCCTTGAGGTGTACCTCAACAGCGTGGAATGGGATGAAGGGGTGTTCGGCGCGCAAGCGGCGGCGCGGCATCACTTTGGTGTGAGTGGCAAGGGGCTTTCACGGCAGCAGGCCAGTTACCTCGCGGCTGTGCTGCCAAACCCACGAGTGTGGAGTGCCAGCCATCCGACCGCGTATGTGGCGCGGCGGGCGGCTTGGATTCGGCAGCAGATGAGTCAACTCGGTGGCGATGGCTACCTGCTTGAGCTGAACAACTCCCGCAAAGCGCCCTGGTCTGACTGACCCAACACAGAAACAAATGTGGGAGGGGGCTTGCCCCCGATAGCGGTGGATCAGTCAGCTTATCTGTAGCTGACCCACTGCAATCGGGGGCAAGCCCCCTCCCACATTTTGACCGCGTTACCCTTTAGGCGGCGATCGACAACTTCAGCTTGTTCATCGCGCTTTTCTCAAGCTGACGAATCCGCTCGGCCGACACGTTGTACTTTTGCGCCAGGTCATGCAGCGTGGCTTTTTCTTCCGCCAGCCAGCGCTGGTAGAGGATGTCACGGCTGCGGTCGTCCAACACTTCCAGCGCTTCGTGCAGGTTGTGGTTGGAGTTGTCGCTCCAATCGGCGTCCTCCAGTTGACGCGCCGGGTCGTACCGGTGGTCTTCCAGGTAGTTGGCCGGCGATTGGAAGGCGCTGTCGTCGTCCGCTTCAGCGGCCGGGTCGAAGGCCATGTCATGGCCGGTCAGGCGACTTTCCATCTCGCGCACTTCACGGGGCTCCACGCCGAGACTTTCGGCCACGCGGTGGACTTCCTCGTTGTTCAGCCACGCCAGGCGTTTCTTCTGGCTGCGCAGGTTGAAGAACAGTTTGCGCTGGGCCTTGGTGGTCGCGACTTTCACGATGCGCCAGTTGCGCAGGATGAACTCGTGGATTTCCGCCTTGATCCAGTGAACCGCGAACGACACCAGGCGCACACCCATTTCCGGGTTGAAGCGCTTGACCGCCTTCATCAGGCCGACGTTGCCTTCCTGGATCAGGTCAGCCTGGGCCAGGCCGTAGCCGCTATAGCTACGGGCGATATGTACGACAAAACGCAGGTGGGCGAGCACCATCTGCCGAGCCGCCCCCAAATCCTGCTCATAATAGAGACTCTCGGCCAGTTCACGCTCCTGCTCGGGTGTCAGCAATGGAATGCTGTTGACCGTATGCACATAGGCTTCCAGGTTCGCACCCGGGACCAAGGCATAAGCAGGTTGCAAAGAAGTGGTCATACGAAACCTCCGACTTACATAACTCGTGCAGTTCAGCACTGCGAAAATTGACCGGGAACCGTAGGACAAGTTCCCTAAACCACTGATACGGTCAATACAAACGAAACCACATTAATCTGACATTAACTACTTCGGTGCCAGCTCACGTAAATGCCGTGCGACCGCAATCCACGCACCGATATAACCCAACAAGACCGCGCCAAGCAAGAGGCTCAGACCATCGGCTACCGGCACGCCGGCCAGGGCAAAATCGCTGCCGTACAACCCGGCAAGCCCGATTACCGCGTCGTTCAGCCAGTCCAGGCCAAATGCCAACACGCCCCAGGACAAAATCCCCGCACCCAGGCCATAAAGCGCACCCATGTACAGAAAAGGCCGACGCACATAGCTGTCCGTGCCGCCGACCAGTTTAATCACTTCTATCTCGGTGCGACGGTTTTCAATATGAAGACGAATGGTATTGCCTATCACCAAAAGTAATGCAGACACCAACAGCACCGTCAGGCCGAACACAAAACGGTCGCCCAGCTTGAGGATGGCGGCCAGGCGTTCAACCCAGACTAGATCAAGTTGCGCCTGTTGCACCTTGGGCATCTCTGCGAGTTTTTGACGCAGGGCTTCCAGGGCGGTCTTGTCCACTTCGTTCGGCGTCACCAGCACCACGCCTGGCAGCGGGTTCTGCGGCAGCTCCTTGAGCGCCTCACCCAGGCCGGACTGTTGCTGGAACTCCTCAAGCGCCTGGTCGCGACTGACGTACTCGGCATCCGCCACGCCTGGGATGTTCTTGATGTCGTCACGCAGCGCTTCGCCTTGCTGGGTGCTGGCATCCAGGTTCAGGTACAGCGAAATCTGCGCCGCACGCTGCCAGGAACCGCCCAGACGCTCGACATTATTAAGCAGCAGGGACAAACCCATCGGCAGGCTCAAGGCCACAGCCATTACCAGACAGGTGAAAAAGCTGCCGATCGGCTGCTTGCCCAGGCGACGCAGGCTGTCCAGCAGGCTGGCACGATGGCTTTCGATCCAGGCGCGCAGCAGCGTGCTGAAGTCCGGACCGTCGTCATCGTCGTGTTTTTTCTTTTTCGGTTGCGGGTCGGCCGGTTTCGGCGCCACGCGCTCGGAAACCTTGGGGCTGCGGGTGGCACTCATACGCCGGCCTCCCCATCACCGATCAGACGACCGCGTTGCAGGGTCAGCATGCGGTGGCGCATGCGGGCGATCAGCGCCAGGTCGTGGCTGGCGATCAATACGCTGGTGCCCAGGCGGTTGATGTCCTCGAACACCCCCATGATCTCGGCCGCCAGACGCGGATCGAGGTTACCGGTAGGTTCGTCCGCCAGCAGCAAGGCCGGGCGATGGACGATGGCGCGGGCAATGCCGACGCGCTGTTGCTGGCCGGTGGAGAGGTCGCCAGGGTAGAGGTCGGTCTTGTCCGACAGCGCCACGCGCTCCAGGGCCGAGTCCACGCGCTTGACGATCTCGGCCTTGGACAGCCCGAGAATCTGCAATGGCAGGGCAATGTTGTTGAATACCGTGCGATCGAACAGCAACTGGTGGTTCTGGAACACCACGCCGATCTGCCGGCGCAGGTACGGAATCTGCGCATTGCTGATGGTGGCCAGGTCCTGGCCGGCCAGCAGCAACTTGCCGGTGGTCGGGCGCTCCATGGCCAGCAGCAGGCGCAACAAAGTACTTTTACCGGCGCCAGAATGCCCGGTTACAAACAAGAACTCGCCGCGCCGCACTCGAAAGCTCAGCTCATGCAAGCCCACATGCCCGTTGGCATAGCGTTTACCGACCTGTTCGAATCGAATCATGAACGCTCCCGCTCGGCAAACAGTGCCTCTACAAAGGGTTCGGCTTCAAAGGTGCGCAGGTCATCGATGCCTTCACCGACGCCGATATAACGAATCGGCAACCCGAACTGTTTGGCCAGGGCGAAGATCACGCCACCTTTGGCTGTGCCGTCGAGCTTAGTCAATGCCAGGCCGGTCAGTTGCACCGTCTGGTTGAATTGCTTGGCCTGGCTGATGGCGTTCTGGCCGGTACCGGCGTCCAGCACCAGCAGCACTTCGTGGGGCGCGTCGGCATCAAGCTTGCCGATCACGCGGCGCACTTTCTTCAGCTCTTCCATCAAGTTGTCTTTGGTGTGCAGGCGACCGGCGGTATCAGCGATCAGCACATCAATGTTACGGGCCTTGGCGGCTTGCACGGCGTCGAAGATCACCGAAGCGGAGTCGGCCCCGGTGTGCTGGGCGATCACCGGGATCTTGTTGCGCTCGCCCCAGACCTGCAATTGCTCAACGGCGGCGGCGCGGAAGGTGTCACCGGCGGCGAGCATGACTTTCTTGCCTTCCAGTTGCAGCTTCTTGGCCAGCTTGCCGATGGTAGTGGTCTTGCCGGCGCCATTGACGCCCACCACCAGGATCACGAACGGCTTGTTCGGGGTGATCACCAGCGGGGCTTCCACGGGCTTGAGCATCGCGGCCAGTTCGGCCTGCAAGGATTTGTAGAGTGCGTCGGCGTCGGTCAGCTGCTTGCGCGCGACCTTCTGGGTCAGACTCTGGATAATCACGGCGGTGGCTTCGACGCCCACGTCGGCGGTCAGCAGGCGGGGTTCGATGTCTTCCAGCAGTTCGTCATCAATGACCTTCTTGCCCAGGAACAGGCTGGCCATGCCTTCGCCGATGCTGGCGCTGGTCTTGCTCAGACCTTGCTTGAGGCGGGCAAAGAAGCCGGTCTTGGTGGTTTCTGCAGAGGGAGCGAGCGGTTCTGGCTCGACAACCTCGATAGCCTCGACAACCTGGACGGGCGCAGCGACCACAACAGCAACAGGCGCAGGGACTTCGACAACGGGCGGCGCCTGGACCACTACCTCAACCGGCTCAACCACCGCAGGAATCGGCGGGGCCAGGTGTTCAGCCTGGACGTCTTCGACCAACGCCACGGGTTCTTCGGCCACCGGCAACTCAGGCCATGGCTTGTGCTCGGGCTCAGGTTCCGGCTCAGCCTCAACCACCGGCTGCAACACCGGCTCAGCCATCGGCAACACCACCGGCGCCGGCGCTTCGGCAACCGGTTCGGCTTCTACTATAGGGTCGGGGATCGGCTCAGCTTGAACCTGTGGCTGTTCAACAGCGGTTTCCTGCGGCTTTTTGCGCAGCCATCCGAACAGGCCTTTCTTCTCGCCAGCCGCAGCTGGGGTCTTCTTGTCGTCGTTGGAACCAAACATGGAGACGGCTATCTCAAGGTAGCGACGCGCCAGAGGGGCGCGCCGGTAAATAAAATTCGATGCGTAACAGACTGTTTTTTAGCCAGCTCGTTCATGCGCAACATTTTGTAAGGCCAAAATAGGGCCTCAACAAGACTGCCGCAGTGGCCGTCCGTATATTCGACCAGTATCCTAGCACCTCCTCGCCCGCCGACGCTAAGACCAAGCGGGCAGCCCAACAGGTTTAAAAACGAATGAATGCTCTAGCCCGCCGCGCCGCAGGCCTGCTGTTCAGCACAGTTTGTCTGCCTCTTTCAGCTTTGGCTGCCGACCCACAACCCACCCACGAATTCACCCTGGACAACGGCCTCAAGGTCGTCGTGCGCGAAGATCATCGCGCCCCGGTGGTGGTTTCCCAGGTTTGGTACAAGGTGGGTTCGAGCTACGAAACCCCGGGCCAGACCGGTTTGTCCCACGCCTTGGAACACATGATGTTCAAGGGCAGCGCCAAAGTCGGCCCCGGCGAAGCCTCGCTGATCCTGCGCGACCTGGGCGCCGAAGAAAACGCGTTCACCAGCGATGACTACACCGCGTACTACCAAGTCCTGGCACGCGACCGCCTGGGCGTGGCCTTCGAACTCGAAGCTGATCGCATGGCCAGCCTGCGCCTGCCGGCCGACGAGTTCAGCCGCGAAATCGAGGTCATCAAAGAAGAGCGCCGCCTGCGCACCGACGACAACCCGATGTCCAAGGCCTTCGAGCGCTTCAAGGCCATGGCTTTCCCGGCCAGCGGCTACCACACGCCGACCATCGGCTGGATGGCCGACCTGGACCGCATGAAGGTCGAGGAACTGCGCCACTGGTACCAGTCCTGGTACGTGCCGAACAACGCCACCCTGGTGGTCGTCGGCGACGTGACCCCGGACGAGGTGAAAACCCTGGCCCAGCGCTACTTTGGCCCGATCCCCAAGCGCGACGTACCGCCCGCCAAGATCCCGATGGAGCTGGCCGAACCCGGCGAACGCCTGCTGACGATGCACGTGCAGACCCAATTGCCGAGTGTGATGCTCGGATTCAACGTGCCGGGCCTGGCGACTGCCGAAGACAAACGTTCGGTACAAGCCCTGCGCCTGATCTCGGCCCTGTTGGATGGCGGCTACAGCGCACGCATCTCGGAGCAGTTGGAACGCGGTGAAGAGCTGGTGTCGGCCGCCTCCACCAACTACGACGCCTACACCCGTGGCGATACGCTGTTCATGCTGTCGGCCACACCGAACCAGCAGAAGAAAAAGACCATTGCCCAAGCCGAAGCCGGCCTGTGGCGGTTGCTGGACGAGTTGAAGGCCAAGCCGCCCACCGCCGAAGAGCTGGAACGTATCCGCGCCCAGGTCATCGCCGGCCTCGTCTACCAGCGTGACTCCATCACCAGCCAGGCCACGGCCATGGGCTCCCTGGAGACCGTTGGCCTGTCCTGGAAACTCATGGACAGCGAACTCGCCGACCTGCAAAGCGTGACCCCGGAAGACATCCAAAAGGCCGCGCGCACCTATTTCACCCGCGAACGTCTGAGCGTCGCCCATGTTCTGCCTGAGGAGACTGCTCATGAGTGATCGCAAAAGCCTGATCCTGCCCGGCCTGATCGCCGTCACCCTGATCGCGGCAAGCGCCGTGTATTTCCTGCGCCCGAGTGAATCGGTAGCCAGCCCCGCGCTGGAAAAAGCTCAATCGGCCAACACGCTGCAATCCCTGGCAGAACTGGACGGCAAGGCGCCGACCAACCGCAAGCTCGACGTGCAAACCTGGACCACCGCCGAAGGCGCCAAGGTGCTGTTTGTTGAAGCCCATGAGCTGCCGATGTTCGACCTGCGCATCCTGTTCGCCGCCGGCAGCAGCCAGGACGGCGATGTGCAGGGCCTGGCGCTGATGACCAACGCCATGCTCAACGAAGGTATTCCTGGCAAGGATGTCAGCCAGATCGCCAGTGGTTTTGAAGGCCTGGGTGCCGACTTCGGCAACGGCGCCTACCGCGACATGGCGCTGGTGTCCCTGCGTAGCTTGAGCGCCAGCGATAAACGCGACGCCGCTCTGGCGCTGTTTGACGAAGTGATCGGCAAACCGACCTTCCCGGCCGACTCCCTGGCCCGCATCAAGAATCAGATCCTCGCCGGCTTCGAATACCAGAAGCAGAACCCCGGCAAACTGGCGAGCCTGGAGCTGTTCAAGCGCTTGTACGGCGATCATCCTTACGCACACCCAAGCGAAGGCACACCAGAAAGCGTGCCGAAAATCACCCTGGCGCAGTTGCAGGCGTTCCATGCCAAGGCTTACGCCGCCGGTAATGCGGTGATTGCAGTGGTCGGTGACCTGACGCGCGCCGAAGCCGAAGCCATGACGGCGAAAGTGTCCGCATCGCTGCCTAAAGGCCCGGCCCTGGCGAAGATTGCCCAGCCGACCGAACCCAAGGCCGGCCTGAGCCGTATCGAGTTTCCGTCCAAGCAGACCCACTTGCTGTTCGCCCAACTCGGTATCGACCGCGCCGACCCGGACTACGCGGCCTTGTCCCTGGGTAACCAGATCCTAGGCGGCGGCGGCTTCGGTACCCGCTTGATGAGCGAAGTCCGTGAAAAGCGTGGCCTGACCTACGGTGTCTACTCCGGTTTCTCGCCGATGCAGGTACGCGGTCCGTTCATGATCAACCTGCAGACCCGCGCCGAAATGAGTGGCGGCACCCTGCGCCTGGTTGAAGACGTAGTCGCCGATTACCTCAAGACCGGCCCGACGCAAAAAGAGCTGGATGACGCCAAGCGCGAGCTGGCCGGCAGCTTCCCGCTGTCTACCGCGAGCAACGCCGATATCGTCGGCCAGCTGGGCGCCATGGGTTTCTACAACCTGCCGCTGAGCTATCTGGAAGATTTCATGAAACAATCCCAGGCCCTGACCGTAGAGCAGGTCAAGGCTGCAATGAATAAACACTTGAGCGCCGACAAGATGGTCATCGTGACCGCCGGCCCGACGATTGCGCAAAAGCCACTACCGCCCCCCACTGATAAACCCGCCGAGCAGCCGCTCGGGGTTCCGGAGCATTAATGGCCAGTTCATCTCGCCCGAAAAAACCTGTCCACAACGTACACAACGGTGTGGGCCAACTGCGCATCATTGGCGGTGAATGGGGCAGCCGCAAGCTGAGCTTCCCCGATGTCGTGGGCCTGCGCCCAACGCCGGATCGCGTGCGTGAAACCCTGTTCAACTGGCTCGCGCCGTACATCGCGGGCGCCAAGGTGCTGGACCCGTTCGCCGGTAGTGGCGCACTGTTCCTGGAAGCGTTGTCCCGTGGCGCATCCCAGGCACAGGCGCTGGATGCCAGCAATGTCGCGGTCTCCAGCCTCAAGGAACACCTGGGCACGCTGCGTTGCACCAATGGCCAGGTACAAACGGCCGACGCTCTGCGCTACCTGGAAACCCAGGCGGCGAGCGAGTACGACGTTGTGTTCCTCGACCCGCCGTTCAACCAGAACCTGCTGCCCACCGTGTGCGCACTGCTGGAAGAACGCCAATGGCTGGCGCCGGATGCGTGGATCTACACTGAAAGCGAGACCGCGCCGTCCACCCTGGGTTTACCGGGCGCGTGGCGTCTGCACCGGGAGCAGAAATCCGGGCGGGTGTATTACGCTTTGTGGCACCGGGTGGTAGAACACGCCGAGTAGTCTCAGTGCGGGCTTCTGTGGTGGGCCCGCTCACCCCATGCCACAGAGATCTGCATGACCCCTTCTTCTGAAAGATTCACCCCCGCCTTCGGCCTCGGCAACCCCCACCTGCAAACACTGTGGGGGCCGTTGTGGCGTGCCACTACCCATATCGAGCGCCAACGCGAACGCCTGTGGCTGGAAGACGGCGATTTTCTCGACCTCGACTGGCATGGGCCCCATGACGCGCAAGCCCCCTTGGTGCTGGTGCTGCACGGGCTGACCGGTTCATCCAACTCGCCTTACGTGGCCGGACTGCAAAAAGTCCTCGCCGCACAAGGCTGGGCCAGTGTGGCGCTGAACTGGCGAGGCTGCTCAGGGGAACCAAATCTGTTGGCCCGCAGCTATCACTCGGGCGCCAGCGAAGACCTGGCCGCAACAATTGCGCACTTGCGCGCCAAGCGGCCATTGGCGCCGTTGTATGCCGTGGGTTATTCCCTTGGCGGCAATGTATTGCTCAAGCACCTGGGTGAAACCGGCGAAGCGTCGGGGCTGCAAGGCGCGGCGGCGGTGTCGGTGCCGTTTCGCCTGGACCAGTGCGCAGACCGCATCGGGCTGGGGTTTTCGCGGGTGTATCAGAAGCACTTCATGCGCGAGATGTTGGCGTATATCCGCGTCAAGCAGCGTCAGTTTTTGCAGGATGGTCGAGAGGATGGGCTAAAAACCCTTGAAGCACTCGGATCCCTGGAGAAGATGCGTACGTTCTGGGACTTCGATGGCCGGGTAACCGCGCCGTTGCATGGTTTTCTCAGTGCAGAGGATTATTACCGAAAGGCATCGAGTCGATATTACCTGGGCGACATTCGCACACCGACCCTGATTATCCATGCCGCCGACGACCCGTTCGTCTTCGCCCACAGCTTGCCCGAGGCCAGCGAGCTGTCGGCGTGCACCGAGTTTGAGCTGACGGCCAAAGGTGGGCACGTGGGCTTCGTCGATGGCTCACTGAAACGCCCCAGCTACTACCTGGAGCGCCGCATCCCACAATGGCTTAGGGCACATGTGGGAGGTGGCTTACACGGCAGGGAACTCAGTCGCCCGTAGCTATCGCCCGCGCCGGATCAGTAATCCACTCACTCCACGACCCCGCATACAGCTTGCCCAACGGATAACCCGCCAGGCTCAGGGCGAACAGGTTGTGGCACGCCGTCACGCCGGAACCGCAATACGCCACCAGCTCATCCGGCGAGCGGCCTTGCAGTTGGGCGGCGAAGCGCTGCTTGAGCTGTTCAGCCGGAAGGAAGCGGCCATCGGCGCCCAGGTTTTCGTTGAAGGCCGCACATTGCGCGCCAGGGATGTGCCCGGCGATCGGGTCGATCGGCTCCACTTCGCCGCGAAAACGTGCTTGAGCGCGGGCGTCGATCAGGGTCAGACCCGACTGGGCCAAGCGTTTTTGCAGGTGTTCGGCGTCCACCAGCAGGCGGTTGTCCGGCGTACCGGCGAACGTCCCGGGCTCAACCAGCGGCGCGTCCAGGCTCAGCGGGAAACCGGCGGAGTGCCAGGCCTTGAGGCCGCCATCCAGGATAAACACGCCATCGCGCTTGCCCAACCAGGCCAACAGCCACCAGGCGCGGGCGGCATAGGCGCCGGGGCCGTCGTCATACAGCACAATATTGGTATCTGCGCTGATGCCCCAGGCCCGCAATTGCTGAACCAAGGTGTCCGCCGCCGGCAATGGGTGACGTCCAGTGACGCCCTTGGTCACCGGGCCACTGAGGTGTCGCTCCAGGTCGGCGTATTGCGCGCCTTCGATATGCCCTTCGGCATAGCTGCAACGCCCGTAGTCCGGGTCTTCCAAGGCAAAACGGCAATCCAGGATCACCACCCCGCCGGCCTTCTGGCGCTCGGCCAATTGCTGGGGACTGATCAGTTGGGCAAGCGGCATGACGAACTCCTACGAATGCATGTGGGAAAGGTCTACTTCACTTCTTCCAGTGCCTGGTTCAACGGCACGTAAAACTCTTTGAACAGCGCATCCACCGCCTCTTTCGCCTGGGGCGTGACAAACCCCGCCTCCAGCACCAGCACCTGATACACCCCACGCTTGATCGCTTCGGCGCTCAATTGGGCGGAGTTTTCATTGGTGGTGCATAAGAACCGCACCCAGGACGTGAGGATGATCCAGGCATTGAGGGTCAGGGCTTCGGTTTGAACAGGGTCCATATTGAGGATGCCCGCGTCGACAAACCCCTGGTAGATCGCATTGCCTTGGACCAGGCAACGCTGGGAAAAACGCCGATAACCGGTGGCCAGTTCAGGGTCGCTCTCCAGCAGATGCTCAAGGTCGCGATGCAGGAAGCGATAGCGCCACATCCCGGCCAGCAAGGCCTGCAGGTAGAAACGCTTATCCTGGACCGTCGCGGCGCGCCCCTGTGGTGGGCGCAGAAAGCTGTCGACCAGCGCTTCGTATTCACGAAACAGCACGGCGATGATCGCCTGCTTGTTGGGGAAGTGGTAGTACAGGTTCCCCGGCGAAATTTCCATATGGGCGGCGATATGGTTGGTGCTGATACTGCGCTCGCCCTGCTGGTTAAAAAGCTCCAGGCTGGTTTGCACAATGCGCTCGCTGGTCTTTACTCGTGGGGCCATAGGGGGAATCAGCTTCTATACACGTGATGGGGCATCTTACGACCTATCCTTGCCAGGATAAATCTGCATGTTGCCGCAATGTTATTTGACAATTTAGAGCAATGACTCTAAAAATCCAGGCAGACCAATAACAATCGGTGCTGCGCCATGTCTGCCAACGTTGCCTACCTGCAGGACTCCCAGGTGCTGGATCAACTCCAGAACCTGTTCGACACTCAACGCCGCGCCTACGCCGCCAACCCCATGCCGCCAGCCGCGCAACGCCAGCAATGGCTCAAGGCCCTGCGCGACCTGCTCAGCGACGAGCGCCAGACGCTGATCAACGCGATCTGCCAGGATTTCAGCCACCGCAGCGCCGACGAAACCCTGTTCGCCGAATTGATGCCCAGCCTGCATGGCATTCACTACGCCAGCAAACACCTCAAGGGCTGGATGAAACCTTCGCGCCGTGCTGTAGGCATTGCCTTTCAACCGGCGTCAGCCAAGGTCATTTACCAGCCGCTGGGCGTGGTCGGCGTGATCGTGCCGTGGAACTACCCGCTGTACCTAGCCATCGGGCCGTTGGTGGGCGCGTTGGCGGCGGGCAATCGGGTGATGCTCAAGCTCAGCGAGTCCACTCCCGCCACTGGCGCGCTACTCAAAACCCTGCTGGCGAAGATCTTCCCCGAGGACCTGGTGTGCGTGGTGCTGGGTGAAGCCGACGTGGGCATGGCGTTTTCCAAGCTGCGCTTCGACCACCTGCTGTTCACCGGCGCCACCAGCATTGGCAAACACGTGATGCGCGCGGCGGCGGAACACCTTACGCCGGTCACCCTGGAGCTGGGCGGCAAGTCGCCCGCCATCGTTTCCGCCGATGTGCCGCTCAAGGACGCCGCCGAACGCATCGCTTTCGGCAAAGCCTTGAATGCCGGGCAAACCTGCGTCGCGCCGGATTACGTGCTGGTGCCGGAAGACCGCGTCGAAGGTTTCGTCGAGGCTTACAGCAAAGCCGTTCGCGGGTTTTATCCGACCCTGACCGACAACCCGGACTACACCGCCATCATCAACGAGCGGCAATTGGCCCGGCTCAATGCCTACATCAAGGACGCCACCGACAAAGGCGCCACGCTGGTTCCGTTGTATGAGCAAGGCCAGGCGCGCCGCATGGCCCACAGCCTGCTGCTGAATGTCAGCGATGACATGACCGTGATGCAGGACGAGATCTTCGGCCCCGTGCTGCCGATCGTGCCCTATCGCGGTATCGACCAAGCGTTTGCCTACATCAACCAACGCCCTCGCCCACTCGCCCTGTATTACTTCGGCTACAACAAGGGCGAACAGAACCGCGTGCTGCACGAGACCCATTCCGGCGGCGTGTGCCTGAACGACACCCTGTTGCACGTAGCCCAGGATGACATGCCGTTTGGCGGCATCGGCCCGTCGGGCATGGGCCATTACCACGGCCATGAGGGGTTCCTGACCTTCAGCAAAGCCAAGGGGGTGCTGGTGAAACAGCGCCTGAACGCTGCCAAGTTGATCTACCCGCCTTACGGCAAAGCCATCCAGAAGTTGATCCAGAAGTTGTTCGTTCGCTGATACCGCCACCTACGGGATAACAATAACAATGAACCCTAGCCTGACTGATTCACCCGCACTGTCGCGGCGCGGCGTGTTGAAAATCGGCCTGTGCGCCAGCGCCTTCCTGGCCACCGCCGGGCTTGGCGCCAGCCTCAGCGGCTGCTCCAGCAGCACACCGGCCAGCGGCTTTGCCCTGTTGCGCAGCAGTGATCTGCCGTTTCTGCGCGCGGTCATTCCGGTCTTGCTGGAGGGTGTAGCCAGCGCCCAGGAAGTCGCCAGCGGCGTCGAAGACACCCTGAAAAAGCTCGACTTCAGCCTGCAGCATCTGTCGCCGGAGATGTTCAAGCTCACCCAACAGCTGTTCGACGTATTGGGCATGGGCATTACCCGTGGGCCGTTGACCGGTATCTGGGGCAGTTGGGAGAACGCCAGCGCAGAGCAGATCCGCAACTTCCTGCACCGCTGGGAAAACAGTTACCTGAACCTGCTGCGCATGGGCCAGGGTTCGCTGCTCAAGCTGGTGATCATGGCCTGGTACTTCCAGCCGGCGTCCTGGGCCCATTGCGGCTATCCCGGCCCGCCGAAGATCTGATCTGCATCCCTCCACAATAAAAACAAGAGACGACCCTGATGCCCGTACCCGATCTGTTCCGCGAAGGCCTGGCCCGTGGCTGGAAAACCCACAACGGCGCCGCCCTCGACAATGACCTGACGCTGGAAGCCGACGTCGCCATCATCGGCAGCGGCGCCGGGGGTGGCACCACGGCAGAGATCCTCAGCGCAGCCGGCTACAAGGTGCTGCTGATCGAGGAAGGCCCGCTCAAGACCAGCAGCGATTTCAAGCTGCTGGAGGACGAGGCCTACGCCAGCCTGTACCAGGAAGGCATCGGCCGCATGAGCAAGGACGGCGCGATCACCATCCTGCAGGGGCGGGCAGTCGGCGGCACCACGTTGATCAACTGGACATCGAGCTTTCGCACCCCGGACGCCACCCTCGCCCACTGGGCCAGCGAATACGCGGTCAAGGGCCACAGCAGCGCCGAGATGGCGCCATGGTTCGAGAAAATGGAACAGCGCTTGGGCATCGCGCCTTGGGCTATCCCGCCAAACGCCAACAACGACGTAATCCGCAAAGGCTGTGAAAAGCTCGGTTATAGCTGGCATGTGATCCCGCGCAATGTGCGCGGCTGTTTCAACCTGGGCTATTGCGGCATGGGTTGCCCGGTCAATGCCAAGCAATCAATGCTGGTGACCACCATACCGTCCACCCTGGAGAAAGGTGGCGAGTTGCTTTACCTGGCCCGTGCCGAACGCCTCAACTACAGCGGCGATACCATCAGCAGCCTGGAATGCGTGGCCATGGATGAGCGCTGCGTATCGCCGACCGGCCGCAGGATCACGGTCAAGGCCAGGCATTACGTGCTATCGGGCGGCGGCATCAACAGCCCGGCACTGCTGATGCGCTCGGATGCACCCGACCCTCACTCGCGCCTGGGCAAGCGCACGTTCCTGCATCTGGTGAATTTCTCCGCCGGGCTGTTCGACGAGGTGATCAACCCGTTCTATGGCGCGCCGCAATCAATCTATTCCGACCACTTCCAATGGCAGGACGGCACCACCGGCAAAATGTCCTACAAGCTGGAAGCGCCGCCCTTACACCCTGGATTGGCCAGCACCCTGTTTGGCGGTTACGGCACTGGGAACGCGCTGGACATGAGCCAATTACCCAATACTCACGCGATGCTCGCCCTCTTGCGCGACGGATTTCATCCCGACAGCCCCGGCGGCACGGTAGATCTGCGCGGTGACGGCACCCCCGTCCTCGACTATCAGGTTTCGCCCTACGCCTGGGACGGCCTGCGCCGCGCCTTTCACAGCATGGCCGAGATTCAATTCGCAGCGGGCGCCAAGTCGGTCAAGCCGCTGCATCACGATGCACGCTACGTGAATACCTTGACCCAAGCCCGTGACCTGATTGACGGTTTGAACCTGGAACTGCATCGCACAACCCTGGGCAGCGCCCATGTAATGGGCGGTTGCGCCATGGGGGAAGACCCGAAGAACGCTGTGGCCGACAGCCTGGGTCGCCATCACCAATTGCGCAATCTGTCGATCCACGATGGCTCGTTATTCCCCACCAGTATTGGGGCCAATCCCCAATTGTCGGTGTACGGATTGACCGCGCAACTGGCCAGTGCATTGGCCGAACGTCTGAAAACAGCATGAAAAAACGCTCGATCAGCGGCATGTATCTACATAAGTCGACTTGGCCGACCGGGATGGCTGCGATACCATCCGGTTCCCCAACGGACTCCGCCAGGACGACGCGATGAACCGAGTGTTGTACCCAGGAACCTTCGACCCGATTACCAAAGGCCATGGCGATCTGGTCGAACGCGCCTCTCGCTTGTTCGACCATGTGATCATCGCGGTCGCGGCCAGCCCCAAGAAAAACCCGCTGTTTCCCCTGGAACAGCGCGTGGAGCTGGCGCGTGAGGTCACCAGGCACCTGCCTAACGTAGAAGTGGTAGGTTTTTCGACGCTGCTGGCGCACTTCGCCAAAGAGCAGAACGCCAATGTGTTCCTGCGCGGCCTGCGTGCGGTATCGGACTTCGAATACGAATTCCAACTGGCCAACATGAACCGTCAATTGGCGCCGGACGTTGAGAGCCTGTTTCTCACGCCGTCGGAACGTTATTCGTTCATTTCCTCGACGTTGGTTCGTGAAATCGCCGCTTTGGGCGGAGATATCACCAAGTTCGTGCATCCAGCCGTGGCCGACGCGCTGACCCTGCGCTTCAAGAAGTAAGACCACTCTATCGGCGCCTGCTCGCACTGCAGGCGCCAATGCGGCACAATTGCGCGCATTAGTTTTCAGATGCCTTGGCCGAGCGCCCTGGCAGGAGTTTCCATGTCCCTGATCATCACCGACGATTGCATCAATTGCGACGTCTGCGAACCCGAGTGCCCGAACGCTGCGATTTCCCAAGGTGAGGAGATCTACGTAATCGACCCGAACCTGTGTACCCAGTGCGTCGGCCACTATGACGAGCCCCAGTGCCAGCAGGTGTGCCCGGTGGATTGCATTCCGCTGGATGAGGCGCGTCCGGAGACGGAAGAGCAATTGATGGAGAAGTACCGGAAGATTACCGGTAAGGCCTGAAGATCTTTAATGCCTGTTAAGGTCTCATCGGGGGCTTGCCCCCGATGGCTATATCAGCCTTCACACATCCATTAGCTCTGACACTTGGGGCAAAACACACTCGCCCGCTGCCCCAGCACCACATTGCGCAGCTCAGTCCCGCATACTTTGCACGCCTCGCCACCCCGGCCGTAGACGAACAACTCCTGCTGGAAATACCCCGGCTGCCCGTCGCCACCGATAAAGTCGCGCAACGTGGTCCCGCCCCGTTCGATGGCGGCCGCCAGCACGCGCTTGATCTCAATCGCCAGCTTCAAATATCGCGCCCGCGAAATCCCCCCCGCCTCACGACGCGGATCAATCCCCGCGGCAAACAGCGCTTCTGTCGCGTAGATATTGCCCACGCCCACCACGACCGCGTTGTCCATGATGAACGGCTTGATCGCCATCGACCGCTTGCGGGACAGCTGGAACAGGCGCTCGCCATCAAACAGGTCGGTCAACGGCTCCGGCCCCAGGCGGATCAACAGCTCATGGTTGTGCGGATCCTGGCTCCAGAGCATCGCGCCAAAGCGCCGTGGGTCGGTGTAACGCAGGGCCATGCCCGACTCCAGCTCGATATCCACATGCTCATGCTTGGCTGCCGGCATACCGACTTCCACCAGGCGCAAATTGCCCGACATGCCCAAGTGACTGATCAAAGTGCCCACCTCGGCATTGATCAACAGGTACTTGGCACGCCGCTCCACCAGTACGATGCGCTGCCCGGACAGGCGCACATCCAGATCTTCCGGGATCGGCCAGCGCAGGCGCCGCTCACGTACGACGACGCGGCTGACGCGCTGGCCTTCCAGGTGCGGCGCAATCCCGCGGCGGGTGGTTTCGACTTCGGGTAACTCGGGCATGCGTACCTCTTGAAGGAAGGGTCAGTGTGCGCCCAGTTCGCGGATCGACAACTTCATGCTCTCAAAGTCGTAATCCGACAGGCCCACGTAGTCCAGCACGAGAGGGCCGACGGTTTCCCACTCGTGATCGACCGCCTGGTTGCCCAACACTCGATAGGACGAGCAGATGTGCTCGGCCATCTTCAGGATCGCCAACAGGTTTTTCAGCTGGGGATTGCGCGAGGACTCGTCGCTGAAAACCGCCAGGGCGTTGTGGTGGTTGGCGATGGCGTCGGTCACATGCTCCGGCAGGCGCCAGGACTTGGCCGTGTAGTAACCGACCACGGCGTGGTTGGTGTTGAAGGCATTGTTTTCAGTGTCGACCACGCGGCAGTCCGGGCCGGCATTGGCGTAAGCCTCTTCCAGCACCGCCATGTAGTCGGGGAAACGCTTGAGCATCAACGGCACACCACAATCGTGGAACAACCCCAGGGCGTAGGCCTCGTCCACTGCCTGGGAGCCCGTGCGCTTGGCCAGCGTAAGGCAGGTCATGGCCACATCCTGGGCGGTGTCCCAGAAGCGGTTTAGGGTGACGATGGTGTCGTCGCTCATCTCGCCCTTGATCGACAAGGCATTGATCAGGTTGATGATCGAACGGCTACCCAGCAGGTTCACCGCACGCTGGATCGAGGCGATCTTGTTGCTCAGCCCGTAATACGACGAGTTGACGATCTTGAGCAACGCGCCGGACAAGCCGGGATCCTGGGAGATCAACCGCGCGATCACTTCCAGATCCGGGTCGGGCATGTACTGCTCCATCTGCAAATCCACCATGATTTGCGGCTGAGGCGGCACGCTGATGCCCTGCAGGGCCTGTTGGATCTGTTCGGCTGAAAGCTCTTGGGACATAAGTACACACTCTGGGCTAGGCGAGGATTCTACCCCCTAAGCAGACATGGCCGACACCCACAACCCAAACTGAAACCCGACCAAATGTGGGAGGGGTTTGCCCCCCGACAGCATCAGCGCCGTACGTCAGATACACCGCGCCGCCTGCATCGCAGGCAAGCCAGCTCCCACATGAACCGGTGCGCAAGAGGTATACTCCCGCTCTTTTTTCCGGAGCGACGTCATGTCCCTGCCAAGCCTGCGTCTCAAAGCCAACGCCGATCGTCGTTTGCGCAACGGCCACCTGTGGGTCTACAGCAACGAAATCGATGTGGCTGCCACACCTCTTCACGGCTTCCAGGCAGGCGACCAGGCAATCCTGGAAGCGGCCGGCGGCAAGACCCTGGGCATCGTGGCCATGAGCCCGAACAACCTGATCTGCGCCCGCCTGCTGTCGCGCGACATCAAGTTGCCGCTGGACAAGTCGCTGCTGGTGCACCGCATCAACGTTGCCCTGTCCCTGCGTGATCGCCTGTTCGACAAGCCCTTCTACCGCCTGGTCTACGGCGATTCCGACCTGCTGCCGGGCCTGGTGGTCGATCGTTTCGGCGACATCCTGGTGGTACAGATCGCCTCGGCGACCATGGAAGCCCACAAGGAAGACGTGATCGCTGCACTGACCCAAGTGCTCAAGCCGAGCGGCATCCTGTTCAAGAACGACTCCGCCGCACGCGACGCCGAAGGCCTCAACCGCTACGTCGAAACCGTATTCGGCCTGGTGCCGGAGTGGGTCGCGCTGGAAGAGAACGGCGTGAAATTCGAAGCCCCGGTGATCCAGGGCCAGAAAACCGGCTGGTTCTACGACCACCGCATGAACCGCGCGCGCCTGGCACCGTATGCCAAAGGCAAACGCGTACTCGACCTGTACAGCTACATCGGCGGCTGGGGCGTGCAAGCCGCGGCCTTCGGCGCGAGTGAAGTGTTCTGCGTCGATGCCTCCGCATTCGCTCTCGACGGCGTGGAGCGCAACGCTGCGCTGAACGGCGTTGCCGAGAAAATGACCTGCATCGAAGGCGACGTGTTTGAAGCGTTGAAAGAACTGAAAGCCAGTGAAGAGCGCTTCGACGTAATCGTCGCCGACCCACCGGCCTTCATCAAACGCAAAAAAGACATGAAAAACGGCGAAGGCGCCTACCGCCGCCTCAACGAGCAAGCCATGCGCCTGCTCAGCAAGGACGGCATCCTGGTCAGCGCGTCGTGCTCCATGCACCTGCCGGAAGACGACCTGCAAAACATCCTGCTGACCAGCGCCCGTCACCTGGATCGCAATATCCAGATGCTCGAACGCGGCGGCCAGGGTCCGGATCATCCGGTGCACCCGGCGATTGTCGAGACGCGCTATATCAAGAGCATCACGTGCCGGTTGTTGCCAAACAGCTAAAGCCAAGCACAGATAAAAATGTGGGAGGGGGCAAGCCCCCGATAGCGGTGGATCAGTCAGCAAATCTATTGCCTGACACTCTGCTATCGGGGGCAAGCCCCCTCCCACATTTAGACCGGAGCCTATTTCTTACAGCTGCAAGCCACGTTAAACCAGGAAGCCTCCCACAGTCGTTTTGATTGAATTCCACTTTTCGCAGACTAGTATCGGTTTCTGGTTTTACTCCGGAAAACAACAACAATGTCTGGAACCACCCTCTCCCGCTTTATCCTGATCACCTGCATCTCCCTGATCAGCTTCTTCCCGATCAATATCCTGCTGCCCTCTTTCCCAGCCCTGGCGACAAGGTTCGACACGCCTAGCGCAGACATCGCACTGTCCATCAGCCTGTTCACCCTGGTGTTTTCGATCTCCCAACTGGTCGCGGGTCCGCTGTCGGATAAATGGGGGCGCAAGGAAGTCCTGCTCGGCTGCATCACCTTGTCGATCCTCGGTGCAATAGGTTGCGCACTGGCCCCGGATTACCTGAGCTTCCTGCTGTTTCGCGGCGTGCAGGCCATGGGTTGCGGGTTCTTCGTATTAGGCCACGCGCTGGTGGAAGATCTGTTCGACGAGCAGGACCGTGCCCGCATACGCCTCTATTACATGACCTTGAGCGGCTCATTCGTTGCACTGTCGCCGCTGATCGGCTCCTGGCTGCAAACCACCTTCGACTGGCAGGGCAGCTTCTATGGCTTTGCCCTGATGGCGTTGGGCATGTTGATTCACGCGCTCTGCGTCCTGCCGTCCAAGTCTGCCAGCCCGCATCACGCGTCCGTATCGATCATCAACACGCTGAAAGCCGTGGCCCGCAACCGCGATTTCCTGCGGTATTGGTGGATAGCCGCACTGGTATTCGCCTGTTATTTCGCGCTGATCAGCGTGACGCCGCTGATTTTCATGGATGCGCTGAAACTCTCCGAATACCACTACGCGCTGGTGCTGATGGTGTACGGCGTGGCGTATCTGCTGGGCGGCGTTGCCGCATCGTTTTTGCAGAAACGCATTTCGCTGTCTCGACAAATCAACATCGGCCTCGGACTGCTGCTCGTTGCGGGTGTGCTGCTGACTCTGATCGTCAGCTACCGGGCCATCAACACACTGAGCCTGTTGATCCCGATGCTGATCAGCGCCCTGGCCGTCACCCTGGTCCGCCCCGCCGCCATTTCTGCGGCGATGCTGCTGTTCTCCAGTCGCGCGGGCACAGCGGCGTCGGCGGGCAACAGCATCATGTTCCTCACCGCCGCCGTGAGCAGCGCGGCGCTGGCCCAGACGGGCGATCACCTGCTGTTGACCATCGCCCTCAGCTTCATTGTCCTCAGCCTGTGGGGGTGGGTGACCAACCGTCGAACCGGGCGCGCTTAAGGCTGCCGAATCACCGGAGTGAGCAACATGTCGCTGGACTGCAATTGCAGATAGCGCGGCTTGACCAAGGAAACCTTGCCTTCGCGGATGTCGTGGATCAGCGTTTCAGTGTCGACGTAACCGTCCGGCAGTTGCGTCCACAGCAGCGGGCCGCGGTCGTCCCATTCGCCCTGCTCGTCCAGTACGAAAATACGCGGCGGCTTGAAGTCATGACGATAGCTTGTGCGGGGTATCGCCAGCACTTCAGGCTGGCCATCCCTGTCGAGATCGACCGCCCACAGCACACAACCAGGCGCGCAAGGCGCATCGGTGTCCAGGCTGAGTTCGGCAAACTGTTCGCTGCCTTTGGGCGCCGGGCCGATCCATTCCAGTTCGGGCTTGGGCCGCTCGGCCCGTTCCTTGGCATAACGCTCAGTGAAACTCAGTGCCGTGTCGTCCATTCGTTCACGCAAGGCGCGGCGCGAATCCGGGTCCAGAATGCGCTCCTGATCCAGGTCGACCTGCAACTTCGCATACGCCTCCTCGCCCGCCTTCTCCAAGCCAAACCGCAGGTAGTGCGCATCGAACGCTTCAGCCTTGGTGCGCCCGTCAAGCAAACGCCGGACCTGATCGTTGACGCTCAGGCGCACCGGATCGAGGATCGGCGTGTTGATCAACACCACCAGCCCACAGAACAGCAACGCCAGGGCCGGGTTGGTAATACGCAAGTTGCCCAGCCAGACCGGCGAGCGCAAGGCCACCGCCCATACTGCCGCAAGGCCATACAGGCCACACAGCAGCGCCGCCGCCAGGGCGACGAAGCGTTGCGGCGACAGGGCGTACTGCTCGACCCGCAGCCAACTTGAGTAAAACGCCAACGCGGACAGGATCGGCAGGCATAGCAGGCTCAACTCGATAAAGTACGTCAGCCACTTAGGATACGGCCGGGCTTGGACGCCCTCCTGGAACACGCCGTTGAGCAAGAACAGCTGCACGCCGGCCAGCACCAACAAGATCGGTGTGGAATAGCCCGTGGCCCAGATCCGCTCCAGACCGGTGAACGGCAAGGTCAGGGTAAACAGCACACTGATCAGTGCGATCAACGGCAACAACAACCCACACGCGCTGAACAGCATGCCGCGCATCTGGCCGATGATTTTCTCGCTGCGCCCGCCCAAGTACATGCCCAAGGCGAATACCAGCGGCAGGCTGATACACAGGAATAACTGGCTCCAGAAGTGGTGCTCGAAGAACTCGATACCCAGCATCAGGAACAGTCGGCCCCATAGCTTGAGCAGCAACATGAACACACCCACCAGAATCAGGGCGTACAGCACGATAAACACACTGTTCCAGGCTTGTTGGAACAGATCTTCATAGCGCCAGCGCTGCCCTTTTACAGCGGGCCAGGCAAACAGAAACGTCGCACAGACGTAACTCAACACCACCACGCTGATGAACCAGGAGTTGATCATCCAACGGTTATTGCCGACATGGTCCAGGCCATAGCACACCCAGAACGTCATGCCGCCCATCAACAGGGTGAACGCCAGCGTAGGCAACAAGGAGCGCCACTGTCGGGCTTTTTCCCCCAACAGCTGCAAGGTGGTGCCACCCACCAACACCACGGTGTAGGTGACAAAAAACAGCGTCTCGCTCAAGCGATAGAGCTGGTCGGAGAAATAGAAGACGATTCCCTGGATCAGGCCGATCAGCAGGTAGAACCCAAGAAAACGATGGATACCGGGCATTCCAATTCCTTTGGAGTGGGGTGAGGGCAAAGGGCCGCTAGTCTAAACAAAGACTTCGGCCCTGAATATTGCCCCGTTCCCTCCAGCCGCCAGCGGTGTAGAATCGGCCCTATTCATCGCCAGTCATCCCCCGGCGGGTTTATGAGCTCAAGGCCAAGGCGCACGGCGATCCCGTCACGTTTGCGGCAACTTCCGGACACCAGTGCCATTTTTTCGGGTGTTCCAGACGTCAACAGAAGCTCACTCCCCAGTAGTACCTGATTAGTAGTTACCTGATTAGCCGCCCGGAGTGCTCCATGCCAGATTACCGCTCGAAAACATCCACCCACGGCCGCAACATGGCCGGCGCGCGCGCACTGTGGCGTGCCACGGGGATGAAAGATGACGACTTCAAGAAGCCGATCATCGCGATTGCCAACTCGTTCACCCAGTTCGTACCGGGCCACGTCCACCTCAAGGACCTGGGCCAACTGGTCGCCCGCGAGATCGAACGCGCTGGCGGCGTGGCCAAGGAATTCAACACCATCGCCGTGGACGACGGCATCGCCATGGGCCATGACGGCATGCTGTATTCGCTGCCGAGCCGCGAGATCATCGCCGACTCCGTGGAATACATGGTCAACGCCCACTGCGCCGACGCCATCGTCTGCATCTCCAACTGCGACAAGATCACCCCCGGCATGCTGATGGCCTCCTTGCGCCTGAACATCCCGGTGATCTTCGTCTCCGGCGGCCCGATGGAAGCCGGCAAGACCAAACTCGCCTCCCACGGCCTCGACCTGGTCGACGCCATGGTCATCGCCGCCGATTCCAGCGCTTCTGACGAGAAGGTCGCGGAATACGAGCGCAGCGCTTGCCCGACGTGCGGCTCGTGCTCCGGCATGTTCACCGCCAACTCGATGAACTGCCTGGTGGAAGCCCTGGGCCTGGCCTTGCCGGGCAACGGATCGACACTGGCGACCCACAGCGACCGCGAGCAGCTGTTCCTGCAGGCCGGCCGCACTATCGTCGAGCTGTGCAAGCGTTATTACACCGAGAACGATGACTCGGTACTGCCGCGCAACATCGCCAACTTCAAGGCGTTCGAAAACGCCATGACCCTGGACATCGCCATGGGCGGTTCCACCAACACCATCCTGCACTTGCTGGCCGCCGCCCAGGAAGCCGAGATCGACTTCGACCTGCGCGACATCGACCGTCTGTCCCGTCACGTGCCGCAACTGTGCAAAGTCGCGCCGAACATCCAGAAGTACCACATGGAAGACGTGCACCGCGCTGGCGGGATCTTCTCGATCCTGGGCTCCCTGGCCCGTGGCGGCCTGCTGCACACCGACCTGCCGACGGTGCACAGCAAGTCCCTGGCCGAAGGCATCGCCAAATGGGACATCACCCAGACTGACGACGAAGCCGTGCACACCTTCTTCAAGGCCGGCCCGGCGGGCATCCCGACCCAGACTGCGTTCAGCCAGTCGACCCGTTGGGACACCCTCGACGACGACCGTGAAAACGGCTGCATCCGCAGTGTCGAGCACGCCTACTCGCAAGAAGGCGGCCTGGCCGTGCTGTACGGCAACATCGCCCTCGACGGCTGCGTGGTCAAAACCGCCGGTGTGGATGAATCCATCCACGTCTTCGAAGGTCGCGCCAAGATCTACGAAAGCCAGGACAGCTCGGTACGCGGCATCCTCGCCGACGAAGTGAAAGAAGGCGACATCGTGATCATCCGCTACGAAGGCCCGAAAGGCGGCCCGGGTATGCAGGAGATGCTGTATCCGACGTCGTACCTCAAGTCCAAAGGCCTGGGCAAAGCCTGCGCCCTGCTGACCGACGGCCGCTTCTCCGGCGGCACCTCGGGCCTGTCCATCGGCCATGCTTCGCCGGAAGCTGCTGCGGGCGGCGCGATTGGCCTGGTGCAGGATGGCGACAAGGTGCTGATCGACATTCCGAACCGCTCGATCAACCTGTTGATCAGCGACGAAGAACTGGCGGCACGCCGGGTCGAGCAGGACAAGAAAGGTTGGAAGCCGGTTGAGAAGCGTCCACGTAAAGTGACGACCGCCTTGAAGGCTTATGCCCTGCTGGCCACCAGCGCCGATAAAGGTGCCGTGCGCAATAAGGCAATGCTTGATGGGCTGTAAGCCCCATCGATAGCCTCGAAAATGCCCCGATCTCCGGGGCATTTTTTTTGTCCGGCGCTGGAACCCAACACCATCAGCTACCAATAAATAAACTGACCCTACCGAGCTCAGCACTGCAAAGGCCCGTTCGTGATCTCGGTTTTCTAACAGGTAACGCTTATGCCCAGAATCGCGCCCCCCTCTCCTGTCACGGTTTCCATGCCCCTCCAGCATCCCCCGCAACACACAGAAAACCCGCCGCCAAAAGGGGCAATGCCTCTTGATGAGCATTTCTACCTGTTCCAGGGCCCCACACAGCAGTCTTCCAGAAAGCTGATCATCAGCGCCCATGCCGCCTACTTTCCGGGTATGAACTTAAAAGTGCCGGGGAAGACATCTCTTATTTTTTATGGTCCGGATGGTCATTCGCTGCAAGACCCCACCCTGGGCGCCGTAGCCCGGGAAACCGTCGAAATTTACGAGAAAACCCGTCCTGGTGGAAAAGTCCGAAATTATATGCTCGGCAAATATCAGGAAGAGTCTTACAACAACATTCGGTATACCGTGAGCAACTCGGACTTCGACGTGCTGACTGTGCGCAACCGGAAAAAACCTTCACTCACCCTGAGGAACATTACTATCACTTTGCAGGACGCCCTCACGGCGGTGAATAACAAGGGGCTGCAGTATCAAGAGATTCACGCTTCATTCTGTCGCCCGAACGTACTTAATCCTGCTGCCCCTCTATACCGTGCGCCTTTGCGTAAAGGAAGCTGCAACACAGCTCAGGTAACTCAAGGCGATGCAGGCTGAAATACCGCGCGTAAAAAGTGCTCCGCCAAGGCCGGGCATTTTTATGCGGATGAATTCAGAACTGCGGTGTGTAGGTCATGGTGAACATCACATTACGTGGATCGCCATAGTAGTTGCTGCCCCAGTTCGCGTTATACGCCGGGATGTAGTACTTCTTGTCGAGCATATTGTTCAGGTTTGCCGCCACGGTGAATTCCTGGTTGATCTTGTACGCCACCCGCGAGTCCCACAGCGCATTGCCCGGCACGCTGAACGTGCGGTCGTAGGCTTCGGTGCTGCTTTGCGCGGTCACGCCGGCGCCAACGCTGACTTTGTTCCAGTCGCCCGGCAGTTGGTAATCACCCCAGACCTTGAGCAGGTGCTTGGGGGTCCAGGTGCTGAAGATCTTGCCTTCGTAGGTGTCATCCTTGAGGAATTTGGTGGTGTTGTAGGTGTAGCTGGAGGCCAGCTGTAAGCCTGGCAGCACTTCACCGCCCAGTGTGGCTTCAAAGCCTTGGCTGCGGACCTTGCCCGAGGCGACCGAGCAGTACCAACCATTGCAGTTCATCGGCCCTTGCAGGTCCTGGACACCACGGTTTTCCTGGTCATAGCGGAAGATGGCAAACGAGGTGTTGAGCCGACCTTCGGCCAACTCGCCCTTGATGCCCAGCTCGTAGTTTTTGCCTTCGATGGGTTTGAGCAACGAACCGGAAGTGGTCAGGTTGGTTTGCGGTTCAAAGGCGTCAGCGTAGCTGGCGTAGGCCGACCACTGCTCGTTCAGGGCGTAGACCAGGCCTGCATACGGCGTGACCTTGCCAGTGGTTTGCGTGGTGCTTTTCTCGGCTGCGTTATACACACCGCCAAACCCGCCCTGGCCAATATAGGCATAGTCATACCAACTGGTGCGTGCACCAACAATCAGGGTCAGTGGGTCCAGGATTTTTACGCGCCAGGTGCCATAGATGCCTTTCTGACGGATGTCATACCAGCTCTTGGAGGCGGCGCCGTCCCTGAACAATTGCGCTGCGTCGCGCTGCGGGCGGTTGTGGTCGATGTTGAAGATATCCGCACCTGGATTTGAAGCGCGTGCCCACTGGTCATTGGTGGTGAGTTTGGAATAGTTGGCCCCCAGCACCATCTCCTGCTGCAAACCCAGCCCCTCGAACTTGCCGTTTACATACACATCGGCGCCGCGGCTCTTGGTATTGAAATCGGTGATCCAGTCCACGTAGGGCACAGTGCCGCCGCCGACAGGCACGGTGTCCCATGTCGCCTGGTAGGTTGCGTCGTTGTGTTCATCCATTGCCACCAGCGCCGCTTTCACCTTCCAGTCCTCGTTGAAGCGATGCTCGATATCGGCAAACACCTGGGTCTGGTTGTTGACGTTACGGTTCCAACTGGCGCCGACAAAGGTCGAGCGCGACAAGCCGATGTCGCTGCCATCGGCGTAACGCGGCAACGACATAAAGTTGGGGCGCGAATGGCCTTTCTGGTTGCTGATGCCTACGCCGACGGTGGTGTCCGGCGTGAAGTCATAGTCGACAGCGCCATAGACCGTCTGATTCCAGCCACCGACGTAATCGACAAACGAATCCGTGGTGTCGTAGTCAGCCACAAAGCGGCCACGCAACGTGCCTTCGGCGTTCAGCGGGCCGCCGGCATCCACTTGGGTGCCGTAGTGGTCCCAGGACCCCGCTTTGGCGGTGATGGTCACGGTCGGTGCCTGCTGGCCGCGCTTGCGCACCAGGTTCATGGTGCCGCCGGGGCTGTTGGCGCCTTGCAGCAAGGCAGCCGGGCCGCGCAGGGTTTCGACACGGTCGTAGATCGCCATGTTCTCGGTGAGGTAGCTGCCCAGCGTGTAGGTATTACGCGGGATGCCCACGCCGTCGTATTGCAGGGTGCCGACCTCAAAACCGCGGGAGAAGATAAACATGCCGGGGCCGGGAGATTTGGTCGCGGTCAGGCCAGGCGTGCGTTTGACCACCTCGGAGAGCTTGGTGGTGTTCTGGTCATCCATCTGCTTGCGGGTCATGACGCTGACCGATTGCGGGATGTCCTTGAGCTTTTGCTCGCCCTTGCCCAGGGTTACGGCGCCTGTGGTGTAGGAACCGCTGTCTTCAGTGGTCACGCCAAGGCGTTCGGCGCTGATGGTGGTGGCGCCGACTTCGATGGCGGAGCCTGTGGCCACGGGTTTTTCCAGGGTCACGGTATCGGCATTGATGAACGCCGCCCTCAAGCCAGTTCCACCGAGCAGTTGTCCCAAGGCTTCGCGTTGATCCACGGTGCCTTTTACACCCGGCGACATCACCGCTTGGGTCAACTCCCCGGACACCAGCACCTGCACCCGCGTCACCGCCGAAAACGCCGCCAACGCACGATCCAGGCTTTGCCCTGGAATATCAAAACGGTACGTCTGGGCCTGGACAGTCTCGGCGGCGTGCAAATACAGCGGCGCGGTGCCGCTGGCCAGTGAGATAGCCAATGCCAGCAAGGGCCGTGCGGCGAATCGGTGTGCCATGGATGGTGCTCCCCGGTGCAAAAAAGTCTGTGATCGGCGCCGCACTACTTGAGAGTGCTTACTATTTACGCCTCAGTGATCAAGGACGACCGCTTGGGGAGAAACCCTGAAAGTTTTTTCAAAAAGTTGCGTTCAAGACGCCCGGCCTTCGCGCAGCACCAGTAAATACGGGGTGTAGTGTTCAGCGTGCAGGTTGAGGGTGAACTCCAGCGCCTTGATCACGGCCTCGGGTTTGTCGATTTCAAATACACCGGACACCACACGGTTGCGCAGTGCATCACCGAGTACCAGGGTTTTGCCAGGCCAGTAACGGTTCAACTCGCTGACCACCTCGGACAACGGCTGCTGGCGAAACACCAGTTGCCGCTGACGCCAGGCAAAGCCGCTGGCCGGGTCGAAACCCTGCACGGCGGCCAGTTGCTGGCCCTGATACTCCACCGCACGACCTGGTTCCAAGTACACCGGCGCGCCGTTTCCGGCGCTGACCTCGACCTTGCCCTGCGCCACTTGCACCCGCGTCTGCGCATCACGGCGCGCCACGCTGAACTGGGTGCCGACCACCTTCACCCAACCATCGCCGGACTGCACCACAAAGGGCCGCGCCGGGTCCTTGCTCACGTCGAAGAAACCTTCACCGCGCAACAAACGAATCTGCCGTTCGCCCGCGCTCATGCGGATCTGCACCGCGCTGTCGGTGTTGAGTTGCAGGTGCGAGCCGTCGGCCAGTTCGATGGTGCGCGTCTCACCGGTGCCGGTGGCATAGTCGGCGTGCAGGCGGTCAAGCCAGGGGGTGTTTTGCACGGTCAGACCCAGCGCCAGCAGCACGGCAGCAGCGGCGGCCCAACGGTGTACCGGTCTGCGCCAGGCGACTTGCTCCGCCCGGCGAACCCGACGCGCCGGTTCGCGCAGGCCGCCAAGCATCGCCTGCACTTCCTGCCAGGCTTCATCCTGTCCATTGCCCTGCCCCAGCCAGACGGCAAAAGCGTCCAGCTCAGCGGGCGTGACGTCATCGGCCTGCAAGCGGAAATACCAGCCGGACGCTTCGGCGAACAGCTCGTCAGCAGTGGGTGTGGCAGTCATGACCGACGTCCTTGTGCATCGCAGGCAAGCCGCGTCTTGATGTAGGCGCGGCATTCAATCAAGGCGCGACGCAATTGGTATTCCACACTGCGCGGGGTGATCGACAGGCGTTCACCAATATCGCGGTAGGAAAGTTCGTCAACATGATAGAGCAGGAAGATCTGCCGAGTCGCTTCGGGCAGCGCCAGGATCGCGTCCTGCATCAGTTGCTCTTGCTGGTAGGCGGCCAATTGTTCATCGGCACCGGGGTTGCTGCACGGCAGTTCTTCGCTGGGCTCGCCGGCGTCCAGGCGCTCACGGCGAATGGCCTGGCGCTGGTGGTCGCGCACCAGGTTGCTGGCGATGGTGAAGAGGAAGGCTGGGAGGTTGTCGATCTTCTCGCCGGACTCCAGGCGCGCCAGGCGCAGGAACGACTCCTGCGTCAGATCGGCAGCCACTTGGGCACTGCCGGTGCGGCGGGTGACGAAGGCTTCGAGAGCTTTCTTCTGCTCCGCGAACAGGCGCGCGATCTGCGAATTCCAGGAGGACACAGCACTACCTTGAGAAGAACGGAGGGTTCAGGAAGTGCGCACGCTAGCAGAGGATGAGATTGGTTCGCAATTGATATCTATTTCTTGCAGTTCTTCAGCTAGCCATCGGGGGCAAGTCGAATCGTCGCACCGCCCCTCCCACATTTCGGTTTGTGAATACAGTCAAGTGTGGGAGGGGCTGCCCCCGATTAGCAGGCAACTCGGTCTTACTGAATCTCCTCCGGCTTGACGATCACCCAGTTCTTGTCCGCCGTCACCGGCAACCCTTCCTTGGCCTGCGCCGCCGCGTGCTTGGCCATCATGCCGTTGAGTTGGGTCATGTATTTGTCCTTGCGGTTGATCCACAGGTGCACGCCGCCCTTGGCCACATCCACATCGTGGAACAGCATGTAGCCGTCGCTGGTCGGTGTGTCGCCGCCGACGATCACCGGTTTTTTCCATTCGTCGATGTAGGTGAGGATCGCCGCGTGTTTGCCGGCCATCCAGGTTGCCGGGGTCCACAGGTACGGCGTGAGTTCCAGGCCAAGGTTGGCTTTCTCGTCATACTTGCCGGCGGTGATCTGTTTGCGCGCCGTGGTCAGCTCGCCGGTCTTGCGGTCCTTGAGCAGCGTGCTCACGCCGATAACGTTTTCGGGTTTGACGTTGTAGCCGTACTTCGGATCCGCCGCGACCATGCGCACCAGTTCCTCGGAAGCGGCGGTCATCACGTACACCTCGATGCCGTTTTCCATCAGCTTGTTGTACAACTCGGTCTGGCCGGTAAAGACTTTCGGCGGCTGCACCTCGGACTTCTTCACCACATCGCCTTCGAAATAGCTGACCGGCACGGGCTTGCCGGACGCCATCAGCTCATCCACCTGGACCTTGAGTTCCTTGAGGGTGAAGCCGGAAAACACCTGGGCAACCCACGGGTAGCAGACCATGTCGTCCACTTCGCACAGACGATAGTAGTAACTGAACAGACTTTCCTTATGGTCGGCGGTGTCTTTGAACGGCATAAGCTTGAGCGAAGGATCGAGGCTGTCGCGGGTGATCAGGCCCTTGTTTTCCATGTAGGGCAGCAAGGACTCTTCAAGGTCGTAGCGGTAGCTGGTGTTGTCCATGTCGAACACCGCGTAGTTACCCTTGTTGGCGTTGGCGGCGATCATGTCGTTCAGTTGCTTGGCGGCAGGCGCGGGCCAGTGTTTCAACTCGGTGGCGGCAAACGCCTGGCTGGCGAGTCCCAGGCACAGTGCGGCGGATACCAGTAGTTTCGGCGCGAGCTTCATCGGCGTTGTCTCCCTGAGTGAAAGACGTCGACGCTAACAAATCCACGTGACAGTTCCCATGTTGAGCACGACTGCGCACGTCCTGATCCCGCCAGCGGCATACACCTGAGCGTCAACGGCTTATTCCAAAAACGACAGTTGCCATTCCATATCGGTATTAAATCAATAAATATCAAGCTGTTAGGCTTTCCGGTTCGCAATCGCAGGCTCTCGCGATTGGCTGCCTTCTCAACGGAGCTTCAATGAATCTGCCCCTGATTCTCAACTTACTGGTGTTCGTGGCCCTGCTGTTGGGCCTGGCACAAACCCGCCGCACGAACTGGAGCCTCGCCAAGAAGGTCCTGTTCGCTCTGGTACTGGGCGTGGCGTTCGGTGTGGCGCTGCACAGCATTTACG
The DNA here is from genome assembly GCF_002742485.1 of Pseudomonas sp. 2822-17. Lineage (NCBI taxonomy): Bacteria > Pseudomonadati > Pseudomonadota > Gammaproteobacteria > Pseudomonadales > Pseudomonadaceae > Pseudomonas > Pseudomonas sp. 2822-17. The sequence continues at coordinate 284,576 of NZ_LJRZ01000500.1, forward strand.
GTGCCGGCAACCCGGTGCTCAAGGCCTCCATCGGCTGGTTTGACCTGGTCGGCAACGGCTACGTGCAATTGCTGCAAATGATCGTGATCCCGCTGGTATTTGCCTCGATCCTCAGCGCTGTGGCGCGTCTGCATAACGCGGCGTCCCTGGGCAAGATCAGCTTCCTGACCATCGGCACGCTGCTGTTCACCACCGCGATTGCGGCGCTGATCGGTATCGGCCTGACCAACCTGTTCGGCCTCACCGCCGATGGCCTGGTGGCCGGCACCCAGGAAATGGCGCGCCTGCAAGTGATCCAGAGTGATTACGCGGGCAAGGTCGCCGACCTGAACATCCCGCAACTGCTGCTCTCGTTCGTGCCGTCGAACCCGTTCGCCGATCTGGCCCGGGCCAAGCCGACGTCGATCATCAGCGTGGTGATTTTCGCTGCATTCCTGGGGGTCGCCGCGCTGCAACTGCTCAAGGATGACGTGGAAAAAGGCCAGAAAGTGCTCAACGCCATCGACACCCTGCAAGCCTGGGTGATGCGCCTGGTGCGCCTGGTGATGAAGCTGACGCCGTACGGCGTATTGGCGCTGATGACCAAGGTGGTCGCCGGTTCCAACCTGCAAGACATCATCAAGCTCGGCAGTTTTGTGCTGGTGTCGTACCTGGCCCTGGGCTTGATGTTCGTGGTGCATGGCCTGCTGCTGTCGCTGGCCGGGATCAACCCGCTGCGGTTTTTCCGCAAGGTCTGGCCGGTGCTGACCTTCGCCTTCACCAGCCGCTCCAGCGCAGCAGCCATCCCGTTGAGCATTGAGGCGCAGACCCGCCGCCTGGGCATCCCGCAATCCATCGCCGGGTTCGCCGCCTCGTTTGGCGCGACCATCGGCCAGAACGGTTGTGCCGGTCTTTATCCTGCGATGTTGGCGGTGATGGTAGCGCCGACCGTGGGCATCAACCCGCTGGACCCGTTGTGGATTGCGACCCTGGTGGCGATTGTGACCCTGAGTTCGGCCGGTGTGGCGGGCGTGGGCGGCGGAGCGACCTTTGCCGCGCTGATCGTGCTGCCGGCCATGGGCTTGCCGGTATCACTGGTGGCGCTGCTGATTTCCGTTGAACCGCTGATCGACATGGGCCGTACGGCGCTGAACGTGAACGGCTCGATGACGGCGGGCGCGATTACGAGCCAGATCATGGGGCAGACGGATAAAGCGCTGTTGGATGCCGATGAGCATGGGGAATTGGCGCAGGCCTGATAGACCGCTATCGGGGGCAAGCCCCTCCCACATTTGGAATGCATTTCAATGTGGGAGGGGGCTTGCCCCCGATGCTTTCAGGCCCTCTCCCAGACCTCAAAGTTGTAAGCCGGCTTATCCCCTTCAGCCGGATTCTCCAGATTTGAAACCAGCTTCCACTGGCTCATATCAAACGCCGGAAACCACGCATCGCCCTCAGGGCTCAGCGCCACCCGCGTCAGATACAGGCGATCCGCCTGCTCCAGCCCCTGCGCATACAACTGCGCACCGCCGATCAGCATCAGCTCATCCACGCCCTGCTCCAGCGCCCAGGCTTCAGCCCGCGCTACGGCGGCATCGAGTGACGGAAAAACTTCCGCACCTTCCAGCGCCAGGTCGGTCTGACGGCTAACCACCAGGTTCAAGCGCCCCGGCAACGGTCGGCCCAGGGAATCCCAGGTCTTGCGCCCCATGATGATCGGCTTGCCCAGGGTGGTGGCCTTGAAATATTTGAAATCCCCCGGCAAATGCCAGGGCATGCTGTTGTCGACGCCGATCACACGGTTTTCACCGAGGGCTGCGATCAGGCTTAAAGGGAGAGTTTTTTTCATGGCGACGAGAATACCAGAGCCCCGAGCCAGGGGTTATGCTCCAGGCTCACAAACACAACAGGACTACGCGTGACTCCACTGCACACACTTTGGCTGACAGAAACCGTGCGCCTGCGCGAAGAACACGCAGGCCCGCTGGAAGACCTGGAAGCCAACCGCCTGGCCCGCACGGCCGGGGGCGACCTGCCGACACGTATCCAGCAGCGCGCCTTGCACCTGGCCGAACGCGATGGGCTAGCGGCGGCCCTCACCCGCTGGCTGCAAGGTGCGCGTCTGGCGCTGGTGCTGCTGGCAATCGTCGCGGTCATCAGCGGCGCAGGGCTGGCGTTTGCTGCACTGGGCAACGGCCTGACCCCGGTGAATGTGTTCTGGGCCCTGGGCAGCCTGCTTGGCTTGAACCTGATCCTGCTGATCAGTTGGGCGTTAGGCCTGCTGTTTGCCGGTGAGCACAGTGCAAGCCTCGGGCGACTATGGTTGTGGCTCAGCGAAAAATTCGCCCGTGATGCCAAAGCCGCCCAACTGGCACCAGCACTGTTACTGCTACTGCAACGGCAGAAACTCAATCGCTGGGCCGTAGGCGTGCTGGTCAACAGTCTATGGTTGCTGGCGTTGCTCAGCGCCATGGTGATTCTGCTTACGCTACTCGCTACCCGCCGCTACGGCTTCGTGTGGGAAACCACCATTCTCGGTGCCGACACCTTTGTCGCCGTCACCCAGGCAATCGGCACCTTGCCTGCTCTGTTGGGCTTCAATGTGCCGACCGTCGAGATGATCCGCGCCAGCGGCGACTCCGCCCTGAATATCGAAAGCGCCCGCCAAGCCTGGGCCGCCTGGCTGGTCGGCGTGCTGCTGGTCTATGGCCTGCTGCCCCGCCTGATCCTCGCGTTGCTGTGCCTGTGGCGCTGGAAACGCGGGCGCACAGCCTTGCGCCTGGACCTGAACCTGCCGGGCTACAGCCAACTGCGCGAGCGTCTGATGCCGAGCAGCGAACGCCTTGGGGTCAACGATGCCGCGCCCGAACAATTGCACCACGTCACCGGTGGCGTCAGTGAACTGGAAAGCGACGGCGCCCTGCTGGTGGCCATCGAACTGGACGACCAGCACCCCTGGCCGCCCAAGCTGCCGGCCCAGGTGAAAAACGCCGGCATCCTCGATAGCCGTGAGTCGCGCAACAAGCTGCTGGAACAGCTCACCCGCTTCCCGCCCGCACGCCTGGCCATCGCCTGCGACCCGCGCCGTTCGCCGGATCGCGGCAGCCTGGCGCTGATCGCCGAACTCGCCCGCAGTGCCGCAGCCACCCGCGTCTGGTTGCTGCAAGCACCGCCGGGCCAGGCGCTGGATGCCGAACGCCTGGGCGATTGGCACACCGCGTTGCAACAGCTGGAGCTGCCCTTCGCCGACTGCGCGCCGCTGAACTGGCTGGAGACCGGTCATGACTAAACCGCTGAAACTCGCCGTGGTCGGCCACACCAATGTCGGCAAGACCTCGTTGCTGCGCACCCTCACGCGTGATGTTGGCTTCGGTGAAGTCTCCCATCGCCCCAGCACGACACGGCATGTGGAAGGCGCACGCCTGTCGGTGGACGGCGAAGCCTTGCTGGAGCTGTACGACACACCCGGCCTGGAAGACGCCATCGCGCTGCTCGATTACCTGGAACGCCTGGATCGCCCCGGCGAACGCCTCGATGGGCCGGCCCGCCTGACGCGCTTCCTGGAAGGCAGCGAAGCGCGCCAGCGTTTCGAACAGGAAGCCAAGGTGCTGCGCCAACTGCTGGCCTCCGATGCCGGCTTGTATGTGATCGACGCCCGCGAGCCGGTGCTGGCCAAGTACCGCGACGAGCTACAAGTGCTGGCCAGTTGCGGCAAGCCGTTGCTGCCCGTGCTCAATTTCGTCAGCAGCAGCGAGCACCGCGAGCCAGACTGGCGCGAAGCCCTGGCCCGCCTTGGCCTGCATGCGCTGGTGCGTTTTGACAGTGTCGCGCCGCCGGAAGACGGCGAGCGTCGTCTGTATGAAAGCCTGGCCCTGCTGCTGGAAAACGCACGGCCGCAATTGGAACGGCTGATCCTGGATCAGCAAGCCCAACGCAAGGCCCGCCAGCAAAGCGCCGCTCGTTTGATCGCCGAATTATTGATCGATTGCGCCGCGTGCCGGCGCAGCGTGGTCACCGAAGATGAGCAGCAAGCCATCGGCGAGTTGCGCAAGGCCGTGCGCCAGCGCGAACAAAAATGCGTGGAAGCCCTGCTCAAACTGTTTGGTTTCCGCCCACAAGATGCAGCCGCCAGCGACTTGCCGTTGCTGGATGGGCGCTGGGGCGATGACCTGTTCAACCCGGAAACCCTCAAGCAACTCGGCGTGCGCGTCGGTGGCGGGATCGCTGCCGGTGCGGCGGCGGGTGCCGGGGTGGATCTGCTGGTCGGCGGGCTGACACTGGGCGCCGCCGCCCTGGCCGGCGCCATCGCCGGCGGCGCGCTGCAAACCGCGCGCAGCTATGGCAGTCGCCTGCTGGGCAAGATCAAGGGCCACCGCGAGTTGACCGTCGACGACAGCGTGCTGCGCCTGCTGGCCCTGCGCCAACGCCAGCTACTCAAGGCGCTGGACCTGCGCGGCCATGCGGCGATGCACAGCATCAAGGTCGACACGCCCCAGGACAAAACCTGGCGCGAAGGCAAGTTGCCGGACGCGCTGCACAAAGCCCGCGCACACCCGCAATGGTCGTCGCTCAACCCCAACGCCAGGCTGAGCCAGGCCGAGCGCCAGGAGCAGGTCGAAGCCTTGGCTCAGCGGTTGGACGAATCCTGATCAACCAGTAGCTGCAGGGCCTTGGCTTTGAGCACCTCAAGGTCCAGCAGCGCTACATGCATCTCCTTGGCCTGCTCGTCCCAGTGGCGCATGCGCACACTCACTGCGCACAACGGGTCTTGCTCAAAGGCTTGGGTTTCCTCGGCGGTCATCACGCCACCCTGGTAGGCCAAGGTACGACGGCTGGCTTCGCTCAGGCGCGCGTAGTAGTCCGGCTGGCTGAAGGTCAGGTAGCGCTTGGCCTGCACGTGAGACTCCACCAACGTGGCCATGCGCTCGCTGAACCCCGCCCGACGCAAATAATCCGCCCCCAGCCGTTCATGGCTGACCACGCCATAACCCCCCATGTTTTCCTCGCCCTGGCCGCAGAGATGCCCGATGTCGTGGAAAAACGCCGCCAGCACCACTTCATCATCAAAGCCTTCGGCCATGGCGAGTTGAGCGGCCTGGGACATGTGCTCTATCTGCGACACCGGCTCGCCGATGTAATCCGCCGCGCCGTGCCGCTCATACAAGCCGAAGACCTCGGCGATCACCTGTTCCCGGCTCATCACGCCGGCCCCCATAACGTGCGGATATTGCGCTCGGCCATTGCCGGCCCCACGCTCATGCCCACACCGGTGTGCATCAACGCTGCACTCACGCCTGGTGCCACGCGCAGGAATGAAAACGGCCCCGGCCCCCGCGAGCCGTACACACCCTGCCAACGCTCCACCACTTGGATATTGCAACCGAGGGTCTGCTCGGCCAATTCGATCATCCAGTCATCGACCTGTTCGGCGTTGAACGGTGACGCATCGCTGCCGTAGTCGTGGGAATCACCGATGATCAGTTCGCCATGAGGCGTCGGGCTGATCAGCAGGTGAATACCGTGCTCATGCAGGTAAGGGGCTTCGCGCAGGATTTGTGCCTGGACTGGCGCGGCTTCTGGCAAGTCGGCGAAAGCGCCGTAATGCACGCAGCTCAAACCGGTGAGCAAGGCGTGTTGCAGGTTCAGATTCACCGCGGGCCGCGCACGGAGCATTTGCAGGCGGCAGATGCTCGGGTTGAGTTCGGCGATCGATTCGGCCAGCAGGGTTTGGTAATCGTGGCCGGAGCAGACGATGATCTGCTCGCCGCGAAAGCTCCCCGCCGTGCTGTGGAGTTGGCCTGGCTCTATGTCGCGCACCAGGGTTGAAAAGTGAAACTCCACCTTCAATTCCTGAGCCAGGTAGTTGATCAGCGCCGGGATCGCCTCGCGGGAATACAGCTGCTGATCGTCCTTGCCGTGCAGCGCGGCGCGGTGATGGCGAAACTGGCCGCCATACAGGTCCTTCATCGCCGCGCCTTGCAGCAGTTCGACGTTGTAGCCGTGCTCTTGTGCACGCCCCTCACAGAAGGCTTCCAACAAGTGTTCTTCGGCTTCGGTGCGGGCAAACAGATACGAGCCATTGCGCTTGAGTTGCAGGCCGGCAACTTGTGCCCAGTGGCCCCAGATCTCGCGGCTTTCCCGCGCCAGGTCGAGCATCGGGCCCGGTGGTTGGCCGGTGACCAGGGCCTGGCCGAAGTTGCGCACCGAAGCGCCCAACGGCGTGGCGCTGCGCTCGAACACCTTGACCTTGAGGCCGCGCTTGGCGGCCGCATAGGCGTGGGACAGGCCGAGGATGCCGGCGCCGATGATCAGTAGTTGTGTCATGAAGTGATGTCCTGTTTTCAAGGCCGCCATCGGGGGCAAGTCGAATCGTCGCACCGCCCCTCCCACATTTGATCTGGTGGGAGGGGGCTTGCCCTCGATGTGGCCATCAGCCCTAACGAAAACTTACTGAGCAGCCACCTTCTCCGACTTCCCGTCATACCGCTTGCGCCATTCCGTCAGGATGCTGTCGCGGTTCTTCGATGCCCAGCCAAAGTCATTCTTGATCAGACGCTGCTCATAGTCCGCCGGCAATTCGGTCTGCGGCTTGGCGATACCCGGCTGGGCGAGCACGGCGAAGTTGTCCTTGTACAACTCCATCGCCGCAGGGCTGGCGGAGAAGTCGGCGAGTTTTTTCGCCGCATCGGCGTGGGCGCTGCCCTTGATCACGGCCGTGGCTTCGATGTCCCAGCCCAGGCCTTCTTTAGGCAGGATGATGTCCAGCGGCGCGCCCTGGCGCTTGAGCTGCACCGCCGGGTATTCAAACGAAATACCAATCGGGAATTCCCCCGAAGCGGCCAGCTTGCACGGCTTGGAACCGGAGTGAACGTACTGGCCGATGTTCTGGTGCAGGTCGTCCATGTACTGCCAGCCCTGCTTCTCGCCGAAGGTCTGCAGCCACGCGCTGACGTCCAGAAAGCCCGTGCCGGAAGAAGCCGGGTTGGGCATGACGATCTTGCCCTTGTACTCGGGCTTGGTCAGGTCTTGCCAGCTCACTGGTTTGCTCAGGCCTTGTTTCTCGGCTTCGACGGTGTTGAAGCAAATCGTCGCGGCCCACACGTCCATGCCGACCCAGGCCGGTGGGTTGGCGGCGTCGCGGTAGTTTTTGCCGATCTTGTCCAGGTCTTTCGGTGCGTAATTGTCGAGCATGCCCTGCTGATCGAGGATCGCCAGGCTGGAGGCCGCCAGGCCCCACACCACGTCGGCTTGCGGGCGGTCTTTCTCGGCCAGCAGCTTGGCGGTGATGATGCCGGTGGAGTCGCGGACCCACTTGATCTCAACATCAGGGTTGGCTTGCTCGAAGGCCTTTTTGTAGGTCTTCAACTGCTCGGCTTCGAGGGCCGTGTACACGGTCAGCTCGGTCTTGGCGAAGGCATTCAGGCTGAATGCAGTGAGTACGGCAGCGACCAGCGCCAGGGGCTTGAACATGGAACACCTCCTTCAGGGATTATTGGCCGGGCGCGGTCTGGCGCCAGGCTTGGGAGCGGCGCAACGCGCCACGTGAGGCCCACGCCAGCAGCAGCGAGACGCTGGCCGAGGTGAACAGGATCAAGGTCGACATGGCCGCCGCGCCGCCCACATTGCCGGCGTCGTCCATGTTCAGCACGGCGACGGCGGCGAGAATGGTGTCGGGGCTGTAGAGGAAGATCGCGGCGGACACGGTGGTCATCGCCGAGACAAACAGGTAGCGCACGATGTCCAGCAACGCCGGCAGGCAGATCGGCACCGTGACGCGCAGGTAATGGCGGTACAGCGGCGCCTTGAGCGACAGCGCAGCGGCTTCAAACTCAGCGTCCAACTGGCGCAGTGCGGTGGTGGCAGTCATCTGTGCAGTGGTCAGATAGTGCGCAATGGTGCACACCACCAGCAGGGTCATGGAGCCGTAGAACACATGCAGCGGGTTGCCGTTGAGGTTGAAGAAAAACACGTAGCCCAGGCCCAGCACCAAGCCCGGCACGGCCATCGGCACAAAGCTGAGCAGGCGCAGCGCCAGGTTCAAACCCTTCTGGCCTTTGGTTTTTTCCATCAGGTAGGCGCCGGTGAAGATCAGCACGCTGCCGATCAGTGCCGTGCACAGGGCCATGGCCAGGCTGTTGCGATAGGCCAGCCAGCCGCCACCCGCCGTGTCTTCAAACTGATAGTGATTGAGCGACAGCGACAGGTTGTACGGCCAGAATTTCACCAGCGAGGAATACACCGCCATGCCGAACACCAGCAGCAATACGGCGCAGATCAATAGGACGATGGCCAGGTAGCAGCCATCCCTCAGCCGCGATGGCGCCGGCCGGAACACCTGGGCGCGACCGCTCATGGAATCGCCATGACGCCGGCGCAACCAGGCATCCACGCCAAAGCTGAACAGCGCTGGCAGCAACAGCACCATACCGATCAAGGCGCCGCGACCAAATTGTTGCTGGCCGACCACCGCTTTGTAGGCTTCCAGCGCCAGCACCTGATAATCACCGCCAACCACCACGGGCACGCCGAAGTCGGTGATGGTCAGGGTGAACACCAGACAGAACGCGGCGAACACCGCCTGGCGCGTAGCTGGCCAGGTGATGCTGCGAAATGCCCGGGCGGGGCTGGCGCCCATGCTGGAGGCCGCGTCGAACAGCCGCGCATCGGCCAAGGAGAGCGCCGAGAGCAGAATCATCAGCGCATGTGGGAAGGTGTAGATCACCTCCCCCAGAACAATCCCCCAGAACCCGTAGATATTCTCCGAGAGCAGCCCGCGCAACATGCCCTGGTTGCCGAACAGGTAAACCAACGCAATCCCCGGCAGCATCGAAGGCGCCATCAGCGGCAGCAGCGACAGGCCACGCCAGATCGCTTTGCCCGGAATCAACGTGCGTTGCAGGGCGTAGGCAAACAGATAGGCCAGCGGTACGACAATCGCCGCAACGCTGAGAGAGACTTTCAGGCTATTGCCCAGCAGCCAATGGAAGTTGACGCTGGTGAGCAATTCCCGCGCAGCCACCAGCCCGCCACCTTGCCCGGCCTCGCTGCTAAAGCCACGCCAGAAGATCGCCAGCAATGGCATCAACACCGCAACGCCGAGTAAAAGCAGCCATAGCAGTTTGCCGCCGAGCACGAAGAAGCGGTCGCCGATTTCGGCACGGGATATCTGACGCGGCAGGGTCATAACAGCGGCCATCTCAGGCAAACACCTGCAGGCTGCGTGGTGGCAAGGCCACCCAGATATCCTGGGCGCCCAGGCGCGGCATGGCTTCCGGGGCCAGTTCGGCCAGCAGCGGATGGCCGGGCAACTGCTCCAGCTCAAAGCTCATGCGGCAGCGGTTGCCGAGGAAGGTGATCTCGCGGACCTTGGCCGGGAACAGGTTTTCCTCGTGCACAGGCGGATTGACGCTGATGGCTTCCGGACGACAGAACAGGCGACCGGACCTGGCCGCGCCGGCATCGTCGGCCAGGCGCATGTTCATCCCGCCGACCTGGGCATGGCTCACGCTGTTACGGCTGAAGGGCAGCCAATTGCCCTGGCCGACAAACTCCGCCACGAACGGCGTGGCCGGGCGGTCGTAAATCTCCTGGGGCGTGGCGTATTGCTCGACCTTGCCGTTGTTCATCACGGCAATGCGGTCGGCCATCAACATGGCTTCGTCCTGGTTGTGGGTGACCATCAATGTGGTAATGCCCAGGCGTCGTTGCAGTTGGCGCAACTCGGTGCACAGGTGCTCGCGTACGCGGGCGTCGAGGGCGGACATGGGTTCGTCCAGCAGCAGCAACGAAGGCGCCGGCGCCAAGGCACGGGCCAGGGCCACGCGCTGCTGTTGGCCGCCGGAGAGCTGGCCGGGGTATTTCTTCTCGCTGCCCACCAGACCGACCAGTTCGAGCATCTGCCCAACACGCTGGCGCACTTCATCACGGCCGCTGCCGGTGAGGCCGTAGCCGATGTTCGCTTCGATGGTCAGGTTGGGAAACAGCGCGTAGGACTGGAACAAAATGCCGTAGTCCCGTGCCTGGGGCGGCAGCAGGGAAACGTCACGATCACCCAGGTAAAGTTCACCACTGTCCTGACGCTCCAGGCCGGCGATGCAACGCAGCAGGGTGGTCTTGCCGCAGCCGGACGGACCCAGCAGGCACACCAGCTCACCAGCGGCGACGTCCAAGGACACGTGGTCCAACGCGGTAAAGGCGCCGAAGCGTTTCTGGATACCGCGCACCTTCATGGGCGCGCCGGGTTGGGTCAGGGCTGTGTGCATGGTGGCACCTCATCGAACGGATGAAGGCCATGCTAGGAGGGCAATGCGTCGCTCGTGTGGCAGGAAGGCAAAACGTGGCGATAGTGGTATTGGTGGATTTGGGTAGGGGTCATATAGGTGTGGTGTCTGGACTACTGCTATTGGGGGGCAAGCCCCCGATGAGGCCCTGAAAGCCGCCACAAAATCTCAGATCGGCGACATTTCCTGCGCCAACCCCAGAAACGCCGCCGGCAGCCGCGCGCCTTTGCGCTCCTTGAGGCAGTACAAATACTCCGGAATCTGCGGCGCATTTTCGATGGTCAGTACCCGCAGTTGCGGGTCATGGGGCACTTCCTGGCGGGCGATGATGCTGATGCCGATACTGCGCAGCACTGCCTCCCGGATGGACTCGCGGCTGCCGATTTCCAACAGTGGGCCGTAACTTACGCCGGCGCCTTGGAGCATTTCTTCCGTCAGCCTGCGTGTAGTGGAGCCCGCTTCTCGCATCAACAAGGTGTGCCCGGCCAGGGCGGTCAGTGGCACATGATCAAGCTTGGCCAAGGGATGATTGCGATGCACCGCCAGCACCAGGGGGTCGGTGCCGAGTACGCGGCGGATCAAGCGCGGGTCTTCCAGCAACTGGGAGGAAGCGGCCACGTCGACACGGTACTCATCCAATGCTTCAAGCACCTGCTGGGAGTTGCCGATGTCCACTGACACTTCCACATGGGGCAAGCGTTCGCGAAAGGCTTTGACCAGATCGAGGATGTAATACGGCGCCGTCGCAGCTATGCGCAAGGCGCCCTGGAGTTGGCCGCTGTTGCGCAGGAAGAACTCGATGTCCGCTTCCTGTTGCAACAGCGCCTTGACCATCGGCAGCAACCGCGCGCCATCGTCGCTGACCGTGAGGCGGCGGCCACCGCGATAGAACAGCTCCACGCCATACTGGCTTTCCAGGTTGCGGATCTGGGTGGTCACGGTGGGCTGGCTCAGGCCGAGTTTTTTCGCCGCCTGGGTAATGCTGCCCAGGCGGGCGACCATAAAAAACGCCTTCAGCTCAGCACTCAGCACACCGCCCTCTCATCGTTTATTTGCGCAGCAGGCGCAGGCCATTGAACACCACCAGCAGGCTCACGCCCATATCCGCAAACACCGCCATCCACATGGTGGCCATGCCCAGGAAGGTGACTGCGAGGAAGATCGCCTTGATCACCAGCGCCAGGGCGATGTTCTGCTTGAGGATACTCGACGTTTGCCGCGACAAACGAATGAATGCCGGGATCTTGCGCAAATCATCGTCCATCAGCGCCACGTCGGCGGTCTCGATGGCGGTGTCGGTGCCGGCAGCGGCCATAGCGAAACCGATCTCGGCGCGAGCCAGCGCCGGAGCGTCGTTGATGCCGTCACCGACCATGCCCACCCGACGACCTTGACCATAAAGCGCTTCGATGGCCTGCAATTTGTCGGTGGGCAGCAGATCGCCCCGGGCCTGGTCGATGCCCACCTGGGCCGCAATCGCCTGAGCGGTGTGGGTGTTGTCGCCCGTGAGCATCAGGGTCTTGATGCCCAAATCGTGCAGTTGCTGGATGGCTTCGCGGCTGCTGTCCTTGACCGTATCGGCCACGGCGAACAGTGCCAGGGGGCCGGATTTGTCGAGCAGCAACACCACGGACTTGCCCTGCTTCTCCAGGGCGAAGAGTTTCTCTTCCAGCTCGGGGGAACACAGGCCGAGGTCTTCCACCAGGCGGTGGTTGCCCAAGTGGTAGGTCTCACCGTTGATGTCGCCGCGCACACCACGACCGGCCAGGGCTGCGAAGTTATCCACAACATGCGTCGGCAGCTTTTTATCCACAGCCGCATTGGCGATTGCCAGGGACACCGGGTGGTCGGAACGCCCGGCCAAACTGGCAGCCAGGGCCGGTGCGCTGTCCGCAACGTTGGGGAACAACGCCAGGTAATCGGTTTGCACCGGTTTGCCGTGGGTGATCGTGCCGGTCTTGTCCAGCGCCAGGTAGTCGAGTTTGTAACCGCCCTCCAGGTACACGCCGCCCTTGATCAGTATGCCTTTGCGCGCCGCCGCCGCCAGGCCGCTGACGATGGTCACCGGGGTGGAGATCACCAATGCGCAGGGGCAGGCGACCACCAGCAGCACCAGGGCGCGGTAGATCCAGTCGAACCACAGGCCGGCCATGAACAGCGGCGGAATAATCGCCACGCCCAAGGCAAACAGAAAGACGGCCGGGGTGTAGATCTTCGAAAAACTATCAACGAAACGCTGGGTCGGCGCCCGTGAACCTTGCGCCTGCTCGACGGCGTGGATGATCCGCGCCAGCGTGGAGTTATTGGCCGCTGCCGTGACGCTGTATTCCAGGGAGCCCGCCTGGTTGATGGTGCCGGCGAAGACTTTATCGCCCACGGTTTTTTCAATCGGCAGGCTTTCCCCGGTGATCGGTGCCTGGTCGATGGTGGATTGCCCAGCGGTGACTTCACCGTCCAGGCCAATGCGCTCGCCGGGTTTAACCCGCACGATGGCGCCCAATTCGATACTTTTGACTTCCTGTTCAACCCAGCTTCCATCCGCCTGCTGCACCGTGGCCTGTTCCGGGGCCATCTGCATCAAGCCGCTGATGGCATTGCGCGCACGGTCCAGGGACTTGGCTTCAATCAACTCGGCCACGGTGAACAGGAACATCACCATGGCGGCTTCCGGCCACTGGCCGATCAGGATCGCGCCGGTCACAGCGATGCTCATCAAGGCGTTGATGTTCAGGTTGAGGTTTTTCAGGGCGATCCAGCCCTTTTTATAGGTAGTGAGGCCACCGCTGAAGATCGACACCAGCGCCACGATGGCTATCACCCAGGTCGGGGCCGCATCCGTGAAGTGCAGCACTTCGGCGCCCAACGCGCCGACGCCGGACAAGGCCAGCGGCCACCAGTGTTTCCTGGCAGGCGGCTCGGCGGCGGGGGTGCCCTCCTCGATCGGATCGGCCTGCATGCCCAGGGACTTGATGGCATCAATGATCGGCGCAGTGCTAGGCAGGTCGTGGGTGACGCCAAGGATGCGGTTGATCAGGTTGAATTCCAGTTGCTGCACACCGGCGAGCTTGCCCAGTTTGTTCTGGATCAGCGTTTGCTCGGTGGGACAGTCCATGGCTTCGATGCGGAAGGTGCTCAGGCGCGAGCCCGCAGTGGGCGCTTCACTCAACGTGACCACGGCAGGTGCTGCCTTGCTTGCACAGCAGGAGCCAGCATGGTTGTGCACTGGCGTCAGTTTCTGGGGACCATGGTCATGATCATGGTCGTGTTTATGCGGGGTGTGGATGGAATCGCTCATTCTGTCGCGTCCGTAAAGGTGCCTGTTGCCAAGTAAAGACCCTGTAGCCACTATAGGGTCAAGCACCCATTTGGAGATTGCTGCGATGAAGATCGGCGAATTGGCCAAACTGACCGACTGTCAGGTGGAAACCATCCGTTATTACGAGAAAGAAGGCCTGCTGCCGCCTCCGGCGCGCACCGACGCCAACTACCGGGTGTACACCCAGGCGCATACCGAGCGGCTGATCTTTATCCGCAATTGCCGCAGCCTCGACATGACCCTCGAAGAAATTCGCAGCCTGCTGGGTCTACGGGACAGTCCTCAGGACCAGTGTGAAAGTGTGAATGCGTTGATCGACGAACATATCCACCATGTGAAAGCGCGGATCGATGGGTTGTTGGCGTTGCAGGTGCAGTTGCTGGACTTGCGCCAGCGCTGCGGCGGCGGGCCGGAGTGTGGGATTTTGCAGCGGCTGGAGGTCAGCGGGAGTGTTGCGGCCAGCGAGGCTGAGCACTCACATGTGGGCAGAAGCCACGGCCATTAACTCAAGCAAACACAGTTCAAATGTGGGAGGGGGCTTGCCCCCGATGACAGAGTTTCAGCCAACCAATATTTAGCTGATCCACCGCTATCGGGGGCAAGCCCCCTCCCACACAAAAGCCCACATCTGAAGACGAAGGTGGGCTCTAGATAGCCACGTCGGCCTTGATGCTTGGGTCGGCGTCGTAACCCACAATCTCGAAGTCTTCGAACTTGTAGTCGTAGATCGACGCAGGCTTACGCTTGATCACCAACTCCGGCAGCTTCTTCGGCGTACGCGCCAGCTGAGTGCGGATTTGTTCCATATGGTTGCTATAGGCATGGGTATCGCCAGTGGTGACGATGATCTCATGAGGGATCAAGTCGCACTGTTGGGCCAGCATGTGGGTCAGCAGCGCCAGCGCAGCAGTGTTGTACGGCAGGCCGAGGAATACGTCGGAGCTGCGGATGTACAACTGCATCGACAGATGGCCGTCATGCACGAATGCCTGGTACAGCAGGTGGCAAGGTGGCAGGGCTTGTTTGCCGTCACGCGCGTTTTCCTGGGGGCTCTTGGTTTCGTCGGGCAGGTACTCGACGTTCCAGCCGTGGAACAGGATGCGGCGGCTGTTGGGGTTGGTCTTGAGCGTGTGGACCATGTAGTCGATCTGGTTGATCGTGCCACCGTCCTTGGTTGGCCAGGCGGTCCATTGCTCGCCGTAGACCGGGCCCAGGTCGCCGTCTTCGGTGGCCCATTCGTCCCAGATCTTCACGCCGTTTTCGTTGAGCCACTTGATATTGGTGTTGCCGCTCAACATCCAGATCAGCTCGTTGGCGATGCTTTTGAAGTGAAGCTTCTTGGTGGTCAGCAGCGGGAAGCCGTCGGCCAAGTTATGCCGATACTGACGGGCGAACACAGCCTTGGTGCCGGTGCCGGTGCGATCGCCCTTGGTCAGGCCATTGGTCACGACGTCGTTCAGTAGTTCGAGATATTGCTTCATGTAAGTACCCGTATCGTTGAAGTCGGGGCCCGCGCAGGCCCCGGCATTCGAATTTAAAGCGCAGCGTTCTTCAGCGGCTGCGGGCGATTGTACGCCCACCACAGCAGGCCGAGGCCGACCAGGATCATTGGAACACTGAGCACCTGGCCCATGGTCAACCAGCCCCATGCCAGGTAGCCCAACTGCGCATCCGGCACGCGCACGAATTCGACGATGAAACGGAAGATCCCGTAAAACAGCGCGAACATGCCGGAAACGGCCATGGTTGGGCGGGGTTTACGCGAGAAAATGTACAAAATGAGGAACAGTGCCACGCCTTCCAGCGCGAACTGGTACAGCTGCGACGGGTGACGCGGCAGTTGCGCAGGATCGCTGAACGGCGGGAACACCATGGCCCACGGCACGTCGGTCGGCTTGCCCCACAGCTCAGCGTTGATGAAGTTACCGATGCGCCCGGCGCCCAGGCCGATCGGCACCAGCGGCGCGACGAAATCCATCAGTTGGAAGAATGACTTGCCATTGCGCCGGCCAAACCACCAGGCGGCGATCATCACGCCGATAAACCCACCGTGGAACGCCATGCCGCCCTTCCACACTTCGAAAATCAGTGTCGGGTTGGCGAGGTAGGCGGACAGATCGTAGAACAGCACATACCCAAGACGCCCGCCCACGATGACCCCCATCGACAGCCAGAAGACCATATCGGAGAGTTTTTCCTTGGTCCAGGTCGGGTCGAAACGGTTCAGGCGCCGGGAGGCCAGCAGCCAGGCGCCGCCGATGCCGATCAGGTACATCAACCCGTACCAGTGGATTTTCAGCGGACCGATGGCCAGGGCCACCGGGTCGATCTGCGGGTAAGGCAGCATTGCGACTCCTCGTTAAATCATGCGTTATGGCGACCGGACCATGCCCGGACGCGATTAAGTCTGCGTTACAGCAAAAAATTCAAACCCACGCAAAACAGCAGGCCGGCGAACAACCGCTTGAGCAAGCGCGGCGACAACCGATGCGCCAGGCGTGCGCCGAAGCGGGCAAACACCATGCTGGTCAGGGCAATGCCCAGCAGCGCCGGCAAATACACGAACCCTAGACTATGCGCGGGCAGCAGCGGGTCATGCCAGCCCAGAATCATGAAACTTAATGCACTGGCCAAGGCAATCGGCAGGCCACAGGCCGAAGATGTGGCCACCGCCTGCTGCATCGGCACGCTGCGCCAGGTCAGGAACGGCACGGTCAGCGAACCGCCACCAATCCCGAATATCGCCGACGCCCAGCCAATCACCGTGCCTGCAAGCGTCAGGCCGACTTTACCGGGCACCGTCCGGCTGGCCTTGGGCTTGACCTCCAGGGCCAGTTGTACGGCGATGATCAGCGCGAACACGCCAATGATCTTCTGCAAATGCGGGCCGGAAATCGCCTCGGCAGTCAGTGCGCCAAAACCAGCTCCGATGAGGATGCCAACGGTCATCCACACAAAAATCGGCCAACGCACCGCGCCACGTCGGTGGTGCTCACGCACGGCATTGACCGAGGTAAAGATGATCGTTGCCAGGGACGTGCCCACGGCCAGGTGCGTCAACACCTGCGGGTCGAAGCCCTGCAAGGTGAAGCTGAACACCAGCACCGGCACGATAATGATCCCGCCGCCCACGCCAAACAGCCCGGCGAGCACGCCCGCGCAGGCGCCCAGCAGCAAATACAGCAGAAATTCCATGGGAGCCCCCGAAGCAAGTCCGGCATGTTAACGGATGGAAGGCATGCGGCCCAACTGGATACGATGGAACACCGCTGCTGGTGTGGGTACAGTGGCAAAAAAACACAAAAGGGAATCGCCTGATGTGCCTGATTGTTTTCGCCTGGCGGCCGGGCCACGCCCAACCGCTGATCGTCGCGGCCAACCGTGACGAGTTCTACGCCCGCCCCAGCCTGCGGCTGGCCCAGTGGTCGGATGTGCCCGAAGTCTATGCCGGTCGCGATCAGGAAGCGGGCGGTACCTGGCTGGGAGTGAACGCCGATGGGCGATTTGCGGCCCTGACCAATATCCGTGATCCCCACCAGCCGCCGGCACGTAAGTCACGCGGGGAGCTGGTGGCGCGGTTTCTCAGTGGTTCGCTGCCCATTGATCAGTATTTGGCCGACGTTAATGGCCGTTCGATTGAATATGCCGGGTTTAACCTGCTGGTGGGCACGCGGGATGAGCTGTGGCATTACAACGCCAACCAGACCAGGCCCACACGATTGGAGGCTGGCGTGTACGGCTTATCCAACGCCGGCCTGGATACGCCGTGGCCAAAGTTGCTCAAAGCCAAGAAGGCGTTGAGCGCGGTATTGGATGATCCACAGCCGGAAGCCTTGTTGGGGATTTTGAGTGATCCTCAAACGGCGCCGTTTGCAGACCTGCCAGATACCGGAGTGGGCTTGGCGACGGAAAGTCTTTTATCCAGCGTGTTTATTGCCAGCCCAAGTTATGGGACGCGGGCGAGTACGGCGCTGATTGTAAATGCCAACGGGACGCGGCAGATAGTGGAGCGTAGTTTTGGGCCGCATGGTGGCCGACTTGGCGAGGTCGAACTGAAGATTTAGCGGTGCTTGAGCGAGCGCTATCGCGGGCAAGCCCGGCTCCCACAGTTGAAATGCATTCCAATGTGGGAGCTGGCTTGCCTGCGAAAAAGGCGACTCGGTCTAGAGGGTTTTAGCGGAGGCCGGGTTGATCATCCGCGTCAGCCCCAGGTTCTTCAGCGCCAACTGCAGCGAGCTGTGGATAACTTGCGGGTTGTCGATAGTCATCAACTCGGCCAGCAGATCCTTGGCCATGCTCAGCTCAACCTGGCGCAACATCCACTTGACCTTCGGCAAGTTGGTGGCGTTCATCGACAGGCTGTCAAAGCCCATCGCCATCAACAGCACGGCCGCCGCCGGGTCACCGGCCATTTCACCGCAGATGCTCACCGGCTTGCCTTCGGCATGGGCATCGCGCACCACGTGTTGCAGCGCTTGCAGCACCGCCGGGTGCAGGTAGTCGTAGAGGTCGGCCACCCGTGGGTTGTTGCGGTCCACGGCCAGCAGGTATTGGGTCAGGTCGTTGGAACCCACCGACAGGAAGTCCACCTGCCGCGCCAGCTCTTTGGCCTGGTACACCGCTGCCGGGATTTCGATCATCACGCCAATCGGCGGCATCGGTACGTCGGCGCCCTCGTCGCGCACTTCGCCCCAGGCACGGTGGATCAGGTGCAACGCCTCTTCCAGCTCATGGGTACCGGAGATCATCGGCAACAGGATGCGCAGGTTGTTCAGGCCTTCGCTGGCCTTGAGCATGGCGCGGGTCTGTACCAGGAAAATTTCCGGATGGTCGAGGGTCACGCGAATGCCGCGCCAGCCGAGGAAGGGGTTGTCTTCCTTGATCGGGAAATACGACAGTGACTTGTCGCCGCCGATGTCCAGGCTGCGCATGGTCACCGGCAACGGGTGAAAGGCTTGCAGTTGCTCGCGGTAGATCGCCAGCTGCTCCTTCTCACTCGGGAAACGCTGGTTGATCATGAACGGCACTTCGGTGCGGTACAGCCCTACGCCTTCGGCGCCTCGCTGTTGCGCACGGGCCACGTCAGCCAGCAGGCCGGTATTGACCAGCAGCGGTACGCGGTGACCATCGGTGGTCACGCACGGCAGCTCGCGCAATGAATCCAGGCCCAGGGCCAGTTGTTTCTCTTCTTCCACCACTTCGGCGTATTGCTTGCGCAGCACGTCGCTGGGGTTGGTGAAGACTTCACCGCGATGGCCATCGACGATCATGTCGATGCCGTCGACCTTGGAATACGGCAGGTCCACCAGGCCCATCACTGTCGGGATGCCCATAGCCCGAGCCAGGATCGCGACGTGGGAGTTACCCGAACCGAGTACCGAGACCAGGCCCACCAATTTGCCTTCCGGCACTTCGCCGAGCATGGTGGCGGTCAGTTCTTCACTGATCAGGATGGTGTTGTCGGGGTAGACCAGGTTGGTGGTGCGGTCTTCCTGCAGGTAAGCCAGCAGACGGCGACCGAGGTCGCGCACGTCCGAGGCGCGCTCGCGCAGGTAGGCGTCGTCCATCAATTCGAAACGGTTGACGTGATCGGTGACCACCTGACGCAGGGCGCCCTGGGCCCATTGGCCGGTCTTGATCACGGTTTTGACTTCATTCCCGAGGGACGCGTCGTCGAGCATCATCTGGTACACGTCAAACAACGCACGCTCTTCGGGGCGCAGTTGAGTGGCCAGCTTGGTCGACAGGTTGCGCATGTCGGCGCGCACACCTTCCAGGGCGGTCTTGAACAGTTTGATTTCGGCGTCGATGTCGTTGACGGTCTTGTCCGGCACTACATCGAGGTCGGCCGGTGGCAGCATGACCACCGCCGTACCGACGGCAGCACCCGGCGAACCCGGCACGCCGACGAACTTGGCTTCCTGGATGCCCTTGCCCTGACGGCCCAGGCCGCGAATCGAGCCCGTGGCCTCGGCGTGGGCAATAACCCCGGCGAGCTGCGCGCTCATGGTCACGAGGAAGGCTTCTTCACCTTCGTCGAACTGGCGGCGTTCTTTCTGCTGGATGACCAACACGCCGACAACGCGGCGGTGGTGAATGATCGGTGCGCCGAGGAATGACGCGTAGCGCTCTTCGCCGGTTTCGGCAAAGTAACGATAACGCGGGTGATCGGCCGCGTTTTCAAGGTTCAGGGGTTCTTCACGCGTCCCCACCAGGCCCACCAGACCTTCATTGGGCGCCATGCTGACCTTGCCGATGGAGCGCTTGTTCAAGCCCTCCGTGGCCATCAGCACAAAACGGTTGGTCTCTGGGTCCAGCAGGTAAACCGAGCAGACCTGGCTGCCCATGGCTTCCTTGACGCGCAACACAATAATCCCCAACGCCGCCTTGAGATCCTTGGCGGAGTTAACTTCCTGGACGATCTTGCGCAGCGTATTGAGCATGGCTCGGGGTCGAACTCCGTCGTCAGTCGCGCGCTAAAAGGCGCGGGGCAAGCTCTTTGAGAGCGCGACGATAAACCTCGCGCTTGAATGTCACCACCTGGCCCAGCGGGTACCAATAGCTGACCCAACGCCAGCCATCGAACTCCGGCTTACCGGTCAAATCCATCCGCACCCGCTGCTCGTCGGAGATCAGGCGCAGGAGAAACCATTTCTGCTTCTGGCCGATACACAGCGGTTGGCTGTGAGTACGCACCAGGCGCTGCGGCAGACGATAGCGCAACCAGCCGCGGGTACAGGCCAGAATTTGCACATCTTCGCGCTCAAGGCCGACTTCTTCATTCAACTCACGGTACAAGGCGTCTTCAGGGGTTTCGTCGGGGTTGATTCCGCCTTGAGGAAACTGCCAGGCATCTTGGTTGATTCGGCGAGCCCATAGCACCTGTCCGGCATCATTCGTAAGAATAATCCCGACATTAGGACGGAAACCATCGGGGTCGATCACGGCAACAACCTCGCAAACGCATGTCGCCGCATTGTTCCACAAAGGTTGTTCCAGCGGCAACGAGGCTTCTTACCTTATGTGCACTCTTGTGAAAAGACCGTATTCTGGACGCCTTTTTACAGACTTTTCAGCGAGTAACTGCAATGCGCCTGGCTTTATTCGACTTGGACAACACCCTTCTTGGCGGTGACAGCGACCACGCCTGGGGCGATTACCTGTGCGAACGCGGGATTCTTGACCGGGTAGCCTACAAAGCCCGTAACGATGAGTTCTATCAGGATTATCTGGCCGGCAAGCTGGATAACGCCGCCTACCTGAACTTTTGCCTGGAAATCCTCGGCCGCACCGAGATGGCCCAACTGGATGAGTGGCACAACGACTATATGCGCGACTGCATCGAGCCGATCATGCTGCCACTGGCCGTGGAACTGCTGGCCAAGCACCGTGCCGCCGGTGACAAACTGGTGATCATCACCGCCACCAACCGATTCGTCACCGCGCCCATTGCTGCACGCCTGGGCGTCGAGACGCTGATTGCGACCGAGTGCGAGATGGAAAACGGCCGCTACACCGGGCGCAGCACCGATGTGCCGTGCTTTCGTGAAGGCAAGGTGACGCGCTTGAATCGTTGGCTGGAAGAGACGGGGTATAGCCTGCAAGACAGCTATTTCTATAGCGACTCGATGAATGACCTGCCGCTGCTGGAGCAGGTTACCCACCCGGTAGCGGTGGATCCGGACCCGAACTTGCGCGCCGAAGCCGAGAAGCGCGGGTGGCCGGTGATTACGCTGCGCAGCTGATGGCCCTATCGGGGGCAAGCCCCCTCCCACACTTGATTTGTGAACACAGTCAAATGTGGGAGGGGGCTTGCCCCCGATAAGGTCGACAAGGTCTCAAGCCTTAAACCGGCTTGGCACCCATCAACCCCGCAATCGCCACAAACCCCACCAGGCTGACCACCGCCAGCACCAGGGTGAAATTCAGACTACCTCCCTCCCCCTTGCGCAGGCGATTAAGCCGCGCCACCAGCCAGAACCACGCCAGCGCCGCCACGGTATAGAGAATGCTGGAGCCCAGAATCCAGGTCTGCCCCAACGGCCAGCCAGTCAGGTGCACCAGCCACCAGCCCGTAAACGGCATGCTCACCACGCAAATGCCCATCAGCAACCACACGAACGCCCACGGGCGCTGCACGGTCACCGCCGCGCCGGCGCTGCGTTTACGCCACGCCAGCAACGCCAGGCCGAGGCCGCTGAGCAACAACACCACGGTGGCTGCAATGTGGATAACTTTCAGGGTGATCAGGGTTTCCATGTTTCGTATTCCTTAGAGGCCGCCCCCAATCAGCGTAGTCGCTCAACCGAGGAACAGTTTATAGGCCGGGTTATCGCTTTCATCCCAGTACGGGTAGCCAATGGCTTCGAGGGCCGCCGGCACCAGGTGACGCTCGCTCGCCGGCACTTGCAGGCCGGCGACCACACGGCCGTCCGCCGCGCCGTGGTTGCGATAGTGGAACATCGAGATGTTCCAGCGCCCGCCTAATTTGTTAAGAAAGTTGAACAGCGCCCCCGGACGCTCCGGGAATTCGAAACGGAACACCACTTCATTGCTGACGTGGGCCGCATGCCCGCCGACCATGTGGCGGATGTGCAGCTTGGCCAGTTCGTTCTCGGTCAAGTCCAGCACCGGGAAGCCCTGCTCGGTGAGGCTGGCGATCAGCGCACTGCGCGGGTCGGTTTCCGGGTGCGTTTGCACGCCAACGAAGATGTGCGCCTCGCTGCCGGAGTGGTAGCGGTAGTTGAATTCGGTGATCTGGCGCTTGCCCACGGCCTCGCAGAACGCCTTGAAGCTGCCCGGTTGCTCGGGAATGGTCACGGCGATGATGGCTTCGCGGCCTTCACCCAGTTCGGCGCGCTCGGCCACGTGGCGCAGGCGGTCGAAGTTGACGTTGGCCCCGGAGTCGATGGCGACGAAGGTCTGGCCACTGACACCACGGGTCTCGACGTACTTCTTGATGCCCGCCACGCCCAACGCGCCTGCCGGCTCGGTAATGGAACGGGTGTCGTCGTAGATATCCTTGATCGCCGCACAGATTTCATCGGTGCTCACGGTGATCACTTCGTCGACATAGTCTTTGCAGATATCAAAGGTGTGCTGGCCGATCTGTGCCACCGCAACGCCGTCGGCAAAGATCCCGACCGTCGGCAACACCACGCGCTCACCCGCCGCCATGGCGGCTTGCAGGCAGTTGGAGTCATCCGGCTCGACGCCGATGATCTTGATTTCCGGTCGTAGGTATTTCACATACGCCGCGATGCCTGCGATCAGGCCACCCCCGCCCACCGGGACGAAAATCGCATCCAGCGGGCCTGGATGCTGGCGCAAAATTTCCATCGCCACGGTGCCCTGCCCGGCAATGGTGTGCGGATCATCGTAGGGGTGAATGTAGACGTAGCCTTTTTCGTCGACCAGTTTCAGCGAGTAGGCCAGCGCTTCCGGGAAGGAGTCGCCGTGCAGCACCACTTTGCCGCCGCGAGAGCGCACGCCTTCGACTTTGATTTCAGGGGTGGTCTTGGGCATCACAATCGTGGCCTTGACCCCCAGCACCTTGGCCGCCAGGGCCAGGCCTTGCGCATGGTTGCCCGCCGACGCCGTCACCACGCCTCGCGCACGCTCTTCGGCGCTCAGTTGCGTCAGCTTGTTATAAGCGCCGCGAATCTTGAACGAGAACACCGGCTGCAAATCCTCGCGCTTGAGCCAGACCTTGTTACCCAGGCGCTCGGAGAGCTGGCGGGCGGTCTGCAGCGGGGTTTCTACGGCAACGTCGTAAACGCGCGAGGTGAGGATCTTTTTGACGTACTGTTCAAGCATCGGCGGGAATCACTGAGCAGGTTGGGCAGGGCCAAGGAGTCTAACCCAGCGTTTGGGCGGGCGACCACACGAATCCCGAGGTTTTGTTGGGTTATACTCGCGCCCCTCTTTACTCCCCGCCCGTTCCGGAGCCCGCATGACCCAGGATCAACTCAAACAGGCAGTGGCCCAGGCCGCCGTCGATTTAATCCTTCCTAAACTCGACGACAAAAGCATCGTCGGTGTCGGCACCGGCTCCACTGCCAACTGCTTTATCGACGCACTGGCCCAGCACAAAGGCGCGTTCGACGGCGCCGTGGCCAGCTCCGAAGCCACCGCCGCACGCCTGAAGGGCCATGGCATTCCAGTGTACGAGCTCAACACCGTGAGCGACCTGGAGTTCTACGTCGACGGCGCCGATGAGAGCGACGAGCACCTGAACCTGATCAAGGGCGGCGGCGCAGCCCTGACCCGCGAGAAGATCGTCGCGGCCGTGGCCAAGACCTTTATCTGCATCGCCGACGCCAGCAAGCTGGTGCCAGTCCTCGGCGCGTTCCCGCTGCCAGTGGAAGTGATCCCGATGGCCCGCAGCCACGTAGCCCGCGAGCTGGTGAAACTGGGCGGCGACCCGGTGTACCGCGAAGGCGTGTTGACCGACAACGGCAACATCATCCTCGACGTGTTCAATATGCAGATCACCAACCCGGTGGAGCTGGAAACCCAGATCAATGCGATTGTCGGCGTGGTCACCAACGGTTTGTTCGCGGCGCGTCCGGCGGATGTGCTGCTGCTCGGCACCCCGGAAGGCGTCAAAACCCTCAAGGCCTGAGAACACTACATTGGTTTGGCGGTGTTTTCAGGGACTGGGTTTCTTGAACACGTAGAACAGGTTCGGCTCGCTGACCAGATACAACGTACCTTCGTCATCCATGGCGATCCCTTCGGCCTGAGGCACACGTTTTTTCAGGCCGTGACGGCCGTTGAGCAGAGAAAGACTGCTCAACGGGCGACCGTCGATATCCAGCTCCAATACCAAAAACGACTCATCCGACAGTGCCAGCAGGTGGCCGCTGCGCTCGTCGTATTGAAGGCTCGACAGGTCACGCACAAACAGCCCGGCGTCGCGCTTGGGGTTGTTGATCACGTGCACCGAGTAGGTTTTTTCCGGCTTGAAATGGGGAAAACCGTGGACCTCGTAGATCAGCATCGGGTCGCGCTCCTTGGCCACGAACAGGCGCTTGCCCACCGAGTCATAGGCCAAGCCCTCAAAGCCCTTGTTGCCACCTACGTGCAAGCCCAGGGTCATCTGCTCCGCATCGGCGGCATCGAGGAACTGGGTCTCGTCGTCCACATGCACCTTGATCAACCGCTGCTGGCGTTCGTCGGTGATGACATAGATGTTGTCGCTGATAAATTCCACGGCTTCGGCATCGCCGAACCCCACCAAAGGGATGCGCCGCAGGATCTTGCCGTCCAAAGACAACTCGATCAGTTCGGCATTTTGATTGGTGACGGTAAACAGGCTTTTGCGCACCGGATCATAGGTGAGGGCCGAGACATCGTCGTCCAGACCCTCAATGACCCGGGCCTCCAGCGTTACCCGGTATTCGGCCAGGCCAATGGAGCGCTCATCGGCGGGTTGGCGCCACACCTGCCAGTTGAACCAGGCGCGCTCGAACAGGCGAAAGTGCTGCCCAGCGACTCCGGCGCAGATCAGGGCGATCAGCGCCAGGAGAAACAGAATGGGTTTGGGGCGGGCAAGTCGGCGCATTGGGCGGGCTCAAAATCAAAAGTGGCGAATGAATATCACGCCTGTCTGAATTTAAACTTAAACGCGCCCGGATGTCTGGCGACATGCCGCAGATAGAGAAATATCCGACGTAACTGGCCGTCTATTTCTGCCTTTCGAAACGATAGAACAGGTTCGGCTCACTGACCATGTACAGCGTGCCATCCTCATCCATGGTCACCCCTTCCGCCCGGGGAATGGTTTTGCCCAGGCCATTGAAGCCGCCCAGCAAGGTCATGAAGCTGACCTGTTCGCCCTTCTCGTCCAACTCCAGCAACAGGTGGGAATCGGCCGAAAGCACCAGGAGGTGGCCGGTGCGCGGGTCGACAGCCAACGCCGAAAGGTTGCGCATATCCAGTTCTTTGCT
This sequence comes from Pseudomonas sp. 2822-17, assembly GCF_002742485.1. Lineage (NCBI taxonomy): Bacteria > Pseudomonadati > Pseudomonadota > Gammaproteobacteria > Pseudomonadales > Pseudomonadaceae > Pseudomonas > Pseudomonas sp. 2822-17. The sequence goes on from NZ_LJRZ01000500.1 coordinate 310,102, forward strand.
GGCGAGTTTTTGCTTGTCGCCAACCAGGGTCTGGCTGCCGTCGCTTTTCCAGGTGAACAACGCCGGCGGGCGCTCCTCGCCCAGTACAAGCTGCTGGCCTAGCTTGTCCCAGGTGATCGCCTCAAAGGCTTTGTTCTGGTCTTTGGAGGGACCCAGGTCATAACTCTGAAAATCAGCTTTGTTCAGTTGCTGGGTAGAGGCATCGACCTTGACGATGGTCAGGCTGTGGTCGCGTTCATCGACCACCGCCAGCAGGCCATTTTCCATGACCGTAACACCTTCCGGGTTGCTCCAGCCGTTAAGCGGCATCTTGCGCAGCACATCGCCTTGCAGGCTCAACTCAACGAGGAAAGGGTTTTTTCCCATGACGGAAAACAGGGTTTTGGTCTGCGGGTTGTAGGAGACGTCCGAGGCCTCGTCCTTCTCCATGCCTGGCAAGACTTTCGCGTCGATGACGGCGTGGTAGTCCGGCAACCACACACTTTCATTGCGCTCAGCCGATGTTTCAAAGCGCTCCGACACCCACAGCATGCCGCGATCGTCCCAATGCATGGCCCAGGCAACGCCATAAACGATGACGCCTGCCAAAAACAGCCAGGAATACCAGCGCAGGGCAAAACGAGAACGCGGCTTGGGTGTGGCGGAAGGCAGGGACACGGCCATGGGGCGCTTTTTCCGGAAAGTCAGCGTTAGGGGATAGCACAAGGCCAAGGATTATCCGGATAGTGTGTGAAAAAAATGCAAAAACCCAGATTAAGTGGACCCACACAAATCAATATGGGAGGGGCTTGCCCCCTCCCACAGGTTTGACCAGGTGTTTATCGAACGCTGCTTTCGAAGCGGTTCACGCCGGTCAGTTCCAACACAAGTTCATCACCCACATTCAACGGGCCTACACCCGCCGGAGTGCCGGTGAGGATCACATCACCGGCCTGCAGCGAGAAGCAGCCGGCCATGTGCTGGATCATCGGGATGATCGGGTTGAGCATCTGCGCGCTATTGCCGTCCTGGCGCACTTCGCCGTTGATGGCCAGGCGAATGCCGATATCGGTCACATCCGCAAAGGTACTGCTCACCACAAAGGGGGCAATCACTGCCGCGCCGTCGAAGGATTTGGCGATTTCCCACGGCAGGCCCTTGGCTTTCAGCTCGGCCTGCTTGTCACGCAGGGTCAAATCCAGGGCCGGGGCGAAGCCGGAGATGGCATCCAGCACTTCTTCACGGCTTGGCTTGTTCGACAGTGGCTTGCCGATCAATACCGCGATTTCCGCTTCGTAGTGCACCGAGCCACGCTCGGCAGGGATGGCAAAACCGCCTTCCAGCGGCACTACGCAGCTGCCGGGCTTGATGAACAGCAACGGCTCGGTCGGCACCGGGTTGTCCAGTTCCTTGGCATGTTCGACGTAGTTACGCCCAATGCACACCACTTTACCCACCGGGAAATGGATGTTGGTGCCGTCGACATACTTGTGCTGGTAGCTCATGGAACGACTCCTTAAACAGCGAAGATCTTGCCAGGGTTCATGATCCCGTTAGGGTCGAATACCGCTTTCACGGCCTTCATGTATTCGATTTCAACCGGCGAGCGGCTGTAGGTCAGGTAATCGCGCTTGGTCATGCCCACGCCGTGTTCGGCGGAGATCGATCCGTTGTACTTCTCGACGGTTTCGAACACCCACTTGTTCACTGTGGCGCACTTGGCGAAGAATTCGTCCTTGCTCAGGTTTTCCGGCTTGAGGATGTTCAGGTGCAGGTTGCCGTCGCCGATATGGCCGAACCAGACAATTTCGAAATCGGGGTAGTGTTCGCCGACGATCGCGTCAATTTCCTTCAAGAACGCCGGAACCTTGGAGACGGTGACCGAGATGTCGTTCTTGTACGGCGTCCAGTGGGAAATGGTCTCGGAGATGTACTCGCGCAGTTTCCACAGGTTGTGCAGTTGGGTTTCGCTCTGGCTCATCACGCCGTCCAGCACCCAGCCCTGCTCGACGCAGTGCTCGAAGGTTTCCAGGGCGTGGTTGGCGACTTCTTCGGTGGTGGCTTCGAATTCCAGCAGCGCGTAGAACGGGCACTCGGTTTCGAACGGCGCCGGCACGTCGCCACGGCCCATGACCTTGGCCAGGGCTTTGTCGGAGAAAAATTCGAACGCGGTCAGGTCCAGCTTGTTCTGGAACGCGTGCAGCACCGGCATGATCGAGTCGAAATCAGTAGTGCCGAGCACCATGGCGGTGAGGTTCTTCGGCGCCCGGTCCAGGCGCATGGTGGCTTCGACTACAAAGCCCAGGGTGCCTTCCGCGCCGATAAACAGCTGGCGCATGTCGTAGCCGGTGGCGTTCTTGATCAGGTCGCGGTTCAGCTCCAGCACGTCGCCCTTGCCGGTGACGACTTTCATGCCGGCCACCCAGTTACGGGTCATGCCGTAGCGAATCACCTTGATCCCGCCGGCATTGGTGCCGATATTGCCGCCAATCTGGCTCGAACCGGACGAGGCGAAGTCCACCGGGTAGTACAGACCTTTTTCTTCGGCGACGTTCTGCAATTGCTTGGTGACCACGCCCGGCTGGCACACGGCAGTGCGGTCGGTGAGGTTCACGTCGAGAATCTGGTTCATATAATCGAACGACACAACCACTTCACCATTGGCCGCCACGGCCGCTGCCGACAGGCCGGTACGACCACCGGACGGCACCAGCGCCACCTTGTGTTCATTGGCCCAGCGCACAATGGCCTGAACCTGCTCGATGGTCTTGGGGAAGACGATGGCGGTGGGCGCAGGTGCGAAGTGCTTGGTCCAATCCTTGCCGTAAGCCTCCAGGGAGTCGGCGTCGGTCAGCACTTTGCCGGGCTCAACCAGGGTCTTTAGCTCATCAATCAGGGCAGGATGGGTCATCGACAGAACTCTCGAACAATTCATGGTCATCCTGAGAACGCTTCACGTCGCAGGAATGGGTGTTTAGCGGGGCACGTATGCTAGCATACCGCCCCCGCAGGACAGAGCCCAAGGGCGTTTCTGCGGTGACGGCTTTCCTGCCGTCCGGGTCAGCTTAACGATCCGATTCCCTGCCATTTTTCTCCGGGATACAGGTTTACGCAGATGAGCAAGACTTCTCTCGATAAGAGCAAGATCAAGTTCCTTCTTCTGGAAGGCGTCCACCCATCGGCTGTCGACGTTCTGAAAGCCGCCGGGTACACCAGCATTGAGTACATCACCAGTTCTCTGCCGGAAGCCCAGCTCAAGGAAAAGATCGCCGACGCGCACTTCATCGGCATTCGCTCCCGCACTCAACTGACCGAAGAGATCTTCGATCACGCCAAGAAACTCGTGGCAGTTGGCTGTTTCTGCATCGGCACCAACCAGGTCGACCTCAACGCAGCCCGCGAGCGCGGCATCGCCGTGTTCAACGCTCCGTACTCCAACACCCGTTCCGTCGCGGAGCTGGTGCTGGCCGAGGCCATCCTGCTGCTGCGTGGCATCCCAGAGAAAAACGCTTCCTGCCACCGTGGCGGCTGGATCAAAAGTGCGGCCAACTCCTTCGAAATCCGCGGCAAGAAGCTGGGTATCGTCGGTTACGGCTCGATCGGCACTCAGCTGTCGGTACTGGCTGAAGGCCTTGGCATGCAGGTGTTCTTCTACGACACGCTGACCAAGCTGCCATTGGGCAACGCGACCCAGGTGTCGAGCCTGACCGAGCTGCTGGGCATGTCCGATATCGTGACCCTGCACGTTCCGGAAACCGCTGAGACCCAGTGGATGATCGGCGAGAAGGAAATCCGCGCCATCAAGAAAGGCGGCATCCTGATCAACGCTGCACGCGGCACCGTGGTCGAGCTGGACGCCCTGGCCGACGCGATCAAGGACAAGCACCTGATCGGCGCCGCCATCGACGTGTTCCCGGTGGAGCCACGCTCCAACGACGATATCTTCGAAAGCCCGCTGCGTGGCCTGGACAACGTGATCCTGACCCCGCACATCGGCGGTTCCACCGCTGAAGCCCAGGCCAACATCGGCCTGGAAGTCTCGGAAAAACTGGTCAAGTACAGCGACAACGGTACTTCCGTATCGTCCGTGAACTTCCCGGAAGTGGCCCTGCCGGCTCACCCTGGCAAGCACCGTCTGCTGCACATCCACCAGAACATCCCTGGCGTGATGATGGAGATCAACAAGGTCTTCGCGGAAAACGGCATCAACATCTCCGGTCAGTTCCTGCAGACCAACGAGAAGGTTGGCTACGTGGTGATCGACGTCGACGCCGAGTACTCGGACCTGGCGCAAGAGAAGCTGCAGCACATCAACGGCACCATCCGTAGCCGCGTGTTGTTCTAACGCTTTAAACGCTGCACAAAAAATGGGAGACCCGCAGGGGTCTCCCATTTTTTTGTCTGAACAAATCTTACTTGACGTTAACCGTGATGACTTTCGAGGCTACAGTGGGTTCAAACTGGCGGTGAACGTTGTCGCCAGCCACCAATTGCAGGGTGTGCTTGCCTGGAGTCAGGGTCAGCTCGGTTTCGGTTTGCGCCTTGCCGAAGTGGATCGAGGTGGCGGTGGCCGGAATGGCTTCGTCAGCTTTCAGCGACTTCACGTCCTGGTCTACGAGCAAGTGGTGATGACCGGCGTTGGGCACTTGCTTGTCGATCGGCTCCAGGTCCAGGCCCTTGACGCCGAATTTGACGGTGAAGGTCTTGTCGACAGTGGCACCATCTTTGGGCGAGACGATAAACACCTCGGCACCTTTGGGCGCGGGGGTACGAGGCACATCGGCGGCATTGGCCAACATCGAGGCGCCCAGCAACAGGCTGGCTATCGTTGCACGGGACAAAAGGGCTTTCATTCGCTTCTCCAGTTTTTCTGTGAAATCTGTAGGGTTATGACAACTTCGCGACAAATTGCTGTCCAAGGCACTCACCACCATAGCAAAGCGATGCTGAACGGCGCCTCGCACATTCGAATTCTTTAGGAGTGACCATGCGCTTTTCGCCTGGCCTGTTACTTTTGCTTCCCCTTCTGAGCCCTTTGGCGCATGCCGAACTGATCGACGACGTGAATGATCGCGGCGAACTGCGCATCGCCCTTGAAGCCGACACTCCACCCTATAACTTCAAGGAAGGCGACAAGCTCACCGGCTTCGAAGTCGAGCTGGGAGAACTGCTGGCGAAGGAAATGGACGTGCGCTCCTCGTTCATCACCACCGATGACGCCGACCTGCTGCCGGGGGTCGCCACCGGCAAGTATGACGTGGCCATCAACCATATCGCTATGACTGCCGAGCTTAAGGATCAGTTCGATTTCAGCGAGGCTTATAGCGAGAAGCCTGAGCTGGCAATCCCGTTCCAGAAGGGCAACCCGGCATTCAAGACGAGTTTGGACGGCGCATTGAAGCGGGTGAAGGACGACGGCCGGTTGAAGGCGCTGTCACAGAAGTGGTTCGAGGGCGACGCCCCTACAGTAGCGCCAACGCCTGCGCCGCCTCAGGTAACTCCAGCTCACTGAACACCTGTACGCCGTGGCGCTTGAGCAGCGCCGCCGTGACGCCCTCGCCACTCACCTTCACGCCCGTGAAGGTGCCGTCATAGGTCAGCAGGTTGCCGCAGGACGGGCTGTTGGCCTTGAGGATGGCGATGCGGATGCCGTGGCGCTGCACCAACGCCAGGGCCTGACGGGCGCCATCGAGAAAGGCGGCGCTGAAATCTTCACCTTCGGCCGTGAGCACTTTGGCCCGGCCTTCCCAGACATCAATGCCTTGCCCACCGGGAATCTCGGCAGAGGGTCTGGGCGTCGGCAAACCGCCCGACACTTCCGGGCAGATAGCTACCACCCGGCCTTCGGCCTGCCACGCCGCCAGTTGGTCAAACGGCCCGCTGGCACCGCCGTCGTAACGCACCTTGTGCCCCAGCAGGCAGCGGCTGATCAGAATCTTTTGCATGGTTAAAACGGCTCGTTGCCCCGCCGGCGAAACCAGCCGGTGAGGGACAGGCGTTCGCGCGTGGCGGGCATGACTTCGTGGGGCACTTCGCCCGACAGGAACACCACCAGGCAACCGCCGGTGGGCACCACATCGTATTCGACGCCGCCTTTGAGGTACATGCGCAACTGACCGCCATGCTCGGGCAGCCAGGCGTCGTTCAAGTAGATCACCGCCGAGACCATGCGCCGGTCGTCGTCGCGAAAACGGTCCAGGTGCTTGAGGTAAAACGCTCCTGGCGGGTACATCGCGAAGTGGCTTTCGAAATCTTCCAGGCCCAGGAACAAGCCCCGGTTCATCGCCAGGCGCACGCTGTCCATCACCGCCATGTAGCTGTCGCAGACGGCAGCATCGCCCTCCTCCAGCCACTGGATATGGTCGCCACGAATGCCCTCGCGAATTTCCTGGGACGGTCCGCGCCCCACCGCCGCCGGCGCCAGTTCACCCTCGGCCGCACGTTTACGGCACTCAGCCGCCAGTTCCAGGGTCAGAGCCTGGGGCAGGAAGCCGTTCTGCTGCGACCAACCTTTTTCGGCCAGGTCGTCGACAATGCGTTGCAGCAGGGGGTGATCGAGGGGTATTTGCATGGCGCGCATAGTATCCATACGTCTTCAAATCCGACAGCGCCGTCGAGCGTCTCACCACACTTTAGTCAGGTGACTGATAGGACTTCTCGACAAATCCTACGCCCGACACGGACAATAGTGGCCGACTGACAGGAGTCCATATGCGTCGTTTGTTTTTTTCCTTGCTGATGTTCTGCGTTTTGCCCGCTTGGGCAGACGGCCATGACCAGTTGTACAAGGTCGCCGGCTGGGCCGAACAACGTGCGCATTTCAATGACGCCCTCAGTGCTGCCCAGCAGCGCTACCGCAACAGCCTGCCGCCAGCGGTTTACCAGGCGTTGGTGGACAACAGCAATAAACGCTTTGCCGCCCAACCCATGGACCAACGCGCCGAGGCGCAGTTGCGCAAGAACCTGGCAGACCCAAAGCCTGCACTGGCGTTTTTCCAATCACCGCTGGGCCGCAAGATTGTCGCCGCCGAGCTGCTGGCCACCCGCCGCGATCAACTGGCGAAAAATGCCCAGGGCCTGCCTAAAATCGAAGCCGACGCCACGCGCAGCCTGATCATCGGCCACCTGGCCCAGGCGCTCCCCGCCCGCGAGGCTGGTGCAGAAGTCAGCTTGGCGATTGCCGGTGTCGCGGCTGACAGCTTGAGCCAGATGATCCCTGGCCTGCTGGGTGGGGGTCAGGCCCAAGGCATGTTGAATGGCCAGCGTGAGCGGTTGATGCAGCAGATTGGGAATGATCTGAACAATACGCTGCTGTATGTCTATCGGGATTTGTCTGACCCGGAGCTGGAAGAATTCGCGACGTTTGCGGAGTCGCCGCAGGGTAAGGCGTATTACCAGGCGGCGCTGGCAGCGATCCGCGCCGGGCTGGCGGTGGGCCAGAGCACCTCAAGCCTGGCACCTTAACCAATGTGGGAGGGAGCAATCCCCCTCCCACATTGGGATTGTGTTATTTCAAATGGTCTGTCAAATACCGGAAGTACTCTTCACGAATCTCCGGAATCTCATTCGCCAAGTGATGCCGGCCACGGGGCAGCATCAACACCTCAGGCGCATCAAACTTGCCCCGCAGCACCTGCAAGTTGTGCTGCCAGTCCACCGTCATATCTTCCTCACCCTGCACAATCACCGGCCTCCGCGAGCTGTGCGGTGCGGCTTCGATACGCTTGATCCAGCGTGACAGTGCGCCCACCCAGGCGGTGGGCAGTTGGCGCGGCTGCAGCGGGTCAGCCTCCAGGAACGGCTTGAATTGCGGGTCGTTGGTGTTCTCGCTGAATCGCCGGGCGATGCCTTTGACGAACGGACGCAGCAGGTAATAGCTGAGCTGCGACCACCCCCACGCCCGCGGCCGTACCAACGGCGACAACAGGAAGGTCTTGCCCTGGGCCGGGCTGTCGGCACCGTGGTGAAGCAGGTGATCCACCACTACCGCGCCGCCGGTACTTTGCCCGAACAGGTGCCAGGGTTGCGGCAGTTGCAGCGCTTGGGCCTGGGCGAACAGTGCCTGCACCACGTCTTGGTACACCGCGAAATCATCAATGCTGGCGCGCACCCCGCTGGACAGGCCGTGTCCCGGCAGGTCGCAGGCGATCACCACGAAGCCCTGGTCCAGCGCCCAGTCCACCACGTGGCGATACAGGCCCATATGGTCGTAGAAGCCGTGGAACATAAACATCGTTGCCACCGGTTGTGGCGGCGACCACACCTGCCCCACCACCTCGAACCCGCGCACTTCAAAGCGTCCCAGACGGCTCACAGCCGGCACTTTGCGCGCGGCCAGGTCCAACCCATAAAAACGCTGGTACACCCGCGCTTCGGCGCTGAGCGGTTGCGCATCCACCAGGGGTCGCAAGCTATCGCGCAGATGATCGGGGTCAAAGGTAACGGGCATAGGAGGTTCCAGACTAAACGTACAGCGCAGATGAATATCGAGCTGCGATATTCATCTGTCAGGGCAGGCATGGCAAGCTACGCGACCTTCGAGGATTGATCTGAATGCGACGACCCTACCGCACCACCCTGTTTGCCAGCCTGATCCTGATCATCTGCGCGGGCGTGCTGTGGGCCGCGTATGACTGGTTCCAGGGCCGCTACCTGCGCGCCTTCAGCGAACACACCGCGGTGTTTTCCGGCGATGCACTGCGCCTGCCTGCCGAACTGAGTGGCCCAGGTCCGATCCGCCTGGTGCACTTCTGGGACCCGGCCTGCCCGTGCAACGTTGGCAACCAGCAGCACCTGGGCGAGTTGATCGAGCACTACGCGCCCCAGGGCGTAGAGTTCTACGCCCTGCAAAAAACCGGCAGCCACGGCCGGTTGCCCGACAACCTGCGCAACATGAAAATCCTCACCGCCCTGCCCGGCGCCGACCAGGTACCGGCCAGCCCAGCCGTGGGCATCTGGGATCGCACAGGAAAGCTCGCGTATTTCGGGCCGTACAGTGAAGGCCTGACGTGCAACGCCAGCAACAGTTTTATCGAACCGATCCTGAAGGCACTCCAAGCAGGCCGTGAAGTGAGTGCCACTCACACCCTGGCAGTGGGCTGCTATTGTTCGTGGCCTGAAGATCGTTAGTCACTCCACTCCCGGTAAGGAAAGTCCATGAAGCGCGTCTTGCGGGTTCTCGCGGTTCTGATAGTGCTGATCGCCCTCGGCGGCGGCTGGTATGTGTACAGCAAGCAGCCCACCCGCCAGGGCACGGTCACGCTGACCGACCTGCAAGGCACGGTCACGGTGCGCTACGACGACCGTGGCGTGCCGCATATCCGTGCCGAGAACGAGACCGACCTGTATCGCGCCCTCGGCTATGTGCACGCCCAGGACCGGTTGTTCCAGATGGAGATCATGCGGCGCCTGTCCCGTGGCGAACTGGCCGAGGTGCTGGGCCCCAAGCTGCTGGAGACCGACAAACTGTTTCGCAGCCTGCGCATCCGTGAGCGAGCCTTGAGCTACGTGGAACAGATGGATCACGAGTCCGCCTCGTGGAAGGCCCTGCAAGCCTATCTGGACGGGATCAATCAGTATCAGGACACTCACGCCAGCCCGATGGAGTTCGACGTGCTGGGGATCCCCAAGCGCCGGTTCACCGCCGAAGACACCATCAGCGTCGCCGGGTATATGGCCTACAGCTTTGCCGCCGCATTTCGTACCGAACCCTTGCTGACCTACGTCCGCGACCAATTGGGCGGCGAGTACCTGAAAGTCTTCGACCTCGACTGGCAACCCAAAGGCGCGCTCAACCTGGCCGCCAGCGATTGGCAAACCCTCGGCGCCATCGCGTCCTTGAGCGAGCAGGCCCTGGCCGACAACGGCCTGCCGCAGTTCGAAGGCAGCAACGCCTGGGCCATCAGCGGCAGCCGCACCAAGAGCGGCAAGCCGTTGCTGGCAGGTGACCCGCATATCCGCTTCTCGGTGCCCTCGGTGTGGTATGAGGCGCACCTGTCCGCGCCGGGCTTTGAGCTGTATGGCTATCACAACGCGCTGGTGCCGGTGGCGTTCCTGGGGCACAACCTGGATTTTGGCTGGAGCCTGACCATGTTCCAGAACGACGACGTCGACCTGGTCGCCGAGAAGATCAACCCGGACAATCCCAACCAGGTCTGGTACCACGGCCAATGGGTCGACATGACCAGCAGCGAACAACAGATCGCGGTGAAAGGCCAGGCGCCGGTCACCCTCACCCTGCGCCAGTCGCCCCACGGGCCGATTATCAATGACGTGCTTGGCGAGAGCGCCGGCAAGACGCCCATCGCCCTGTGGTGGGCCTTCCTCGATACCCAGAACCCGATCCTCGACGGCTTTTACCAGCTCAACCGCGCCGACACCCTGGCCAAGGCCCGTGCGGCGGCGGCCAAGGTGTCGGCACCGGGGCTGAATATCGTGTGGGCCAATGCCAAGGGCGATATCGGCTGGTGGGCAGCGGCGCAGTTGCCGATCCGTCCGGCTGGCGTCAACCCTGGGTTCATCCTCGACGGCAGCACCGCCCAGGCCGACAAGCTGGGCTTCTATCCGTTCAGCGCCAACCCCCAGGAAGAAAACCCGGCTCGCGGTTATGTGGTGTCGGCCAATGCCCAGCCGGCATCGCCCACCGGCATGGAGATCCCCGGCTATTACAACCTCGCCGACCGTGGCCAACAGTTGAACGCGCAGTTGAGCGACAAGAGCGTGAAGTGGGATGTGAACAACAGCCAGGCCCTGCAACTGGGCACCACCACTGCCTTTGGCCCGCGCTTGCTGGCGCCGCTGTTGCCGGTGCTGCGTGAGGTGGTCAAGGACCCGGCACAGTTGAAGCTGGTGGAACAACTGGCCAGTTGGAAAGGTGACTACCCGCTCGACTCCACCAGCGCCACGCTGTTCAACCAACTTCTCTACAACCTCGCCGACGCGACCTTTCGCCCAAAACTCGGCGACGCCATGTTCAAGACCCTGCTCACCACACGGGTCGTCGACGCCGCCTTGCCACGCCTGGCCGCTGACCCGGCCTCGCCTTGGTGGGACGGCAAGCGCGCCGACACCGTCAAGCTCGCGTGGGATAACAGCCTCGTGCACCTGAAAGCCACCTTCGGCGATGACCCAACGCAATGGCAGTGGGGCAAGGCGCATACCCTGACCCACGGCCATCCGCTGGGCTCGCAGAAACCGCTGGACCTGATCGTCAACGTCGGCCCCTTCCCGGCGCCCGGCAGCCACGAAGTGCCGAACAACCAGTCGGCTGCCATCGGCCCGGCGCCGTGGCCGGTGACCTACGGCCCGTCGACCCGCCGCCTGATCGACTTTGCCGATGTGGCCCACGCCTTGACGATCAACCCGGTCGGGCAAAGCGGCGTGCCGTTTGACCGCCACTACAGCGACCAGGCGCAGACATATATCGAAGGCGGCTACGAGCAGGCGCACTTCAGTAATGAAGAAGTCACCGCCAACACCCGTGGCACCCTGAAACTGCTGCCCGCCCGATAGCAGCCGCAAACACGATCAAAACCGTGGGAGGGGGCTTGTCGAGTCGTCGCACCGCCCCGATAGCGATGGCGCCGCAAAGTTGAGCCTGAACTGTTGCGGCGTCACCCCCAACCGGCGGTTGAACACACTGCGCATGTGCTGGGCATCGCGAAAACCGCATTGGTAAGCCACGGTTTTCAGCGGTGCGTGAGTACTTTCAAGCAGCACCCGCGCCGCATCCACCCGCGCCCGCTCGACAAACTCCGCCGGCGTAACCTGCGCTTCACGGGCAAACACCCGAGAGAAATTGCGCGCGCTCATATGCGCGGCCTTGGCCAGGTCGGCGATGGTCAGATCCCCGGTCAAATTCGCCAATACATACAGCTGCACCAACGCTACGGCCGAGGTGGTTTCGGCATGGGGCGTAAGAAACGGGCTGAACTGCGACTGCCCGCCTGAGCGCTGGGTGAACACCACCAGGCGCTTGGCCACGCTCAAGGCCACCTGAGGGCCGTGGTCCTGAGACAGCAGGTACAACGACAAGTCGATGCCCGCCGTGACCCCGGCGGAGGTGTAGAGATTGCCGTCCTGTACGTAAAGGCGGTCGGCTTCGACCTGGGCCGAGGGGCACAGGCGCGCCAGGTCAGCGGCGTCGCCCCAATGGGTGGTGACGGTTTTGCCGTCCAGCAGACCGGCACGGGCCAGCATGAAAGCGCCGTTGCAGATTGAGCCAAAGCGCTGCGCACGGGCGGTAGCGCCGCGTAGCCACTCACTGAACGGCGGCCCGAAATCCTCGAACGGCAACTGCGGGCCGCCGGCAACCAGCAGCAGGTCATAGGCTTGCAGGGCTTCGCTGTAATGCCTGTGAGCCTGAAGTGACAAGCCATTGGAGGCTGCCATCGTGCCGTGGCCGACACCGATCACTTCCAGTTGGTAATGGTCGTCGGGCGCGAGGAAACGGTTGGCCTCGCAGAACACGTCCATGGGGCCGGTCACGTCCAGGGACTGGACGCCGGGGAAGATCAGGATGGCGACGGTTTTGTGCATGGGCAAACCTTATATCTCGGGCTGACGAAAAACGCTGTGGGAGCTGGCTTGCCTGCGATGCAGACGACTCGGTCCATCAGGTATACCGAGGTGATGCTATCGCAGGCAAGCCAGCTCCCACATTTGATCGCGTACACCCTTGGCACGATGTCGCGCCAGATTGGCCGGGATCGCACCCTCGTCACCCTGGCCGCTTCGTGGGCGCGCGACCAGACTGGATGCTTTCCAAAGGAGAGCCACCATGACCACTTCCATCGCCGGCATCAAGATCCCCGACAGCGCCCTGGCCAAGGCCACTACCGAGTATATCCGCGACATCGAATCCGACCTGCTCTACCACCACTCGCGCCGGGTGTTTCTGTTCGGCGCGTTGAGCGGTGAGCGCAAGCAGTTGACCTACAACCCGGAGCTACTTTACGTCGGCGCGATGTTCCACGACCTCGGGCTGGTGGAAGGTCATCGCAGCGATAACGAGCGTTTCGAAGTGGACGGTGCCAATGCGGCCGCCGCCTTTCTAAAGCCTTATGGGCTGAGCGATGACGATATCGAACAGGTGTGGCTGTCCATTGCCCTGCACACCACGCCAGGTGTGCCGCAACATCTGCGCCCTACCGTGGCGCTGGTGACGGCCGGTGTGGAGATGGACGTGCTGGGCATGGATTACGCCGCGTTTACCAGCGTGCAGCGCGAAGCCGTGGTGCATGCGCATCCACGGGGTGAAGGGTTCAAGGAGTGCATCATCTGCGCCTTTGCCGACGGCTTGCGCCATCGCCCGCAGACCACGTTTGGCAACGTGAAGACCGATGTGCTGGTGGATCAGGAGCCGGGGTTCAAGCCGATGAATTTTGTGGAGGTGATTCGCACGTCGCCTTGGGCTTGAAATGCAATCAACTGTGGGAGGGGGCTTGCCCCCGATTGCTGACTGCCAGTCACTGCATCTGTTGACTGATACACCGCTATCGGGGGCAAGCCCCCTCCCACATTTTGTATTACACCAGGCTTTAGACCGGTGCAGGCGCCCGGCGCTTGTCCGGCTGTTTCCAGCCATCTGCTGCTGCTTCTTCGATGGCTTGCTGAATGGCTTTCTTGCGGTGTTCTTCGGCGCGACGGCTGAAGAACCACACCAGGAAGGTCACCAGCGACACCGCCAGTAAGATCAGGCTGGCCACGGCGTTGATCTCGGGTTTAACCCCAAGACGCACGGCCGAGAACACTTCCATCGGCAAGGTCGTCGAGCCCGGGCCCGATACGAAGCTGGCCAATACCAGGTCATCCAGCGACAGCGCAAACGACATCATGCCGCCCGCCGCCAGCGACGGCGCGATCATCGGGATGGTGATCAGGAAGAACACCTTCCACGGCCGCGCGCCGAGGTCCATGGCTGCCTCTTCGATCGACAGGTCCAACTCACGCAAGCGCGCCGACACCACCACCGCCACATACGCCGCACAGAACGTGGTGTGGGCGATCCAGATGGTGACGATGCCACGTTCCTGGGGCCAACCGATCATCTGCGCCATGGCCACGAACAGCAGCAACAGCGACAGACCCGTGATCACTTCCGGCATCACCAGAGGCGCCGTCACCAGGCCACCGAACAGCGTACGGCCCTTGAACTGGCTGATGCGCGTCAGCACAAACGCCGCCAACGTACCCAACGCCACTGCGGCAACCGCCGTGTAGCAGGCGATTTCCAGGGAGCGGGCCACCGACCCCATCAACTGGGTGTTGTCCAGCAGGCCCACGTACCACTTGATCGACCAACCGCCCCACACCGTCACCAGCTTGGATTCGTTGAACGAGTAGATCACCAGGATCAGCATTGGCAGGTAGATGAACAGCAACCCCGCCACCAGCATGAAGCTTGAGAAACTGACGCGCTTCATATCTTGCCCTCCAATTCTTTGGCTTGGCTGCGGTTAAACAGAATGATCGGCACGATCAGGATCGCCAGCATCACTACCGCCAGGGCAGACGCCACCGGCCAGTCACGGTTGTTGAAGAATTCTTGCCACAACACTTTACCAATCATCAGGGTTTCCGGGCCGCCCAGCAGTTCCGGAATCACGAACTCGCCCACCACCGGGATAAACACCAGCATGCAGCCCGCGATGATGCCGTTCTTGGACAGCGGCACGGTGATTTTCCAGAAGCTGTTGAAGGTGCTCGAACCCAGGTCCGACGCGGCCTCCAGCAGGCTCTGGTCATGCTTCACCAGGTTCGCATACAGCGGCAGGATCATGAACGGCAGGTACGAATAGACCACGCCGATATACACCGCGATGTTGGTATTGAGGATCTGCAGCGGTTCGTTGATCAGCCCCATGGACATCAGGAAGCCATTGAGCAGCCCGTTGTTGCTGAGGATGCCCATCCACGCATACACGCGGATCAGGATCGCAGTCCAGGTCGGCATCATGATCAGCAGCACCAGCACGGTCTGCATCTCTTTGCGCGCGGTGGCAATGGCGTAGGCCATCGGGTAGCCGATCAGCAGGCACAGCAGCGTGCTGAAAAACGCCATCTTCAGCGAGCCCAGGTACGCGGCGATGTACAACTCGTCGCCCGCCAGCAAGCTGTAGTTGGCCAGGTTCAGCACCACTTGCAGCTTCTGCTCAACGTAGGTGTAGATCTCGGTGTACGGCGGGATCGCCACGTCGGCTTCGGCAAAACTGATTTTCAGCACGATGAAAAACGGCAGGGCGAAAAACAGGAACAGCCACAGGAACGGAATCCCGATGACCACCTGCTTGCCACTGGGGACGAGGCGGTTCAAGCGCCGCTTGAGCTTTTTTGTGTTCATGAGCGAAGTACCACGCCGCTGTCGTCTTCCCACCACACGTACACCTGATCACCCCAGGTCGGCCGCTGGCCACGGCGCTCGGCGTTGGCCACGAAGGACTGCACCAACTTGCCGCTCGGCAGCTCCACGTAGAACACCGAGTGGCCGCCCAGGTAGGCGATGTCGTGCACCTTGCCGCTGGACCAGTTGTGCTCGCAGGTCGGCATTTCGGTGGTCACCAGCAGTTTTTCCGGGCGAATCGCGTAGGTCACCGACTTGTCTTCCACCGAGGTGGCGATGCCGTAGCCCACGTAGATGTCGCGGTCCAGGTCCGGGCACTTGAGCACCGCGTGGCCTTCGGCGTCGTCCACCACTTGGGTGTCGAAAATGTTGACGTTGCCGATGAACTCGCACACCAGACGGCTGGTAGGCGTTTCGTAGATGTCGATCGGGCTGCCGATCTGCGCGATCCAGCCCAGGTGCATGATCGCGATGCGTTCGGCCATGGTCATGGCCTCTTCCTGGTCGTGGGTCACCATCACGCAGGTCACGCCGACGCGCTCGATGATTTCGACCAGCTCAAGCTGCATCTGCGAACGCAATTTCTTGTCCAGCGCCCCCATGGGCTCATCGAGCAGCAGCAGTTTCGGGCGCTTGGCCAGGGAACGGGCCAGGGCCACACGCTGACGCTGGCCACCGGACAACTGGTGTGGCTTGCGCTTGGCGTACTGGCTCATCTGCACCAGCTTGAGCATCTCGGCCACGCGGGCGTCGACTTCGGCCTTGGGGATCTTGTCCTGTTGCAGGCCGAAAGCGATGTTCTGTGCCACCGTCATGTGTGGGAACAGGGCGTAGGACTGGAACATCATGTTGATCGGCCGCTCGTAGGGCGGCATGTCGGTGATGTCCACACCGTCGAGGTAGATGCGCCCTTCAGTCGGGCGCTCGAAACCTGCGAGCATGCGCAGCAAGGTGGACTTGCCCGAACCCGAACCGCCGAGCAGGGCGAAGATCTCGCCTTTCTTGATTTCCAGGGACACATCGTCCACGGCAATCGTCTCGTCGAACTTCTTCGTGACCCGGTCGATTTTGACCAGCACCTTCTTCGGTGTCTGGTCCCCTTCGAGGGCTTTCTTATAGGCGCCGGAGGCAACTGCCATTTACGAAACTCCCAGAAAAAAAGAGTGCAGAACGTCCAATACGGACGAACCTTGGATAGGTTGAGCCTTACTTGCCCGTCTTGACCTTGGTCCAGCTACGGGTCATTAAACGTTGCACTTTCGGGGGTAGCTCGAAGTTGACGAATGTCCGATCGAGAACCGCCTGCGGTGGGTAAACCGCTTCGTCGGTGCGTATCGATTGCTTCATCAGTGTGTCCGCCCCTGGGTTAGGGTTGGCGTAACCGACGTAATCACTGACCTGGGCGATGACCTCAGGTTGCAGCAAATAGTTGATGTAGGCGTGGGCCTCTTTGACGTTGGCGGCGTCCTTGGGGATCGCCAGCACGTCAAACCACAGGTTGCCGCCTTCTTTCGGAATTGCGTAGGCGATGTTCACGCCTTTGCCAGCCTCAGCCGCACGGGCCTTGGCCTGGAACACATCACCGGAGAAACCGGCCGCCACGCAGATGTTGCCGTTGGCCAGGTCGGAGATGTATTTGGAGGAATGGAAGTAGGTCACGTAGGGCCGCACTTTGAGCAGCTTTTCTTCGGCCTTTTTGTAGTCGTCCGGGTTGGTGCTGTTGGGATCCAGGCCCATGTAGTTGAGCACCGCCGGCAGCATTTCATCTGCCGAATCCATGAAGGACACGCCGCAAGTGGCCAGCTTCTTCATGTTTTCCGGCTCGAACAGCACGGCCCAGGAGTCGATCTTGTCGACGCCCAGCACTTCCTTCACTTTGTCGACGTTGTAACCGATGCCGTTGGTGCCCCACAGGTACGGCACGGCGTACTGGTTGCCTGGGTCGTTCTTTTCCAGGCGCTTGAGCAGCGCTGGATCAAGATTTGCGTAATTCGTCAGCAACGACTTGTCGAGTTTCTGGAACGCCCCGGCCTTGATCTGCTTGCCGAGGAAGTGGTTGGACGGCACGACCACGTCGTAGCCCGTACGCCCGGCCAGCAGCTTGCCTTCCAGGGTTTCGTTGGAATCAAACACGTCATACACGGGCTTGATGCCGGTGGCCTTTTCGAAGTTGGCCAGGGTGTCGGTACCGATGTAGTCCGACCAGTTATAAATATGCACCGTCGATGCGGCCTGCACGCTGACAGCCAGCGTGATACCTGCACCCACCAGCATGGCTTTGCGAAATAAAGAAATTGGCAAGTGGAGGTCCTCTTAAATAGTTGGGCCTGAAGTTGTTGCCCGGCAACAAAACCGGCGCGCAACTTACCCTCGATAAACCGATCCGGCAAAACTTTTTGTCATTTAATGTGTGGGAGAGGGGCAAGCCCTCTCCCACAGGTGTTGAGGCTTACTTGCCGGACTTGATCTTGGTCCAGCTGCGCGTCATTTCACGCTGGGTTGCGGCTGGCAAGTCAGCAATGGCGTAGAGCTTGGCTTGCACATCGGCTGGCGGGTAGATGCCCGGGTCGCTGGTGATGTCCTTGTCGACCAATGCCGTGGCCTTCTCGTTACCGTTCGGGAAACGCACGCTGTCGGTGATCGAAGCCATGACTTCCGGCTTGAGCAGGTAGTTCATGAATTTGTAAGCGGCGTCGACGTTTTCGGCATCTTTAGGGATGGCGACCATGTCGAAGAAGCTGCCAGCGCCTTCTTTCGGAATGTCGTAGGCAACCTTGATCTTGCCACCGGCTTCAGCCGCGCGGGATTTGGCCTGCTGGATGTCACCCGAGTAACCCACGGCTACGCAGATGTTGCCGTTGGCGAGGTCCGAGATGTACTTGGAGGAGTGGAAGTAGCCAATCGATGGGCGGATCTTGAGGAACAGCGCTTCGGCTTGCTTGAGATCGTCTTTCTTCTGGCTGTCGGTCGGCAGGCCCAGGTAATGCAGCGCGATCGGCAGCATTTCGGTTGGCGAATCGAGGAAGCTCACGCCGCAGCTTTTGAGCTTGGCGATGTTCTCAGGCTTGAGCAGCACGTCCCACGAATCGATCTTGTCCACGCCCAGTGCGGCCTTGACCTTCTCCGGGTTGTAGCCGATGCCGATCGAACCCCACATGTACGGGAAGGCGTGCTTGTTGTCCGGGTCGCTGACCGACACGGCTTTGAGCAGGGACTTGTTCAGGTTGCTGTAGTTGGACAGCTTGGATGTGTCCAGCTCTTGGTAGACACCGGCCTTGATCTGCTTGGCGAGGAAGTTGTTCGACGGCACGACGATGTCGTAACCGGACTTGCCCGCCAGCAACTTGGCTTCCAGGGTCTCGTTGCTGTCAAAAACGTCGTACACCACTTTGATGCCCGACTCTTTTTCGAAGTTGGCGATGGTGTCCGGTGCAATGTAGTCGGACCAGTTGTAGACGTGCAGCACTTTATCGTCTGCCTGGGCCGCGCCCGCCATTGCGCCCATCAGGGACAAGGCGAGGAGGGTCTTGCCAGCGTTCTTCAAACCTAATGCCTTCATTTGGTGATGCTCCAATTTTTTCTTTTGAGCCGCAGCCTGCGTTATCTGCCGCAGGCGGAGACTAGCACTTAGCCCTGCAATGCCGCCAAAGTCAGGTCCAGACACTTGCGCGCCTTGGTCACCAACTCGTCGATCTCGGCCTTGCTGATCACCAGCGGCGGCGAAATGATCATGGTGTCGCCCACGGCGCGCATGATCAGGCCGTTGTTGAAGCAGAAGTTGCGGCAAATCATGCCGACGCCCTTGCCTTCATAGCGCTTGCGAGTGGCCTTGTCCTGCACCAGTTCAATAGCGCCCAACAGACCCACACCGCGCACTTCGCCCACCAACGGGTGATCATTGAGCTCGCGCAGACGACGCTGCAAATAGGGTGCCGTTTCGCTGTTGACCTGCTCGATGATTTTTTCATCACGCAGGATGCGGATGTTTTCCAGGGCCACTGCGGCGGCCACCGGATGACCGGAATAGGTGAAACCGTGGTTGAAATCGCCGCCTTCGTTCAGCACCTCGACCACTTCGTCACGCACGATGAGGCCGCCCATAGGGATATAGCCTGAGGTCAGGCCTTTGGCGATGGTCATCATGTCTGGCTTGAGGTCGTAGAAGTCGCTACCAAACCACTCACCGGTACGGCCAAACCCGCAGATCACTTCGTCGGCCACAAACAGGATGTCGTACTTGGCGAGGATTTCCTTGATGCGCGGCCAGTAGGTGGCGGGCGGGACGATCACACCACCGGCACCCTGGATCGGTTCGGCAATAAAGGCACCGACGGTGTCCACGCCCAGTTCGAGGATCTTTTCTTCCAGCTGGTTGGCGGCCCAGATCCCGAACTCCTCAGGGCTCATGTCGCCGCCTTCGCCGAACCAGTACGGCTGGGCGATGTGGGTGATGCCCGGGATCGGCAAGTCGCCCTGTTCGTGCATATACGTCATGCCGCCAAGGCTGGCGCCAGCCACGGTTGAGCCGTGGTAGCCATTCTTGCGGCTGATGATGGTTTTCTTGTTCGGCTGGCCCTTGATCGCCCAGTAGTGGCGGACCATGCGCAACATGGTGTCGTTGCCTTCGGAGCCGGACCCGGTGAAGAACACGTGGTTCATGCCGGCAGGCGCGATGTCGGAAATGGCCTTGGCCAGCTCCAGCACCGGCGGGTGAGCGGTCTGGAAGAACAGGTTGTAGTACGGCAGTTCTTTCATTTGTTTGGCGGCGGCGTCGGCCAGTTCATCGCGACCGTAACCGATCGCCACGCACCACAGGCCGGCCATGCCGTCGAGGATCTTGTTGCCTTCGCTGTCCCACAAATACACGCCGTGGGCTTTGGTGATGATCCGTGGGCCTTTCTCTTTCAATTGCTTGAAGTCGCTGAACGGCGCCAGGTGGTGATCGTTGCTCAAGGCTTGCCATTCACGGGTTTGCGGGTTGTTGCTGGACATACCAATCTCCTGAAATTTCAGTGAAGGGCGCACGGCGCGAGCCGCGCGCCCGGCGCATCAGACGGCGAAGAGCAGGAATTCCCGCTCCCACGAACTGATCACGCGCTTGAAGTTTTCATGCTCGGCCCGCTTGACCGCGACGTAGCCTGTGATGAATTTCTGACCCAGGTATTTCTCGATGGTCTTGCTGTTTTCCATGCGTTCCAGGGCGTCTTCAATGGTCAACGGCAAACGCAGGTTGCGCCGCTCGTAACCACGACCCACCACCGGCGCGCTCGGGTTATGGCCTTCAACCATGCCGATGTAGCCGCACAGCAGACTGGCGGCAATCGCCAGGTACGGGTTGGCGTCGGCGCCCGGCAGGCGGTTTTCCACACGACGGTTCTGCGGGCCGGCATCCGGTACGCGCAGGCCGACGGTGCGGTTTTCTTCGCCCCATTCCACGTTGACCGGCGCCGAGGTGTCGGGCAGGAAGCGGCGGAACGAGTTCACGTTAGGGGCAAACAGTGGCAGCAATTCGGGGATGAATTTCTGCAGGCCGCCAATGTGGTTGAGGAACAGCTGGCTCATGCTCCCGTCTTCATTGGAGAAGACGTTCTTGCCGGTGGCGATGTCGATGATGCTCTGGTGCAGGTGCATCGCGCTGCCGGGCTCGCCGGTCATCGGCTTGGCCATGAAGGTGGCCGCCACGTTGTGCTTGAGCGCGGCTTCGCGCATGGTGCGCTTGAACACCAGGATCTGGTCGGCCAGGGACAGCGCGTCGCCGTGACGGAAGTTGATTTCCATCTGCGCGGTGCCGTCTTCGTGGATCAGGGTGTCGAGGTCCAGCTCCTGCAGTTCGCACCAGTCGTAGACGTCTTCGAACAGTGGATCGAATTCGTTGGCCGCTTCTATAGAGAAGGATTGGCGACCGGTCTCCGGGCGCCCGGAACGACCGATCGGCGGTTGCAACGGGAAGTCCGGGTCTTCGCAGCGTTTGGTCAGGTAGAACTCCATCTCCGGCGCCACGATGGGCTGCCAGCCTTTGTCGGCGTAGAGCTGGAGGACTTTCTTGAGCACGTTGCGCGGCGACAGCTCGATCGGGTTGCCTTGCTTGTCGTAGGTGTCGTGGATCACCTGGGCGGTCGGCTCGATGGCCCACGGCACCAGGAACACCGCGTTCTGGTCGGGGCGGCAGATCATGTCGATGTCGGCCGGGTCGAGCAATTCGTAATAGATGTCGTCTTCGACATAGTCGCCGGTCACGGTCTGCAACAGAACGCTCTCGGGCAGGCGCATGCCTTTTTCGGCGATGAACTTGTTGGTCGGCGAGATCTTGCCCCGGGTGATGCCGGTGAGGTCGCCAATCATGCATTCGACTTCTGTGATCTTGTGGTCTTTCAACCAATCGGTGAGCTGGTCGAGGTTGTTACTCATAAATGCCTCTGGGCTGGGTTTCCTGGCATCCATTAAAGGCCAGGCGTTGGTTGACGCAGCATCCGCGTCGTTTGTTCATTCAGGGTAGGAGCTTACCTGCCATTTGCTGCAGCGTTGCATTCCTCACGCCAAAGTCGTGCACAATCTTGATCGGTTCCTTGAAAAGGCGCCGGTCAGGGGCAGTTGAGGGGGCAAAGAAAAGGTCGGACGGGCCGTCAAGAATATTGGCCGGTGCCGGGGCATTCACGCGGGGCGAACGGACTGCGGACAACGCCTGGCAGAAGCAGGCATAGACGCCGAGTGGCGGCAGGTGAAACATGAAGCACCCCGGTATTATTGCTGTTATGGGTTTGAATCGAGCTTAGCCTTGTTCATTTTTTTACACAACACCCCCGTAAAAAATACAACACGGCCCGCTCAAGCCTGCGATTCCCAAGCCGGTCAAATGCAAAAAACCGCCCCAAAAAGCCCCAAAAAAGGCTTCGCGGCGCTTTTTTAGGGCAAAAAAGGCCTCGCTTGACTTCGGCATGCCGTTCGGGTTGACTGAAACCAGAAAAGATCAATGATTGATATTTTTAACAACAAAGGTGTTGCATCATGTCGGTACCCCCGCGTGCCGTTCAGCTTAACGAAGCGAACGCGTTCCTTAAGGATCATCCTGAGGTTCTGTACGTAGACCTTCTAATTGCGGATATGAATGGTGTGGTGCGCGGCAAGCGCATCGAACGCACCAGCCTCCACAAGGTTTACGAGAAGGGCATTAACCTGCCTGCCTCTTTATTTGCCCTGGATATCAATGGCTCGACGGTGGAAAGCACCGGCCTGGGTCTGGACATCGGTGATGCTGACCGAATCTGTTATCCAATCCCCGATACCCTGTGCAATGAGCCTTGGCAAAAGCGCCCTACCGCGCAACTGCTGATGACCATGCACGAACTTGAAGGTGAACCTTTCTTCGCCGATCCCCGCGAAGTGCTCCGCCAGGTTGTAAGCAAATTTGACGACCTCGGTCTGACCATCTGCGCTGCCTTCGAGCTTGAGTTCTACCTGATCGACCAGGAGAACGTGAACGGCCGCCCACAACCGCCCCGCTCGCCGATCTCCGGCAAACGCCCGCACTCGACACAGGTCTACCTGATCGACGACCTCGACGAATACGTCGACTGCCTCCAGGACATTCTGGAAGGTGCCAAAGAGCAAGGCATCCCGGCCGACGCCATCGTCAAGGAAAGTGCCCCGGCGCAGTTCGAAGTGAACCTGCACCATGTCGCCGACCCGATCAAAGCGTGCGATTACGCGGTACTGCTCAAGCGCCTGATCAAGAACATCGCCTACGACCATGAGATGGACACCACCTTCATGGCCAAGCCTTACCCAGGCCAGGCAGGCAACGGGCTGCACGTTCACATTTCGATCCTGGACAAAGACGGCAAGAACATCTTTGCCAGCGAGGATCCCGAGCAGAACGCCGCATTGCGTCATGCGATCGGCGGTGTGCTGGAGACCCTGCCCGCCCAAATGGCGTTCCTGTGCCCCAACGTCAACTCCTACCGTCGTTTCGGCGCACAGTTCTACGTGCCGAACTCGCCGTGCTGGGGCCTGGACAACCGCACCGTGGCGATTCGCGTACCGACCGGCTCGTCCGATGCCGTACGTATCGAACACCGTGTGGCCGGCGCCGACGCCAACCCTTACCTGCTGATGGCTTCGGTCCTGGCAGGCGTGCACCACGGTCTGACCAACAAAATCGAGCCTGGCGCACCCGTGGAAGGCAACAGCTACGAGCAGAACGAGCAAAGCCTGCCGAACAACCTGCGTGATGCCCTGCGCGAGTTGGACGACAGCGAGGTGATGGCCAAGTACATCGATCCTAAATACATCGATATCTTCGTCGCCTGTAAGGAAAGTGAGCTGGAAGAGTTTGAACACTCCATCTCCGACCTTGAGTACAACTGGTATCTGCATACCGTGTAAGCGGCGGTTGCATTGAAAAAACGCCACAGGCCTTTGGTCTGTGGCGTTTTTTTATGGGTTTGTTCCGGGGGACCGAGTCGGCCTTATCGGGGCATGGGCATCTACACAACTTCCGGAGGATGCTCAATCTATGGCAAATGGGCTTTTGTGGTGAGCGGGCTTGTCCCGCGCTGGGCTGCGCAGCAGCCCCAAAACCTTCACCTCGATTGGTTCTGGCACTCTGCGGTGACCTTATTGGGGCTGCTTCGCAGCCCAGCGCGGGACAAGCCCGCTCACCACAGGATTCTGTGTCAGCCTTTAAGAGTTGCGTAGATACTCATGCTTATCGGGGGCAAGCCCCCTCCAACACTTTGAGTGTGTTCACAGATCAAAATGTGGGAGGGGGCTTGCCCCGGATGGCGGTCTGGCAGACAACCCACCTCAGGGCTCATACAATGCCCGCTGCCTTGTAGGAGACTTCCATGACCACCCGCCCCGCCACCCCGCGTAAACCCCGTGCCCGCAGCCAGGCCCGGATCGACGCGATCCTCGACGCCGCCCGCACCCTGCTGGCCGCCGAAGGCGTGGCCAGTTTGTCGATCTACAGCGTGGCCGAACGTGCACAGATTCCGCCGTCGTCGGTGTACCACTTTTTCGCCAGCGTACCGGCGTTGCTGCAAGCCTTGACGGCCGATGTGCACGCGGCGTTCCGGGCAGCCATTGAGGCGCCTATCGAGCATGAGCCGCTCAAGCACTGGCGCGACCTGTCCTCCGTGATCGAGCAGCGCATGCTCACCATCTACAGCAACGACGCCGCCGCTCGGCAGTTGATCCTGGCCCAGCACGGATTGACCGAAGTGACCCAGGCAGATCGCCAGCACGATCTGGAGTTGGGGGATTTGATGTTGGCGGTGTTCAGCCGTCACTTCGAAGTGCCGACCCTGCCCACCGATGTGGATGTGTTCGCGCTGGCGTTGGAATTGAGTGATCGCGTGTATGCGCGCTCAGTGCATCAGCATGGGCTGATTACGCCGCGCATGGCGGAGGAAGGAATGCGTGTGTTTGATGCTTACGTGGGGCTGTATTTGCCGGCGTACCTGCCCAAGCGTTGAGTCTTGTATTGGCTGATCTGGCCTCATCGGGGGCAAGCCCCCTCCCACATTATGAGTGTGTTCACAGTTCAACATGTGGGAGGGGGCTTGCCCCCGATGGCGGCCTCAAGACCAATCACAACTTCGCGATCGACACCTCAGTCGACTTCACAAACGCAATCACTTCACTGCCGATCACCAGCTCCAACTCTTTGACCGAGCGCGTGGTGATCACCGAAGTGACGATCCCGGAGGCGGTCTGCACGTCGATTTCCGACAGCACGTCGCCGACTACGATTTCCTTGATGGTGCCTTTGAACTGGTTACGCACGTTGATGGCTTTGATAGTCATGGTGTTTTTCCTTCGCGGGACAAGTGAGTTATTGAGCCCAACGCAATTGCGTAGGCAGCGGTGAAACAGGTTCGGGTTCCGGCGGCGTGCCGGGCAACGACAGCACACGGTTGAGCACTTCGGCTTCCAACGCGGCCAAGCGGTGTGAACCACGGGCACGCGGACGTGGCAGGTCGACGATCAAATCGAGGCCGATTTCGCCGTCTTCGATCAGGATCACCCGGTCGGCAATCGCCACGGCTTCGCTGACGTCGTGGGTCACCAGCAACACGGTGAAGCCGTGCTTCTGCCAGAGGTTTTCGATCAGTTGCTGCATCTCGATGCGAGTCAGGGCATCCAGTGCCCCCAATGGCTCATCGAGCAGCAGCAGGCGCGGTTGATGGATCAGCGCACGCGCCAGGGCAACACGTTGTTTCTGGCCCCCGGACAGCGCTGCTGGCCACTCATTGGCACGCTCGGCCAGGCCGACCGCTTCCAGTGCTTCGAGCGCTTTGGGGCGCCAGTTGCCAGTGAGACCCAGGCCCACGTTGTCGATGATCTTTTTCCACGGCAGCAAACGTGCTTCCTGGAACATCAACCGCGTGTCTTCAATCGCTTCGCTCAGCGGCGCGGAGCCGGCCAGCAGCTCGCCGCCACTGGCTTTGTCCAAGCCAGCCAGCAGGCGCAGCAAGGTACTTTTGCCGCACCCGCTGCGGCCGACCACAGCCACGAACTGGCCCGCCGGAATGTGCAGGTCAATCTCTTTGAGCACTTCCCGTGCGCCGAACGATTTGCGCAATTTGCGCACCGCCAGGGGTATCCCCTTGAGCAGGCGCGGAGGTTGTTGAGCCGTCATGCCGCACCTCCTTTATTCACTTGATACGCCGGATGCCAGCGCAACCACACCCGCTCCAGACCGCGCGCCGCCAGGTCGGCCAGTTTGCCGAGGATCGCGTACATCACGATGGCCAGCACCACCACGTCGGTTTGCAGGAATTCACGGGCGTTCATTGCCAGGTAGCCGATGCCCGAGCTGGCAGAGATGGTTTCCGCCACGATCAGCGTCAACCACATAAAGCCCAGGGCAAAACGCACACCCACCAAAATCGAAGGCAGCGCGCCCGGCAGGATCACTTGCCAGAACAGGCTGAAACCGGACAAACCGTAACTGCGCGACATTTCCACCAGCGCCGGATCGACGTTGCGGATGCCGTGATAGGTGTTCAGGTAGATCGGGAACAATGTGCCGAGGGCGACCAGGAAAATCTTCGCGGTCTCGTCAATCCCGAACCACAGGATCACCAGCGGAGTCAGCGCCAGGTGCGGCACGTTGCGGATCATCTGCACCGAGCTGTCCAGCAGGCGTTCGCCCCACTTTGACAGGCCGGTGATAAACCCCAGCGCCAGGCCGATGCTGCCGCCGATCACAAAGCCCAGGCCGGCGCGCCAGCCACTGATGGCCAGGTGCGTCCAGATTTCGCCACTGGCAACCAAGTGGACACCGGCTTCAATCACCGCACTGGGCGCCGGCAGAATGCGCGTCGACAACCAA
Source organism: Pseudomonas sp. 2822-17 (assembly GCF_002742485.1). Classification (NCBI taxonomy): domain Bacteria; kingdom Pseudomonadati; phylum Pseudomonadota; class Gammaproteobacteria; order Pseudomonadales; family Pseudomonadaceae; genus Pseudomonas; species Pseudomonas sp. 2822-17. The sequence continues at coordinate 336,756 of NZ_LJRZ01000500.1, forward strand.
CCCGCCGACACCGACAACTGCCACACCGCCAGCAATAGAATCGGCAGCACCCAGGGCGCTACGCGATGGCTCAATTTTTCAAGGTTCATAACGCCGCCTCAGCTCTGTGACGCAGCTTTGGGAAGGATGTCGTTGGCGACCATTTCGCCGAATGGGCTCACGTAACCGGCGCTTTTCGGCAGCTCGGGACGTTCGATGTCCAGGTGCGGAAACAGCAGTTCAGCCACGCGATACGACTCTTCCAGGTGTGGGTAGCCGGAGAAGATAAAGGTATCGATGCCCAGCGCGGCGTACTCCTTGACCCGCGCCGCAACCGTTGGGCCATCGCCCACCAAAGCAGTGCCCGCACCACCGCGTACCAGGCCGACACCGGCCCACAGGTTGGGGCTGACTTCGAGGTTGTCGCGGTTGCCGCCGTGCAAGGCGGCCATGCGTTGCTGGCCGACCGAATCGAAGCGCGCCAGGGAAGCCTGGGCGCGGGCGATGGTGTCGTCATCCAGATGGGAGATCAGTTTGTCGGCGGCTTTCCAGGCTTCATCGTTGGTTTCGCGCACGATCACATGCAGGCGAATGCCGAAGCGCACGGTGCGCCCGAGTTTCGCGGCCTTGGCGCGTACCTGTTCAATCTTTTCTGCGACGGCGGCCGGGGGCTCGCCCCAGGTCAGCACCATTTCCACCTGTTCGGCGGCGAGGTCCTGGGCGGCTTCGGAAGAACCGCCGAAGTACAGCGGCGGACGCGGTTGCTGGATCGGCGGATAGAGCAATTTGGCGCCTTTGACGCTGATGTGCTCGCCGTCGTAATCCACGGTTTCGCCTTCCAGCACACGGCGCCAGATGCGGGTGAATTCCACCGACGCCTGGTAGCGTTCCTCGTGAGTGAGAAACAAGCCATCGCCGGCCAATTCTTCCGGATCACCACCGGTGACCAGGTTGAACAACGCACGGCCGCCGGACAGGCGATCCAGGGTCGCAGCCTGACGCGCCGCCACCGTCGGGGAAATGATCCCGGGGCGCAGGGCAACAAGGAATTTCAGACGCTGGGTCACCGGGATCAGCGAGGCGGCCACCAGCCACGAGTCTTCGCAGGAGCGTCCAGTGGGGATCAACACCCCGCCGAAGCCCAGGCGATCAGCGGCCTGGGCCACTTGCTGCAAATAACCGTGGTCGACGGCGCGAGCGCCTTCGGCGGTGCCAAGGTAATGGCCGTCGCCGTGGGTAGGCAGGAACCAGAAAATATTGAGGCTCATGGAGTTGTCTCCTGAAGAAGTCGAATTACGGCGCTTTGGCCACAGCGGCGGGTGGCGTCCAGATCACGTCCTTGATGCTCAAGGGCTTGGGGATCAATTTGAGTTGGTAGAAGGTATCGGCGATTTTCTGCTGGGCGGCGACCACCTCAGGAGTCAGAAACAGCGCGCCGTAGCCTTGGCGTTTCACCGAGGTCAGGGTGATGTCCGCCGGCAGGCCAAGCAGGGGCGCAACTTGTTCAGTCACTTCCTGTGGGTTGGCCTTGGACCATTCGCCCACGGCACGCACTTCTTCAATCAGCGCCTTGACCACTTCAGGGTGCTGCTCGGCGTAGGGTTTGGTCGCCAGGTAGAACTGATGGTTGTCGGCGATGCCGCTGCCGTCGCGCAGGGTGCGGGCTTGCAGTTGTTTCTCGGCGGCAGCCTGGTATGGGTCCCAGATCACCCAGGCATCTACGCTGCCACGTTCGAATGCGGCGCGGGCATCGGCGGGCGGCAGGAACACCGTCTGCACGTCGGTGTATTTGAGGCCGGCGTCTTCCAGTGCACGCACCAGCAGGTAGTGCACGTTGGAGCCTTTGTTGAGCACGATTTTCTTGCCCTTGAGCTCGGCCACCGATTTGATCGTCGAGTCTTTCGGCACCAGGATCGCTTCACTGGTCGGCGCTGGCGGCTCGTAGGCCACGTAGAGCAGATCGGCACCTGCCGCCTGGGCGAACACCGGTGGGGTTTCGCCGGTAACGCCGAAGTCGATGGAGCCGACGTTCAGGCCCTCAAGCAATTGCGGGCCGCCCGGAAACTCGGTCCATTGCACCTGCACGCCTTGGGCGGCCAGGCGTTTTTCCAGGGTGCCCTTGGCCTTGAGCAGCACCAGAGTGCCGTACTTCTGATAACCGATCCGCAGGGTCTCGGCGGCTTGAGCTTGAACAATGGCGCCGAAGGACACAGCCGCAGCAAACAGTGCGACCAGACCACGACGCAAGATGACAGTGCGCATGGCGCTCTCTCCAAATATGCGATTAGGGTTTTGGCTGCACCTGCTTGGCCGTTGGCGGCTGAGTAAGGTGAGTGTTTCTTAAAGGGGTAAGGCTCAGATGCTCCAGCGAGCAGCCAACAAACGGTCATTCAACACATGGGGGTCCAGCGGTTTCGGGCGACGGGCCATGGCGCTGTAGAGCTGCTCCAGCGACTCATGCAAACGGTGTTCGAGCACAGGCACCAGTTGCGCCTGAGCGCTGCCTTCGGCGTAGGCGATCTGGCTGTCTTCGGCAAAAATGCCGTGGAGCAATTCCTGGGCTTTCAACGCCGACAGCACCGGTTTGAGCGCGTAGTCCACGGCCAGCATATGGGCGATGCTGCCACCGGTGGCCATCGGCAACACGATCTTGTGGGCCAGGGCGCGTTCAGGCAGCAGGTCGAGCACGGTTTTCAATGCACCCGAGAACGACGCCTTGTACACCGGCGTGGCGATCACCAGGCCATCCGCATTAGCCACCTGTTGCAGCAGGTCGATGACCTTGGGGCTGTCGAAGCGCGCATGCAGCAAGTCTTCGGCCGGGAAGTCCCGTATCTGGTAACTCACCACTTCAACGCCTTTGTCTTGCAACCATTGACGGGTTTTTTCCAGCAAGACCCCGGAGCGGGAACGCTGGCTGGGACTGCCTCCAAGTGTTACGACCAACATGCAGGAATTCCTTGAGCTAGTGCCGGCGGTTCGCTGTGTGGCGATGGCGCCAATATGTGACAGACCTTATCAGCAGATTTATATATCTATAAATCTTATTTTTTCATTTGTTTATTCTTTAAATGCATATGCGAGTTATAAACCGCCAGGCGAAAAAAAAGGCCGTCGAAACGGCCTGAAAACCCCTGCTGTGATTCACTTTCGAAGGTGTTGCATTGACCGACACCATCGGGGGCAAGCCCCCTCCCACAGGAGAACGCGGTCAACTGTGGGAGGGGGCTTGCCCCCGATGGCTATATCCGCTTCAACGATTGGGTTGCGGGGTGAGCCGCAGGTACGGCTTCACAGCGCGATAGCCCTTGGGAAAGCGCTTCTTGATCTCTTCCTCATCCTTGAGCGACGGCACAATCACCACTTCATCACCGTCCTGCCAGTTGGCGGGGGTGGCGACCTTGTGGTTGTCGGTCAGCTGCAGCGAGTCGATGACCCGCAGGATTTCGTGGAAGTTACGCCCGGTGCTGGCCGGGTATGTGATGGTCAGGCGAATCTTTTTGTTCGGGTCGATCACGAACAAGGAGCGCACGGTGAGGGTGTCACTGGCGTTCGGGTGGATCAGGTCGTAGAGGTCCGAGACCTTGCGGTCGGCGTCGGCCAGGATCGGGAAGTTGACGATAGTGTTCTGGGTTTCGTTGATGTCTTCGATCCACTTGTGGTGCGAATCCACCGGGTCGACCGACAGGGCGATGGCCTTGACGCCGCGCTGGGCGAACTCGTCCTTGAGCTTGGCGGTAAAACCCAGCTCGGTGGTGCACACCGGGGTGAAGTCCGCCGGGTGGGAAAACAACACACCCCAGCTATCGCCCAACCATTCGTGGAAACGAATCTTGCCGGCGCTGGAATCCTGTTCGAAGTCGGGGGCGATATCGCCCAGTCTTAGGCTCATGGTGTGGCTCCTGGTGAGTGCTTATGGAGCCCACTGTGCATGGATTGTGGATGATTTAAAAAGAATAAATATCGATTTATCTAGACGATATAGGAATATTAAAAAAGGGTTCATTGGACGCGGCAAAGAGTGAGGCGCACCATCGGCTCCAAGGTTCGAGAAGGCCTTGAGACGCTGTACAAAGAGGGGTTCAGGAAGGGCTTGCGGGGGTTTAGCCCGACTTGAAAGCAAGACACCTTGCCCGGCGTTGCGCCGGGCAAGGTTTTTACAGTCTTACAACAGTGGCAGCGAGTAGCTGACGATCAGGCGGTTTTCGTCCTGATTACGCTGGCCAGCGATGTCGTTGCGCCACATGGCGTTTTTCCACGCCACACCAACGTTCTTGAACGTGCCTTCCGGTACAACGTAGGCAACAGTGATGTCACGTTCCCACTCGTTCGCGCCATTGGAGTTCACAGTCGGTTGCGGCCTTGTAGCGCCGACGGCACCGCGGGTATCGATGTCGTCGCCACGCAGGTAGACCACACCAGCGGTCAAACCAGGTACGCCAACCTTGGCGAAATCGTAAGCGTAGCGAACCTGCCAGGTACGCTCACCGGCACGGGCGAACTTGGAGATCTGCGAGTCAGTGGTCAGGTAAGCAGACGAACCGTCGCCCTGGTTCAGCCATGGGAAGTCGCTGTCGCCGTTGCTGACCTGGTAACCGCCACCGAAGGTGTGCCCTGCCACCGAGTACAGGAACAAGCCGCTGTACAAGTTGTTGTCGACTTTACCTTTGACGATGTTATTGCCTGCGGCGTTAGTGCCGTAGTCACCAGTGGTGAAGTAGTTGGCGTCGTTGCTGTTGTTACCATCAGCACGGCTGTTGAAGTAGCGCAAGTCGGTCTTCAACACGCCAGGACCGATCGCCCAGTTGTGCAGCAGACCCAGGAAGTGCTGTTTGTAGAACTGATCCAGATTGCCATAGTAGTACTGGGCAGTCAGATCTTTGGTGATTTTGTAGTCACCACCGGCATAGTAGAACTTGTTGCTGTCGCGACCGCTGGCGGTACGACCGTTGGCACCTGCGATGGACAGGTTTTCAACGTTGCTGGAGTTACGACCCTTGGCCTTTTCAATCTGACCGGCAACGAGTGTCAGGTCCTTGATGTCGCCAGAAGTGATCTGGCCACCTTGGAAGGTCTGAGGCAGCAGGCGACCGTCGTTGGTCACGATGACCGGTAGCTTAGGTTGCAGGGTACCGAGCTTCAGTTCTGTCTGGGAGATCTTGGCTTTGGCAGTCAGGCCCAGGCTGGAATAGTTATCAACGGCTTCGCCGTTGGACTTGCTCGGGAAAACCGTGCCGCCGTACGAACCGTAGTTGGTAGCGGTCTTGGCGCTGGCGCCGTTGGTGCCGCCGCCCGAATCCAGACGCACGCCCAGCAGGCCGATGGCGTCAAGACCGAAGCCCACGGTGCCTTGGGTGTAACCGGAGATGAAGCGCAGGTCGAAAGCTTGGCCCCACTCTTCCGACTTGTTCTGCGCGCCGGCCGCTTTGGTAGCGCCATCACGGTTATCAGTATTGATATAGAAGTTACGCAGCCCCAGTGTGGCCTTGCTGTCTTCGATAAAACCGGCAGCGCCTGCTTGCTGGGCGATCGCGCCCAAAGCTACAGCCAAAGCCAAGGTGGACTTATTCATGTACCGCTCCTCTCATTTCTAATTTTTGTATTTCTTCGGTCTCGGGTCTGACGCCCTCGATCCACAGATGCGCGATTACCACCGGATAGTGACTGACAAGTCAATCGTAACCTTGTGTGTCTACTACCTTCGTCTAATCGCAGTTGATTTGGTCCCTGCAGGGTAATGAGTTTTTCATACACCCAAAAAGAATTATTTCATTCTTTTTCATACGATCCAGGAATAAGCCTTTGCATGATTCGGACAGGTCAGGGTAGACCAGCCGCTCCATAAGCTAATTCCTAAAGGGTATTTGTTAGCGCTTTTTTAGATCGATTAGTGTGATCGCCCTGTTGCATACGTCACCCACGATCAAAAAGGCGACGCCATCATGGCCAAACGCATATCCTCCCGTCAATTTGTTACAGTTTTTGTGTCACTAATAATTTCTTGTGCTGTCCAAGCCGCCGATTTGACCATCGGCAACCTCGGTTCCAGCCCGCTGGCAGCAGCTGCCTCGCGCAATCTCCCCATTGTCGCGTTCATCGTATCGGCGCAAATCAATATATTCGGCCTTCGTGACCGACAAATTCGCCAAGGAATAAATGCGCTCAAACATGTGGGAGGGGGCTTGCCCCCGATGGCGGTGTATCAGTCGCTCATTAGGTGACTGACACTCCCTCATCGGGGACAAGCCCCCTCCCACATTTGGATCCTCAGCGCGTTGAAGATCAGGCTTACAGCGCCTTTTCGAAGATCTTCGAATTACGCTGGTAGTTGTACAGCGACGCCCGCGCCGACGGCAGCCGGTCGACGGTGCTTGGTACAAAACCACGCTCACGGAACCAGTGAGCGGTACGGGTGGTGAGGACGAACAAGGTTTTCAAGCCTTGGGCCCGGGCACGCGTTTCAATGCGTTCGAGCAACTCATCACCACGCCCGCCATGGCGATACTCCGGGTTCACCGCCAGGCACGCCAACTCACCCGCATCCGAATCGGCAATCTGATACAGCGCCGCACAGGCGATGATCATGCCTTCGCGCTCGACCACGCTGAACTGCTCGATCTCACGCTCCAGCACTTCCCGCGAACGGCGTACCAGGATGCCTTGTTCTTCCAGCGGGCTGATCAGGTCGAGCAAACCACCGACGTCTTCAATCGCCGCCTCGCGCACCAGTTCGAATTGCTCCTGGGCCACCAAGGTGCCGCCGCCATCGCGGGTAAACAGCTCGGTGAGCAGCGCGCCATCTTCGGCGTAGCTGACGATATGGCTGCGCCCTACCCCGCCCCGGCAAGCCTCGGCCGCCGCGTCAAGCAACTCGGCCTGGTAGTTGCTGCTACCCAGGCGTTGCAGGTGAGCCGGCACTTGTTGCGGACGCAGTTCGCGCACCAACCGGCCATTTTCATCGATCAGGCCCAGGTCGGCGCCGAACAGCAGCAGTTTGTCGGCACCCAGGTCGATGGCGGCGCGGGTGGCGACGTCTTCGCAGGCCAGGTTGAAGATCTCACCGGTGGGCGAGTAACCCAATGGCGATAGCAGCACGATGGATCGCTCGTCCAGCAAGCGGTTGATGCCCTTGCGGTCGACCCGACGCACTTCGCCGGTGTGGTGGTAATCCACGCCTTCGAGCACGCCGATCGGACGCGCCGTGACGAGGTTGCCGCTGGCCACCCGCAGGCGCGAACCCTGCATCGGCGATGAGGCCATGTCCATCGACAAGCGCGCTTCAATAGCGATACGCAAGTGGCCGACCGCGTCAATCACACACTCCAGCGTCGGCGCGTCGGTGATGCGCATGCCTTCGTGATAAGCCGGGACCAGGCCACGTGCTTCAAGGCGCGCTTCGATTTGTGGGCGCGAGCCATGAACCAGCACTAGCCGCACGCCCAGGCTGTGGAGCAGCACCAGGTCGTGGACGATATTGCCGAAGTTGGGATGGTCCACACCGTCGCCAGGCAGCATGACTACAAAGGTGCAGTCGCGGTGGGCGTTGATGTAGGGCGAAGCGTGACGAAGCCAATTGACGTATTCGGGCATAACACCTGGGCCTGTAATAAAAAGCAGCCAAAAAAGGAAGGATCGTGAAAACGCACAGCGGGCTGATGGTTATCGTCGGAACAGGCTTGGCGACACGCTCGCTCTCCTTCTATGTACGAACAGGCAGGGGTTAATTTATGCAGGTTTCAGGCAGTAATGTTCGATCAGTTCCCGCAATAGACGCACTGTAGGCGTCAAGCGTGACATTTCGAGGTATTCGCCCGGCTGGTGGGCGCAGGCGATATCGCCGGGGCCGAGCACCAGGGTTTCACAACCAAGGCGCTGAAGATAAGGCGCTTCGGTGCCGAACGCCACTGCTTCGGCAAGATGACCGGTCAATCGTTGCGCAACCCGCACCAGCTCGGCATCTTCCGGTTGTTCAAACGGCGGCACTTCGGGGAACAGCGGCGCGTAGTCAATCTTCACCTGATGCCGTTCGGCCAGGGGTTCGAGCTTCTGCCGGATGGCGGCGCGCAACACCTCGGGATCCATACCCGGCAAGGGCCGCAGGTCAAACTCCAGGGAGCACTGGCCGCAAATGCGGTTGGGGTTGTCGCCGCCGTGGATACAACCGAAGTTCATGGTCGGTTGCGGCACGCTGAACTGCGGGTTGCGGTACTCGCGCTGCCAGAGCAGACGCAGGCCACGCAGTTCGCCGATGGCATCGTGCATGGCTTCAAGGGCGCTGTGGCCCAGGCTGGGGTCCGACGAATGGCCACTACGCCCAAGAATGTCGATGCGCTCCATCATCACGCCTTTGTGCAGACGGATCGGCTTGAGCCCCGTGGGCTCGCCGATCACCGCCGCACGGCCCAGCGGGCGCCCCGCTTCGGCCAGCGCACGGGCACCGGACATGGAGCTTTCTTCATCGCAGGTGGCGAGGATCAGCAACGGTTGCTTGAAGGGTTGGTCCAGCAACGGCAACACCGCCTCGATGGCCAGGGCGAAAAAGCCCTTCATGTCACAACTGCCCAATCCTACCCAGCGGCCGTCGACTTCCGTCAGTTTGAGCGGATCGGTTTTCCACAGCGCGGCGTCATAAGGGACCGTGTCGCTATGACCGGCCAGCACCAGCCCACCAGGGCCACTGCCGAAGCTGGCCAGCAAGTTGAACTTGCCGGGGCTGACTTGCTGGATGTCGATGGCAAAACCCAGGTCTCCCAGCCAACTGGCGAGCAAATCGATCACCGGGCGGTTGGTCTGGTCGAGAGACGCTTGGGTGCAACTGACCGAGGGCGCGGCAATCAAGGCGGCGAACTGCTCTTTCATGGACGGTAACGGCATGCGCGGTCTCTCAACTTCCCGGATGAGCCCCACTATAGAGCCATCTGCACGACACAATAAACCGTTGCGGCACGTTGCCGGGCTCAGTCCTGTACACTGCACGACCTTGGCAGCCACACTTTTCCCCGGCTGCGCTCCCGATCCTGGATTTTCCGGCCATGCAGAAAGAAACCGAAATCAAGCTCCGCGTCAGCCGCGAAACACTCGCCGCGCTGCGTGAGCACCCGTTACTGAAAAAACGCAACAAAAGTGGCTGGGAACGCCGTGAGTTGATGAACCAATACTTCGACACCCCCGAGCGCGACCTGGCCCAGGCCAAAGTCGCCCTGCGCCTGCGCAAGGACGGTGACGAGATTATCCAGACCCTCAAGACCCGTGGTCAGAGCATCGCCGGCTTGTCGGAGCGCAACGAGTACAACTGGGACCTGCCCAAAGCCAAGCTCGACGTGAAGAAGCTCGACGGCGAATGCTGGCCCGAGCAACTGTCCGAGCTGGACAAAAAGACCCTCAAGCCGATCTTCACCACCGACTTCGTGCGTGAACGCGCCGAAATCGCCTGGGGTCGCGGCAAGGCCAAAGTTGTGATCGAAGCCGCCCTGGACCTGGGCCACGTGGTGGTCGGCAAGCAGAAAGAAGAAATCTGCGAGCTGGAACTGGAACTGCGCGAAGGCGAACCGGCGGCCCTGCTGGAGCTGGCCGCCGAGCTGGCCGCGACCCTGGCCCTGATGCCCTGCGATATCAGCAAGGCCGAGCGCGGCTACCGTCTTTATGACGCCAGCAGCTACTCCCTGAGCCTGCCGGCGCCGCAGATCCACGCCGAAATGCCGCTGGACGATGCCTTCGCCGCGATCATGTGGCACCTGCTGGGCAGCAGCCAGCGCCTGGCTGAGCAATACCGTTTCAATGGCCACTGGCGCCTGCTGCAAGACTGGGTCGACAACCTCGGCGAACTGCGCGCCCTGATCGGCAGCCTCGGCCAGGCCGCACCGCGTCAATCCACCAGCGAACTGCGCAGCGTACTCGATGCGTTGCTGGAAGACTGGCGCCCGCTGGTCCAGGCCGGTGACGACGATGAAGACATCCGCAAAGCTGCGCCGGAGCAGTTCGTCGAAGAATTGGACGACGTGCGCTGGGGCCTGTTCTCACTGAACCTGTCGCGCTGGCTGCTGGCTCGCACCTGGACTGCCGATCGCAACGTGCGTGGCAACCGCCAGGGCGCTGCGCAAATCACCAACTGGCTGCCGCGCCTGCTGGCCGAGGACGCCGTCGCCCTGCAACTGCCACGCTACCAGCAGCAGCCGGAAGACCTGGCCGAGCAACTGCCGCGTATCGAACGCATCCAGGCGTGGCTGCACCATGCACGCCAGGTGGTGGACATTCCGGAGCTGGACCGCTTGTACGGCGAGCTGAACAAGTTGGCGCAACTGGCCAACCAGCCGATTACCGATGAGTCGCTGGATGCGCGGATGCACCAGGCAATTGCGGTGTATCAGAACCGGGCCTGGAAGACCCTGCTGCGTCTGTAAGATCGCTATCGCGGCAAGCCCGCTCCCACGATGGAGTGCATTCTCCTGTGGGAGCCGGGCTTGCCCGCGATGAGGCCTTCCCTGTCAGCGCAATACTGGCAGGCTGGTGGTGGACTTGATCTCCGACAACGCCACAATCGAGTTGACCTCCTGAATCCCCGGCACCATCGACAACTTCTCAAAGAAAAACCGCTCGTACGCCTCGATGTCCGACGTCACGATGCGCAGCAGAAAATCCACCGCCCCCATCAGCACATAACACTCCAATACTTCTGGAAAGCCGCGAATCGCGTCGGTGAACTCAGTGAAGTTGGATCGGCCGTGGGCGTTGAGTTTGACCTCGGCAAAAATCTGCGTGTTGAGGCCAATCTTCTTGCGATCCAACAGCGTCACCTGGCCGCGGATAACGCCCTCCTCCTTGAGCCGCTGAATACGCCGCCAGCATGGCGACTGGGACAATCCCACCTGTTCGGCGATCTGTGCGCTGGAGAGCGAAGCGTCCTCTTGCAACAGGGCCAGGATGCGACGGTCGTAGACGTCCAACTCGCTGTGCATAAAAATACCTTTCACTTTCGTAATATTGAATTGATCTATTCGATTTTGCGCATATAAAGCCAATCTTAGATAAGAAATCTCCGTTGGCGAATGTAAAAATTCCTCCAGTCGAATCTGGAGAGTCAGCATGCACGCCGTTGAAACCACTCACCCTGCTGCCCGCGTCGATGCGTGGGCTGTCACCAGCGCTCATTGCGAGGCGCATTACCAGATCGTCGCCGAGGCGGAGCCCGATGTGTTGTGCCGGGTACTCAACTACTTTGCGCTGCAATTTCTGACCCCTCGGCACGTCAGCGTGAACCGGGAAGACGACCTGCTGAGCATCGATATCGTGATCGATGGCTTGAGCTGGCATCGGGCCCAGGTCATCGGTGAAAAGATTCGAAACCTGATCAGCGTGTGCGCGCTGGACCTGTGGCCGGCTGATTGCGTGGGGCCTGCGGCGATGGTTGCAGCCGCTCAGTAAAGACCTGCAACACACGCTGGGAGGAGGAAATCCAGGGGCTGGCTAGCCTGAAATTTCATCCAAGGCTACCCAGGATTCCCTACATGGCTGTTGATCAGCGATTGGAACTGCATGCGTTGCTGCCGGACTTGGTAGCGAACGGTTTGATAACCCCCGACACCGCGCAGCGGTTATCGGCGATGCCGGCCAGCGACACCCAGCACCCGTTAGAGTGCATCTCTGCCCATGGGCCGTCCCTGGAAACCCTGACCCAATGGCTGGCCCGGCATGTCGGGCAACCTTACCTGCGTATCGACCCGCTGAAGATCGATGTCGCAACGGTGGTGCCGCTGATGTCCCACGCGTTCGCCCAGCGCCACGCCATTCTGGCCGTGGCTGTGGATAAGCACACCGTCACCGTCGCCAGTGCCCAGCCCCACGTCAGCAGTTGGGAGTCCGGGCTGGCGCAAGTGCTCAAGCGGTCGATCCAGCGCGTGGTTGCCAACCCCCAGGACATTCAGCGGTGTATCAGCGAGTTTTACCGGTTGGCGAAGTCCGTCAGCGGTGCGGATCAAAAGGTCGCAGTGCCTGGGAATTTCGAGTTGCTCAACCTGGGCGCCAGCGAACAGGAGCCGGACGCCAATGACGCGCATATCGTCAATATCGTCGACTGGCTGTTGCAATACGCCTTCGCCCAAAGGGCCAGTGATATTCATATCGAGCCTGGCAGTGAGCAGGGCCGGGTGCGTTTTCGCATTGATGGGCTGCTGCACGACGTCTACCAATTTCCACCCCAGGTGACGATGGCAGTGGTCAGCCGCCTGAAAAGCCTGGGCCGGATGAACGTGGCAGAAAAGCGCAAACCCCAGGACGGCCGGGTCAAAACCAAAAGCCCGGCCGGTGCGGAAGTTGAGTTGCGTCTGTCGACGTTGCCGACGGCCTTCGGCGAAAAACTGGTGATGCGGATTTTCGACCCCCAAGTGCTGCTCAAGGATTTTGACCGGCTGGGTTTGTCCACCGAGGACCAGCAGCGCTGGCACGCCATGACGAGCCAGAGCAACGGCATCATCCTGGTCACCGGCCCTACCGGCTCAGGCAAAACCAGCACCCTTTACACCACGCTCAAGCAACTGGCGACACGGGAACTCAACCTGTGCACGGTGGAAGACCCGATCGAGATGGTCGAGCCGGCGTTCAACCAGATGCAGGTGCAGCACAACATCGACCTGACCTTCGCCAGCGGTATCCGCGCCCTGCTGCGCCAGGACCCGGACATCATCATGATCGGCGAGATTCGCGACCAGGAAACCGCAGAAATGGCGATCCAGGCCGCGCTTACCGGGCACTTGGTGCTATCGACGCTGCACACCAACGATGCGCCCAGCGCTATCAGCCGCTTGCAGGAGCTGGGTATCGCTCATTATTTGATCAAGGCCACCCTGTTGGGCGTCATGGCGCAGCGCTTGGTGCGAGTGCTGTGTCCTCATTGCAAGCACTCGACGGGCGATGTCCACGAGGCCATTGGGTGTGGGGAATGCCGCAACAGCGGGTATCGGGGACGCGCAGGGGTCTACGAAGTCATGGTATTGGATGAGTCGATCAAGGCACTGATCACTCCCGGCGCCGACGTGCAGACCCTGCGCCGGGCAGCTGTTGCGCAGGGCATGCGCAGCCTGCGCATGGCCGGAGTGAGCAAGGCGCAAGCGGGGCTGACCACAATGGCCGAAGTGTTGCGAGTAACGCCTGGGGACTCGGTAACAAATCCTTTGATTACAGCTCGCTGAAAGCGTTCTTATCGGTGACAACCCCGTTACAATCGGCCGAACGCCGTTTAACTGACACCATCAGATAGGGAATCGCTATGCAGATCGGAACCGTACTGCTTCTTTTCGTAGGTTTGGCCGCCGCCATATTATTCATGGGCTTCAAGGTGGTACCTCAGGGCTACCAATGGACGGTCGAGCGTTTCGGCCGTTATACCAACACCCTCAAGCCCGGCCTGAACATCATCATCCCGGTCATGGACCGCATCGGTCGCAAGATCAACGTGATGGAAAGCGTGCTGGATATTCCACCCCAGGAAGTCATCACCGCCGACAACGCCACCGTGCAGATCGACGCTGTGTGCTTCTTCCAGGTGGTCAATACCGCCCAGGCCGCCTACGAGGTCAACAACCTCGAACACGCCATCCGCAACCTGCTGCAAACCAATATCCGTACCGTCCTGGGCTCCATGGAGCTGGATGCCATGCTCAGCCAGCGTGACGGCATCAACGAAAAACTGCTGCGAACCGTGGATGAAGCCACTGCTCCGTGGGGCATCAAGATCACCCGTATCGAGATCAAGGACATCAGCCCGCCCGCCGACCTGATGGCTGCCATGTCCGGACAGATGAAAGCCGAGCGGATCAAACGTGCACAAATCCTTGAGGCCGAGGGCCTGCGGGCGTCGGCGATCCTGACTGCCGAAGGCAAGAAGCAGGCACAGATTCTTGAAGCTGAAGGTGGACGCCAAGCCGCGTTCCTGGAGTCTGAAGCCCGTGAGCGTCAAGCAGAGGCTGAGGCCCGTGCGACACAGGTTGTTTCCGAGGCCATCGCTACCGGTAACGTGCAGGCCATCAACTACTTCGTTGCGCAAAAATACATCGACGCCCTCGGCAAACTGGCCTCGGCCAATAACAGCAAGGTCATCCTGATGCCGCTTGAAGCCAGCCAAGTGATCGGCGCGGTCGGCGGCATCGGCGAGATCGTCAAGGCCACATTCGATAACAAGAAAGGCTGAGGCACTCGCCATGTGGGATTTCCTGCAGCACCTTTCATTCTGGGATTGGCTGGCGCTGGGTACAGTGCTGTTGATTCTTGAGGTATTCGGCGCCGGTGGTTACCTGCTGTGGATGGGTATCGCAGCGGCTGCGGTGGGCGTGATCAAGTTCCTGGTGCCACCACTGGGGCTGGAGTGGCAACTGCTGCTGTTCGCCGTATTGTCGATATTGACGGCGGTGTACTGGTGGAAACGCCAGCGCAGCAGCGCCAAGGCCAGCGACCAACCAGGGCTCAACGAGCGCGGCTCGGAGCTGGTCGGCCGCGTATTCGTGGTGCATGAGGCGATCGTGGGCGGTCGGGGCAAGGTAAGGATCGGTGATGGTGTATGGATGGTGACCGGGCCTGACAGCCCTGTGGGCGCTCAAGTCCGGGTGGTTGGCCTGGATGGCGTGATTTTGAAGGTAGAAACTGTTTAGTCAGTGATGGAACTCGGTTGGGCTAACTACAATCAAACGGTACAGATCACCCACCCGGAGTCACTCATCATGCGTCTCAAATATGCTGTCGCTACCCTCGCTGTGCTTTCCCTTCCTGTCGGTTCAGCCATGGCCGACAGTTTCTGGCGCAATGTCATCTCGTCGGGCGCCACCACCGGCTCGACGTACCTGACCTTCAAGGACCACAAACTGGTCGTTGCCGCACAAGACGACGCCGGCAGCTTTGTTGCCAGCGATGGCGGCATCCGCGGCCCGTACCTGGAAGCCGCCATGCAGAAAGTCCGCGCCGACAACCCTGGCCTGCAGGCCACGGATATGGAGCTGGCTAACGCTATCCTCGCTAAAAACGCTGTCACCGAGTGATATCCACACTCTGAAAAATGCCGCTTTCGAAGCGGCATTTTTTTTGCCCGCTGCATGACGATTCATTCACAGGCGACAGGCTATATTCAGTCAGGCCGTGCAACCATGCCGGTACTGATACCTCCTGTACTCATCGCCAACCTGAAACGGATGCCTTCGTCGTTATGAGCCAACTGCCCTTTCTGCCGTTCTCCAAACCCACCATTGATGAAGCCACCATTTCGGCGGTGGGCGATGTATTGCGTTCGGGCTGGATCACCAGCGGGCCAAAAGTGCAGGCGTTCGAGGCGCAACTGTCGGAATACTTTGGCGGGCGCCCCGTGCGCACCTTCAACTCGGGCACCTGCACCATGGAGATTGCCTTGCGCATCGCGGGTATAGGGCCAGGGGATGAAGTCATCACCACACCGATCTCCTGGGTGGCGACTGCCAACGTGATTTTGGAAGTGGGGGCCACGCCGGTGTTCGCCGATATCGACCCCATCACCCGCAATATCGACCTGGGCCAGGTTGAAGCCGCGATCACCCCGCGCACCAAGGCCATCATCCCCGTGTACCTGGCCGGGCTGCCGTTGGATATGCCGATGCTGTACGCGCTGGCCAAAAAGTACAACCTGCGCATCGTCGAAGACGCCGCCCAGGCGCTGGGCTCCAGCTGGGACGGCGAGCGCATCGGCGCCACCGGGGACTTCGTGTCGTTCAGCTTCCAGGCCAACAAGAACATCACCTCGTCCGAGGGCGGTTGCCTGGTGTTGAATAATGCCGAAGAAGCACGCCTGGCAGAAAAATACCGCCTGCAGGGCGTCACCCGTACCGGCTTCGACGGCTTGGATGTGGATGTACTGGGCGGCAAGTTCAATATGACCGATATCGCTGCGGCCATCGGCCTGGGGCAGTTTGCCAATATTGAGAAGATCACTGCCCACCGCCAAAACCTGGCGCGGCACTACTTCAAGTGTTTCGGCAGTGACTTTGAAGAGCAATACGGCGCACAACTGCCACCCGCCGACTTCGAAAACAGCAATTGGCACCTGTTCCAACTGGTATTGCCGGAGCGTCAGGACGGCCAGCCGGCCCGCGCAACCTTCATGGAGCGGATGCAGGCTCATGGTGTCGGCATTGGCTATCACTACCCACCGATTCACCTGCTGAGCCTGTATCGGGCGCAGGGTTTCAAGGAAGGCATGTTCCCGGTGGCGGAGAAAGTCGGGCGTTTGATCGTGTCGCTGCCGATGTTTACGGCAATGACAGAGGCAGATGTGGAGCGGTCGGTGGCGGCAGTCAAGACAGTTCTGAAAGCGAACTAGGCACTCACCAATCAATGCGGGAGGGGCTTGGCCCCTCCCGCATGGGTCTTGCCTTACTCGCCGATGGCTTTTGCGTAGCCGGCGGCATCCAGCAGTTTATCCAGATCAGCCTTGTCGTTTGGCTTGAGCTTGAAGATCCAGGCGCCGTAAGGGTCGGAGTTCAGCAGCTCAGGGCTGCCACCCAGCGCTTCGTTGACCGCAATCACTTCACCGGCAATCGGAGAGTAGATATCCGAAGCGGCCTTCACCGACTCAACCACGCCTGCCTGGCCTTGAGCCTCGAACGTGGCGCCGACTTCGGCCAGCTCAACAAACACCACATCCCCCAACGCTTCCTGGGCATGGTCGGAGATCCCGACGGTCACGGTGCCGTCAGCTTCCAGACGGGCCCATTCATGACTTTCGGCAAAACGCAGGTCCGCAGGGATATCGCTCATAGTCTGTGTCCTCAGAAGTAGTGTCAGCGGCCATCGGCCTGCCGGAAATAGTTAGATCAAGGTTTTGCCATGGCGCACGAAGGTCGGTTTGACCACTCGAACCGGGTACCACTTGCCGCGGATTTCCACTTCGGCCCGATCGGCCGTCGCCGTCGGTACACGCGCCAAGGCAATGGATTTGCTCAGCGTAGGGGAGAAACTACCACTGGTGATCTCTCCTTCGCCAACATTGGCGATACGAACCACCTGGTGAGCGCGTAAAACTCCGCGTTCTTCCAGCACCAGCCCCACCAGTTTGAACTGCACACCTTCAGCCAACTCGGCCTCCAGCGCCGCACGGCCGATGAAATCACGCCCGGCCGGTTCCCAGGCGATGCTCCAGGCCATGTTGGCCGCCAGGGGTGAAACGTCCTGGTGGATATCCTGGCCGTACAGGTTCATACCGGCTTCCAGACGCAGGGTATCCCGTGCGCCGAGGCCGATAGGCGAGATACCGGCCCCTACCAGATCGTTGAAAAATCCCGGTGCCTGATCGGCAGGCAGGACAATCTCCAGACCGTCTTCGCCGGTATAACCCGTGCGGGCAATAAACCAATCGCCGTCGGCCTGGCCTTCAAAAGGCTTGAGCTGGTGAATCAGGGTGCTGCGGGACTGGGTAACCAACTCGGCAATCTTCTGCCGGGCATGGGGGCCTTGAATGGCTAGCATGGCCAACTCGGGCCGCTCGGCCAATTGCACTTGATGGCTGCCCACTTGCGCCTGCATCCAGGCCATGTCCTGGTCACGGGTGGCGGCGTTGACCACCAGTCGGTACCCGGCTTCAATGCGATAGACGATCATGTCGTCCACCACGCCACCCTGCTCGTTGAGCATGGCGCTGTACAACGCACGGCCACAGCCATGCAATCGTTCGACATCATTGGCCAGCAGGTACTGGAGCCATTCCTTGGCCTGGGGGCCGGTGACGTCGATCACGGTCATATGAGATACATCGAACACCCCGCAGTCGCGTCGCACCTGATGGTGTTCTTCAACTTGCGAGCCGTAATGCAAAGGCATATCCCAACCGCCAAAATCGACCATTTTCGCGCCGAGGGCGAGATGCAGGTCATACAGAGGCGTACGCTGTCCCATGGGTTTCTCCTTCCGGGCTTGGCGAAGGTGCGCAGCGTTGCTATTCGTGCTGAAGACCTTGAATTACAAGGGCTTCAGCCACGTACAGCGACCCGATCCGAAAGGCGGAGCGCACCGAATGCCGCGCATTGTAGCCTCAAGCCGTAGGACTGACACCTAGCCGATTGGTCGGGCGGAGCGTCGGATCAACCCGATCACTGGCAACAGGCCCACCAGCACCAATGTCAATGCCGGCAGCGAAGCCCGTGCCCACTCGCCTTCGCTGGTCATTTCAAAGATCCGTACCGCCAGGGTGTCCCAGCCGAACGGGCGCATCAGCAGAGTCGCGGGCATTTCCTTGAGCACATCCACAAACACCAGCAGCGCGGCACTCAGGGTGCCGGGCAGCAACAGCGGCAGATACACTTTGCAAAACAGTCGCGGCCCACTCACCCCCAAACTACGCGCCGCTTCCGGCAATGAAGGCCGGATCCGCGCCAGGCTGTTTTCCAGCGGCCCATAGGCCACCGCCAGAAAACGCACCAGATACGCCAACACCAGCGCAGACAGGCTGCCCAGCAGCAACGGCTTGCCGGCAAGCGGGACTACCAGTTCCCGGTCCAGATAGCTGAACGCCAGCATGATGGACACCGCCAGCACCGAACCCGGCAACGCATAGCCAACATTGGCCAGGCTGATACCGGAGCGAATCACCCGAGTTGGCGCCAGACGGTTGGCGAAAGCCAACACCAACGCCACGCTGACCGTGATCAGTGCCGCAATGCCTCCGAGATAAAGCGTATGGACGATCAGGCCCGAATAACGCTCATCCAGGTCGAACCGGCCGCGCTGCCAGAACCAGACGATCAACTGCAGCACCGGAATGACAAAGGCACACGCAAACACCAGCCCGCACCACGCGCTGGCGGCAGCGGCCTTAAACCCGCGCAAGTGGTATAGCGCCTTGCTCCGAGGCCGCTCATTACCGGAACGACTCGCGCCACGGGCGCGCCGCTCGCCGTACAGCACCAGCATCACCACCAGCAGCAACAGACTGGCCAGTTGGGCTGCGCTGGAAAGACTGAAAAAGCCGTACCAGGTTTTATAGATCGCAGTGGTGAATGTATCGAAGTTGAACACCGAAACCGCACCGAAATCCGCCAGGGTTTCCATCAGCGCCAGAGCCACACCCGCGCCAATCGCCGGCCGCGCCATCGGCAGTGCCACGCGCCAGAACGCTTGCCACGGTGATTGCCCAAGTACACGCGCCGCTTCCATCAAGCCTTTGCCCTGAGCCAGGAACGCCGTGCGCGCCAGCAAGTAGACGTAAGGGTAGAACACCAGCACCAACACGATGATCACGCCACTCGTGGAGCGCACGCGAGGCAGGCGCAGGCCTGTGCCAAACCATTCCCGCAACAGGGTCTGCACGGGGCCTGCGAAATCCAGCAGGCCGACAAACACGAACGCCAGCACATAGGCGGGAATGGCAAACGGCAGCATCAGCGCCCAGTCGAGCCAGCGCCGTCCGGGGAATTCGCAAAGGCTGGTAAGCCAGGCGAGGCTGACGCCCAGCAGGGTTACGCCGACGCCGACGCCCAGTACCAGCGTCAGGGTATTGCCCAGCAGGCGGGGCATCTGGGTTTCCCAGAGGTGGGACCAGATCTGCTGGTCGATGCTTTGCCAGGACAGCAACAGCACGCTCAGCGGCAGCAGCACCAAAGCGGCGACGCTGAAGACCGGCAGGTACCAGCGGCGTTGGGCGGGGTGGGCCAAAGGTCAGCTCTCGTCAGATGAATAACTTGAAAACAGCACATGCCAATGTGGGAGGGGGCTTGCCCCGATAGCGGTGGACCAGTCAATGATGAGTAGACTGACACTTCGCCATCGGGGGCAAGCCCCCTCCCACATTTTGATCTACGGCGTCCTACAAATTGTACTTAGTTCCAACCGGCGCGATCCATCAGGCGAATGGCTTCTGCCTGACGCTTGCCCGCCACTTCCACCGGCAAGGTGTCGGCCACGAACTTGCCCCAGGCAGCGACTTCAGCCGACGGCGGCACTGCCGGGTTGGCCGGGAATTCCTGGTTCACATCGGCAAAGATCTTCTGTGCTTCAGGCGTGGTCATCCACTCCACCAGTGCCTTGGCGGCTTCCGGGTGCGGCGCGTGCTTGGTCAAGCCAATGCCCGACAGGTTCACATGCACGCCACGGTCGCCCTGGTTCGGCCAGAACAGCTTCACCGCCAGGTCCGGCTTCTGCTTGTGCAGGCGGCCGTAGTAGTAGGTGTTGACGACGCCCACGTCGCACTGGCCGGCATTAATGGCTTCCAGCACCGCGATATCATCGGAGAACACGTCGGTAGACAGGTTATTCACCCAGCCCTTGACGATTTCTTCGGTCTTGGCCGCGCCGTGGGTTTCGATCAGGGTTGCGGTCAGCGACTGGTTGTAGACCTTTTTCGCCGTGCGCAGGCACAGGCGGCCTTCCCACTGCTTGTCGGCCAAGGCTTCGTACGTGGTCAAGTCGCCCGGTTTTACCCGGTCAGTGGAATAGGCGATGGTCCGCGCACGCAGGCTCAAGCCGGTCCAGGCGTGAGTGGACGAGCGGTATTGCAAAGGAATGTTCTTGTCGATCACCTTGGAGGTGAAGGGTTGCAGGATGCCCATTTGCTCGGCCTGCCAGAGGTTGCCGGCATCCACGGTGAGCAACAGGTCGGCGGTGGCGTTTTCGCCCTCGGCCTTGATGCGCTGCATCAGCGGGGCTTCCTTGTCGGTGATGAACTTGACCTGGACGCCGGTCTTTTGGGTGTAGGCGTCGAACACCGGCTTGATCAGTTCGTCGATGCGCGAGGAGTAGACCACCACTTCGTCGGCTGCCTGCACGGTGGTGCTGCCGATCAGGGTGAGTGCCAGGGCAGTCAGGAGGCGCTTGGGTGCCAACATGGGTGCGGTCTCTCATTTGCAAAGTGAGCGCAAATGATAGGGACTGGCATTTGGTAACGCTCGGCGGAGGCGTTACCAGATGTTGCATGGCTGGAATTTGAGTTGGGCTGGACGGCCTCATCGGGGGCAAGTCGAGTCGTCGCACCGCCCCTCCCACAGGTGGGCGTATTTCAATTCAAGGTTTTGGCGAGGTCTGGGAGGTCGCCGGTCAGGCCGAGGGCTTGGCGCACGAACACTGCCTTGGCTTCGGGCATCTGGTCGACCAACTTCAAACCGGCATTGCGCAGCCAGCGCAGTGGCAGCTGGTCGGCCTGGAACAAACGCTCAAACCCTTCCATCGCGGCCATCAGCGCCAGGTTGTGGGGCATGCGCCGACGCTCGTAACGGCTCAGCACTTTCACATCCGCCAGACGCTCACCGCGTTCAGTCGACGACAACAACACGTCGGCCAGCACCGCCGCATCCAGGAAACCCAGGTTTACGCCCTGCCCGGCCAGCGGATGGATCACGTGGGCTGCATCGCCGATCAACGCCAGGCCTTCGGCCACGTAGCGCTTGGCGTGACGTTGACGCAACGGCACGCAAACCCGTGGATCGGCGCTGACCACCGTGCCCAGGCGTCCTTCAAACGCGCGCTCCAGTTCACGGCAGAAGCTTTCATCATCCAACGTCATCAGGCGTTCGGATTCAGTCGGCGTGGTCGACCAGACGATCGAACACCAGTCCTCCTGCCCATCGCGCACCAGCGGCAAGAACGCCAGCGGGCCGGTATCGGTAAAGCGTTGCCAGGCCGTGCGCTGGTGCGGCTGGCTGCTGCGCACGCTGGTGACGATGGCGTTGTGCAGGTAATCCCATTCACGGGTGGCGGTGCCGGTCAGGCGACGCACCGCAGAGTTGGCACCGTCGGCGGCCACCACCAGCGGCGCACGCAAGGTGCGGCCATCGGCCAGGGTCAGCAGCCAGTCATCGCCGGAGCGGCGCATCTGCTCCAGGCGCGCATTGGCCAGCAGGCCCAGGTCGCAGTCGTGCAGGCGATCAAGCAAGGCATCCTGCACCACGCGGTTTTCGACGATGTGCCCGAGCACTTCGGCGTGCACGCTGGCGGCCGAAAAGTGGATCTGCCCGGTGCCGCTGCCGTCCCACACTTGCATCTCGCCGTAAGGGCTGGCGCGGCGCGACACAATGCCGTCCCACACGCCCAGGCGCTCAAGGATGCGCTGGCTGGCGGCCGACAAGGCGCTCACGCGGGGTTCAAAGGCCGCGTCACGGTCGAACGGCTTGACGCTCAGCGGGCTGCCATCGAGCAGCAGCACTTGCAGGCCACTGCCCTGCAACGCCAGCGCCAAGGCGCTTCCGACCATTCCGGCCCCGACAATCAGCACATCTGCGCGCATGTCCATGCTTTAAGCCTGTCTCGCTGGCGGCTTGCGCCGCACGTAAAGGGTTTTGTCGACCCGCGCCACCAGGGTGCCGGAGCCGTCATGAATCTCGACCTTGAGGTGAGGCAGGTATTTCTCGCCGCCAGCGGTCTGTCGACGCACCTCATCCAGCAAGGCCTCGTCGATGAAAAATTCGGCATACACCGGGCCTTTGCCCGGCGAAATGAAGTCGATGCTCGCGGCCTTGTCCCAGACGATGTAATTGCGGCCCAGGTTCTCCATCAACATC
Source organism: Pseudomonas sp. 2822-17 (assembly GCF_002742485.1). Taxonomy (NCBI): domain Bacteria; kingdom Pseudomonadati; phylum Pseudomonadota; class Gammaproteobacteria; order Pseudomonadales; family Pseudomonadaceae; genus Pseudomonas; species Pseudomonas sp. 2822-17. The sequence goes on from NZ_LJRZ01000500.1 coordinate 359,228, forward strand.
AGCATGTAGAACGGGTCGACCATCGAATACAGGCTACCGCCGAACTGCGTGCCGACGTAATTACGGTTGTACCAGCCCAGGCCCATGCGCACTTTGACGTGGCGAAAATCCGCGCTCATGTGCTGCACGCTGACGCCAGCGCCCAGGTATGGCGGATACAGGGTCATGACCCAACGCAGCAAGCGTGCCTTGCCCAGCCGCGCCACCAGCCACTTACGCATCGGGACGCGTGCCCAGGCCCATGGCCTGACGGGCGAACCAGCGCTTGGCCGGCGGCAACAGATCCAGGCCCAGCAGGCCCATGTTGCGGCCCAGCGCCACCAACGGTTGTGCACTGCCAAACAGGCGCGTGACCTGATCGGAGAATCCCACGGTCAGCTTCTGGTCCATACGCTGGCGCTCGCGGTAGGCCTGCAAGGTCGCCAGGTCGCCCGGCACCGCAGGTCCGGCCAGCAAGGCCTCGGCCAAGGCGCTCGCATCGCGCAGGGACAGGTTGAAGCCCTGCCCGGCAATCGGGTGCAGGCTGTGGGCGGCGTTGCCGAGGATCGCCAGGTGGGAACGCACCTGTTCTTCGGCTTCCACCAGGGTCAGCGGATACAGATGGCGTGCGCCAACCTGCTTCAAGGTGCCCAGGCGATAGCCAAACACGCCCTGCAACTCACTCAGGAAACTGCGCTCGTCGAGTGCCGCCAGGCGCTGGGCGTCCATGCCGATGCGGGTCCAGACCAGCGCGCAGCGGTTGTCCGGCAGCGGCAGCAAGGCCATCGGGCCATCGTCGGTGAAGCGCTCGAAGGCTTCGCCGTTGTGGGCTTCGCTGGGCGTGATGTTGGCGATGAGCGCGCTCTGGTTATACGGACGGGTCTTCACGCCGATGCCCAATTGCTCGCGCAACCCGGAACGGCCGCCATCGGCGAGCACGGCGAGGTCGCATTCCAACACGGTTTCATCGTTGAGGATCAGGCGATAGCCGTCGGGCAGCGGTTCCATGCGCGTGACTTCCGCCGGGCAGCGCCAGCTGACCACGTCTTTGTCCAGGCCTTGCCACAGGCATTGGCCGAGCCAGGCGTTTTCCACCACATAGCCGAGGGCCGGCACGCCCTCTTCCATGGCGGACAAGCGTGCAGTAGAGAACCGCCCACGGTCAGACACGTGGATCTGCTTGATCGGCTCGGCGCGGCGGGAGATGTCCTGCCAGATGCCCAACCGCTGATAAATCTGCCGCGCGCCAAACGACAGCGCCGACGACCGCGCATCGTAGCTTGGCTGGTAGCTGTCGCCCGGTGCGAAAGGTTCGATCAGCACGATCTTCCAGCCCCGCGCCTTGGCCCCGGCCTGCAACGCCAGCGCCAGGCTGGCGCCCACCAGACCACCGCCGATAATGGCCAGGTTGACCCGGCTCATCGGGCGGCCGCCATCAACGCTTCGATCTCGGCGACGGTCTTGGGCACGCCGCCGGTCAGGATTTCACAGCCTTGCTTGGTCACTACCACGTCGTCCTCGATGCGCACGCCAATGCCACGCCATTTCTTCGCCACGGTCTGGTTGTCCGGCGAAATATAGATCCCCGGCTCCACGGTCAACGCCATGCCGACTTCCAGCACCCGCCATTCACCGCCCACCTTGTACTCGCCCACATCATGCACATCCATGCCCAGCCAGTGGCCGGCACGGTGCATATAGAAAGGCTTGTAGGCTTCGCTGGCGATCAGTTCACCAACCTCACCTTGCAGCAATCCCAGCTTCACCAGCCCGGCGGTGATGACCTGCACGGTGGCCTCATGGGCCTGGTTCCAGTGTTTGTTCGGCGCGATCTCGGCAAAGGCGGCTTCCTGGGAGGCCAGCACAATCTCGTAGATCGCTTTTTGCTCGGGTGAAAACCTGCCGTTGACCGGCCAGGTGCGGGTGATGTCGCTGGCGTAGCAATCGATCTCGCAACCGGCGTCGATCAATACCAGGTCGCCGTCCTTGAGCAGCGCGTCATTCTGCTGGTAATGCAGGATGCAGCTGTTGCGCCCGGCGGCGACGATGGAGCCGTAGGCGGGCATTTTCGCGCCGCCTTTGCGGAACTCGTAATCCAGCTCGGCTTCAAGGCTGAACTCATGCAAACCGGCGCGGCTGGCCTGCATCGCCTTGACGTGGGCGGCGCAGGAAATCCGCGCAGCCTCGCGCATCACCTTCACTTCTGCCGCCGATTTATACAGGCGCATGTCGTGGAGCAGATGATCCAGGGCAACAAATTCGTTCGGCGGCTGGGCGCCCAGGTGCGCTTTAGAGCGGATCACGTTGATCCACTCCATCACGTGCCGGTCGAACTCAGCATTGCTGCCCATCGCTGAATAGACCCGGTCGCGGCCTTCGATCAGGCCGGGCAGGATGTCGTCGATATCGGTGATGGGAAACGCATCGTCAGCGCCAAATTCGCGAATTGCGCCTTCGGTGCCGGCGCGCAGGCCGTCCCACAGTTCGCGCTCGGCGTTGCGTTCGCGGCAGAACAGCACGTATTCGCCATGCTGGCGACCGGGCATCAGCACGATCACCGCTTCCGGTTCGGGGAAGCCGCTCAGGTACTGAAAGTCGCTGTCCTGGCGGTAGACGTGCTCGACATCACGGTTGCGGATGGCCACGGCGGCGGCCGGCAGGATCGCAATGCTGTTGGGTTCCATCTGCGCCATGAGCGCCTTGCGGCGGCGGGTGTATTCCGCTTTGGGGATATGGATCATGGGCAGATGGACTTCCTTTCTTAGTGCGGCGAAGGCCTTAGTGCAACGACGGTTTAAGAGCGGCGGGTTCAGCGGACTTTCGGGTCTCGGTGAACAGCAGCAACGGCGCGACGCGCAGGTATTCCATGACTTCCATGTAGTCGCCTTCGCCGTCTTCGGATTCTTCCAGCGCGTCTTGCACTTGGGAGATCGCGGCGAGGTCCTGCAGCACTTCCTTGGCGTCGATGCTCAGGTCCAGGCCGCCGGCGTTGACGCCGAAACCGTGGAGGAAACCCTGGCACCATTGGCCCAGTGCGGCGGCGCGTTCGGTAAGCGACGCGTCGTCGGTCGGCAGCAGCAGGACCACGGTGACGTCATCACCGGTCAGCTCGCCCTTGACCATCTCTTGCAGGCCGATCAGCGCGTTGCGCACGTTGTCGGTCGGTTCGGTTTCCAGCAGCTCGGCCACGTCAGCCAGCCAGTTGTCGGCATCAAAGCCAACGCCAGTGCAGCTGCGGCCCAACAACACGCCGTGCAGTTCGGCAGGCGAGCAAGGGTGGCCGCTGGTGCTCAACAGTGTGGAAAAAGCGTCGTACGGGGAGTTCTTAATGGGCATGGTGAGCTAGGCGCCAGACGGCGCAATGTCTAGAATGGAGCGCTGTATCCTAGCACCGGCAGACGTACCAAGACTATCAAGGGCGTCAGATCGTTTATCCTGCAGTTGCCATTCATCAGACAAAATCCAGTGGAACCCAATGGAAGACACCGACCTGCAAGCGCTGATGGCCAGACTCGAATTGCTAATTACTCGGGTCGAGCAACTTAAGAGTCAAAACGGACTCCTATTAGCTCAGGAAAAGACCTGGCGCGAGGAACGCGCTCACCTCATTGAAAAAAACGAAATCGCCCGGCGTAAGGTCGAATCGATGATTTCGCGCCTGAAGGCCCTGGAGCAAGACTCATGAGTTCAAGCAATAGCGTCACCGTGCAGATCCTCGACAAAGAATATTCGATCATCTGCCCCCAGGAAGAGCGCAATAACCTGGTGAGCGCCGCCCGCTACCTGGATGGCAAGATGCGTGAAATCCGCAGCAGCGGCAAAGTGATCGGCGCCGATCGTATCGCCGTGATGGCCGCGCTGAACATTACCCACGATCTGCTGCATAAGCAGGAACGCCCTGACGTACAGGCCAGCGGCTCGACCCGCGAGCAGGTGCGTGACCTGCTTGAACGTGTCGACCTGGTGCTTTCCAGCGACACAGAGCAACCCAAGGGCTGATCCCCGCGACTGTTTAAGGTATACTCGCCCCACTCCCTGGCGTGCTTGCCAGTCGGCGATGTCCCGGAGCCGATTCGCACTACCCTGGAAGTTGCACGTTGGGCTGGTGTGCATGTCCGCTAGACGGAAAGCCTTAAAGCCTACTGCTTCTTCCACCTTGAACTTTCGGGTTCAAGGGCTTAGTCGACAGCGGTTCTGTCGGGGAGCCTGAATTCCCAAACTCAATGCCAGTCCCCGGACTGGCATTGTTTTATGAGCCGAAAATCCATGACCGAACCTGCGCCGCTTTCCCGTCCGCAACTTCGACGCATGTTGCGCACAGCCCGCCGCGCCCTCACGCCGAGCGAGCAGCGCCAAGCCGCCCACGGCCTGTATCGGCAACTGGCACAGCACCCGCTGTTTCGCCGGGCCAAACATATTTCCTTATATCTACCGACGGACGGTGAAATCGATCCGCGCCTGCTGCTGCGTGCCGCTCAGCGCCGGGGCAAGGCCACGTACCTGCCGGTGCTCAGCGCCTGGCCGCGCACCAAGATGGTGTTCCAGCGCGTGAAGCCTGGAGAAAAGCTGCTACCCAACCGTTTTCGGATCCTGGAGCCACGGGTCAATGCCAAGCGCCAGCGCAAGGTGTGGGCGCTGGACCTGGTGTTGCTGCCGTTGGTGGGGTTCGATGACGCCGGCGGCCGCCTGGGCATGGGCGGCGGGTTCTACGACCGCAGCCTGGCGTATCTGGCGCGCCGCCAAAACTGGCGCAAGCCGACGCTGCTGGGCCTGGCCCATGAATGTCAGAAGGTCGATCGATTGGCACAGGCCAGTTGGGATGTGCCATTGGCTGGCACCGTCACGGACAAGCAGTGGTATGTCGCAAAAACGCCGCTTGGAGCAGCGGCGTCTTGAAGAAGGGTTAACGCTTGAACGGTTGCGGCTGCTGTTGAGCCAGTTCAACGGGAGCATCGGTCTTGTTCGACCACAAGCTTTGGGCATACCCGGTGGTCACGACGCCCAGACCAAACAAAATCACCAAAATCCATAGTAAATCCGGTTTACGTTGCATCGATTGCCCCCCTTCAGGCACCTCGTACACGATGACAACAACGTTCCAAAGTAGTCCGTTGCAGCGGCGTCAAGCTTAAAGGCCGGCATTTTGCGGTAACGTGAACCAACACGCAAACCTTGGCGCCAACCGACTGTCGGTTTGTCATCAAATTGCCTGACAACTTGCCCACTGCCTTTTTCAGGAGCCCAAAAATGGCCTACTGGCTGATGAAATCCGAGCCCGACGAACTGTCCATCAAAGGCCTGGAAAAGCTCGGCGAAGCGCGCTGGGACGGCGTGCGCAATTACCAGGCGCGCAATTTCCTGCGCGCCATGGCCGTCGGCGATGAGTTTTTCTTCTACCACTCCAGTTGCCCCGAGCCAGGCATCGCCGGTATCGGCAAGATTGTCGAGGCAGCCTATCCGGACCCGACCGCGCTGGAGCAGGACAGCCACTATTTCGACGCCAAGGCCACCTCGGAGAAAAACCCGTGGACGGCGATCAACGTCGCGCACGTCCGGACTTTTCCAAAGGTGCTGGGCCTGGGCTACCTGAAACAGCAGACCGCCCTCGCCGAGTTGCCGCTGGTGCAAAAGGGCAGCCGGTTGTCGGTGATGCCAGTCACCGCTGAACAATGGGCCGCGGTACTGGCACTGCACTGAAACTTCGAAACAAGCGCAGACACACCTGTCCGAACGGCTAGTCGTCGCGGGGCCTTGGGTTTGGCAAAATCGTCGATCCCTTTTATCAAGGAGGAAGGCCCCGTGACTCGCGCCCCCTACCTGCCTGCTATCGACGGCCTGCGTGCCATCGCCGTGCTCAGCGTGATCATCTACCACATGGATTACATCGACCTGCTGCCGGGTGGTTTCACCGGCGTGGACATGTTTTTCGTGATTTCCGGGTACGTGATCAGCCAGTCGCTGTGGGACCGTCGCGAACTGGGCCTGGGCGCCTACCTGAAAGATTTTTACCGACGCCGCTTGCTGCGCATCCTGCCCGCGCTACTGGTAATGCTCAGTGTGAGCGTGGTGCTGTCGGCGATGTTCATGCCACAGTTCTGGCTCAGCGAAATGATCAACAGCACGGGGCTGGCGGCTTTTTTTGGCTTGAGCAACTTCGTGCTGGCGTGGAGCACCGACACCTACTTTTCACCCGGCGCCGAACTCAACCCCTACCTGCACACCTGGTCATTGGGGGTAGAAGAACAGTTCTACGTGATCTTTCCCGTGCTGTTCTTTATATGGCTGCGCTGCCGGCAAGGCGTAGCAATCATTTGGGGACTGCTGCCGCTGATGGCCGTTGCGTCGCTGATTATCGGCGCCTACCAGGTGAATACCGAGCCGCTGTCAGCGTTTTATCTGCTGCCAGGGCGCTTCTGGGAGCTTGCCGCCGGAGCAATCCTGTTCCAACTGATAGGCGCGCCTCGCATGAATCAATGGGCGCCGGCCATGCTCACGGTTGGCATGGGGCTGCTCATCAGTGGTTTTGTGTTCGCCAACCCGAATCAATTCCCCTTTCCCTGGGCGATAGTGACTGTGGCCGGTTCATTGTTCATGATCGCCGGCATCGTGTTACAGGCCGATCAACCAGCCGGCGCGCTGCAACGCCTGTTGCAAAGCGGGTTAGCGACTTACATCGGTCGACTGTCTTATTCGCTTTACCTGTGGCATTGGCCGCTCCTCGTGTTCCTGCGCTGGACCGTCGGGCTTGAGCTGTCAGCGGTTCAACTGCTTTACCCCGTGCTGGTACTCGCACTCGCGGCCGCCTCTTACCACTGTATCGAAGCACCGATCCGCAGCGGCCGCTGCGCGCTGCAACGCAAGGCCTGGCTCACGTTTACCGGCGGGGCGGCCGTCACCGGGCTGCTGTGGCTCGGCGCGCAATGGGTGTCGTTGAACCCGTCGACCCTGTCACTCAGCCAGACTCGCGATACCTACACCTGGTATGCCTACAAACATTACCCCCAGGAAGACTTTGAAACCGTCGACGACCCGCGCCTGAAGGGACGTACGTTGTTTGTTATCGGAGATTCCCATACGGCGGCATACCGCACCCTGTTGAAGCTGGTCTCGCTCAAGCTCGGCGTCACGGTGGTGGAATATGAAATGGGCGGTTGCGGTGTCGTCAGCCTTATCGGCCCCGACCCTGCGCACTGTTCAGCTTCGCGCGAAGCCCAACTCCAGCAGATCGAAGCACGCGCCAAGCCGGGAGACGTGGTGTTCCTGGCCTCGCTGCGCATGCCGGAACTCACCGGACGTGAGTGGCGCGAGGGTGAAACAAAACTGGTCGATGACGCATTGAGCGAACTGAGCGCCGAGAACATCGACGCCGCACGAGCGTCCGCCGACAAGGTGCTGAGCCGATTGCAGGCGGCACGGCTCACTGTGCTGATTGACGCCCCCAAACCGCTTTTCAAAGCCGCGCCCAACCGTTGCTCGGACTGGTTCAACCGCATGAACCCGGTGTGCGCGCCAGGCCTGACCCTGCAGCGCGAGCAACTGGAACGCCTGCGTGCACCGCAAATGAAGCTCCTCAAGCAACTGACGGCGGCCTATCCGGGCCTGAGGGTGTGGGACCCACTGCCGCCGCTATGCCCAGGCTCCACCTGCTCAGCCTATGACGACGATGCCAAGCCGCTGTTTTTCGACTCCAACCACCTCAGCGGGCACGGCAACCGTGTCCTGGAACCCGCATTCACTGAAGCCCTGCTGAAGCTGTGGGAAGTGCCGCCTACTGAATGATCAGGTTGTTGAACAACAGGTCTTCGACCACCGGTTTGCCGGTCTCGTCGTTCATCACTTGCTGGGTTTGTTTCAGGGCCTCCTGGCGCAGTTTCTCCTTGCCCTCAACGGTGCTCATGGTCTCGTTGGTCTGCTGGGTAAACAGCGCCACCAACTGGTTACGAATCAACGCGTCGTTGGCTTTGACCGCTGCGGCGGCTTCGGTGCCGGTCACGCGCAGGGCGATATCAGCCTTGAACACCTTGAGCTTCGCCGTACCGTCCAGGCCGTAGTTACCCACGAACGGCGGGCTCAGGCTGATATAGCTGACCTTCGGCGCCTCGCCTTCTTTGGCTTCTTCGGCCTGGGCTGCCATGGGCAAGGTCAGGGCCAGCATCAACAGGATCCACGCTTTCACAGTTCATTCCTCAAATTCGGTGCCGAGTAGCATAACGCTAGTAAGGCTGAGCACAAGCTTATGGCGACTTATCAGGGCCGGGCATGCTCGTTGACCCACGGGCCTACCCTCCTACACTTATCGGCCACGACACCAAAAGGAATAGCCCGATGAAAGCTGTGCTGTGCAAAGCCTTCGGCCCCGCCGAAACCCTGGTGCTGGAAGAAATCGCCAGCCCGGCGATCAAGAAGAACGAAATCCTGTTGGAGGTGCATGCGGCGGGGGGGAATTTCCCGGACACCTTGATCATCGAGGGCAAGTACCAGTTCAAGCCGCCCTTTCCGTTTTCGCCGGGTGGCGAGGCGGCCGGCGTGGTCAGCGAAGTGGGTGAGAAAGTCAGCCATTTGAAAGTCGGCGACCGGGTCATGGCCCTCACCGGCTGGGGCAGCTTTGCCGAGCAGGTCGCGGTGCCGGGCTATAACGTGCTGCCGATCCCGCCAAGCATGGACTTCAACACCGCCGCCGCCTTCAGCATGACCTACGGCACCTCGATGCATGCGCTTAAACAACGCGCCAACCTGCAACCTGGCGAAACCTTGCTGGTGCTCGGCGCGTCCGGCGGTGTAGGCCTGGCCGCCGTGGAAATCGGCAAGGCCATGGGCGCCCGCGTAATCGCCGCCGCCAGCAGTGCCGACAAACTTGCCGTGGCCAAGGCCGCCGGCGCCGATGAGCTGATCAACTACAGCGAAACCAGCCTGAAAGATGAGATCAAGCGCCTCACCGACGGCAACGGCGCCGATGTGATCTACGACCCGGTGGGCGGCGACCTGTTTGACCAAGCCATCCGCGCGATCGCCTGGAACGGCCGCTTGCTGGTGGTGGGTTTTGCCAGCGGACGCATTCCAGAGCTGCCGGTGAACCTGGCGCTGCTCAAGGGCGCGGCGGTAGTCGGGGTGTTCTGGGGCTCTTTTGCCCAGCGCCAGCCGCAGGATAATGCGGCGAACTTCCAGCAATTGTTCACCTGGTATGGCGAGGGCAAGCTCAAGCCACTGGTGTCGCAGGTGTATCCGCTCGAACAGGCCGCCCAGGCGATCAATGACCTCGGCCAGCGCCGGGCGGTAGGCAAGGTCGTCGTCCAGACCCGCTGACCGACCTGCAATGCAATCAAATGTGGGAGGGGGCTTGCCCCCGATTGCAGTGGATCAGTTGACACATCTGTTGACTGAATCACCGCTATCGGGAGCAAGCCCCCTCCCACATTTGGATCTCCACCCGCCTCAGAAACTGTTTGCGACCACCACTTATCTATTCGCGACATGTTCGTAAGAGAACATGCACTTGCGCTCATTTCCCGTGTTTGCCGCCAAGATGCAATGCTATTTTCGGTAACGAAACTGTAACATTCGCATCCGCAGTCAAAACAAGAAATTTGGAGCTCTTGAATGTTTGCTTTCTTTCGTCCTGCCGCGCACCAGGCACCCCTGCCTGAAGAAAAAATAGACAGTACCTACCGACGACTGCGCTGGCAGATCTTCGCCGGTATTTTCTTTGGTTACGCCGGTTATTACCTGCTGCGTAAAAACTTCTCCCTGGCCATGCCTTATCTGATCGACGAGGGTTACACCCGCGGTCAACTGGGCCTGGCAATGTCGGCCATTGCGATTGCCTACGGCCTGTCCAAGTTCCTCATGGGCCTGGTGTCCGACCGTTCCAACCCTCGCTACTTCCTGCCTTTCGGTCTACTGGTGTCGGCAGGCGTGATGTTCATTTTCGGTTTCGCGCCCTGGGCAACGTCCAGCGTGACCATGATGTTCATTCTGCTGTTCATCAACGGCTGGGCCCAGGGCATGGGCTGGCCGCCAAGTGGGCGGACCATGGTGCACTGGTGGTCGCAGAAAGAACGCGGCGGCGTGGTTTCGGTGTGGAACGTGGCGCACAACGTCGGCGGCGGCCTGATCGGCCCGTTGTTCCTGCTGGGCATGGCCTTGTTCAACGACTGGCACGCTGCCTTCTACGTGCCGGCCACTGTGGCCTTGGCGGTAGCAGCCTTTGCCTTCATCACCATGCGCGATACCCCGCAATCGGTCGGCCTGCCGCCCATCGAGAAGTACAAGAACGACTACCCGGAAGGCTACGACGCCAGCCATGAAGAAGAATTCAGCGCCAAGGAAATCTTCGTCAAATACGTGCTGCGCAACAAAATGCTGTGGTACATCGCCTTCGCCAACGTGTTCGTTTACCTGCTGCGCTACGGCGTGCTGGACTGGGCGCCAACCTACCTGAAGGAAGCCAAGCACTTCGACGTGGATAAAACGTCCTGGGCGTACTTCTTCTACGAGTGGGCAGGCATTCCAGGCACGCTGTTATGCGGCTGGATGTCGGACAAGATCTTCCGTGGCAACCGTGGCCTGACGGGCGTGGTGTTCATGGCACTGGTGATCGTGGCAACCCTGGTTTACTGGCTCAATCCGCCGGGCAACCCGATGATCGACATGATTGCGCTGTTCTCCATCGGCTTCCTGATCTATGGCCCGGTGATGCTGATCGGCCTGCAGGCGCTGGAACTGGCCCCGAAGAAAGCCGCCGGTACGGCTGCGGGCTTCACCGGTCTGTTCGGTTACCTGGGTGGTTCGGTGGCCGCGAGTGCGGCGATGGGCTACACCGTGGACCACTTCGGCTGGGACGGTGGTTTCGTACTGCTGATCGGCGCGTGCCTGCTGGCGATCGCATTCCTGATCCCAACGCTGTGGCACACCAACAGCGTCAGCTCGGCGCGTTAATCGCCTGAGCAACCCTTTGCACACCGCTTGAGCCGCGCCTCCAGATTCTTATCTGGCATGGCGTGGCTACGCAGGGCGTTCACGGTCTGCTCGACATAATCGCGCGTAGTGCCGTAACGCCCGCAAGCGCTCTGCAACACGTGATTAAGGATGACGTCGGGTAAATTGCCTGCGTAACTGGGCAAATGCCGTTCCAACACAAACCCCAATGCCTGCACCTGACTGCCATCTTCCAGACGGCAGCTGAGCCAGTGTGGCCGGTACGACGGGTATGGCATCTCGCGCTGCCACAAGGCGTAAAGCGAGGCCTCCAGCTGATCCTCCGGCAAGCGGTAGGCGAACCCGCTGCACGAGCCACCGCGATCCAGCCCGAACACCAACCCCGGCGTTTCCGGCGTACCCCGATGCTCGTGGGACCACAGATACAGGCCCCGGTGATAACCGTGGACCCGTGCCCGCAGCCGCTCGGCGGACGAGCACTCAGGACGCCAGATAAGCGAACCGTACGCAAATAACCAGACCGGCCCACCCTTGTGCCGGCCCATGGTGGCCTGCATCGAGCTCATCAACTGTTCGTGAGTGAGTTGCGGCCCCAGATCGAGCCGCGGAGGGTAAGCCAATTGCTGAAGATCGGTTTCAATGGCGGTCATGGCGAAAAGCGGTACGCCTCCTGTGTGTTACCAGTTGTAAGCAACTTTACCGTAATAAAACGCGCCGCTGTAACCGTACGGCGAAAAAGTGCTATAGGCCAAATTGCCACCGCTGCTAGCGAAGGCGTTGACCTTCTCCGGGTATTTATCGGTGACGTTGTCGCCGCCCAGGGTTAAGGTCCAGTTCTTCAACTTGTAGTCGGCCGACAAATCCAGCACCCAGGCTGCCTTGAAGGTCTGGTCGTTGACCTTGTCCGCCTGGTAGCTGGTGAATTCACCATAGCGCACCAGATTGCTGTGCAGTGCCCAATTACCGAACGTGAAGTCGTTACCCAGACTCAGCTTGTGCTGGGGCGTGGTATCGCCGAGCAAACCGATGCGTTCGCGGCGGTCCACCCGCACCAGGTTCGCACCAAGGCTGTCGAGGATGGCCGGGTTGGGTTTCACATCGGTCACTTTGGTGTGGTTGTAGTTGTAGCCTACGGTGCTGTTCCAACGCACGCCGCTGTCGAACAGGTAGCGATAGTTGGCCACCAGGTCCACGCCATCGGTGCTGGTGTCGGTGGCGTTGGTGAAGTAGCGGGCGGTGGTGTAGTCGATGTTGCCCACGCCGTTGGCCTGCAGATAGGCCCGCGTCGCCGCGTTTATGCCAAGGTTGGAGGACAGGCTGATACGGTCACGGATGTCGATGCGGTACACATCCACCGTCACCGTCAGGTCATCGGCCGGCTCAAGCACCAGGCCCAGGCTGTAGTTGCGCGACTTCTCGGCCTTGAGGTCCTCGGCGCCGAGCAAGCGCGCCACCTGGCTGTTGGCTGGGAAGGTGCCGGCTTCCTGGATGGTACTGCCGATCAATTGCGACGAGGTGTAGGCAAAGTTCTGCTGCGCCAGGGAGGGCGCGCGGAAACCGTTGGAAACACTGCCGCGCAAGGCCACTTGCGGGGTGAAGTCATAGCGGGCTGACAGCGAGCCGCTGACATTGGAGCCGAAATCACTGTAATCCTCATGACGCACGGCGGCCGAGGCGCTGAGTTTTTCGGTGAAGTTGGTTTCCAGGTCCAGGTACTGGGCCCAATTGTGACGCGAGCTGGTGCCGGCATCGGCATCCCGGAAACCGCCCAGCCCGGAGCTGCCGCTCTGGAAGTAGGATGCCGGCTCGCCGGCTTCGATTTCATAGCCCTGGTGCAGGTATTCGCCACCAAACGCCACGGACACCGGGTACGGCAGCCAACCCACATCAAACTCACGGGACAGGTCCAGGCTGACTTGTTTCTGGTCGTTACTCAGGGTGCCGTTGTCGAACTTGCGCGGCGTGGCCAGGCCCAGGGAGGTGTTGATGGTTTCGGTGCTGAGTGCGTACTGGTTCTTGCCGTAGTTGGCCGACAAGTCGTAATGCCAGTCGTAGGCCAGCAAGCCGCGCAAGCCCACCACCAGCGAGGTGTCTTCGAGGTTGCCCTTGATCAACGGCAGGTAACCGTTGGGGTTGAGCGCAGGGATATTGTTGGCCGCATTGCTCGCCCGGTAGAACGCCGCAGTCTCGCCGCGCCGCTTGCTGTAGCCGCCGAAGGTGTAGAACTCGGCCGAGTCGTTGAAGGAATATTCGGAGTTGAACTGGAACTTGCCTTCATTGGTAGCCGGCTCGCCCTGACGGAAAACACGCTGGCCGTAGGTGGTAGAACCGACACTGCCCGCACGGTAGTCATCGCCGGCGCGGTTGGTGTAATCGTTGTCGGCGCCTTCGGCAGAGAGGTTGATAAAGCCGTTGTCGCCCAATGCCAAGCCGGTGTTGCCGCTGACATTACGCTGGATACCGTCGCCCTTCTTGTATTCGCCGAACTTGGTGGAGATCGAGCCGCCGTGGTCGGCGTGCTTGAGGATCACGTTGATCACCCCGGCAATCGCATCCGAGCCGTAGCGCGCCGAGGCACCGTCGCGCAGCACTTCGATATGGTCCACCGCCGACAGCGGGATCGCATTCAGGTCCGCCGGCGCCGAGCCACGCCCCACCGCACCGCCCAGATTGACGAAGGCACTGGTGTGGCGGCGCTTGCCGTTGACCAGCACCAGCACCTGATCGGGTGACAGGCCACGCAATTGCGCAGGTCGCACCAGCTCGGCGCCATCCACCAGGCTTGGGCGCGGGAAATTGATGGATGGAATCAGGCGCGCCAGCACCGCGCCCAGCTCATCGGAGCCGGTGCTGCGCAGGCTTTCGCCGGAGATCACATCAATGGGTGACAGCGACGCACTGGCCGTGCGCTCCTGAGCACGGGTGCCGGTGACGATTACCGTGTCGAGTCTGGGTGCATCGGTGGCGGACGTTTCGGCCGCAAAGACTGGATTGAAACCCACAGCGGTCAGCAAATTGGCCGACAAAATCGCCATGTACAGCGCGTGTTTGTTGTAACTCCCCATACCGCTCCCCTTGGAATCAAGACCCGGCGCTTCAATGCGCTGAGTGCATACGATCGATCCGGCTGGCGGGCGGTGGCGGTCAGTTGTTGGTTATTGGCAGAAAATCGGTAGTCCGTTGCGATATAGCTTAAAGATATTCATGTAACAAATTAAATACCTTTAAAGAATAAGCGAATGCATAAGCCCGGCACCCTTTCGTCAGGATTATGTGCAGCAATCCCGCTAGTTTCAGCCCCGGTTCAGCCTGGGCTCGCGTCAAACCGTCAAAATAGTGCGCACATCACGACCCACTTAGCCGCCCATCAAACCGACTACCGAGGTCGCACCCATGAAAAGATTCCGACTGCCTGGCCTGTTATTGCTGGCCCAGGCCACCACCGCGCTGGCCAGCGAAGCGCCCGTTACCGAAGACGACAAAGGCTTCTGGTACGCGCAGACCAGCGTCTATACCCGCCACTTCGCGCCGGATAAGGACCACAACAACAACCAGGACCTGATTGGCCTGGAGCGCAATGAGGCATCAGGGTGGGTGTATGGCGGGGCGACCTTTCGCAACTCGTTCAGCCAGCGCTCGTACTACGCTTACGCGGGCAAGCGCTATGACATGAACGACTATCCGGTGTACCTGAAGGTTACGGGCGGGGCGATCCAGGGCTATCGCGGCAAGTACCGCGACAAGATCCCCTTGAACCGTTTCGGCGTGGCGCCGGTGATCATTCCGTCAGTAGGCACCTATTACGGGCCGGTGGCGGCGGAGTTGGTGTTGCTGGGGTTCAATGCGGCGATGGTGACGACCGGCGTGCGCTTTTAAGGGCGCGGCGCGTAGGCGAATACGTCGGCGCGCATCTGGTGCGCATCCATGCCAGCGTCGACCAGCGCATCCAAGGTGCCGTAGATCATCGCCGGTGAACCGCTGGCGTAGACGTGTACAGCCTTGAGGTCGACGATGTCCTCGCACACGGCTTCATGGAGCAAACCGCAGCGCCCTTCCCAGCCGCACAAATCGCTGACGACTTTGTGCAGGAACAGGTTAGGCAATTGCAGCCACTGGTCCCAGTGCTCGATATCGTAAAAGTCTTCCGGGCGACGCACGCCCCAGTACAGGTGCACCGGGTGCTTGAAGCCGGAGGCGCGGCAATGTTCGATCAGGCTGTGCATCTGCGCCATGCCGGTACCGGCGGCGATCAACACCAGCGGACCGTCCGGCAACTCGGCCAGATGAGTGTCACCAAACGGCAGTTCTACGCGGGCCATCCGGTTACGTTGCAGTTGTTCCAGCAGGCTGCGCGCACTGTCCTCGCGGGCCAGCACATGCAGTTCCAGCTCGCGTCCGGCGTGAGGCGCCGATGCCAGGGAAAAGGCTGATTTCTCGCCATTTTCCCGTTCGATCATCAGGTACTGCCCGGCGTGGTAACGCACCGCCTTGCCGGCCGGAGCCCGCAGGCGCACGCGCCACACATCACCACCGACCTCTACGCATTCACTCAATTGACACGACAACTTGCGCAACGGCAACTCTCCCGGCGCCAGCACGCCATCCCACAACACAATGCAATCTTCCAGCGGTTCGGCGATGCAGGTGTAGAACTCACCGTGATCGCGTACCTCACCGGCTTGCTGCACCCGACCTTCCACCAGCAGCGCGGCACACACATGGCACACGCCGTTGCGACAGGCCTGGGGGCATTCGTAGCCCAGGCGGCGCGCGCCTTCGAGGATTCGCTCGCCGGGGACCAGCTCCAGCACAGCGCCGGAAGGTTGCAGGGTTACACGCATCAATCTATTCCCAATTCTTTCCACATCGCATCGACGCGCGCGGTCACGGCTTCATCCTTGACGATCACCCGACCCCATTCGCGGGTGGTTTCACCCGGCCATTTGTGGGTGGCATCCAGGCCCATCTTGGAGCCAAGGCCAGATACCGGCGACGCGAAGTCGAGGTAGTCGATCGGCGTGTTGTCGATCATCACCGTATCGCGCTTGGGGTCCATGCGCGTGGTGATGGCCCAGATCACGTCGTTCCAGTCGCGGGCGTTGATGTCGTCGTCGGTGACAATAACGAACTTGGTGTACATGAACTGTCGCAAAAACGACCACACACCCAGCATGACGCGCTTGGCATGGCCCGGATACGACTTCTTCATGGTCACGATGGCCATGCGATACGAACAGCCTTCCGGCGGCAGGTAGAAGTCGGTGATTTCCGGGAATTGTTTTTGCAGGATCGGCACGAACACTTCGTTGAGTGCCACGCCGAGAATCGCCGGCTCATCCGGTGGACGGCCGGTGTAGGTGCTGTGGTAGATCGGCTTGATCCGGTGGGTGATGCGCTCGACGGTGAACACCGGGAAGCTGTCGACTTCGTTGTAGTAGCCGGTGTGGTCGCCGTAAGGGCCTTCGTCGGCCATCTCGCCAGGGTGGATCACGCCTTCGAGGATGATTTCAGCAGTGGCCGGCACTTGCAGGTCGTTGCCACGGCACTTCACCAGCTCGGTGCGGTTGCCGCGCAGCAGACCGGCGAAGGCGTATTCGGACAGGCTGTCCGGCACCGGGGTCACGGCGCCGAGGATGGTGGCCGGGTCGGCGCCCAGGGCCACGGAGACCGGGAACGGCTGGCCAGGGTGTTTTTCGCACCACTCACGGAAGTCCAGCGCGCCGCCACGGTGGCTCAGCCAACGCATGATCACCTTGTTGCGGCCGATCACTTGCTGACGGTAGATGCCGAGGTTCTGACGGTCCTTGTTCGGGCCTTTGGTGACGGTCAGGCCCCAGGTGATCAGCGGGCCGACATCGCCAGGCCAGCAGGTTTGCACCGGGAGCATGGCCAGGTCGACGTCATCGCCCTCAATGACCACTTCCTGGCACACCGCGTCCTTGACCACCTTGGGCGCCATGGCAATGATCTTGCGGAAGATCGGCAACTTCGACCAGGCGTCCTTCAAGCCCTTGGGCGGCTCGGGCTCCTTGAGGAAGGCCAGCAGCTTGCCGATCTCGCGCAGTTCGCTGACCGACTCGGCGCCCATGCCGAACGCCACGCGGTCGGGCGTGCCGAACAGGTTGCCGAGCACCGGAATATCAAAGCCGGTCGGGTTTTCGAACAGCAGCGCCGGGCCCTTGTTACGCAGGGTGCGGTCGCAAATCTCAGTCATTTCCAGCACCGGGGACACCGGCACCTGGATACGTTTCAACTCTCCGCGCTGCTCAAGTTGCTGCACGAAATCCCGAAGATCCTTGAATTTCATTAACCATGCCACCCGTAAAATAGGCGTACATCCTACCTGCTCTGAGGCTGGCTGGCAGCCTATCGCGGTGCTTTTGGGTGCCAACGGTGCTTAAAAAGCAGGCGAAAAAAAATGGCGCCCCTGAGGGCGCCATTTTTTCGGACCTGAAACGTCGTATTACTTACGCTTCATCGACAGGAAGAACTCGTCGTTGGTCTTGGTGGTTTTCAGCTTGTCGATCAGGAACTCGATGGCGGCAACTTCATCCATCGGGTGCAGCAGCTTGCGCAGGATCCACATGCGCTGCAGTTCGTCGTCGGCTGTCAGCAACTCTTCGCGGCGGGTGCCGGAACGGTTGATGTTGATCGCCGGGAACACACGCTTTTCTGCGATGCGACGGTCCAAAGGCAGTTCCATGTTGCCGGTACCCTTGAACTCTTCGTAGATCACTTCGTCCATCTTCGAACCGGTTTCAACCAGTGCGGTGGCGATGATGGTCAGCGAGCCGCCTTCTTCGATGTTCCGCGCAGCGCCGAAGAAACGCTTCGGTTTCTCCAGGGCGTGGGCATCGACACCACCGGTCAATACCTTGCCGGAGCTCGGGATCACGGTGTTGTAGGCACGGGCCAGACGGGTGATGGAATCGAGCAGGATCACCACGTCCTTCTTGTGTTCGACCAGGCGCTTGGCCTTCTCGATCACCATTTCGGCAACCTGCACGTGGCGGGTTGGCGGCTCATCGAACGTCGAGGCAACCACTTCGCCGCGCACGGTGCGCTGCATTTCGGTTACTTCTTCCGGACGCTCATCGATCAGCAATACGATCAGGTGAACTTCAGGGTTGTTACGTGCGATGTTCGCTGCAATGTTCTGCAGCATGATCGTTTTACCGGCTTTCGGCGGTGCGACGATCAGGCCACGCTGGCCTTTGCCGATCGGGGCGCACAGGTCGATTACACGACCGGTCAAGTCTTCGGTGGAACCGTTACCGGCTTCCATCTTCATGCGCACGGTCGGGAACAGCGGGGTCAGGTTCTCGAAGAGAATCTTGTTTTTCGCGTTCTCTGGACGATCGAAGTTGATCGTATCGACCTTGAGCAGGGCGAAGTAACGCTCGCCTTCCTTCGGAGGGCGGATCTTGCCAACGATGGTGTCACCGGTGCGCAAGTTGAAGCGACGGATCTGGCTCGGCGAGACGTAGATATCGTCTGGGCCGGCGAGATAGGAGGCGTCTGCAGAGCGGAGGAAGCCGAAGCCGTCCTGGAGAATCTCCAGCACGCCATCACCGGAGATTTCCTCGCCGCTTTTCGCGTGCTTCTTGAGCAGGGAGAAAATCACGTCCTGCTTGCGCGAACGGGCCATATTTTCTATGCCCATTTCTTCGGCCAGTTGGAGCAGGTCGGTAATCGGCTTTTGCTTGAGTTCAGTCAGATTCATATAGGAATGACGTAATCATTTATGGAGGGGGGGAAATTAAGCTTTTGGCTTAATGAGGCCGCGCCGCAGAGAAGGCGACAGGATCGCGTACTAATCGAAAAGGAATGCGTCGGCGACGGCTTGCAGGGGGCAGTGGAGAAACCAGTGCGGGGCCGAATGTACCACCTGAATTTCGGAGCGTCTAGCCCTGCTTAACGAAAAAGCCCCGCGATTTGCGGGGCCTTTTTGACGACGCTTAGATGTTGGCGTCGAGGAAAGCTTGCAGCTGGGACTTCGACAGCGCACCCACTTTAGTGGCTTCGACGTTGCCGTTCTTGAACAGCATCAGCGTAGGAATACCGCGCACGCCGTGCTTGGCCGGGGTTTCCTGGTTATCGTCGATGTTCAGCTTGGCGATGGTCAGCTTGCCTTCGTAAGTGGTTGCAATGTCGTCCAGGACCGGAGCGATCATTTTGCAAGGGCCACACCACTCAGCCCAGTAGTCAACCAGCACCGGGCCGTCAGCCTTGAGTACTTCGGCCTCAAAGGTCGCGTCGGTGACGTGCTTGATAAGATCGTTGCTCATGGATGTCTCCGGATTGTAAGCAAAAAAAACGTTGCCCATCATAGCCGCCCTTCCCCCGTTCAGGAAGCCGCCTCTGATTGAGTCTTGCTATGGTGGTGCATGAGTTTGGGTATGGCCCGACTCACGGCGTGACAGGCGTCACGAAGGCAATGCCCGTACGCAACGCCGCGTTCCGTACGTGCTCCTGCATGGTTTTCTGTGCCGCCGCACTGGCGCGGCGGGCCAGTGCGCGCAGTATCTTGCGATGTTCCTGCCAGGTTTCCATGGCCCGCTCTGGCCGGATGAACGGTAGTTTCTGGCTCTCCAGGAACACCTCGGCGCTGGCACTCAGGATACTCACCATTGCCTGGTTGCCGCTGGCCAGCAGGATGCGCTGGTGGAATTCGAAGTCCAATCGCGCCGCCGCTTCGAAGTCGCCGGCCTTGAGCACCTTGCGCATCGCCTCGACGTTATCCTCAAGACTGTCCAATTCATCAATGGTCAGCGTCACCGCCGCCAGCCCCGCCGCAAAGCCCTCCAGGGCATAGCGCAACTGGAAGATGTCCAGCGGCGTGGCCTGGGCCGCGAACGGCCAGGCAAATCCCGGCGCCTCCTCAGCCGCCTGCACGAATACACCTTTGCCCGGCTGCACGCTGACCAAGCCCAAAGCACTCAAGGACGACAATGCCTCGCGCAACGACGCCCGACTCACGCCCAACTGCACCGCCAGGTCGCGCTGGGACGGCAATGCGTCGCCCGGCACAAAACCCTGTTCCTTGATCAGTTTGCGGATGGCCTGCAGGGCCGCTTCCGGTACGGCTTGGGCGATGGAATTCATAAAAAACTCAAGGTTCCAGACAACTGAGTGGCTAGTTGTAAAGCTAATCGCGGCCGGCGGCAAGCCACGCCCCAAAGGGGCTCGCGGGGTTTTATCGGCGCTCGAAAAGAGTGCGAAAAGCTCACTCACTGTTCAGACCAGTAAGACCACAGCACCTCAACAAATCCCAGCCCTGCACGCCATTCCCAGCGTGCTGGCATGGGCTGTGCACTGAGCAAATTCAGAAAATTCCTTCGCCCTTCTCGGAGAGTTGCCATGACCAAGCGCTACAGCGCCCTGCTCACTGCCCTGTTTGCCAGCCTGATGCTCATCCAGGCACCCGCCCAGGCCAACGGTCTGGACGATATTGTCGCCCGTGGCACCCTCAAGGTCGCCGTGCCCCAGGACTTCCCGCCATTCGGCTCGGTCGGCCCGGACATGAAGCCACGCGGCCTGGATATCGACACCGCCAAGCTGCTGGCCGACCAACTCAAGGTCAAACTGGAGCTGACCCCGGTCAACAGCACCAACCGCATCCCGTTCCTCACCACCGGCAAGGTCGACCTGGTGATCTCAAGCCTGGGCAAGAACCCTGAGCGGGAAAAGGTCATCGACTTCTCCAAGGCTTACGCGCCGTTCTACCTGGCGGTGTTCGGCCCACCGGATGCCGCCATCAGCAGCCTCGACGACCTCAAGGGCAAGACCATCAGCGTGACCCGTGGCGCCATCGAAGACATCGAGCTGACCGCCGTAGCGCCCAAGGAAGCCACCATCAAGCGCTTCGAAGACAACAACTCGACCATCGCCGCCTACCTGGCCGGCCAAGTTGACCTGATCGCCAGCGGCAACGTGGTGATGGTCGCGATCAGCGAACGCAACCCAAAACGCGTGCCGGCGCTGAAGGTAAAACTCAAGGATTCGCCGGTGTACGTCGGCGTGAACAAAAACGAGCCGGCGCTGCTGGAGAAGGTCAACCAGATCCTGGTCGCGGGCAAGGCTGACGGCAGCCTGCAAAAGAACGCGATGCAGTGGCTCAAAGAGCCGCTGCCTGCTGATCTCTGATACGACGGAGCTGACTTCATGGCGTATCAATTTGACTTTGTACCCGTGCTGGCCAATACCGACCTGCTGCTGCGCGGCGCGCTGTTCACCCTTGAGCTGACGGCCATCGGCGCGATCCTCGGCGTGGCCCTGGGTACCGTCGGCGCGGTGGTGCGGGCATGGAAGATCCAGCCGTTTGCCTGGTTCTTCGGCGTCTATGTCGAGTTGATCCGCAACACGCCGTTCCTGGTGCAACTGTTCTTCATCTTCTTCGGCCTGCCGTCCCTGGGGCTGAAGATTACCGAGTGGCAGGCGGCCGTATTGGCGATGGTAATCAACCTGGGGGCCTACTCCACGGAGATTATCCGCGCCGGCATCCAGGCCATTCCCCGTGGGCAGCTGGAAGCTGCAGCAGCGTTGGCGATGACGCGCTTCGAGGCGTTCCGCCACGTGGTGCTGCTACCGGCGCTGGGCAAGGTGTGGCCGGCCCTGAGCAGCCAGATCATCATCGTGATGCTCGGCTCAGCGGTGTGCTCGCAAATCGCCACCGAAGAGCTGAGCTTCGCCGCCAACTTTATCCAATCGCGCAATTTCCGCGCATTTGAAACCTATGCCCTGACCACCCTGGTGTACCTGTGCATGGCGCTGATGATTCGCCAGTTGCTCAATTGGATCGGCCGCCGCTTTGTGATGAGGAACAGCCGATGAGTGATTTTTCCTTCTGGGACATCGTGCGCAATCTGCTGACCGGCTTGCAGTGGACACTGTTGCTGTCGCTGGTGGCGTTTATCGGCGGCGGCCTGATCGGCTTGCTGGTGATGACCATGCGCATCAGCAACAAGGCGTTCGCGCGCAATGTTGCGCGCACCTATATCGAACTGTTCCAGGGCACGCCGCTGCTGATGCAACTGTTCCTGGTGTTCTTCGGCATCGCCTTGCTGGGGATTGATATTTCGCCCTGGCTGGCGGCAGCGATTGCCCTCACTTTATTTACCAGCGCCTACCTCGCCGAAATCTGGCGCGGCTGCGTCGACTCCATCGCCCACGGGCAGTGGGAAGCCTCGGCCAGCCTGGCGCTTAATCCGCTGGAGCAACTGCGCTATGTGATCCTGCCCCAGGCGCTGCGCATTGCCGTCGCGCCAACGGTGGGGTTCTCGGTGCAGGTGGTCAAAGGCACCGCAGTCACCTCGATCATCGGCTTCACCGAATTGACCAAGACCGGCGGCATGCTCGCCAACGCTACCTTCGAGCCCTTCATGGTCTACGGCCTGGTGGCCCTCGGTTACTTCCTGCTCTGCTACCCCTTGTCCCTCAGTGCGCGCTATCTGGAAAGGAGACTGCATGCCTCTGCTTAGAATTTCCGCCCTGCATAAGTACTACGGCGATCACCACGTCCTCAAAGGCATCGACCTGACCGTTGAAGAAGGCCAGGTGGTGGCGATCATCGGCCGCAGTGGCTCGGGCAAGTCCACCTTGCTGCGCACCCTCAACGGCCTGGAATCGATCAACGACGGCGTGATCGAAGTCGATGGCGAATACCTCGACGCCGCCCGCGCCGACCTGCGCAGCCTGCGGCAGAAAGTCGGCATGGTATTCCAGCAGTTCAACCTGTTCCCGCACCTTACGGTGGGCGAAAACGTGATGCTCGCCCCACAAGTGGTGCAGAAAGTGCCCAAGGCCAAGGCCGCGCAACTGGCAAGACAAATGCTTGAGCGCGTGGGACTGGGGGAGAAGTTCGACGCCTTTCCTGATCGCCTGTCCGGCGGCCAGCAACAGCGCGTCGCCATTGCCCGCGCCCTGGCCATGTCACCCAAAGTGCTGCTGTGCGACGAGATCACCTCGGCCCTGGACCCGGAGCTGGTCAATGAGGTACTCAGCGTCGTCCGTCAGTTGGCCAAGGACGGCATGACCTTGATCATGGTGACCCACGAGATGCGTTTCGCCCGAGAGGTTGGCGACAAGCTGGTGTTCATGCACCAGGGCAAGGTGCATGAAGTTGGCGACCCCAGAATACTGTTCGCCAACCCGCAAACCCCAGAGCTCGCCAACTTCATCGGTTCAGTGGAGCAGCCGGGCTGACCAGTTCGAAATGACCCTGCCCTTCCAGCAAGGTCTGGCTGTGCACCTGCAAAACGTCGGAGGGCAGCTCGGTGTCGATGTCGACCTGGGCGGTCAGTCGCTTTCCGGCCACCGGTGCCACAAGGACCTGGCCCGGCAATAACTGCCCGTTGACAGCTTCACCGGGCAGATGTGCCACCCCCCACGTGACGGGCTGCCCATCCACCTGGGCATGCTTGAGGGTCAGACGAAAGCGCCCCTCACGACCAAAGCGAAAACCTTGCCCATCGGCCGCCCCGACAAACCGCAATGCCATCGCCGAAGGCTCTGCACAGAGTACGCTCAGGTGCACCGTGCGCGTTCCCAGCGGGAAGGATGCGCTTGGGGCCAGTGTCTCCTTGCGAATAACGCCATAGTCGATACGGGGCTGACTGACGGACACCCGGCAATTTTCAGCCCGTACACCCTGGACCATCAACAATGTGCACATCAGTGCAAAGCCCATACCTTTGCGATCAGCGGCCATGGCACACCGCCGATGCTGTCTCGTAGAACGTGTCATTGTCACGCGGGGTCTCGGTGGCCAGATTCAGCAGGCAGGTAGAAGAGTCCGGCAATGAAACCCGCAGGCTTTGCTCGTTATTGGCGTCGTTCAGGAAAATCATGCCCTCGCCCACCACGCTGGTCAGGAAGCGATTGTTATTGTCGAACACCGAAGCGCCCTGAGGCAGCGGTTGACCCTGTTGATCAACGGCGGAGAGCAACATGCGGCGCACTGTCACCACATCAAACGCCACGCTGTTGACCGACCCTCGGCCCGCGGCGAGCACCTGGGTGCCGTTCTTCAGGTCAACACGCTTGGGCAGGGACTGGGTTTGCACTTCGATGCGACTATTGGTGTAGGCCGGCAAGCCGGGAATCACGGCTTGCCCACTGAAGTCGGTCCATACCGGTCCGTGTGGGGTGTCGATTTTCGCAGCGCTGAGCTTGCCCACCGATGCGATGCCAAACGTGTCCTGCACGGCATACGGCGAGAACGTCAACCCACCTTCGTGAGCCACCATGCCGCCTTGCAACTGCCCGGTATAGCTTGTACCCAGCGGGTCCCGATTGACCCCCAGGCCGACGCGGGTGTATCGCGGCATCAGGTCCACCTGACCCCGAACCGATTGCTCCCTGGCACTGAGGTCACGTTCGATACCCACGTCGTAATTCACATACTCATTGACCCGTTCACTGAGCGCGACGCCTGCACTGGCCTGCTTTCCACGATGACTGGTATAGCTGTTCAGGCGACGATCACTGCCCAAGGGCACGCTGACCTGCAAACGCACGGACAGGTCATCGTCCTGGGCGGTGTCGCGCCGCCGGCCTCCACTCGCAGCATCACGGCGTACCTGGCTACCGCCCACTTGCGAGTCGGCGATCAACGCGACATCGGCGTGGCGAAACGACTTGTTCCATGAAGCGAACACATGGTCTGTAGCGTGCCCGTCAAGCTGCGCGCTGCGGGTGTAGCCCAGGGAAAATGCCCCCAGCGTGTTATCGACCCAGCTCAGGCCTGCCGTGTACTGATGACTGAAGCGCGACCCCAGTTCGTCGGCGTTACTCGGGCGACCCGCTTCCAGCACCTCGCGATACCCACGGGTCTGGGTGGTTGCGCTGAGATTGAGGTCGAGATTGCCGTACACCGGGCTGCTCACCGACACACTGCTGCGAGACCCGGATACCGCGTTGCGACTGTCCCGGGACACGTTATGACGTGCGCCCACGGAAACCCGCTGGAAAAACACGCTGCTGAGGGTGCCGCCTGCCGACCAGTATTCGTCGGTATTCAACAGGCCAACGCCGGCCGAGGAGTCGCGGCCCAGGCCCCACGTGCCGCTGGCCATGGCGACTACCGGCGACGGGGCCTGCTCTTGCTCGTTTTCACGCACCTTGCCAAGGGAGAAGTAAAAGCCCGGTGCCGCTGGCGCAGCTCCTGCGAAAGAGGCGGCAGGCACCACGAAACTGCGTCTGGCGCCCCGTACATCGATGACGCTGACCTCCAGGTCGCTGGTGCCATTGAGCAAGGGCAGGCCCGTCAGCCTGAAAGGGCCTTCAGGCACCAGCGTGCTGTGAATCAGCACGCCTGCCTGGCGTACTTCAATGCGTGACTGGCTTTGGGCCAACCCTTCAACCACGGCATTGTTGCTGCCCGCCGGCGCCCGCGACTGGCCATCGGGGGAAAACTGCACACCGGACAATTGAATCCCACTGAACAACGGGTTGTTACTGGCGAGTTGGCCTACCTGGAAAGTCGACTGCAACGCAGCGAGGTCTCGCTGGGCATAGGCATACAGGTGCTCGGTACGGGCCACACCATTGTCAGATACATAGAATTGACGACTACGAACAATCCAGTCACCCACGTTGAAGCCCGCCTCGGTATGGGCCGAGACGAACCGGCTGGGCCCACTGCGCGAATGGCTGTCGAAACCCTGCACGTCATAGTTGAACAACGCCGCCGTACCGCCTCGGGCAAATTGTCCGGCCTCCCATTGCGGCGCACGCAGTGATCCGGTCGGTACCACCAGCGCCACCTCGTCGCTGCCGGGGCGCAGTCGCACCATCGTCGTCGGGAAAGCGCCGAGGAAGTCATGGCAGGCCTGGTCCGCATCAGTCCCCTTGCCAAGCATGCCGCTGGGCGTTACCAACCCGGCTTTCTCCAGCAGCCCAGGGGTAAAGCACAGCTGCCCGTGTGAATCGAACCGCGCATCCACCAAGCCCAGGGGGTTCCCGTTAACCCGCAGCCCCACCACCTGAACACCCTCGCGAAAACGCGCCGCACTACGGAAGTAGTCAGACACTTTCGGATCAATGCCATGGGTGGTGAGCGCCGCCAGATCGAACCCCTCGCCCAGCTCCAGCGCGGGAGCAAGGCCAGGCAAACTCCATAACGTCGCAAATCCCATAAGCAGCGTGGGTCGGCGGGGCCACAACGACGTCATACGTTTGTTACTCGACAGGTTTGTCATGGAACGATCAATCCCCATTGGCATTGATCGGGGCGCGGTAGTTGTCCGCCGCAAACCCGTAGACCGTGGCCGGCTGGATATTGACGGCAGTCACACCCGCCAACGGCCCATCAACGCTCAACGCCAGCGCTTCCCCCGGCAATAGATAGGTGCGCGGCAGCGTTGCAACGATTTGTTGAGGCAGCAACTGCACCTCCGGCGCCAGGCGCACCACGTAAGCGCTGTCGTTATGCACCGTTAGGCGCTCCCCCACCTGCTTCCACTTCAGCAGCTCCCAAGGGGTGTGATGCAGAGGTAAACCTCGTGGGTGCAGGATCAGCGGCAAGTTCTGTCGCAGGGTGATGCCGATGGTCGTACCGCCAGGGGCTTTAGCCTGGGGAATGCCCTCGAAGGAAACGCGTTTCAACCGCTGGGTCTTCAAGGGCTCTTTCAACGTGCTGATGAAACGCACCAACTGGGTTTCACCTGCCTCTACGCGCGTAATGGGCGGCGTCACAATCAGCAGCGGCTCCACGTCCTCGGGCACGTTCTCGACGACAGAATGAAGCAGCGCCGGTGCCGCATCGGTATTCTTGATGTTTATTGTGGCTTCGCCCTGCTCTTCATAGAGCACAACCAGGGTAGTTTCCGGCAACATGCCGTCCGCCATTGCAAAACTTGCGAAATACAAACACACACCTGCACACAGCAACCGCACATTACTTATTGCTGAAAAACTAGGCACTCAGTACTCCCCGCAACATTTAAGTTGACGATTGACGCCCACATAAAAACAGCCGACAAGAAACATAGGGTTTCAGGCCGGCTGTAGTTCAGTCGCTTAGATGTAATTCAACTCAAGCGTTGCACGCCCATCAAGGGTAATGTCACGGCTCAGGTCCAGATCCTGACCTTTGTTGATCACCGCCCTCACAGCAATAGTTCCGGTCAACTGAGTGATCATGGCGGGAACCGCAGTTGTACTGCTGCGCCACGAATGTTGACTAGGCGACTGGGCAACTTTGCCGTCGCTGTTCTGCCACGCGCCGGTGCTCACACGCACGATGGGACTGAGCACTGTGGACGACGACCGGAGGTCCTTGAGGGTAACCGCAAAGCCGCCGGTCCTGCGGCCAGAGGCGCTCCCCAAGCCGTAGTTATGAGCCTCGGTATAACCTGCCCCCAGCGCATTGAGGATGCCTGGCACTTTGCTGCCAGCCTGCAGGTCGACAAACTTCAGCCCGAACTGAGCAGCCGTGGTGCCACAGTTGATACTCAGGGGAGTGGTCATTTCCGCGAGCGGGTTGAACGCCGTCGGAAGCAGTTTGCCCGAAGGGATGGTGCCGTAGTTGATAATGCCGCCGCCGGTCATGCTGAGGTTGCAGGCGGCAGGTTTGATCGTACCCCTGACGATCAGTTCTGCACTGGTGGATGCCTGAGCGTTAAAGGCCGCAGCCAGATAAGCAATACCAAGAGTCAATCCAACAATTTTCTTCATATTCGACCTGTCACTGAAAGTTTTCAGGCGTATTTATTTTTGCCTTGAATTCAAACCATAAATAAATAACACCACGGCAAAATTGCCGAGTGACAGTCTGTCTCTTTGGCACTTACCTAAAGAATAAGACAACCCTTTAATTGGTGTCGGAGCGATAAAAATAAACTGTCGTCCGTGCCTGCCCCATCAGTAGGCTTGAGCAAAATAATGAATAGAACTCTGACTCACAGGCTGTAGGCCAAATCAAAGCTAAGCGTAAAAGGCCCCTAAGTTAAAATCCCCTACAGTGGCTCGCGCACTTGCGAGCAGCAGCTTAAGACGACAGCCTACACTTCCTACAAACAACACCTACAGACGTCGCCGGCGACATTCCCGAAGCACAACGCGTTGGCGTCAGCGGTCGATCGTGGCACGATGGTCAGGTTATCGACCGAGACCCCCAAACCATGCCGCAATCCCAAGCCAAGAATCTGTCCCTGATCGCCGCCATCGACCTGGGCTCGAACAGCTTTCACATGGTCGTGGCCAAGGCCCAGAACGGCGAAATCCGCATCCTTGAGCGGCTCGGAGAGAAAGTGCAACTGGCTGCCGGGATCGACGACGCGCGCCAGCTCAATGAAGAATCCATGCAACGCGGGCTCGATTGCCTCAAGCGTTTTGCCCAACTGATCAACGGCATGCCCCTGGGCGCGGTGCGGATCGTCGGCACCAACGCCCTGCGCGAAGCGCGCAACCGTGGCGAATTCATCCGCCGCGCCGAGGAAATCCTCGGGCACCCGGTAGAAGTCATCTCCGGTCGTGAAGAAGCGCGCCTGATCTACCTCGGCGTGTCCCACACCCTGGCCGACACCCCCGGCAAGCGCCTGGTGGCGGACATCGGCGGCGGCAGCACCGAGTTCATCATCGGCCAGCGTTTCGAACCACTGCTGCGCGAAAGCCTGCAGATGGGTTGCGTCAGCTATACCCAGCGTTATTTCAAGGACGGCAAGATCACCCCGGCGCGTTACGCCCAGGCCTACACCGCAGCGCGGCTGGAGATCATGAGCATCGAGCACGCCCTGCACCGCCTGACCTGGGATGAAGCCATCGGCTCATCCGGCACCATCCGGGCCATCGGCCTGGCCCTCAAGGCCGGTGGGCATGGCACGGGCGAGGTCAACGCCGAAGGCCTGGCCTGGCTCAAGCGCAAGCTGTTCAAACTCGGGGATGCGGAGAAAATCGACTTCGACGGCATCAAGCCCGACCGCCGCACCATTTTCCCGGCCGGCCTGGCGATTCTCGAAGCCATCTTCGACGCCCTTGAACTGCAACGCATGGACCACTGCGACGGTGCCCTGCGTGAAGGCGTGCTCTACGACCTGCTGGGCCGCCATCACCACGAAGACGTGCGTGAACGCACCCTCAGCTCGCTGATGGAGCGCTATCACGTTGACCTGGAACAAGCGGCACGTGTAGAGCGCAAAGCCCTGCATGCCTTCGACCAGGTGGCCGAGGATTGGGACCTGGAAGACGGTGTATGGCGTGAGCTGCTGGGCTGGGCCGCCAAGGTGCATGAAGTGGGCCTGGATATCGCCCACTACCATTACCACAAGCACGGCGCCTACCTGATCGAGCACTCCGACCTGGCCGGTTTTTCCCGGGAAGACCAGCAGATGCTTGCGCTGCTGGTACGCGGCCATCGCCGAAACATCCCCAAGGATAAATTCGCCGAGTTCGGTGATGAAGGCATCAAGCTGATCCGCCTGTGCGTGCTGCTGCGCTTCGCGATCCTGTTCCACCACATCCGTGGCACCCAGGAAATGCCCCAGGTCAAACTGCGTGCCGATGGCGACAGCCTGGAAGTGATGTTCCCCAAAGGCTGGCTGGATGAAAACCAGCTGACCCAGGCGGACTTTGCCCAGGAAGCGGAGTGGCTGACGCGGGTGGGGTTCAGCCTGAACCTGCGCTGACTCGATCCAAAGAACACCGCAAAAACAAATGTGGGGGGGCAAGTCGAATCGTCGCACCGCCCCTCCCACATTTTCAGACCTTATTGCGTGTCAGTTCACCGCAAGAATCGGGCTGCCCAACTTCTCCAGCAACGTCGCCTGCGCGCTGCGCGGGTTCTGGTTGCCGGTTGGCGTGTTGCGCACGTAACGCCCGTCCGACTGCAGGCTCCAGCTGTGGGTATTGTCGGTCAGGTAGCTTTCCAGCTCCTTCTTCACTCGCATGATCAGCTTCTTGCCTTCCACCGGGAAGCAGGTCTCAACACGCTTGTCGAGGTTGCGCTCCATCCAGTCGGCACTGGAGAGGAACATCTGCTCTTCGCCGCCGTTGAGGAAGTAGAAGACCCGCGTGTGCTCCAGGAAGCGGCCGATGATCGAGCGCACATGGATGTTGTGCGACACCCCGACAATGCCCGGACGCAGGCAGCACATGCCACGCACCACCAGGTCGATGCGCACGCCGGACTGGCTGGCCTTGTACAGCGCGCGGATGATCTTCGGATCGGTCAGTGAGTTGAACTTGGCAATGATGTGCGCCGGTTTGCCATCGAGGGCGAACTGGGTCTCGCGGGCAATCATGTCGAGCATGCCCTTCTTGAGGGTGAACGGCGCGTGCAGCAGCTTCTTCATGCGCAATGTCTTGCCCATGCCGATCAACTGGCTGAACAACTTGCCGACGTCTTCACACAAGGCGTCGTCGGAGGTCAGCAGGCTGTAATCGGTGTAGAGCTTGGCGTTGCCGGCGTGGTAGTTGCCGGTGCCCAAGTGGGCGTAACGCACAATTTCGCCGGCTTCGCGGCGCAGGATCAGCATCATCTTGGCGTGGGTCTTGAAGCCGACTACGCCGTAGATCACCACCGCGCCGGCCGCTTGCAGACGGCTGGCCAGTTGCAGGTTGGATTCTTCGTCAAACCGCGCACGCAATTCGATCACGGCCGTGACTTCCTTGCCGTTACGCGCGGCGTCCACCAGCGCATCGACGATTTCCGAGTTGGCACCCGAGCGATACAGGGTCTGGCGTACGGCCAGGACGTGTGGGTCCTTGGCGGCCTGGCGCAGCAGGTCGACCACCGGGGTGAAGGACTCGAACGGGTGCAGCAGCAGGATGTCCTGCTTGCTCACGACGCTGAAGATGTTCTCGCTGTTTTGCAGCAGTTTCGGAATCTGCGGAGTGAACGGCGTGTATTGCAGCTCCGGATGGCTGTCCAGGCCAGTGATGCTGAACAGGCGCGTCAGGTTCACCGGGCCGTTGACCTGGTACAGCTCGGTCTCGCTGAGGTTGAATTGCTTGAGCAGGTAGTCAGACAGGTGTTTGGGGCAGGTGTCGGCCACTTCCAGGCGCACTGCATCGCCGTAGCGCCGCGAGAACAGCTCACCGCGCAGGGCACGGGCCAAGTCTTCGACGTCTTCGGAGTCCAGCGCCAGGTCGGCGTTACGGGTCAGGCGGAACTGGTAGCAGCCCTTGACCTTCATGCCTTGGAACAGGTCATCGGCGTGGGCGTGGATCATCGACGAGAGGAATACATAGTTGTCGCCAGCGCCCCCCACCTCTTCCGGTACCTTGATGATCCGTGGCAACAGGCGCGGGGCCGGGATGATCGCCAGGCCGGAATCGCGACCGAAGGCGTCGATACCTTCCAGCTCGACGATAAAGTTGAGGCTTTTGTTCACCAGCAACGGGAACGGGTGCGTCGGGTCGAGGCCGATAGGAGTGATGATCGGCGCGATCTCGTCGCGGAAATAGCGGCGCACCCACGTCTTGATCTTGGTGGTCCAGTGACGGCGGCGGATGAAGCGGACCTGATGTTTTTCCAGCTCCGGCAGCAAAATATCGTTGAGGATCGCGTATTGGCGGTCCACATGGCCGTGCACCAGCTCGCTGATGCGCGCCAGTGCCTGGTGCGGTTGCAGTCCGTCGGCACCGGCTTGTTCACGGGCGAACGTGATCTGCTTTTTGAGGCCGGCGACGCGGATCTCGAAGAACTCGTCCAGGTTGCTGGAGAAAATCAGCAGGAATTTCAGGCGCTCCAGCAACGGGTAGGACTCATCCAGCGCCTGTTCCAGCACGCGGATGTTGAATTGCAGTTGCGACAGCTCGCGATGGATATACAGGCTGCTGTCATCCAGGTTGGTCACCAGGGGCACCGGCGCCGGCGCTGGCACTTCGGCCACCACGGCAGGCGGGGCCGGCTCCAGCTCGGGAGGTGTCTCGGTGACTTGTTCAACCACCGGGTGAGCGTCTTTTACTGCAACTTCGGAGAGTCCTTCGGTATTCATCGAATGTTCCTGTGAGGGCTATTGTTGCTCTCTAAGCAATTGGGCGGCGCGGGCGGCAAAGTAGGTCAGAATGCCATCAGCCCCCGCGCGTTTAAAGGCCGTCAGGGATTCCAGAATCACCCCTTCACTCAACCATCCGTTCTGTATTGCAGCCATGTGCATCGCGTATTCGCCGCTGACCTGATAGACAAAGGTCGGCACCTTGAATTCATCTTTGACCCGCCAAAGGATGTCCAGGTACGGCATCCCCGGCTTGACCATCACCATGTCGGCGCCTTCGGCCAGATCGGCCGCCACTTCGTGCAAGGCTTCATGGCTGTTGGCCGGGTCCATCTGGTACGAGGCCTTATTGGCCTTGCCCAGATTCAGCGCCGAGCCCACCGCATCGCGGAACGGGCCGTAGTAGGCGCTTGCGTACTTGGCCGAGTACGCCATGATCCGCACATTGACATGGCCGGCCAGCTCCAGGGCTTCGCGAATCGCCTGGATACGTCCGTCCATCATGTCCGACGGTGCAACCACCTGGGCGCCTGCCGCAGCGTGGGACAAGGCCTGCTTGACCAACGCATCGACGGTGATGTCGTTCTGGACATAACCCTCTTCGTCCAGAATGCCATCCTGGCCGTGGGTGGTGAACGGGTCCAACGCCACGTCGGTGATCACGCCCAGCTCGGGGAAACGCTCGCGCAAGGCGCGGGTAGCGCGCTGGGCAATCCCGTCCGGGTTCCAGGCTTCGGCAGCGTCGAGGGACTTGAGTTCGGCTGGCGTGACCGGGAACAGCGCCAACGCCGGAATCCCCAATTCGACCCAACCCGCCGCCTCTTCAAGCAACAGGTCAATAGTCAGGCGCTCTACACCCGGCATCGACGCCACCGCTTCCCGACGATTTTCGCCGTCGAGCACAAACACCGGCAGGATCAGATCATTCGTCGTCAGGACGTTTTCACGAACCAGACGGCGTGAAAAATCATCACGGCGATTGCGACGCAGACGAGTGGCGGGGAACAGGCGATTGGCAGGGGTAAAGCTCACGACAGACTCCTGAGCCCGGGTTTACGGGCGAGCGTTGCAGTTATAAGCGGCCATTATGACGAAGGTATGACAGTTGTGCTTATCGATGCGACCTGTAGTCGCATTCGTCGTTTATGTAGGAATTGTTCACTTCGTGACACATCTCGATACTTTCATGAATGTTCACGAAGGCGTAGGCTGCGCGTTCATTTCGCCAGCACCCAGACCATGCTTCAACAATTTCTGCATGACTTCGGCTACTTTGCCCTCTTCCTCGGGACCTTCTTTGAAGGCGAGACCATTCTGGTGCTCGCAGGCTTCCTGGCGTTCCGTGGCTACATGGATATTAACCTGGTGGTGGTCGTTGCCTTCTTTGGCAGCTACGCCGGCGACCAGCTCTGGTATTACATGGGGCGCAAGCACGGCCGCAAGCTGCTGGCACGCAAACCGCGCTGGCAATTGATGGGCGACAAGGCGCTGGAACATATCCGCAAACACCCGGATATCTGGGTGCTGAGCTTTCGCTTCGTCTATGGATTGCGCACAGTGATGCCGGTGGCGATTGGCCTGTCAGGCTACCCGCCACTGCGCTACCTGATCCTCAACGGGATTGGTGCTGCCATCTGGGCCGCGGCCTTGGGTGCGGCGGCTTACCACTTCGGCGCGGTGCTGGAAGGCATGCTCGGCAGCGTCAAAAAGTACGAATTGTGGGTCCTCGGCGCATTGTTGCTGCTGGGCTTTGCCCTGTGGCTGCGCCGCCGCTTCAAGAACGCCCGCATTGCCCGCCAGGCCTGTGCCGACGCCAAGGCCAGGCTCGCAGCCGAGCCGGCCTCGGTCGAAGCGCCTAAGACACCAGTCGAGTAAGCCGGCTTCTACAGCAGTAGAGGCCGATCACGCTGAGCAGGCTGTAACTCAGCAGCCCCAGCCAGCCAAGGTGGCTGGCCGGCCACAGCCCGACCTGCGGCGCCAGCCACACCAGCGGCACATTCAGCGCCAGGCGCGCCAGCTCGGCCTTCAAGGCCCACGGGCGATTCTCCAGGGCCACGCCCAAAGTAAACAACCCCAGCGCCATCCCACTCCAGCCCAAGACCAACGCTGCCGTGGGCAAACCCTCGCCGACATTCATCAAATAGCTGCCAAACCCCACATATGCCGCAAACTGCAGGGCGATGTACACCTGTTGGCGCACGTCCAGCGGCACTTCGAATTTTCGGAACTGGCTCAAGTCGGGCTTGGCCAGGGGGTATTTGGCCTGCACGTCCGCCGGGCGCCAGCCGGTGCGCATGAACCAGATGCGCAGCTTGTCCCACTGGCTCTCGGTACGCCGTGCATCGCTCCACAGCTGCGCATAAAACTGCAGGTTGGCCCACAGCGGGTTCCAACTGGCCAGGGGCGTGGTCACGCCGAAAACCACCGGTTCGTTGTCGTCTTCTTCCTGGAAGGTGCCGAACAGCCGGTCCCAAAAAATGAACACCCCGCCATAGTTGCGATCCATGTAGAGAGCGTTCTGTGCATGGTGGGCCCGATGATTGGACGGCGTGACGAAGCACCACTCGAACCAGCCGAGCTTGGGCACATGGCGGGTGTGCACCCAGAATTGATAGAGCAGGTTGAGGGACGCCACGCTGATGAACACCACCAGCGGCACGCCGAGCACGGCCAGAGGCAGGTAGAAGACCCAGCTCAACAGGAAACCCGTGCTGGTCTGGCGCAGGGCGGTGCTGAGGTTGTAGTCCTCGCTCTGGTGGTGCACCGAGTGCGCGGCCCACAGGATGTTGCGCTCGTGGCCCATGCGATGCAGCCAGTAGTAGCAGAAGTCGTAGAGCACAAAGGCGAAGACCCAGGACCAGACGCTCTGGGTCGGCAGCTCGATCACGGCCAGGTGCTTGAGGGCGAATGCGTAGGTCAACAGCCCTACGCCCTTGGTCAACAGCCCGGTAGTGGTGGACAGCACGCCGGTGCTGAGGCTGTTGATGGCGTCCGCCACCCGGTAGTTGCGCTGACCACGCCAACGGTCGGCGAGCAGCTCCACTACGATCAAGGCAATGAAAAACGGTACCGCGTAAGGCACGAAGTCCATGGGCTAGTCCGGTCTATTTTTGTTACATCAAGATTAGGTGCAGAGGCGTGAGATCCCATTGGCAACAGGTTACAAATTAGTAGACATTTAACGCCAAGACTCCAGGAGAAATGCCCATGAGCAAAAAGATTGCAGTGATCCTTTCCGGCTGCGGCGTGTATGACGGCGCAGAGATCCACGAAAGCGTGATCACCTTGCTGCGCCTGGACCAGCGCGGCGCTCAGGTCCAATGCTTTGCCCCCGACATGCCACAGTTGCACGTGATCAACCACCTCACCGGCGAAGAGATACCCGAGTCGCGCAATGTGCTGGTGGAATCGGCGCGCATTGCCCGAGGCGAGGTGAAAGACATCAAAGAGGCCAATGCCGAAGACTTCGATGCGCTGATCGTGCCCGGCGGGTTTGGCGCGGCCAAGAACCTGTCGGACTTTGCGGTGAAAGGCGCCGAGTGCAGCGTCAATCCACAGGTGTTGGCACTGGCCGAAGCCTTTGCCGAGGCCGGCAAGCCGGTGGGGCTGATCTGTATTTCACCGGCCCTGGCTGCCAAGATCTACGGCCCCGGTGTGACCTGCACCATTGGCAACTGTGCCGACACTGCCGCCGCACTGGACAAGATGGGCGCCATCCACCAGGAGTGCGCGGTTGAAGACATCGTCGAAGACAAGGCGCGCAAGCTGGTGAGCACTCCGGCTTACATGCTCGGCAAGAGCATCAGTGAAGTGGCCTCGGGCATCAACAAACTGGTGGATCGGGTGCTGGAGCTGACCCACGAAAACGACTGACCCGCTCACACAGCACTCAATTGTGGTGAGCGGGCTTGCACCCGCGCGAGGCAAGCTCGCTCACCACAGGAGTCAGGCCGGGCGCATCAACTTAGTGAGGATGCGGTCCAGGGCATTGGCGAACGCCTGCTTATCCTTCTCACTATGGGCCGGTGGCCCGCCGCCCATCTGGCCTTGCTCACGCAGATCGGTGAACAGGTTACGCACCGCCAGGCGCTCACTCATGTTCGCGGGGCTGAACTCCTTGCCCCGTGGGTCAAGCGCCGTGACGCCCTTCTTGACCAGGCGATCGGCCAACGGCACATCGCTGCAGATCACCAGTTCGCCGGGCACGGCATGTTCCACCAGGTAATCATCCGCCGCGTCCGGGCCGCTGGGCACCACAATCAGCTTCACACAGGCAAAGCTCGGCTTGATCTGACTCTGCCCGGCCACCAGCACCACCTCGAACTGGCGCTTGAGGGCAAACTTGACCACCTGGTCCTTGGCCGCCCGAGGGCAGGCGTCGGCGTCGATCCATACCCGCATGATCAAGCCGCCACGCGGCGTTTTTCGGCCAAACGGCTGCGGCCATACAGCACCACAATTGCCAGGATCGCCACCGCCTGCGCGCTCAACGAATAGGCGTCGGCGTGGATGCCCAGCCAGTCGAAGTCAAAGAACGCCACCGGCCGCGTGCCGAAGATGCCGGCTTCCTGCAACGCCTTGACGCCATGCCCGGCGAACACCACCGAGAGTGCGCACAACAGCGCTGCGTTGATGCCGAAGAACAGCGCCAGCGGCAACCTTGCCGAACCGCGCAGGATCACCCAGGCCAGGCCCACCAGCAGCACCAGCGCCGTGGCACCGCCCGCCAGCACAGCGTTGTGCCCGGCCGGCCCGGCTTGCAGCCACAGGGTTTCGTAGAACAGGATCACTTCGAACAACTCGCGGTATACCGAGAAAAACGCCAGCACGGCGAAACCGAAACGCCCACCACCGCCCACCAGGCTGCTCTTGATGTAGTCCTGCCACGCCGCTGCATGGCGGCGGTCGTGCATCCACACGCCCAGCCACAGCACCATCACACTGGCGAACAGGGCCGTGCAGCCTTCAAGCAATTCGCGCTGGGCGCCGCTCACATCAATCACGTACGCCGCCAAGGCCCAGGTGGCCAAGCCCGCCAGCAGCGCCAGGCCCCAGCCGACGTTAACGCTGCGCACCGCCGATTGCTGGCCGGTGTTACGCAGGAAGGCGAGGATCGCCGCCAGCACCAGAATCGCTTCCAGGCCTTCGCGCAGCAGAATCAGCAGACCCGAGATGTAGCTCAACGACCAACTCAAGCCGTCGCTGCCCAACAACCCGGCGGATTCGGTGAGTTTGCCTTTGGCGACGTCCAGGCGCTGCTGCACCTGCTCAAGCGGCAAGCCGTCCTGCAGCGACTGCCGATAGGCCATCAGGGCCTTCTCGGTGTCCTTGCGCACGTTGGCGTCGACGTTGTCCAGGGAGCTTTCCACCAGCTCGAAGCCTTCCAGATAAGCCGCTACGGACAGGTCGTAGGCTTGTTCGTGGTCGCCATTACGGAACGCGGCGAGGCTCTTGTCCAACGTCGTCGCGGTGTAGTCGAGCAACTGCGCCGGGCCACGCTTGACCTGCGGCGGCTGCGCCCGCTGGGCGCGGAAGGTGGCGGCAGCGGCCGGGCCGTCGGCGGCCAACACTTCGTTGGGGGTTTGGCGTGCCAGATCGGCGAGGTTGAAGGGCTGCTCACTTTTTGCCGCCGCGGGGTCAGCGGTGAAGCTGGCGATGTAAGTGGCCAGGTCCCAGCGCTGACGGTCGTCCAACTGGTCGGCGAAGGACGGCATATCGGTGCCTTCGACGCCCAGGCCCAGGGTGTTGTAGATCGCGTAGAGGCTCAGGCGATCCAGCCGCGTGGCATCCCGCAGGTTGGCAGGCGGCGGCGTCATGCCCACGCTCGCCGGGCCATCACCGGCGCCGGCCGTGCCGTGGCATACCGAGCAATGCTGGGCATAGAGCGGTGCGCCGCGTGTCGGGTCCGGCGTGATGACCGGGGCCTGGCTGACTTCATACGCCACAGCCAGCTTCGCGCCCAACTGACGGGCCTGACGAGCGACAATCGCGCCGTCCTCGTGCGCTTTGACGGCTGACAGTAACTCATCAACATCCTTGACCAACTCGGCGCGCTCAGGCTTTTGCGGCAAGTCCGCCACCAGCCCCTGCAACACCCCGAGAAACTCCACCTGCTCGCGGTATTCCGAATCATCCACCACCTTGCCCGCCTCCACCGTCGGCGGGTAGTCAGCGCCAATGTAGTCCAGTAAATGCAGGGCTTGTGGCGCGCCTTCGGCAGTCGCGGCCAACAGGTTGAAGCTGCACGACATCAACGCCGGCAACAACAGCCAGGCGAGAAAACGGAAGGGGGCAGTCATGAATGAATCTCAAAGGGAAATACGAAGTAACACATTGTTAGGGCTTCAGGGGTTTGACTCAAGCCGTAAGTGATCTGGCGTGGTCAAGCACGGCGACTTTAACGCGAAGTGGTGGCATTTTTGTGGGTAGCATCACGGCAAAAAGCCATTGTTTTGCCAGTAACGGCGCCTATAATGCCGCGCCCTGTTAGTGCGAAAGGGAATTTCATTCCTCGTTTTTATGAGGAATTACCACACCGGTTGACTACTTTCAGGGAAGAAGTTGCATGGCACTTCGCGCCTTACCTCCGCTCGCGCTCGTGGCGGTCACCTTGCTCTCCGGCTGTTCGATGTTCCGCAGCTACGACTCCGAGCTGCAAGCCACCAACCAGCAACTGGCCAGTGGCAATGTCGACAGCGCCTTGACCCTGCTGGAAAAGAACAACACTGGCGAAGACAAGGACCTTCTGTATTACTTCGAGAAAGGCGAGTTGCTGCGAGCCAAGGGCGACCTGACCGGTAGCCAGACCGCCTGGCGCAGGGCCGACCTGCAAGTCTACACGTGGGAAGAATCGGTCAAGTTCGACAGCGCACGGTACCTTTCCCAGTTCGGCAGCTTGCTGGCCAACGACAAAGTGCGTCGCTACGAAGGCTACGACTACGAAAAAGTCATGCTGACCACCCAGATGGCCCTGAACCTGCTGGCCCTGAATGACTTCGATGGTGCACGCACCGAAATCAAGAAAACCCACGAACGCGAAGCCGTGATCGCCGACCTGCGCGACAAGGAATACCTCAAGCGCGAGGATGAAGCCGAGCGCCAAGGTGTGACCACCCAGATGAAAGACCTGAGCGGTTACCCGGTGGAAGCCCTCAACGCGCCGGAAGTGGTCGGCCTGAAAAACAGCTACCAGAGCGCCTTCAGCCATTACCTGGCCGGTTTCGTCTACGAAGCCCTGGGTGAAAAAGACCTGGCCGCGCCTGGTTATCGCAAGGCTGCGGAGCTGCGCCCTGACACCCCGCTGCTGGAAAAGGCCCTGCTGGATCTCGACAAGTCCAAGGTCGGCGCCGATGAAACCGACGTGCTGATCGTGGTCCAGAGCGGCCTGGCGCCGGCCCGCGATTCGATCCGCCTGCCGCTGCCAATCCCGATCAACGGCAACCTGGTGATCACCCCGCTGTCTTTCCCGGTGATCAAGGCCGACCGCTCCACCGCGACCTTCACCCAGATTGGCGTCGACGGCCAGCAACAGAACCTCACGGCCCTCAATAGCACCACAGCCATGTCGCGCCGAGCCCTGCGCGATGACATGCCCGGCATCATCCTGCGCACCACCGTGCGTGCGGTCACCCGTGGCGTGGCACAAAACAACCTGAACAGGACCAACCCCATGGCGGGCCTGGTGCTGGGCATCGCCTCGGCCGTGACCGAAGGCGCCGACACCCGCACCTGGCGCACCCTGCCGGACATGACCCAAGTCACCCGCCTGCGCCTCAAGCACGGCGAGCATCAGGTCAGCCTGCCCAACGCCCTGGGCGGCACGCGAGTGATGGTCAAGGCCGACCAGCGCTACCAGGTCATCACCCTGCGCGTGGTCGGTAACCAGGTGTTTGCCGGCGGTCTTGCGGCGCATGTGGTGCCGAGCACGCCGCCCCAGGCCATCGCCACCCTCAAACAACCTTAAGGAGCACGCTATGCGTCGTTTCATCCTCGGCGCCCTGGCGCTGATCCTGCTCGCCGGCTGCGCCACCCCGCCGCCGCCGGAACCCGGCAGTGCCGCGAGCAAAATCGTGGTGATGGGCAAGTTCAAGGGCGTCGCCGTCGGCGCCATTCGCGTCGCCCGCGAGAACGGCTTTCTCACCGCCAAGGTGCAGTTGAGCAATATCACCAGCAGTAACCAGACCCTGTATTACCGCTTCGCCTGGCTGGGTGCCGACGGTTTCCCAGTGGGCGATGAAGACACTTGGAAGGTGCTGAACCTGTACGCCAATCAGGCCACCTTCCTGCCGGCCATCGCCAATCTGCCCCAGGCAGCGGACTTTCGCCTCGAAGTCAAAACCCCTTGAGCCGTCCACCCTTCTTGAGAGATTTTTCCATGTTTGCACGCGTTTCGATGCTCGCCGTGGTGGCCGTCCTGGCCAGCGGTTGCTCCAATACTTCGCCCGTGTTGGGTAGCAAGAACATCAACTACGGCGATACCAAGGCCGTGGAAACGGTCACCAACGAGTTCGGTTCCACCGACCTGCAGATGATCGCCGAAAGCATGACCCGCTCCCTGGCCCAGTCCGGCATCCTGCAAGGCCGCCCGGTGGTGCAGGTGTATGACGTGAAGAACAAGACCAGCGAGTACATCGACACCCGCGAGATCACCACGTCGATCAAGACCCAACTGATGAAGACCGGTACCGCGCGCTTCGCCAGCGACAACACCGACATGCAAAGCCAGGTCGACCAGCTGAAACTGCAGAACCAGAGCGGCCTGTACAAGAAGTCCACCGTGAGCAAGACCGGCAACATGATCGCGGCCAAGTACCGGCTGGAAGGCTCCATCAGTTCCATCGTCAAGCGCAGCGCGGACTACAAAGACGTGTTCTACAAGTTCAGCCTGCAACTGATCGACGTCGAGAG
This sequence comes from Pseudomonas sp. 2822-17, assembly GCF_002742485.1. Classification (NCBI taxonomy): domain Bacteria; kingdom Pseudomonadati; phylum Pseudomonadota; class Gammaproteobacteria; order Pseudomonadales; family Pseudomonadaceae; genus Pseudomonas; species Pseudomonas sp. 2822-17. Next base: position 399,988 of record NZ_LJRZ01000500.1, read on the forward strand.
TGGCCTGGCCGAATGGATGGACGAAAAAGAAATCCGCAAGACCACGGAGCGCTAAGCAATGCGTGCATGGATCGGTTTGATCGGCCTGCTGTGCGCCTTTGGCGCGTCGGCCGCGCCGAAGATCGCGGTGACCGACCTGGCCTACGAGGCGCGGGTTGAGGAATACATCCACCAGGTCTCGGCCAGTAACAATTTCCAAGCCAGCAGCTACCAGGCCAGCGGCGCGGCGAGCTACAGCGAGTACGAAAGCCGCAACAGCTACATCGAGCAGACCGAGCTGCGCAAATTCAGTGGCGACATCAAAGGCGAGATCCTCAAGTCCCGCCAGTTTCAACTGGTGCAGGGCACGCCTTACACCGCCGATGCCAAGGGCGACGTCTACGACGTGATCAAGCGCATCAAGGCCGGCCACTTCAAGGGCGCGGACTACGTGCTGTTCGGCACGCTGTCAGACATCGACTTCACCCAGGACATCAACGCGCTGGACCACACCAACAGCTACTCGGCGGTGCTGGGCCTGACGCTGGTGGCGGATTTCAGCCTGATCAACACCCGCACCTTTGAAATCACCTCGGCGTTTACCGCCATGGGCGAAGGCCAGGACACCAAACTGGTGAGCAGCCGTGACCAACGCATAAGCCTGAACCGGCCACGGGTGGTGAAAGAAGTGTCGAAGACGTTGGGTGAGGATGTGGCGCGGCAGTTGGCGGAGCAGTTGGGTGGCGGCTATCAAGCGCCTGGCCAGCCGGTGTTGCGTAATAACCTGCCAAGGGATGAAGCGCCGAAAATCCTGCGCTGAGCCCAAGCTTCACAACCAACCACAAAATCAATGTGGGCGGGGGCTTGCCTCCTCCCACACTTTGATTGCGTTTCGTCAGCTCAAGCCGTTGCGCGATGCAGGCTGGCGAGGAAGCCCGCTGCCCCCACAAACAACCCCGCAAACGTGCGGTTCACACGCTTCTGCTGCTTCGGCGTGCGCAACAGGCGCAGCACCTTGGACGCCAGCCCCGTGTACCCCGCCATCACAATCATATCGACGCTGATCATCGTCGCACCCAGGATCAGGTACTGGATCAGCAACGGTGCCTGCGGGTTCACGAACTGCGGCAGTACCGCCAGCATGAACACCAGGGCTTTAGGGTTGCTGGCGTTGACCAGAAAACCGCGGAACATCATCGCCATCGGTTTGCCGATCGCGCGTGGCGCGGCGTCATCGCTCATGTCCATTGGCAAGGCGCGCCATTGCTTGACGGCCAAGTACACCAGGTAGGCCACGCCGAACCATTTGATCGCATAAAACGCGGTGGACGACGCCGCCAGAATCGCACCCAGACCACCCGCCACCACGGCAATCTGCATCGCCAGGCCCAGTTGCAGGCCAATGGCGTTCCAGTAACCGCGCACAAAACCATATTGCAGGCCGCTGGACATCGAGGCGATGGCACCGGCGCCAGGGGAAAGGGAGATGATCCAACTGGCCAGGAAAAAGGCCAGCCACGTATCGAGTGCCATTGCACACCTCGGGAAGGAATTAGCGATTGTGTCTTAAGCTAACTCCGCAGGCCGAAGGCTGGCTATAGATTTTTACAAGATGTGAGTACTAGCGGTCGCCCGGAAACACATGGGTGCCTGGCCAGCGCCGCACGGAACGTTGGAAGAACAGGCTGTTGGGCACTTGCACCATCGCGCTGTCAGTCCCGGCCTCTGCGACCTCGACCAACGTGGTGTAGAGCAGGTTGATTGCTACCACACGGCCTTTCACACCCGGCTTGTCGACGGTATCCACCAGCTCGACGATGTCACCAATGCGGAACGGCCCGACCGTGAAGATCAGGATCGCGCACAGCAGGTTCGACAGCACCGACCACATCGCGAAGAACGCCACGGCGGCAACCGCAACAAACCCCGACAACGCGGTCCACAGCACCGTGGCCGACACGCCCAGGCGACCCAGCACGAAGATCAGCGCACTGCCCATGATCAGCCAGCGCAGGCCGCCGCGCAGTGGCATCAACAGTTGCGGCGGGAACGGGTAGCGCTCACCCAGGCGAGTCAGGCCTTTGGCAACGAAACGCTGGGCGAGGTAAGCGCCCAGCAGGATCAGCAGGATTTGCACACCGATCCACACAGGCTCGACCCATTGCGTCGGGATCGGCAATTGCAACGCTTCCATCAGGACAGCGCCTCCAGCTCCGCTTGCAGGGTTTCGAGCAGTTCGAGGGCTTCCATCCAGGTTTCCTCCAATTGCCCTTCACGCACCTTGAGCTTGGCCTGTTCGGCCAGCAGGTCGCGCAACTCATCCTTGCGCGCAGCCTCGTACACCGCACTGTCGCCCAGGCTGGCTTCGATCTTGGCCAGGCGCTCGTGCAGCTTGCCCAGCTCGGCTTCCAGCTTGTCGGCTTCGCGCTTGTGCGGTGCCAACTGTTGGCGCAAGGCTGCAGCAGCCTGACGTTGAGCCTTCTTGTCGGTTTTGTCCGGGTTGATCGGCGTGTTGCTGACCGGTGCGTTGCGCAGACGGTAATCCGTCAGCCAGCGTGCGTAGTCATCCAGGTCGCCGTCGAACTCTTCGACTTTGCCATCGGCCACCAGCAGGAAGTTGTCGGTGGTGCTCTTGAGCAAGTGGCGATCGTGAGACACCACCAGTACCGCACCACTGAATTCCTGCAGGGCCATGGTCAGCGCCAGGCGCATTTCCAGGTCAAGGTGGTTGGTGGGCTCATCGAGCAGCAGCAGGTTCGGACGGTCCCAGGCGATCAGCGCCAGCGCCAGGCGCGCCTTTTCACCACCGGAGAAGTTCAGCACCGGCTCATCGATGCGCGCGCCACGGAAGTCGAAACCACCGAGGAAATCCCGCAGGGTCTGCTCGCGCTCGGTCGGTGCCAGGCGTTGCAGGTGCAGCAGCGGGCTGGCTTTGGAGTCCAGGGAGTCCAACTGATGCTGGGCGAAGTAGCCCACCACCAGGTTCTCACCACGGGTCAGGCGGCCGGCCAGGGGTTGCAGCTCACCTGAAAGGTTCTTGATCAGCGTCGACTTGCCCGCACCGTTAGGGCCGAGCAAACCGATGCGCGCACCTGGCGTGAGCTGCAGCTTGACCTTCTCCAGGATGGTTTTGTCGCCATAACCCAGGCGGGCATCCGAGAGGTCCAACAGGGGGCTGGAGATCTTCACCGATTCGCGGAATACAAAGTCGAACGGCGAATCGACGTGGGCTGCCGACAGTTCTTCCATGCGCTCCAGGGCTTTGATCCGGCTCTGGGCCTGACGGGCCTTGGTGGCCTGGGCCTTGAACCGGGCGATGTAGCTTTCCATGTGCGCACGTTGCGCTTGCTGCTTCTCGAACGCCTGCTGTTGCTGGGCCAGGCGCTCGGCACGGGCACGCTCGAACGCAGTGTAGCCGCCCCGGTAGAGGGTGATTTTCTTCTGTTCGACGTGGGCGATGTTGTCGACCACGGCGTCGAGGAAGTCCCGGTCGTGGGAAATCAGCAGCAAGGTGCCCTGGTAGCTCTTGAGGAAATCTTCCAGCCACAGGATCGCATCAAGGTCCAAGTGGTTGGTCGGCTCGTCGAGCAGCAAAAGGTCCGAGGGGCACATCAGCGCCTGGGCCAGATTGAGGCGCATGCGCCAGCCGCCGGAGAAGTCGGCGACCGGGCGGTCCATTTGCTCGTTGGTAAAGCCAAGGCCGGCAAGCATCTTGCGGGCGCGGGCATCGGCGGTGTAGCCGTCGGCGCTGTCGAGTTCCGAGTGCAGGCGGGCCTGAGCGGCGCCGTCCTGGGCTTTCTCGGCCTCGGCCAGGTCGTGTTGCACCTGGCGCAGACGCAGGTCGCCATCGAGCACGTAGTCGATCGCGATGCGGTCCAGGGTGTCGATCTCCTGGCGCATATGGGCGATGCGCCAGTCGGCCGGCAGCAGGCAATCCCCGGAATCCGGGGTCAGCTCACCCAGCAACAGGGCAAACAACGTGGATTTGCCGGCGCCGTTGGCACCGATCAGGCCGGCTTTGTGACCGGCGTGCAGGGTCAGCTCGGCGTCTTCGAGAAGACGTTGCGGGCCACGCTGTAATGTTAGGCTTTGAAGTCGGATCATAATGGCGGCGGAGTCTACCAGCTTCGTTGGCCAATGGCTTGGGTGTGAATATGTGTGCTGACCTGTGGAGCTTTGCCCTCTCGACTTACGCCCGTCCGGGTGTGGAGTCGGCGTGTCTGCGTTTGCAGGAACAAGGAGCGGATGTGTGCCTGCTGCTGTGTGGGGCGTGGCTGGAACATCGCGGGGCGGCGCTGACCTGCGAGCGCGTGCAGGCATTGAAACAGATCGCCGGACCCTGGCAGGCACACGTCATCGACCCGTTGCGAAAGGTGCGCGTGCAATGGCGGGTGTTGGCGCAGCAGGATGAACAGCTGTCGGCGTTACGGGAGCGGGTCAAGGCCCTGGAGTTGGAGGCGGAACGCGAGCTGCTGTCACGCCTGGAAGCGCTGGCAAAGACATGGTCGAGCGCAGAAGTGATGGAGCATCAGAAATGGTTGGAAGGACTGGTGGCTGAGGCTGCCACCAACCTTGACCACGACGCGCTGCAACACTTGCGCGTCGTGGCCACCGACACTTAGGAAGCGCTGGTTGGAGTGGTGCTTGGTGCTGCCGGTGCAGGGGTGCTGCTGGCCGGGGCGCTTGGAGCGGTGGAGGCAGCCGAAGTAGCCGCAGGTGCTGCTGGCTTGGCGGGTGCTGGCTTGGCGGCTGGTTTTGCAGCAGCGGTTTTAGCAGCTGGCTTGGCGGCTGGTTTCGCAGCAGCAGTTTTAGCAGCTGGCTTGGCGGCTGGTTTTGCAGCAGCGGTTTTAGCAGCTGGCTTGGCGGCTGGTTTCGCAGCAGCAGTTTTAGCAGCTGGCTTGGCGGCTGGTTTTGCAGCAGCAGTTTTAGCAGCTGGTTTGGCGGCCGGTTTTGCAGCGGCAGTCTTGGCAGCTGGCTTGGCGGCTGGTTTTGCAGCAGCGGTTTTAGCAGCTGGTTTGGCGGCTGGTTTTGCAGCGGCAGTCTTGGCAGCTGGCTTGGCGGCTGGCTTTGCAGCAGCGGTTTTAGTAGTTGGCTTGGCGATCGCTTTAGCAGGTGCGCGCGCGCCCAGTGCCTTCGCTACAGCTTCTTTCACACGACCGACGCCCTGGGCCAGTTTCAGGCTTTCCTGAGCATCTTTCTTGAGTTGGGAAATGTAGGCGCGGGTTTGAGCCTGGCGATCCTTGAGGGCGTCCAGCAGGTCCTCAAGTTCTTTGACAGCGTCTTTGGCTTTGGCTTGTGCCTTGGCCTTGCCGGCAGTAGCGGCGCCCTGCAGTTTGGTGCGGGATTTGTGCAGTTTTTCTTGCGCCTTACCGCGTTGTTTTTCCAATTTGGCGAGCAGTTTTTCTGCATCGGCCAACGCTTGGGAGCACGCGCTTTCCAGATGTTCGAGCAGGCTGCTCGACAGTTGTTGGAGTAAGTGCAACGGGGTATTAACAGGCTTCTGTTTGGCCGACATGGTTTACCTCCTGGCTGACGTGGGTGCGGCTCATACTAGCCCTCTGCTCTTACCGCCGCTAGGGCATGTTGACAGTATCGTTTGCCATGCGTTGCACGGTACGAAAATTCTTATTGATATAACGAAAATACGCGGCACTTTTTACCCATTCACACTGGCATAATCCGTCGCACTTCAGGCGGGAGAATGCCCATGTCGCGTTACCTTTTTCTTGTGCTGGGCTTGGCAATTTCCGTGGCCAATGCGAGCGAGCAATCACCTGCCAAAACGGCAGACCAAGACCAGCACGACCTTGCCTACAGCCTTGGCGCCAGCCTCGGTGAACGCCTGCGTCAGGAAGTACCGGACCTGCAGATCCAGGCCTTGATCGACGGCCTCAAGCAAGCCTATCAAGGCAAGCCGCTGGCGCTGGATAATGCACGCATCGAACAGATTCTTGCCCTGCACGAAGCGCAGGCCGAAGCCGACGCTCACGCCCCCAAAAGCGAAAAAGCCCTTGCCGCTGAACAGCAGTTTCTGGCCAAGGAAAAAACCGCGAAAGGGGTGCGCGAATTGGCCGATGGAATCCTGCTCACCGAACTGGCACCTGGCAGCGGTAGCAAGCCCGGCGCGAATGATCAGGTTCAAGTGAAATACGTGGGCCGCTTGCCCGATGGCACGGTCTTCGATCAGAGCACACAGCTCCAGTGGTTTCGCCTGGACAGCGTGATCGACGGCTGGAGCAGCGCGTTGCAACAGATGCCCGTGGGAGCGAAATGGCGCCTGGTGATTCCATCCGCCCAAGCCTATGGCGCCGACGGTGCAGGTGAGTTGATCCCGCCTTACACGCCATTGGTATTCGAGATCGAATTGCTCGGCACTCGCCACTGACCCAATAAAAAACGGTGCGCCATGCGCACCGTTTTTCCAACTGCCGTTGAGGATCAAGCCTGAGTGGCTGACTCTTCCTTGTGGGCGTTGTGCAGCACTTCGATCAGGCAGTCTTCCAGTTCGAAACGCTCGTGAAGCAGTGCGCCCAACTCTTTGAATTTTTCGGCAACACACTGCCCCTTGTCACAGAGGTCGTTGAAGGCGACGAGCTTTTCGGTGATGGCATCAAGGCGCGGATAAATAGTATCAGCCAGCTCCAACCCCCGAGCATCACCAAAGGCCTCTGCCTCCTTGGTTAGTTGATCGTAGACGCCGAAATGACCGGCTGACACGTAGTCCATCAACACACCGCAGAATTCCTGCAACGGCTTGCCATTCTCAGCCAACGCCTCAGGCTTGGCGCCAAGCGCATCAAAGGAGCGAACCAGTTCGTGACGTGCCTCCAGCCAGCTGTCGATCAGCTTGTGCACCCCACCCCAGCGTTCCTGAGCATTCTGACAACTTTCCAGCATGATGATCTCTCTTCCCTATAGGGGCGCTGCCGCCTGATGCCCACGCAAAACTTCAAGGATCAAGCTGCAGCGGGACAAAGCCGCATCTGACAAACAAACGGTTTTGATAACGCGTGCGGGCCAGATTATGCCCGCACGACTATGGCTTCAAGGTACGCAGGAGAGAAAGTTCATACAAGTGTTTAATCCCGTCCTACAAACCACGACCTCCATTCAGCGCTCTACCTGATGCAATGGACGGCTCAAAAACAGCCGAGAAAACTGTATGGCCCCAAGGGTCAACATGCCCAGGAAGAACAGCAGGCTCCACTCGGGAACGCTCAAGTCAAACAGCGTCCAGCTGATTTCCACACAATCGGCAGTGCCTTCAACCACCAATTTCAATGCCTGCCACATGGACAGATCTTGGACCATATGGCTCAGGCTGGGCCAGCAATGGGTCGCCTGATCCGGTGCGGCATTTTGCAGCAGCACCTGGCGCACTGCGGTGATGGCGCCCAACAACGCACACACCATGCTCGCCAGCCCATACAGGTAATAAGTGGAACGCCTGGGGTTATGGACAACCGCGACCAGATTGACGAGCAGGAATGCGGCCAGAAATACCCGTTGTATCTGGCACAGGAAGCACGGACGCAACGATGCACCGAACTCAAGATAGAAGGACGCGCCCAACGTCAGTGCGCCTGCGATGAACGCAATAAAAAACAAGGAGCGTGAAGGGGCCAAAGACATGCTTTATCCGCACCGCGAGAGATAGGTGGTTACGGTAGAGGAAAGGCCTGACCGCTTTCAATACGCGATAGAGCAGACAATTCTGTGAGGGCCTAGGGACATCCCGCAAAAGGATGGAAGACTTCGAGCATCCAGGCGTAGGAGTTTGCAATAAAGCGCTCCAGAGCCTACATCCGCAGGACATGAAGGGTTAGCTCTCAGACGAATCCGAGCCAACCCTCTCTCCTTTCCTACATCAAACGCGGGCGGCAACTGGCAGTGGAGACGCCAGCAAGCGGTTATCCAACAAGCCCAGACCTTCCTGAAACAGTTGATTGCTGCGCTCGGTATCACCCAGCTGGGCCAACAACCGCGCCAGCTCGGCACACGCCTCCGGATTGCGCTGCACGTGCAGGCTGCTTTCCAGATAGTCCCGCGCCTTGCCCCAAAGGCTGTTTTGCAGGCACAGACGCCCCAATGTCAGCAGCAGGCTGGCATCACCTGGGTGATCCTTGAGCCACCCCTCGGCAAACTTCAATTGCCGGGCCGGATCACTGCCACGCAGCAGGCCGTAGAGACGAATCAGGTGGCTGTCGTAATCACGCTTGATAGCACTGCGCAACGCCTCCTCCGCCTTGGCATCGGCGCCCAGCTGGCGCAGTTGCTCGGCGTAGGCCAGAACCAACTGCGGCTCCTGGCGCTGGGCCGAAGTGAGTTGTTGCCAGGCCCGTTCAAGGGACTGCAAACCCGCTTCGCCCTGTTCTTCGCGCTGGGCTGCCAGACTCAGGTTCTCACCCCAGGCACGGCGCTCCAGCTCGGCCAGTTCGCTGGCAGGCAGCACTTTGTCCTTGCGCAGTTCCGGCAACAGTCGGATGACCGACGACCAGTCGCCTCGTTGCTGGTGCAGGCGCTGCAATTGGCGCAGCACCTGGGCGTTATGGGGATGACGCTCGTGCATGGCCTGCAAAGTGATCAGCGCACCATCAGTGTCACCACGGTCCAATTGCAATTGCGCATGGCTCAAAGCGACCGCCAGTTCTGCTTGGGGCTGACGCTCCAGCGCACGCTCCAGCAACCCGTCGGACTCTTCATAACGCCCCAGCTCATTCGCCGCCCGGGCAGCGCCGAGGTAGTAAAGCAGCGGTTGGCGCTCAGCTTCGGCGGCACGGTGCAGGTGCCGCTCAGCACTGGCCCAGCGGCCTTCGGCAAGGTCCATCTGACCCTGCTCGATAGCGATCTGCACACGGCGACTGCGGTTACGCCGAGACCACGGGTTGACCACGCCACCGGAGGTGGTCACCAGGCTCAGCAACACGCGGATCAGGTAGATGGCGAGGCCGATGGCAAACACGGCCACCACGGTCGCCCATAAGCTCGACTCGTAATGCAGCACATGAGGGTAGGTAATCAGCACGTAGCCGGTGTGTTTCGAAATGCCCACAGCGAGTGCCAGGGCGATCGCAATCGCCAGCACCAGGATCACATAGAAACGCTTCATCGGGTCTACTCCTGCTTCGCCGACGAGGCCGCCGGGTTGCCAGCCGCCGCCTTGGCTTCATCAGCAGACAGATGACGACGTTCGAGGTACGCCTGCACTGCGGCCAGGCTCGCCGCCAGATCCGGTGTCACCACCGACACGGCTTTGGGCTCAAGTTCGGCGATACGCGCCAGCATCGCTTTGCTTTGCGGGTTGTCCTGGTTGAAGTTGTCCTGCAACACGCTGCGCGCTTCGCCCAGCGATCGGCTGTACACCGCCGACTCGCCATTGAGCGCCGCCCATTGGGCTTGCTCCAACGCCAGGCTCAGGGCCAGGCGAACTTGGTTCAAGCCCTGGCCGGCAAGCAGCGGCCGGATGTTGTCGTCGGGGTTGAAGTCGATGCGGAAGTAGCGGGAAATCTGTTCCCACCACTGGCTCCAGCGGTTATCCGTATCCGTGCTTGGACGCCCCTGGGAAGCGGGCTCGGTGAGCTGATATTCGGGGGCAATGGCCGCCAGCTGAACAACCTGGTCACGCAAGGCTGCCAATTGCAGGTACAACCCGGTACGGTCCGGCTGCTCGGTACTGCGCAACGCGGCCAGGCTCTTGGCCAATTGTTCACGGGCGGCGTAGGAACCTGGATCGCTCTGCTCGCGAAGAATCTCATCGGCGCCCTGGACCAGCGCTTGGGCACTGTTGATATCTTGCAGGGCGGACAACCGCAGGCTCGCCAGACGGATCAAGTGCTCGGCCTCGGCGAGGCGCCAGTCCTTGCGGCTCGCCCCGAGCACGGTTTCCAGGCGCTGGTTCAGGCGCTGCTGATCACCTTGCAGCTGGGCGACCAGACGGCGGCGCTCTTCCAGTTCGTCCGCACCCGGCAACTGGGCAAGACGTGCAGCCAGTTGCTGCTGGCTTTGCTTGAGGGATTGGGATTGGTCGCCCAGGGTCTGCACCTGACCCAACTGCTGCTGGCTGCTGGCTTGCAGGGCGCGGACCTGCCAGATCCCCCAGGCGCCGGCGGCAACGCCAGCGGCGCCAAGTAGCAGCGCGACAACTGCCAGGCCATTGCCACGGCGCGGCGTGGTGACCGGTGACTCAACCGGCGCATCGAGTGCGGGTTGGGTTTCATCTTTAGGCAAGGCTGTTTCGCTCACGTATCCGTCCTTTGCGTATCAGAGAGTGGGAACGGCATGACTCCGTAACGCCACTAACAAAGCCGCGGCACTCGCGCCGCGACAATCCACAACTTTTTCTGCGCCAGCAGCCCGCGCCATCTCGGCGACGCGTGGGCTGGGCACGAACAACGGCAGCTGTGCCACCTGTGGCCAATGGGAGCCGGCCAAGGCTTGCAGGTGCAAAAAACCCTGCCCACTGCTGACCACCAGCCCGTTCAAGCGTTCCAACTGGATACGTTGCACCAGCACACCGGCGTCATAGTCTGGAAGAAAACGGCGGTACAACTCCAGATAGTCGACACTAGCACCTTGCTCGCGCAAACGCTCCGCCAGCAGCTCTCGACCGCCCTCGCCCCGCAGGATCAACACCCGCGAACCAGGGCGTGCAGCAGCCTCGCGCAACGCCGGCAGCTGAAGCAAGGCCTCGCTGTCGTCGCCGGTTTGGGGATAGTGAACGTTCAGGCCATGATCGGCCAGTACCTGCGCTGTTGCCGCGCCGACGCTGAACCAAGGCATTGGCGGCGCGGGACGAAAAGCCAATTGCTGCACGGCTAGGCGCGCAGCGGGCTTGCTCACCACGATCACCGCGCAATAGCGATCCAGGTCGCGCCATACAGCCAACTGTCCGGGCGTGATGGGTAAAGGCTCAGTGTCGAGCAAGGGCAAGCTGCTGCTGAAAATGCAGGCTTCAGACAACGACGCCGCCAGGGCTGTCGACTCCTCGGCAGGCCGCGTCAGCAGCACTCGCCATCCGCTCACTGCGGGCCGGCCTCACCGTAGACTTTTTGCAGGATGGCACCGGCGCCTTTATCCAGCAGTTCTTCAGCGACCTGGATGCCCAGGGCCGTGGCATCACGCTGCGGCCCGCGCACCTCTGCCGTCAGCAAGGTGCCGCCGTCGGGGTCGCCGACCAGTCCACGCAGCCACAGGTTTTCACCTTCAAGCACGGCGTAGCAGGCGATGGGCACCTGGCAGCCGCCATTGAGGTGTTTGTTCAGGGCACGCTCGGCCGTGACGCGCACTTCGGTATCGTGGTGATCGAGAGGCTTGAGCAGCGCGTGGATTTCACGGTCGGCGGTGCGGCATTCGATGCCCACGGCGCCCTGCCCGCCAGCAGGCAAGCTGTCTTCGACGCTGATGGCCGAGGTGATACGGTCTTCGAAGCCCAGGCGGATCAGACCGGCAGCGGCGAGGATGATCGCGTCATATTCGCCGGCATCCAGCTTGGCCAGACGGGTGTTGACGTTGCCGCGCAAAAAACGGATCTGCAGGTCCGGGCGACGGGTCAGCAACTGGGCCTGGCGACGCAAGCTGGAGGTGCCGACGATGCTACCCAGCGGCAGCTCATCCAGGGACGCATAGGTGTTGGAAACGAAGGCATCACGCGGGTCTTCGCGCTCGCAGATACAAAAAAGGCCCAGGCCTTCGGGGAAGTCCATGGGCACGTCTTTCATCGAATGCACTGCGATGTCGGCTTCGTTTTCCAGCAGCGCCGTCTCCAGTTCCTTGACGAACAGGCCCTTGCCACCGATCTTCGACAGCGGCGAGTCGAGCAGCTTGTCGCCGCGACTGACCATGGGCACCAGGGACACCGTGAGGCCGGGATGGGCCTGCTCAAGGCGTGCTTTGACGTATTCGGCCTGCCATAGGGCCAGGGCACTTTTACGGGTGGCGATGCGGATTTCGCGAGAGGACATGGATCAATCCGTACTGGGTAGATACGGCAGATAATAACAGCTCAGGCAAATGCGCTTTGATTTGAATCAGCAAGTGCGGGGCCTCCCTGGCCACGTCGCACCGGGATAAGGAATGCAGACCTCACTGGAGCCCTCGGACTAAAGCTGCTGCATCATTTTGCGCACGCCGGCGACATGGCGTCGGCTGACAATCAACGCATCGCCGTTAAGCCCTTTGAGGAACAACTGGAAGTGCCCAAGAGGTGTGCGTTGCAGGCGCTCGATGCGCTCGCGGGCCACCAGTGCGTTGCGGTGGATACGCACGAAGCGGTCACCGAACTCATCCTCAAGGGCCTTGAGCGGCTCATCGAGTAACACTTCGCCGGCCTCATGTCGCAGGGTCACGTACTTGTGATCGGCAATGAAGTAAACCACCTGGCTCAGCGGAATCAGCTCAATGCCTTTGCGTGTACGTGCGCTGATGTGGCTGCGCGGCCCGTTACCACTTTGGGCGGCAGGCTGGGTCAAGGCGGCCAGTTGAGCGCGGTTGGGGCGCTCGGCTTTCTTCAGGGCCTTGAGCAAGGCGTCGCCAGTCACTGGCTTGATCACAAAGCTGACGCCACTGGCTTCCAGTGTCTGTTCGGCAAACTCTTCCTGCGCGGCGCACAACACCACGGCAGGCGGCGATTCCCGCTCGCTCAGCCGGGCGGCAACTTGCAGGCCATCGAGGCCCGGCATGCGGATATCGAGCAACACCAGGTCCGGCTTGAGGCTGTCGATCAGCGTCAACGCCTCCTCCCCGTTGGAGGCACTCGGCTCAAGGACTGTATAACCCTCAAGCTCACTGACCAAGCGGGTCAGTCGCTCGCGGGCTTGGGGTTCGTCATCAACGATCAGGACATTCATATAGCGCTGGATTCCTGCGTGAGTCTCGCACAAGGATAGCGTAGACAGGTGCGGTGACTTGCGTCACAGCGATCCACGCTAAGACTAGCGCGAGCGGCAAAAAGTGCCCCGACAGCGGCACCCATATTTACCCGGACCTGTTCAATAGCGCCCAAAACCTGCTGCCATCGGCCATCGTCGTAGGGTTTGCTGATACACAATCCGAATACCCCCCTTTTAAATGGATAGTCAGGCTCTGACCGCAATACCCGACTTTGGTGCATTCACACACTATCAGTCCAACTGTAGACGCTCACTTGAACGATATTGCTCAATCGTCAAATATCGTTTCAATAAACACCTGCCTCCAGTCTCTTCCCGGACGCGGTCGGCGGCAAGGCACTTAGCCATCCTTTGCACAAATAAAAATGCCGACGACCCGCAGCACCGCCTCCACGGGCAACCCTGTTATTATCGCCGGCAGACTTCCACGCCTCTTTATTAAGCAGACCACGAGCGAATCCATGAGCACCGACAAGACCAACCAGTCCTGGGGCGGCCGCTTCAGTGAACCCGTCGACGCCTTCGTCGCCCGCTTCACCGCCTCCGTCACCTTCGACCAGCGCCTGTACCGCCACGACATCATGGGCTCCATCGCCCACGCGACGATGCTCGCCAAAGTCGGCGTACTGACCGACGCCGAACGCGACAGCATCATCGACGGCCTGACCACCATCCGCGGTGAGATCGAGGCCGGTACGTTCGACTGGCGCGTCGACCTGGAAGACGTGCACATGAATATCGAGGCCCGCCTTACCGACCGTATCGGTGTGACCGGCAAGAAGCTGCACACCGGTCGTAGCCGTAACGACCAGGTGGCCACGGATATCCGCCTGTGGCTGCGCGACGAAATCGATCTGATCCTGTCCGAAATCACTCGCCTGCAAAAAGGTCTGCTGGAGCAGGCCGAGCGCGAGTCGGGCACCATCATGCCCGGCTTCACTCACCTGCAAACCGCCCAGCCTGTGACGTTCGGCCACCACCTGCTGGCCTGGTTCGAAATGCTCAGCCGCGACTACGAGCGCCTGGTGGATTGCCGCAAGCGCGCCAACCGCATGCCGTTGGGCAGCGCCGCGCTGGCCGGCACCACTTACCCGATCGACCGCGAGTACACCGCGCAATTGCTGGGCTTCGACGCCGTAGGGGGCAACTCCCTGGATGGCGTGTCGGACCGTGACTTCGCCATCGAATTCTGCGCCGCCGCCAGCATCGCGATGATGCATCTGTCGCGCTTCTCCGAAGAGCTGGTGCTGTGGACCAGCGCGCAATTCCAGTTCATCGACCTGCCGGACCGTTTCTGCACCGGCAGTTCGATCATGCCGCAAAAGAAAAACCCCGACGTGCCAGAGCTGGTACGTGGCAAGAGCGGCCGTGTGTTCGGCGCGCTGATGGGCTTGCTGACCCTGATGAAAGGCCAGCCGCTGGCCTATAACAAAGACAACCAGGAAGACAAGGAGCCGCTGTTCGACGCAGCCGACACCCTGCGCGACTCGCTGCGTGCCTTTGCCGACATGATCCCGGCGATCAAGCCAAAACACGCGATCATGCGCGAAGCGGCCTTGCGTGGGTTCTCCACCGCGACTGACCTGGCGGACTACCTGGTGCGCCGTGGCCTGCCGTTCCGTGACTGCCACGAAATCGTCGGCCATGCCGTGAAATACGGCGTGGACACCGGCAAGGACCTGGCGGAAATGAGCCTGGAAGAATTGCGCACATTCAGCGACCAGATCGAGCAGGACGTGTTTGCCGTGCTGACCCTGGAAGGCTCGGTGAATGCCCGTAACCACGTCGGCGGCACTGCGCCGGCGCAGGTGAAGGCAGCTGTGTTGCGCGGCCAGGAATTGCTCGCCAGCCGCTAAAAGCATCGCAGGCAAGCCAGCTCCCACAGGAAATCGCATTCCAATGTGGGAGCCGGGCTTGCCCGCGTTAGCGTCCTGCCAGACGCCAAAATCTATTTCTTAGCCGCGATCATCGCCATAAACGCCGGCATCGCCGCCTCTCTGTCCGCCGCCACTTTCTGAGCGTTGGGCATGGCGTGCAACTTTTCCAGCAACGCCTTCGCCTTCGGCATCTCAGCCAGCAAGTCCAGGCCAAACAGCTTTTCGCCCACGCCACAGGCGAGGTTCACGCTGTACATGAAATACAGGTCTGCAAGCGTAAAGCTCTCCCCCGCCACATAAGGCGCAAATTTGCCGTGCCTGCCTAAAGCACCAATCCCCAGCAGCAACTCCGCTTTGGATTTCTCCTTGATCGCCTCGGGCACCGGCATGCCGAAGAACGCTTCGGCAAAACACGCGCGGGCAGGCAGCTCGATGTACAGCTCGATTTCACGGCACAGCGCAAGCACCTGGGCGCGCTGGAATGGCTCGGCTGGCAACAGCGACGGACCTTCCTGGGTTTGCTCGATGTATTCGAGGATCACACTGGTTTCGTTGATAAACCCCTGCTTCACGCCCAGCGCCGGCACCTTGCCACGCGGGCTGATTGCCAAGGCTTGCGGGGTCTGGCCAGCGTAGAAAGGCACCTCTTCAAATAGCAGCCCTTTCTCCAGCAGCGCCAGTTTCACCATGTTGTAGTAGTTACTGACCGAAAACCCGTAAAGCTTGAGCATCGCAAAGCCTCCAGGCCGTGTGCGGGGTTGGCTGCAGGAGTTATAGATCCTGGGGCGCGGCCTGACCAGCAGCATCACCTCCCTGAATGGGGGTAGACTGGCGCCCTTTCCTTGAGGAGCCTGCCATGAGCGAGCCGACCGATATCGACAACGACGAAGAAGAATTCACCGAAGAGACCCTGATCGAAGCAATCGAGAACCAGATCGAAAGCGACAACCCGCCTGCCGCCAAAGCTACCTTCAACAAGTTGACGTTGGTGGGTTATGAGCGTGAAGAGATCCTGAATCTCATGGCCCACGTGCTCGCATTCGAGATTGACGCAATGCTGGAAGAAGACCGCGCCTTCAATACCGAATGGTATGAAACCGCGCTGCGGGCGTTGCCTGAGTTGCCGCCGGAAAAGGAATAACCCCGGCACACCGCAACACGCTGGACAGTTCGGCAAAGTGCGTTCACCTTATGGTCTGCTAGCCTCTAATAAATTTTAGAAAGTCTGGAGTCCTTATGTCGTATACCCCTGAATTGGTTGCCGAACTGGAAATCCTTGTACTCTTTCCCTTGGACAGCACCAAGGAAGGTCTGAAAGTCCACCAGACCGCCGCTGCCACTGCTATCGCCGCTGCCAAGCGACTCCATGCAAAAGGACTGATCGACCAGCCGGACGGAGGCTACCTCACCAGCCTTGGCCGGGACGCTGCGGAGCAGGCCCAAACCCTGCTGACCATTTTGACCACTGCCAACACCAAAGAAGCCGCCTGATACCGACTACCGCCCATGGAGTCCGCCCATCGCGGATTCCGAGGGCTTTGCTGTGCACGTGAGAAAATTCTGGCATCAAACGCTGCTTTCCCTCTAAAACTCCTACGCCACTGACTGTAAACTCCTACACGGCCGCCCACGTCGGGCTCTGCGAGCCACGAGTTCGACATGACCCGCACCCATGAAATCCGCCCGGACCTGGACGAAGGCATCGACCGCAAGGTGCTGGCCCAACTGCGCGCGCGCTTCATGGCCCTCAACGAAGGCCGCATGGCCCGTGCCGTCGAAGGTCTGACGCCGCGCCAACAAAGCGTGTTGACCCTGCTGCCGCTGTTTTTCCACGTCAATCATCCGCTGTTGCCCGGCTATGTATCGGGCAGCACGCCGGCCGGGCTGTCGAACTTCGAACCTGACGCCCAGGCCCTGGCCGAAGCCCAACGCCTGACCCGCTCGTTCTCTTACAAGCCGCGGCCGGTCAATCAGCCCAAGCCGATCCATGGCCTGTTCCTGATGGGCAGCCTTGGCACCCTGGCCCAGGCGGATCAGAGCGACATGGACGTGTGGGTCTGCCACGCTCCCGACCTGAGCGAAAACGAGCAGGCCGAACTGCGTAAGAAATGCCAGATGCTGGAAGCCTGGGCCCTGACCATGGGCGCCGAGGCGCACTTCTTTCTGATCGAGCCGACGCGCTTTGTGCTCGGTGAACGCGACACCCAGCTGAGCTCCGACGACTGCGGCACCACCCAGCATTATCTGCTGCTGGACGAGTTTTACCGCACCGCCATCTGGCTGGCCGGGCGCACGCCGATCTGGTGGCTGGTGCCGGTATACGAAGAAACCCGTTACGCCGAATTCACCCATACGCTGCTTTCCAAGCGGTTTATTCGCGCCGATGAAACCCTCGACCTGGGCCACCTCGCGCATATTCCCCCCGGCGAATTCATTGGCGCGGGGCTGTGGCAACTGTTCAAAGGCATCGAGTCGCCTTACAAATCGGTGCTCAAGCTGCTGCTGACTGAGGTCTACGCGAGCGAGCACCCGAACGTGCACTGCCTGAGCCTGCGCTTCAAGCGCGCGGTGTTCGCCAACCAGATGGACCTGGATGAGCTGGACCCGTACATCGTGGTGTACCGCCGCATCGAGGAATACCTCCAGGCCCGCAACGAGCCGGAACGCCTGGAGCTGGTGCGCCGTGCGCTGTACCTGAAGGTCAATCGCAAACTCACCGCCGGCCAACGCAGCACCAGTTGGCAGCGACTGTTGCTGGAGCGCCTCGCCCACGAGTGGGGCTGGGACCAGCGTCAACTGGCCCTGCTGGACAGCCGCAGCCAATGGAAAGTGCGCCAGGTGGCGTCAGAGCGTCGTGCGCTGGTCAGCGAGCTGAACTACAGCTATCGCTTCCTGACCCAGTTTGCCCGTACCGAACAGACCGTCAGCCTGATCAACAAGCGCGATCTCAATGTGCTGGGCCGGCGTCTGTACGCCGCCTTCGAGCGCAAGGCCGGCAAGGTCGAGTTCATCAACCCCGGCATCGCCCCGGACCTGGCCGAAGACACCCTGACCCTGGTGCAGTCGCCCAACCGCAAGGAACCGGGCCAGCACCATTGGGGCCTGTACAACGGCAACCTCACCGCGCTGGAATGGGAGCACTTCGCGCCGATCAAGCGCAGCCGCGATCTGCTGGAGATGCTCACCTGGTGCCATCGCAATGGCGTGATCGACAGCAGCACGCGCCTGGCGCTGCACCCCGGCACCAGCGACATGACCGAATTCGAGCTGTTCAACCTGCTGGGCAGCCTGCAGCAGACCGTCGCCTTGCCCCTGACCAGCGTCGATGAAATCAGCCTGCTGCGCTCGGCGGTGCCCGAGGAGGTGTTGCTGCTGATCAACGTCGGCGTCGACCCGCTCAAGCATCACCGCGACCTGAATATCCTGATGACCACCGAGCGCACCGATTCCCTGAGCTATGCCGGGGTGCGCGATAACCTGGTGCTGACCCTGGACCAGGTCACGCTCAACAGCTGGAACGAGGTAATGGTCAGCCGTTACGACGGCCCGCACGCCTTGCTCGACTGCCTGCGCG
Organism: Pseudomonas sp. 2822-17; assembly: GCF_002742485.1. Classification (NCBI taxonomy): domain Bacteria; kingdom Pseudomonadati; phylum Pseudomonadota; class Gammaproteobacteria; order Pseudomonadales; family Pseudomonadaceae; genus Pseudomonas; species Pseudomonas sp. 2822-17. The sequence goes on from NZ_LJRZ01000500.1 coordinate 418,305, forward strand.
ACTACCTCAATCAACTGCCGCCGGACCACCTGCCACGGCTGCGGGTGCGCTGCTTCTGTCACAACCGTGCGCAATTCATTGCCCAGCGCGTGGAAGAAATCTTCGACACCGCGCAGAACCTGCTGCTGGGTCAGTCCAATCACCGGTACTTGCTGCAAGTCCAGCAGCACTACCACGTGATGGAGTTGACGCCGGGCCAGGCCACCCACGTGTCACTGGCAACCCAGGACGCGTTGATCGCCTACCTCAGTGAAGAGCTGGCCAGCTACAGCCCATTGCATCTGGATTCCATGGCGCTGGAAGACCACGACTTGGCGCTGCTGTTGCCCATGGGCATGGCCGATTGCGTGCAGGTGTTCTACCGGGTCAATGAAGGTTTCGCCGAGCTGTATGTGCTGGATGAGTTCAACGCACTGTGGCAACAGCGCCTGCCGTTTCATGATGAGCAGAGCCTGTTGGCGCCGTTGCAGCGCTTCCTGCAATCAATCATCTATCGTCGCGAGGCGTTGTCGCCGCTGGACACGCAACAGCCGCTGGGCGCGGCGCAGACCTTGTATTACCAATTATTGCCGTCAGGCAACGGCCGCGCACGCGGCATCGAACCCCGCCCGACGCCGCACAACCCGACGAACAAACCGTTTTACGACGTGCAGGCGATTATCGGCAAGGCTGCACCCGGCCAGGTGGGCATCACGCTGTACTGTAATCAACGGGAGTTTTGCGAATTGGAGTTCGGCGACCAGCTATTTGCCGTGGTCGCCCAGGAGATCGTCGGGCAGCGCCGGGAAACCGAACGCTACCGCTGCTACATCACCGACCTTGATCTATCGGGCCTGCTCGGCGATGTGCAGAGCCCGAGCAACCTTTACCTGCGTTACAAGGCCGAGCTGGAGCTGTCGCTGAATGCGGCGCTGAGCCAGATTTAAAGCGGGAACGCTCCGCCATCCTTGGGTTGGCCTTCAACGCTGAGCAATTCAAGCTTCAGCGTCTTGCCGCCCGGTGCAGGCCAGTCGATGTGCTGGCCCACTTGCAGGCCGAGCAATGCGCTGCCCACTGGCGCCAGGACCGAGATTTTGCCTTCATCGGCATTGGCGTCTTTCGGGTAGACCAGGGTCAGGTGGTAGTCCTTGCCGCTGCCTTGCTCACGGCAATGCACGCTGGAGTTCATGGTCACGACACCCGCAGGCACTTCATCGTGACCGACCACGTCTTCGGCGCGGTCGAGTTCGGCTTGCAACGCTTCGACGCCGGGAGTTGCGTCGCCCAAGCGGTCGATCAATTGCTCCAGACGCTGCACGTCAAGACGGGTGAGGATGATGGACGGTGCGGTGGTCATGATTCAGGCAGACTCCTTTTTTCTGCACAAAAAAGCAAAACCCCGCCAAAAAAAGGCGGGGTTCTCACGGGCCTCGGTGAGTTGAGGCGTACCCGGACACTACCACAGCGTCACAAATAAACAAGACAGCCTCAGGTGTTCGCCCTGCGCTGCTCGGCCTCGGCACAGATCACCCGGCGCCGCGCATCGTCGGCGGAGCGCCATTCGCGGATGTCTTCGACGTGGCGAAAGCAGCCGAGGCAGACTTTTTGCTCGTCCAGGCGACACAAACTGATACAAGGTGACGGCACCGCTGGGCTCACATTGCTGAACAGCGGCTTGGGCGGGCGGACAGGTACAGGCTGGGTCACAGTCAAATCTCGTCGAAATCCAGCTCTTCGCCGGTATATTCCTGGACCAGGCGCGTGAGCATCTCGCCCAGCAGCTCTTCACTCTTGTCGCATTGCCATTTGCCGCTTTCTTCGTCGTAGTCGAAGTGAACGCCACCGGAACGCGCCGCCAACCACAACTGACGCAGCGGTTCCTGACGGCTGAAGATCAACTGTTGGCCGCTGTCGAACTTGACGGTCAGCACGCCCGCCGAGTTTTCCAGGTCCACGTCCAGGCCGCTGTCGTCGAAAATATCTTCCAGCGCCTGCTGGGTCGAATCCACCAGGTCGTGAAAACGGGCTTCGGTCAAACTCATTGTGGCAACCTCAAAAGTGTCTGGTTTTGCTCAAGCGCCGCACGATACGGGCGAGCTTCGCCGATTGCAAAGGATACCGATTTCGCTACCGATGACGGTACGAAATATCCTCTGCCAGCGTAGCCTGCTTCACCTTCGTGTCGGCAAACCCCCGCCGGACGGGTATTTCAGCGCATAGGCAAGCTGGCGGGTGGTCGGTATACTCGGGCGCAATTAATGCATATTCAAGGATTTCGCCATGAAGCGCCTGATCTCTTCCCTTGCTGCGCTCGTCGCGGTCGCTTGCCTCGTTAGTGCCTGTGGTCAAAAAGGCCCGCTGTACCTGCCCGATGACAGCAAAGACCCGAATGAACAGGCGCAATCGTCGCAAAAGCCATCCAAAGCGCATAAGCACGACACCTACGAATAAGGGAACTCCATGGACGCTTTTAACTACCGGGACGGCGAGCTGTTCGCGGAAGGCGTGGCGCTGTCCGCGATTGCCCAGCGCTTTGGCACCCCGACGTACGTGTACTCCCGCGCTCACATCGAAGCGCAATACCGCTCCTTCACCGACGCACTGGACGGCGTACCGCACCTGGTGTGCTACGCAGTCAAGGCCAACTCCAACCTGGGTGTACTGAATGTCCTGGCGCGTCTGGGCGCTGGTTTTGACATCGTGTCCCGTGGCGAGCTGGAGCGAGTACTGGCGGCTGGCGGTCAGGCTGACAAGATCGTGTTCTCCGGCGTCGGCAAGAGCCGCGAAGACATGCGCCGCGCCCTCGAAGTCGGTGTGCATTGCTTCAATATCGAATCCACCGACGAGCTGGAGCGCCTGCAAGTCGTAGCCGCCGAGATGGGCGTTCGTGCGCCGATCTCCCTGCGCGTCAACCCGGACGTCGATGCCGGCACCCACCCGTACATTTCCACCGGTCTCAAAGAGAACAAGTTCGGCATCGCCATTGCCGACGCCGAAGATGTGTACATCCGCGCCGCCCAACTGCCAAACCTGGAAGTGCTGGGTGTCGACTGCCATATCGGCTCGCAACTGACCAGCCTCCCGCCGTTCCTTGATGCCCTCGACCGCTTGCTGGCGTTGATCGATCGCCTCGGCGAGTGCGGCATCTACCTGCACCATATCGACCTCGGTGGAGGCGTGGGCGTGCGCTATCGCGATGAAGAGCCACCGCTGATTGCCGACTACATCGCAGCCGTGCGTAAGCGCATTGAAGGCCGCGACCTGACACTGATGTTCGAGCCCGGTCGCTATATCGTCGCCAACGCCGGCGTGCTGCTGACCCAGGTCGAGTACCTCAAGCACACCGAACACAAGGATTTCGCCATCGTCGACGCGGCGATGAACGACCTGATCCGCCCGGCGCTGTATCAGGCCTGGATGAATGTCACCGCAGTGACGCCTCGCGACAGCGAAGCCCGCGCCTATGACATCGTCGGCCCGATCTGCGAAACCGGTGACTTCCTGGCCAAGGATCGTCAGTTGGCCCTGGAAGAAGGCGATCTGCTGGCCGTGCATTCGGCCGGTGCCTACGGGTTTGTCATGAGTTCCAACTACAACACCCGCGGCCGTGCCGCCGAGGTGCTGGTGGACGGTGATCAAGCGTTTGAAGTGCGTCGCCGCGAGACGGTAGCCGAGTTGTATGCTGGCGAAAGCCTGCTGCCGGAGTAAGCCATGCTGCTGCGTTTTACCAAGATGCACGGGTTGGGCAATGATTTCATGGTCCTGGACCTGGTCAGCCAGCACGCGCACATCCTGCCCAAGCACGCTAAACAGTGGGGCGACCGGCATACCGGGATTGGTTTCGACCAATTGCTGCTTGTCGAAGCGCCGAGCAACCCGGAGGTGGATTTCCGCTATCGGATCTTCAACTCCGACGGCTCCGAAGTTGAGCAGTGTGGCAACGGTGCGCGCTGCTTCGCGCGCTTCGTGCTGGACAAGCGCCTGACTGCCAAGCGCCAGATCCGCGTCGAGACCAAGAGCGGCGTGATCGAACTGGATATCCGCAGCGACGGCCAGATCAGCGTCAACATGGGCGCGCCACGCCTGGTGCCGGCGGATATTCCGTTCCAGGCCACCGAGCAGGCCGTCAGCTACGCGCTGGATGTGGACGGCCAGTTGGTGGACATCGCCGCCGTGTCCATGGGCAACCCCCATGCCGTACTGCGGGTCAACGACATCAACAATGCGCCCGTGCATGAACTGGGGCCGAAGATCGAACACCACCCGCGCTTTCCGGCGCGGGTCAACGTGGGTTTCCTGCAGGTGATCGACCGTTCCCGCGCGCAATTGCGTGTATGGGAACGCGGCGCCGGCGAAACCCAGGCGTGCGGCACCGGTGCTTGCGCCGCTGCCGTCGCCGCGATCAGCCAGGGGTGGATGGATTCGCCGCTGCTGATCGACCTGCCCGGTGGACGCCTGTCCATCGAATGGGCAGGCCCTGGCCACCCGGTGCTGATGACCGGGCCGGCCTCGCGTGTATACGAAGGACAGGTCCGTCTATGAGTGAGCCCAGCTAATGACCGATAAGCCTCAAGTACCCGCACCCGCAACCCCGAGCGAAAGTCTGGAGGCCGCTGCTGTCGCGGCGTACCTTGAGGCGAACCCGGATTTCTTCGTCGAGCACGAAGAACTGCTGCCGGCGTTGCGCATCCCCCACCAGCGCGGCGACACCGTGTCGCTGGTGGAACGACAGATGAAGATCCTGCGCGAGCGCAACATCGAGATGCGTCACAAGCTCTCGCACCTGATGGACGTCGCCCGCGACAACGACCGCCTGTTCGACAAGACCCGTCGCCTGATTCTTGCCCTGATGGACGCCACCAGCCTGGAAGAAACCGTGATCGCGGTAGAAGACAGCCTGCGCCAGGACTTCCAGGTGCCATTTGTCAGCCTGATCCTGTTCAGCGACAACCCGATGCCGGTGGGCCGTTGGGTCAGCGGCAGCGACGCGCAGACCGCGATTGGCGGCCTGTTGTCCGAGGGCAAGAGCATCAGCGGCACCCTGCGCGAGCACGAGCTGGACTTCCTGTTTGGCGCCGAACAGCGCAAGGAGATCGGTTCCACTGCAGTGGTCGCCCTCAGCCATCAAGGTTTGCATGGCGTGCTGGCCATCGCGAGCCGTGATCCCGCGCACTACAAAAGCTCGGTGGGCACGCTGTTCCTGACCTATATCGCCGAAGTGCTGGGCCGCGTTCTGCCGCGCTTCACCACCGCCCTGCGCGCGGTGCGCTAGCCATGGAACGGCAACTGGACGCTTACTGCGCTCACCTGCGCAACGAGCGCCAGGTGTCGCCCCACACGCTGGAAGCCTACCGACGGGACTTGAACAAGGTCCTGGCCTACTGCGAAAAACAGCAGGTCACCAGTTGGAAGGCCCTGGATATCCAGAACCTGCGCAGCCTGATCGCACGCCTGCACCACGCCGGCCAGTCCTCGCGCAGCCTGGCGCGCCTGCTGTCGGCTGTACGCGGGCTCTATCACTACCTCAACCGCGAAGGCCTGTGCGATCACGACCCGGCCAACGGCCTGTCTGCGCCCAAGGGCGAACGGCGCCTGCCCAAGACCCTGGACACCGACCGCGCCCTGCAATTGCTCGACGGCGCCGTGGAAGACGACTTCCTCGCCCACCGCGACCAGGCGATCCTGGAGCTTTTCTACTCCTCGGGCCTGCGCCTGTCGGAACTGACCGGCCTGAACCTGGACCAGTTGGACCTGGCGGACGGACTGGTGCAAGTCCTCGGCAAGGGCAGCAAAACCCGCGTGCTGCCAGTGGGCAGAAAGGCCCGCGAAGCCCTGCAACTTTGGCTGCCGCTGCGGGCGCTGGCCAACCCGGCGGACGACGCCGTGTTTATCAGCCAGCAAGGCCGGCGCCTGGGGCCACGGGCGATTCAGGTGCGGGTCAAGGCCGCCGGCGAGCGCGAACTGGGGCAGAACCTGCACCCGCATATGCTGCGGCACTCCTTTGCCAGCCATATGCTGGAGTCATCCCAGGACCTGCGCGCCGTGCAGGAGCTGCTCGGCCACTCCGATATCAAGACCACGCAGATCTACACCCATCTGGACTTCCAACACCTGGCAACGGTGTACGACAGCGCCCATCCACGGGCCAAACGCATCAAGGGCGGCGACTCATGAGTATCAAGCTGATCACCTTCGACCTGGACGACACGCTCTGGGACAACGTACCCGTCATCATCAGCGCCGAAGCGTCGATGCGCGAATGGCTGGCCGTGCATGCCTCCAAGGTCGGTGATCTGCCGCTGGAGTATTTCGCCAGCCTGCGCCAACAGGTATTGCAACGTCATCCGGAGCTAAAGCACCGCATCAGCGTGTTGCGCCACCGGGTGCTGATGCACGCCTTCGAGGAGGCCGGATATCCACAGCCGCAAGCCACGGAGATGGCGGATGTGTGCTTCGAAGCGTTCATTCACGCCCGCCACCAGATCAGCGTGTTTCCGGAAGCCGAGCCGATGCTCAAGGCCCTGCGCCAGCACTTCCTGCTCGGCGTGATCACCAACGGCAATGCCGATGTGCAGCGCGTTGGCCTGGCGGATTATTTCCATTTCGCCCTGCGCGCTGAAGATATCGGGATTGCCAAACCGGATGCGCGATTGTTTCAAGAGGCGTTGCAGCGTGGTGGCGTGGACGCCAGTGCGGCGGTGCATGTTGGCGACCATCCGGGCGATGACATCGCCGGGGCGCAGCAGGCTGGGTTGCGGGCGGTGTGGTTCAACCCGACAGGCAAGGTGTGGGAAGGCGATAAGCACCCGGATGCGCAGATTCGCAGCCTGACCGAATTGCCAGCACTGCTACGCAGCTGGCAATAACACTGGAGATCCAAATGTGGGAGGGGGCAAAACCCCTCCCACATTTGGATGATCACACAGCTCACAGGCATGAAAAAGCCCGCAGCGACGGCGGGCTTTTTCTTACAAGCAGGTGACTGACCTCAGATAGGTCGGCTGCCGTACTTGTTATCCGGCTTCTTGGGTGGGTCTGCCACCACGTTAGCCTCGACTTCCTGCACTCTGCCGCCTTTAGCGAGGAATTCTTCCATCGCACGGGCCAGGGCATCGCGCTCTTTGTTCTTGGCCTCAACGCTCGGCAATTCATCTACCGAAACAGCTGCCTTGGCTTTGCCTTTGGCCGCCGGGGCAGGTGCATCATCGCCACCGTCGTCGTCCGCAACGTCTTCCGCTGCAGCTTCAAGACCTTCTTCGGTGTCGTCTTCGTCACCTACTTCGAGTTCGTCGTTTTCCAGATCATCGTCGCTCATGTTCTACCTCATGACTTGCGAAAAGCAGATTAGTTATAGCCCAGCTTCGCCCTCTGTCGAGGTCGCCGGGGAAAAATCAACATCCACTGGATAACCAGTGGCTTATGCCCCATCACCGTGCAAGGTGGCGAGGACTTTACGAGCACCGCCATGATCACGGTGCTCGCCCAGATAAACACCTTGCCAGGTCCCCATCGCCAAGCGGCCGGCCTTGACCGGCAAACTCAGCTGGCAGCCCAGGAGACTGGCCTTGAAGTGCGCCGGCAGGTCATCCGGACCTTCGTCGTTGTGTTCGAACCCGGCACGGCCTTGCGGCACCAGCGCGTTGAAAAAACGTTCGAAGTCACGGCGAACCGCCGGGTCGGCATTCTCGTTGACGGTCAACGAGGCCGAGGTGTGCTGCAACCACAGGTGCAACAGGCCCACACGACACGCCTTCAATTCAGGCAAGCCGGCGAGCAACTCATCAGTCACCAGGTGAAAGCCCCGGGGCTTGGCCCGCAGGGTAATCAGGGTCTGTTGCCACATACAGTTCTCCGCCCATCGGCGCGCATTCTAGCGCGCTCAGGGAAAAAACAAAGTGTCGAATACGCCTACATGCCTGTAAGACATTCGCACGGTGAAAAGTGCCGTGCGCGCCCGATCACAAAGTCAGCGCAAAAAACCGCACAGCCTCTTACGACTGACAAACGCCAGGCAAAAAAATGCCCGGCAAGCCGGGCATCTTTTTTAACACGTACTTACAAGTTGTAGCCGCGTTCGTTGTGTTGCGCCAGGTCGAGGCCGACAGCCTCTTCCTCTTCGGTAACACGCAGGCCAATGACCATGTCGAGTACCTTGAGGATGACGTAGGTGACGATAGCCGTGTAGATCACGGTGAAGCCGACACCTTTGCACTGGATCCAGACTTGAGCCGCGATGTCAGTCACGGTGCCGAAGCCGCCCAATGCGGGGGCTGCGAACACACCGGTGAGGATCGCACCGACGATACCGCCGATACCGTGCACGCCGAATGCGTCCAGGGAGTCATCGTAGCCGAGCTTGCGCTTGAGGCTGGTCGCGCAGAAGAAGCAGACTACGCCCGCCACCAGACCGATCACCAGGGCGCCCATTGGGCCAACGGTGCCGGCGGCCGGTGTAACGGCCACCAGGCCAGCCACCACGCCCGAGGCGATGCCCAGTGCGCTTGGCTTACCGTGAGTGATCCACTCGGCGAACATCCAGCCCAGCGCCGCTGCAGCGGTAGCGATCTGAGTCACCAGCATCGCCATGCCGGCGGTGCCGTTGGCGGCAGCAGCAGAACCGGCGTTGAAGCCGAACCAGCCGATCCACAGCATTGCCGCGCCCACCAGGGTGTAACCCAGGTTGTGCGGTGCCATTGGGGTGGTCGGGAAGCCTTTACGCTTGCCGAGCACGATGCACGCCACCAGACCAGCCACACCAGCGTTGATGTGCACCACGGTGCCGCCGGCGAAGTCCAGCACGCCCCAGTCCCACATCAGGCCGCCGTTGCCGCTCCAGACCATGTGCGCGATGGGCGCATAGACCAGGGTGAACCAGATGCCCATGAAGATCAGCATCGCGGAGAACTTCATGCGCTCAGCAAAGGCACCCACGATCAGCGCCGGGGTGATGATGGCGAAGGTCATCTGGAAGGTGATGAACACCGCTTCCGGGAACAACGCCGCAGGCCCGGTGATGCTGGCCGGGGTCACGCCCGCCAGGAACGCCTTGCCCATGCCGCCGAAGAAGGAATTGAAATTGACCACACCCTGTTCCATACCGGTGGTATCGAACGCAATGCTGTAGCCGTAGACGACCCACAGGATGCTGATTAGGCCAGTGATGGCGAAGCACTGCATCATCACCGACAGAATATTTTTGGAGCGGACCATGCCGCCATAGAACAGCGCCAGGCCGGGGATGGTCATGAACAGCACCAGTGCGGTGGCGGTCAGCATCCAGGCGGTGTCGCCGGAGTTGAGGACTGGAGCAGCCACTTCGTCTGCCGCCATGGCCAGGCTTGGCATTACGATGGACAACAGGGCTCCGAGCCCTGCGAATTTACGCAGAGTCATATTGTTTTCTCCTGGGGCGTTGGGGTTTGGCGGCTTAGATTGCGTCGGTATCGGTTTCGCCGGTACGGATGCGAATAGCCTGTTCCAGATTGACCACGAAGATCTTGCCGTCACCAATCTTGCCGGTGTTGGCGGCCTTGGTTATCGCCTCGATAACCCGGTCAAGATCCTTGTCGTCAATGGCGACATCAATCTTCACCTTCGGCAGGAAATCGACTACGTATTCCGCGCCGCGATACAGCTCGGTGTGACCCTTCTGCCGACCGAAGCCCTTGACCTCAGTAACGGTAATGCCCTGCACGCCGATCTCGGACAACGACTCGCGTACATCGTCCAACTTGAACGGCTTGATGATGGCAGTGACTAGCTTCATGAAAACTCTCTCCCGAATTGGTGGACTTGCCCCAGGAAAACAAACCCGTCTCAAGTCTAAGCGCAGTGCCTGGCTTTGTAACGCATCGTCGCAAGGGCAGTTGCCATTGGGACGCCAGCGAACCACTGGTGACGAAACCTGTACCCCTGATCCGTCGGCGCACTGCATTCGTCACAGCGACTGCATCAGTGCATGGGTCATGATCGTCTAAGCAGAAACCTTGCCAGCTCCGTAAAAATCACTGAAATCAGTCCCTTGCCCGCTTAACCCCACCCACGGGGCTACTTGGCGGCTGCAATGCGCACGAAAACAGTGCGACGCCGCCCGGCCCGATGCGCGAAAAGCGTGCGCCGCAGGCCGTGAAAAAGACTATAGACGCTGCGTGATACACTGCCCGCCAACAGTTTTCCGGAATATTTCCCATGCTCGCGCCCAAAGACCTCCTCGACGCCCTGAGCGGCCACGCCTCTCGCCTGTTCAGCGGCGAAACCCCGCTGCCCCGCAATGAAATCGAAAGTCAGTTCAAGGCTTTGCTGCAAAGTGGTTTCAGCAAGCTTGATCTGGTCAGCCGGGAAGAATTTGACAGCCAGATGGTGGTGCTCGCCCGCACCCGTGCGCGACTGGAGAGTCTGGAGGCCAAAGTCGCAGAGCTGGAAGCGCGGTTGACACCTGCGGCTGAATAAATGCGATCAGTGTGGGATGGGGCCAGTCCTCTCCCACCTTTGCTCTGGATACGTTCTGTAAAACCTCCCCGCCTCGCCCTTCTCCACCTCGTCTACCCTTGAAAAACCGCAGGAAGCGGCCTCCCATTTCAAGGAACGAGCATGTCCCTCGCCATCGTCCACAGCCGCGCCCAGGTCGGCGTAGAAGCCCCCGCCGTCACCGTCGAGGTGCACATGGCCAATGGTTTGCCGTCCTTGACCCTGGTGGGTTTACCCGAAACCGCCGTCAAGGAAAGCAAGGACCGCGTTCGCAGCGCCATTCTCAACTGCGCCCTGCAATACCCCTCGCGCCGTATCACCCTCAACCTCGCGCCCGCCGACCTGCCCAAGGACGGCGGGCGTTTTGATTTGGCGATTGCATTGGGGATCCTCGCCGCCAGTGTGCAAGTGCCGGCGTTGATGCTCGATGACGTTGAATGCCTGGGTGAGTTGGCGTTGTCCGGTGAAGTGCGCGCAGTCAAAGGTGTGTTGCCAGCGGCTTTAGCGGCGCGCAAGGCCGGGCGCACGGTGATAGTGCCGCGGGCGAACGCGGAGGAAGCATGCCTGGCGTCGGGTTTGAAAGTGATTGCAGTGGATCACCTCCTGCAGGTGGTGGCGCACCTCAATGGGCATGTGCCGATTGAGCCCTACAAGTCCGATGGCTTGCAGTACCTGAACAAGCCGTACCCGGATTTGAGCGAAGTGCAGGGTCAGCTGGCCGCCAAGCGGGCATTGCTGATTGCCGCAGCGGGCGCACATAACCTGCTTCAATTACGGAAGCATTGGACCTCACTTATTTCATCAAAGCGGGGACTAATCGTGGGGCTCAGGCCGCGTGTGAATACGCAATCCTCGGTTCTGGTCTACCATCATCCTGCCACTACTACAAAATAATGCAGGCTGGGTATCAACCGACATATAAAAATTCAACTGTCAGCACGGAGCGCAGCAATGATAAGTAATATTCAAAAACTCAAGAACTTCGGAATATTTAAAAACTATAATAACAAGGCGACTCAGAACTTCGGGCGATACAATCTTGTATATGGTTGGAATGGCACAGGAAAATCAACACTTTCAGGCCTTTTCTCCTCCCTTGAAAAGCGGACGACTAATCCGAGTTTCACAGGCTCAGAGTTCACTATTACGACAGATGCTGGGTCGACAGTAACAGAAAAAAATCTAGCTGCCAGCAACCTTAACATTCAAGTTTTCAATCAGAAATTTGTGCAAGACAACATAGATTGGAACAGCTCTGTTAAAAGCATACTGCTAGTGGCTAAAGAAAAGATAGACGAAATTAAAAAACTTGAAGAGCTTAAGAAAACAGTAAAAGAAAAAGACGCAAAATATGCTATTGAAAATACGTCGCTCGGCCGACTTGTCACTGACCAAGCCAAATTCATGACGGATAGTGCAAGGCATGTTAAGACTGGATTACAGTCAATTGATACGAGTGATAGTTACTACTTAAATTATGACAAACGAAAACTAGAGAGTTTCATAGCTCGAAATAAAGAAAAAATTGACAACCCGACTTCTATATTACAAAAAGACAAGATAGTTGAGCTTACCAACTCAGCTAAATCGGCACAGCTTCCGGCTATACGATTCGTCAAAACCGCTCTTGACAACGAGTATTACAAACAAGCTTCTACTAGGCTCAGAGACTTGCTAAAAACTACAGCAGTTAGCAAAACCTTGGAAAGGTTAAGTCAGAACAGCGACATTCAGAAATGGGTGCAGGATGGTATAGAGATACATCACCGGCACAATTCAAGCTGCTGTGAGTTTTGTGGAAACCAAGTATCGGAACAAAGAGCTAAGGAAATAGAAAGCCACTTCAGTGAAGAATTTAAAAACTTCCAATCTAGGTTAGCCAAAGCTCACGAGTGGCTTATTAACCAAAGCATCACTCAACCTATGCTGCCATTCCCAGCGACACTATATAAAGAGTTTTCCACAGCTTTAAATGCGGCGACTCAACGCAATTCAGCGGCGGTGAACGAAATCAATGAGCAAATCAAAAAGTGGCAAATCGCTTTAGATAAAAAAATAGAAAATCCTTTTGATGTCGAAATCAACATTGAAGAGATAGCTGCGACTTCAATTGATGCATTCAACAGCACTCTAGCTGAAGTCCAAAACATCACCGAACAACATGATAATAAAACCGACAACTTTGAAAAAGAAACAAAAAAAAGCAAAGAAGCGTTAGAGCTTCACTACGCAGCAAGTGAAATCAAAGCATTTAGTTTCGAAAGTAAAGCAAAAACTATCGAAACCAAGACAGCGGAACTTAACGCTTTAGATGAGACAATAAAAAAAGCCAAACAAGAAATAAAGACTATCGAAGCATCTCTATCAAACGAAACAATAGGTGCGGACAAATTCAATGACTCTTTGCATAAATTTATAGGCCGTAGCGAACTGTGCTTAAAGTTCAACAGCGCTCGAAAAGGTTACGAGATAATAAGAAACAATGTGGGCACACATGACGGCAATCTCAGCGAGGGTGAAAAAACTGCAATCGCATTTATATACTTCATAACTAAGCTGGAAGAAAATAACAATCGAATACAAGATACGATTATCGTAGTGGATGATCCGGTATCAAGCTTTGACTCAAATCATTTATTTCACGCATACTCTTTTCTAAAAACCAGATGTATCGATGCTAAGCAGCTTTTCGTGCTCACTCACAACTTCACATACTACAAACTGGTTCGAGACTGGTTCAACGGGACTAATAAAAATAGAAGTAAAAAAACACCGCCCAAGCCGCCAGTAGCATTCTTTTTCAGGATTGACACTACAGCAGCGCTGCCAAGAGAGTCCCTATTAATGAATGCTGACTCTTCTCTGACAGACTACAACTCAGAGTACCATTACATTTTTTCAAAATTATATTTGTATAAAGAGCGCAAGACTCTCGATAGAGACGAAGCTTTTTTAACAGCGAACCTATCCAGAAAATTAGTAGAGTCGTTTTTCACTTTTAAATTCCCTAAAGGACGTTCAGACGTCAACGCCCTATTGGAAAGCGGGTTAAAGAACTGCACAGTAACCACGGCCGAAACAAAAGAAAAAATCTATCGCTTTATTAACAAGTACTCTCACAGCGATGTAATTGAAATCAACGAGGAGTCGGCTGAAAACTTGGCGGGGGAAAGCCATAGCGTAATTGAAGACATATTTAAATGGATTGAAGAAATTGATTTAGTCCACTACAACGAAATGGTGGAGGTTGTCGCCCCTCCTAAACCTGTGGTAGTTTGACGAGATCAGCCTGTCATTTCTTAGTGACGGGCTGGTTTAATTTGCTCGAATTGAAAAAGCCTTGGACCCCTAATCAAAAAATGAGCTTGCACGGTGAGGTTGGTGAATTCACTTTAAGGTTTTGATCACCGAGGGACTGTATATGTCAATGGACGAACCCCCCCTGTCACAGGCAGAGGCCAAGCAGTGGTCGAAACCATTTGGCTCCCTGAGCATAAATTTTGATGAGCAATTTAAATTGCTTGTCAGTGATTTGATTTCCCTCATCCGTGAGCACGGAATTAATAAGCTGAATCCCGATCTCACAAAAGGGCCGGATGAATACCTAAAATTTGTTGGCTTCGTCCACGAGGGTTGGAAGAGTGCGCAGCGGCTCATAATAGAAAAACTTATAGAAGGCATTGAAGAAATAAAGCGCTTGGAAATTGAAAAGAAGAGTGCACACCAGTCTAAGAATAAAGCTTTAAAAGATGAGATTATTGACCATATAGAGTCAATAGGGCTGCAAAATTTTTTGTTACGTAGATTCATCGATGCAATTGCTTGGTCAATGCTTAAATGTGAACATTCAACTATTCGACGACTTTCGAACAAAGGCGCAACTGACAACATGTCAATTGCGACTTTAAAAGAGGGATTAGAATACGCAGACTCAGTAAATGAAGATCCTCTGACGATGGCTCTTGTAACCGATGCAACAACATTTATCCATACTTGCGACATAATCACATTCAACCCTGCAAAGGGCACTAATTTTATCGAGTTGAAAAGTGGTAACAAAAACTTTGAAATGAGCAAGGCCGCTCAATTTGCCGTGAAGTCCAAGTGCGAAAAGTTTACAGAGCTATACACTAGCGACTTGTCTGACAAGGACAAAAAGCATTTTGAACGATCAAAAAGGCAGCTAGATCGAGCGGATACAATCATCGGCGTTATAAACACAGGCAAGGGCAAAGATCATAATACTGGTGCCACAGTCACAATCTCAGAGATAGAGTCGGCCCCAGAAGGTTATGCGAAAACAATGTCGGAGCTATACAAAAAGCTTAACGATAATCGCAAAGGCGTGATAGGTACTATAGACGAATGTCTGCATATAGGAATATACACAGATCGAAATTTGGCAATAACACACTTCAACAGCTGGATGAAAGCCAATAATTGCACCAGCAAGATCTACAACATACTAGATTTTATAAAAAACCCACATTGCAGGCCATTGCCGATACTAGACTTATCGATCAAGTTCTTAAACGAAATAGCGCTAGACAGAACAATAGTTGTAATGTGTCTTAACATACAAAAACTAATAGAAAAAAGTAACGAAATCTATCCAGATTTTCTATACTTGGAAACTAAAGATGAGAGCAAGCGAGCACTAGAGGGGTATTACCAATTCTTGTCTCTGAATGGATTAGCTCTAGGTTATAGAATTGGTGAAGCCAAGGGCTTAGTCGGCAAAGGTCTAGCAGATCGAATCATATTCGACTTTATCAAACCTCTAAGCGCGATCAAAATGCAATATGAAACGATGAACAGCGCTATAGAAAAAATCATGGCAGCTAAAACATGATGAGTCGAGGTCGTTTTACATGTGGAGGTGGCTTTTTACCTCTGCATGTAAAAGGACCAACAAGAAAAAACAAAATTGTGGGTTTAACTTAGCTCTGATGCTTTTTTCTTATTGGCTATTATCCTGATATAGCTTTTGTCTCACGCCACTGTAATATTTGACAGGTCTTTTTTACGATACCACGTCGCCCTACTTACCCCTTCCATCTCCCAAGGCTTACCTTCTAATGTAGTTGTTTTCGGCCGCCCTCCTTTAAGGCCAGATTCTCGGGCCCTTTTAGACTTCAGCTCATTAAGCACATCTAAACTAAACCTTTTCCAAGTCCAGCGAGCAACACTCTTTACGATACCGCGAAGCTCTAGAAAGCTAACCGGGTTGTGTGGATACATCGAACCATTAAAAGCTCCTGCATAGGTTTCAAGGCTACTGTAAAAAGCCTCATAACATACGTGTTTGCATCGTTCGGAGTACGCAAATTGTCTCAGTTCTTCAAATACATCACAGTTTCTACGAACACCATGCGAACTCTTCGTGGCCTTTAAGTCAGCCTTAAGAGCAGCAATTTTTTCCTTACATATGAACTCACATAGATAGTCTAGATCATAGGTCTCTGACTCAAAGCTGTACGTTTGCCATTTAGCATGAGCTGGGGTCTTAGTCAGCACTCGATTGTATGCAGCATCAGCACCCAACTTGAGCGATAGTCCAAGTTCGATGTCAGAGCAATATTTTTGAGCCTTGTAGCTCCCAGAAAAGTCAGACTTTATACTTTTGGTCAAAATATAGGTCAGATGTACATGCCCATTATCTGGATTCTTTACAACTAGGTGGGGTGAGGGTAGGCCTCTGTCGGACCAATCAAACACAGCAGTCGGTCTATCCACGTCGAATAGCATAAAATATTGATGCGTTAGCGAGTTTGGCTGAAGGTAAACAGATCGTAATGCTGATGCCTTCTTCGAAATCATTTTCGGGCAATGAAAATCATTAACGTGGTAGGGTTTGGGCGGAAGGCGATCAATATATTTCTCAAACGCTTTGTCTATACATAACATAAAATCCTCATAAGTTAATTTGCTTATAAACAAATAACTCATGAAGACTATTGACATATAACCAAGTTGCGATAACATATTAATAGGGCAGTCTGGGGAGAGTGCTTTGTTTATTTTTTAAGAGCCGATTATTTCGGCTCTTATTATTTGTACCATGCAGTTTAAATAAGTCAAACAGAACCGCCTCACGATCCATTATTGCCAGTGATTATGTGAATACTTTTTCACCCGTTTTGCTCTTGTTTTACTAACGCTATCTAACCACTCTTCTCTCTGGTCATTATTTCTTTGCGGCTCTATGCTGTTAGAGGACTCATACTCAAATCCATACGAATCGACAAGACTTTCTTTTCTTGGCTTGGAATACGACTGCACTATTTTCTCAACTGCTGAAATTACCACTTGCGAGTAGGCGAAAACTTTAGCCATAACGCTTTTAATATCTTCTCCGTATCTTCTTGATAGTTGCGCGGATGAAACGCCCAGCTCTGAAGCTTTGAATACCTGATTATCCTTTTCTAATGTATATCCAAAGTGCTTTTCATTATTCGACTTAACTCTAATCTTGAAATCGTTTAATACTAGTGCGGCTAAGAAATCATCTGAGCTGCTAAAATTTTCTGGCTTAAGCTGTAGCATCAACTTACGCTTATTTGAATCTTTTCCTGTCCGCTGCTCAAGCCTTCTGACGCTATTGAGCGGATTCGGGTTTGGCTTTTCAACTTCATGGCTAGAGCACGCCTTTCGCTCGACACGATAAAGATTATGCTTAACCTCCGCCTTGGCAGCTAAAGCCTCCAGCTCTCTAAAATCATTGAGCTTGTTATAAACCTTTTTGGTATTATCTCTTAGCTCCAACACAGCATGTACATGAATATTTGAAGTATCGGTATGAACAGCAAATGTATAGTTTCTATTTAAGCCCATCTGACTTTCGAATACAGACTTAGCGATCTCTAAGGCCTTAAGTTCGTCCACCTTATCGCTGGGGTGGAAAGATACCGTGAAGTGAGCAGCCAAGTTTTTTTGGCGAGAAACGCGCCGAGCTTCGATTTTATCAGCTAAGAATGCAGCAAACGGCTCATTTCCTTGGGTGATTTTTTTAGAAGTGTCTGAAAGCGCGCTTTTTTTTAACACATATAATAAAGTTCGCTTAACCTCCGGGCCAGTTTTAGCGACTGACAACTTCTTGATAATCATGATTTTTTAATGGGATGTTGATTATTTACTAGCTCAGTTCTTTGAGTGTGCGCCTCAAGAAGGTGTATGAGCTTTTCAATGTTTCGCCCAATGGAGGCGAGAGTTGAAAACTGCTCATCAGTTAACATCTTTGTCGAGTTAACAACTTTTGCTATTTGGTTGAGGTTGTTAGCTTGCTTCTTTAGAGCCTCGTAGTGCCTTTCGCACACATCTACAAATTTGTCATTCCTCACCTCTATAACCTTAGTTACTTTAGAGGTGATAAGGTGCAAGATGAAGCAATTCAAATCTAAACCACTAATTGCTGCTGTGTTTTTTATTAAGGCATGTTCTACATCATTAACTCTTATACTAATCTGCTTGCTTCTTGCTCTGTCATTCATAAGCCCTCTTCTGGTTGGTTTTGTTTTTGTTTGTGCAACAAACCGAGTTGGTAATGGAGAAAAATGTCCGAAGGACTTTTTCGCGTAGAGAAATTCGAAGAATTTGGCTACCCATTACCATTGCTCGCCTGCCTTTGATGCTCACTATATAACTTTACCATAGCTTTTAAAGTCATCAAGAGTTATGGATAGCCTAAATTGGTAACGACACCTGAACTATATCTTGAGAGGCACAATAGGAAATGTGGAATCTGCCCATGTTGATCTCTTTTCATCGTCACTCAACTTAGACCATTCTTCAATTTGCCTGAGATCCTCCAGACTCTGTTCAGGAGTCGGCGGGGGCATTATATTTCCAAAGACGCCGCCCTCGTGGATATAGCGTACTACACCATTTTTAAACCTAACCTCCGCAACCTGCAATGCAAAATTTAGCACTATCCTATCGACCACTAACTTTAAACGTGCATTAATTTTCGAGCGAATTTCGAAAACTGTATTCTCGTCAGCGACACTTTCCATTTCTTGAAGCGCTTTCACTTCTTGTTTTATGTCCGCTTTTTGTTGTTCGATTGCGTCTAGAATCTCCGCATCCAAACTTTGTAGTTTGGACTTGAACTCAACAAGTCGGGCTTCGTTTTCTATTGCCAGCTCTCTTTCTATATTAGATATCCGTCCATTTAAGGCTTTGAAATCTTTTCTGAAATTTTCAAGCATCTCGCCTACTGATATAAGCTCGCTCTCGATCTTATATCTTTCGTTAATCAGCACATCTACCTTATTGTCGTCGCGCATTATGCTTTTGATATCTGCCTCAGCAAGATAGCTTAGAATCATAGATTCGACTTTTTCATATCGCCATGACTTATATGCACAAGAGCCATATTTAGCCCTGTAACATACTAGATATCGCCCACCTTTTTTAGGGTCTTTGCCTTTATTCACATGGTGCGCAACAGCTCCGCACTCAGAGCAAAATGCCATTTTGGTAAACAGATTACTAAATTTTAGCCCCTTGTTTCCCTGACCTTCATTTTTTCGCGAGTCTTTCTTAAGTTGAACTCGATCAAAAAGTTCTGAGCTGATTATCTGAGGGAAATAATTTTTTATTTCAGCGCCATGGTTAACTCTTGATCGTTTACCATCTACCTCCAACCACTGCATAGGCTGGTAATGTCCTAGGACAGCTCTATTTGCAAGAATCTTCCTGATATACGTCACTTGCCAAAAGTCACCATAATTACTGTTTTTTCTTGCATTTTTCCGCGTGAATGTAGGAACGCCTCTATCTGTTAACATCCGGGCAGTAGCAACAGCTCCGATGTTAATGTCTGAAAGACGGAATATCTCCCTAACTACAGCAACTCGTTCTTCTATCTCTCGAATAGTTCTTTTAATCGTGCCGCTATCCAACCTAGTTGTATCTACTGCCAACCATAAAGGCACTCTCGATGTAGCTATTTCCCCAAGATCTGCCGCTCTCTTCTTCTTGCTATTCCAAGCTTCCTTAACCCTCACCCCTTTTTCCTGTGACTCCTTAAATCCACGTTGCAACTCTCCAACCGCTATATAAAGAGAGCTAATATCATCGCCTTTCTTATAAATTTGACTTCCTGAAGTTATTGCAATTTTTATCCCTTTTTCCTGTATCAAGTTGAGTATTATAGGAAGGCTTTCCATTGGGTCTAATCGTGTAATCCGATTCAAGGCCTCTACAGCGAGATAATCACCGGGTTTTACAATCCCTGCTTCCACAGCGTCCAGAAAGGCCTTGAAGCGTCCTGTAAGCAAATTTTTACCCCGATACCCAGAAACTCCTAGGTCATTAAGGTCAAGGCTGTCGTCGATGACAGAGCCTTCGGCAACGATCTCATGCCGACGAGCAAAGCTCTCCACAAGCTCCCGCTGCCTTCGGCGGCTATCACCATGCTTTTGCTCTTCGCTGCTGAATCGGATGTAAGGCCATATCTTTGCCATCGTTCTTGAGCCTGAAATTTGTGTAGGTCCAATGCTAGCTGAAATCCTGTTCAGTGGGCCACCGGGTACCGGCAAGACCTTGCTCGCCAGCCGCCTGCCCGGTTTGCTGCCACCGCTGAGCGAACAGGAGGCCCTCGAAGTGGCGGCCATTCAGTCGGTGGTCAGTCTCGCCCCACTGAGCCACTGGCCGCACCGGCCGTTCCGCCAGCCGCACCACTCGGCGTCAGGGCCGGCATTGGTGGGCGGTGGGTCGAAACCGCAGCCAGGGGAAATCACCCTGGCGCACCATGGCGTGCTCTTCCTGGACGAATTGCCGGAGTTTGATCGCAAGGTGCTGGAAGTTCTGCGCGAGCCATTGGAGTCGGGCCATATCGTGATTTCCCGCGCCCGCGACCGCGTGAGTTTCCCGGCGCGCTTTCAGCTGGTAGCGGCGATGAACCCCTGCCCTTGCGGTTACATGGGTGAGCCCACTGGGCGTTGTCGCTGCACGCCGGAACAGATCCAGCGGTATCGCAACAAGCTGTCTGGCCCCTTGCTGGATCGGATCGACCTGCACCTTACCGTGGCGCGTGAAACCACTGCGCTCAATCCCACCCAGCAGGCTGGAGAGACCACGGCAACGGCCTCAGCCCTGGTGGCCGATGCGCGGGAGCGTCAGCAACAGCGCCAGGGCTGCGCCAACGCCTTTCTTGATCTGCCGAGGCTGCGTGAGCACTGTCAGTTGGCGAAAGCCGATGAAAGCTGGCTGGAGAGCGCCTGCGAGCGGCTGACTTTGTCGCTGCGGGCGGCTCATCGGTTGCTCAAAGTAGCGCGCACCCTGGCGGATCTGGATCAAGTGGACAATATCAGCCGGGACCATCTGAAGGAGGCGCTGCAATACCGCCCGGCTGCGATCAATTGAGCCTGGCGCCTCCCACATTTTTGTACCGCAATGGCTTCAGCGGAAACGATCCACTTCATGCCGCAAGCCAGCCGCCAACGTCTCCAGTTCCTTGGCTGTAATCGCCAGGTTCGACACCACTTCCCGCTGCTCGCTGTTGGCCAGCGCGATGCTCTGCAAGTTGCTGCTGAGCAACGTCGCGGTGCTGCTTTGCTCTTGCGTTGCCGTGGTAATCGCCGCGAACTGCTGACCGGCCGAACGGCTCTGCTCGTCGATACGCGCCAGGGCCGAGGCTACGTCGGCGTTGCGCGACAGGCCTTCCTGCATCAGCGTGTTGCCGTGTTCCATGATGCTGATGGCGTTACCGGTCTCCCGCTGGATGCTCTGGATCATCCCGGAAATTTCATCGGTGGCTTCGCGGGTACGCGAGGCCAGGTTACGTACTTCGTCAGCCACCACGGCAAACCCACGCCCCTGCTCACCGGCGCGAGCCGCCTCGATGGCGGCGTTGAGCGCCAGCAGGTTGGTCTGCTCGGCGATGGAGGTGATCACACCGACGATGCCGCCGATTTCCTGGGAGCGCTGGCCGAGGGTATTGATCACCGTGGCCGTGCTGTTCAGCGCGGTCGCGATATGCTCCAGCGACGACGACGCCTCTTGCATCGAGGTGCGGCCGATACGGGTTTGCTGGGCATTCTCTTGGGCCAGACGCTCGGTGTTGCCCATGTTGTCGGCGATATTCAGCGACGTTGCACTGAACTCTTCCACCGCGCCAGCCATGCTGGTGATTTCGCCGGACTGCTGCTCCATGCCGTCATAAGCCCCGCCGGACAACCCGGACAGCGCCTGGGCACGGCTGTTGACCTCTTCGGCCGCCTTGCGGATGTGGGAAACCATGGTCGACAGCGCTTCACCCATCTGATTGAAGGCGCGGGCCAGTTGGCCGATTTCATCATGGCTGGACACGTTGAGACGCGCACTCAAGTCGCCCGCGCCCAAGGCTTCGGCCTGGCGCACCAGGTCGCTCAACGGTTGCAGTTTGCTGCGCAGCAGCCACACCGTAGCGCCTACCGCCAGCAGCATCGCCAGCACGCTGCCGATCACCAGGCGAATGCCTACTGCCCAGGTCACCGCGCGGATTTCAGCCTTCGGCATGCTCGCGACCACGGCCCATGGGCCGCCATCGAAGGGCACCGAAACGCTGTAGAAGTCTTCGTTCTTGTCGCTCCAGAAGCGGCCTTTGCCTGGGGTCTTGGCCAAGTCCAACATCACAGGAACCGCTTGATCCAACGCCTGCACACCGGCTGGCGGCACCAGCCAGCGCTTCTGCTCGTCGAGCAACGCCAGGGAACCGGTATGGCCGATGCGGAAGCGCTTGAGGTTCTCGAACTGCGCGGCCTGGGCGTCGGTGTAGTCAAAACCGATGAACAGCACGGCGATCACTTTGCCGCTGGTGTCGCGCACGGGGCTGTACTGAGTCATGTAGGAGCGGTCGAACAACACCGCGCGGCCGATATACGCCTGGCCACCGAGCACACGCTGGTAAGCAGGGCCCTGGCGGTCAAGCACAGTGCCAATGGCGCGGCTGCCGTCCTGCTTGGTCAGGGAGGTGCTGACGCGGACAAAGTCATCGCCGCTGCGCACGAACACGGTGGCCACGCCGCCGGACATCTGCTTGAACTCATCCACTTCAGTGAAGTTGTTGTTGAGCACTTCGCTGCCCAGCAACAAGCTCGGCGTCTGGACCCCGGCCACCGCGACCATCTGGTCTGCCTGCACCCGCAACCCGGCGCTGAAGCGCTTCTCAAACAGTCCGGTCAGACGCTGGGTGCTCTCGCGCAACGTGCTGTGGAACGTATTGAGTTGGTCGGCGAGCAATCGCGCTTCGCTGGCCAGGTGCTCTTCGCGGGTATCGAGGTTGGCGGAATCAAGGGAACGCAAGGCGAACACGGTACTGCCGCCGATGGCGACAGCCAGAATCACGGCTAATGCGAGGCCTAACTGCGAGGCGATCCGGGCGCGGGGTTGAGACATGACAGCTCCTGGCCGAGGCCAGGATCATCCTGATCTCATAGCGCTGCTCGGCAAATTATCTGGTGGGAAACGTTGGAGCACGATGGTTCCAACACACCTACTTCGGCTGCGCCTGGCAATACTTGAGCGAATCGCAGGGGTATCACGCAAACGGTTGCGTGATAAGGCGCGAACCCTTCAATTGAGGCGTTCGACGGCAGGTAAAACCATGGAATGCACCTCGCTCTGGAGGAAATCCGCCAGGCGCCGCAAGCGTTCACCACCCGGACGGGTTTTCGGCCACACCAGATAGTAACTTTCCCCACTCGCAACCGCCGTTGGCCACGGCAGACTCAAGCGTCCCTGCGCGACATCTTCGGCCACCATCAGCAGATCGCCCATGGACACGCCATAACCACGAGCGGCAGCAATCATGCCCAGTTCAAGCGTATCGAACACCTGCCCGCCCTTGAGCGATACCTGGTTCGACAGCCCCATGCGCTCCAGCCATTTGCGCCAGTCCCTGCGGTCGGGCGTGGGGTGCAGCAACTCGGTAGCTGCCAGGCGATTTACGTCCCAAGGGCCATCGTTCAACAGGTTCGGCGCGCCCACGGGTATTAACAACTCAGGAAACAAGTAGCTGGCTTCCCAGTCCGCCGGAAAGTGCCCATAGCTCAACAGCACCGCACAGTCGAAAGGCTCTTGATTGAAATCCACTTCATCCACATTCATCCAGGCGCTGGTCAGTTGCACTTCATTGCCCGGTTGTAACGCCCGAAAGCGGCTGAGCCGCGCCAACAACCAGCGCATGGTCAGGGTGGACGGCGCCTTCATGCGCAGGATGTCATCCTCGGCGTTCAGGGTATGGCAGGCCCGTTCCAGCGCCGCGAACCCCTCGCGCACACCGGGCAACAGCAGGCGCGCTGATTCGGTGAGCTGAAGGTTACGGCCACTTCGCTGGAACAGGCGGCAGGCGAAATGCTCTTCCAGCGTGCGGATATGTCGGCTCACCGCACTCTGGGTAATCGACAGTTCTTCGGCGGCACGGGTAAAGGAGTTATGCCGGGAGGCTGCTTCAAATGCCCGTAACGCATAAAGAGGAGGAAGACGACGCGACATAAGGAAAGCTCCGACAGCAGGACGCCTAAACCCTACCAGAATCAATCTGGCATGAGTTTTAATCATGCGAATGATCGCTTTTATCCCTTTGTGCAATGGGCTGAGAGGGCCGAGAATCGAACCCTCCCGACCCTCCGACTTTCTGAGTGTGATGATCATGCAGCATCCTGCACGTACCGAACTCTGGGCCATCCTGCGGCTGTCAGGGCCGTTGATTGCTTCCCAGTTGGCGCACATGCTGATGGTGCTGACCGACACCCTGATGATGGCGCGCCTGAGCCCCGAAGCCTTGGCCGGTGGAGGCCTGGGCGCGGCTAGCTATTCGTTCGTGTCGATCTTCTGCATTGGGGTAATCGCCGCCGTGGGCACCTTGGTGGCGATCCGTCACGGCGCTGGCGACATCGAAGGTGCTACCCGCCTGACCCAGGCCGGGCTGTGGCTCGCCTGGCTGATGGCGCTGGCCGCGGCGCTGCTGCTGTGGAACCTCAAGCCGGTGCTGCTGATGTTCGGCCAGACCGACACCAACGTGCAGTCGGCGGGGCAATTCCTGACCATGCTGCCATTTGCCCTGCCCGGCTACCTGAGTTTCATGGCCTTACGCGGCTTCACCAGCGCCATCGGCAAGGCCACCCCGGTGATGGTGATCAGCCTCGGCGGCACGGTGCTGAACTACCTGCTCAATCACGCGTTGATCGAAGGCATGTTCGGCCTGCCGAAACTCGGCTTGATGGGTATTGGCCTGGTCACCGCCATCGTCGCCAATGGCATGGCCCTGACATTGATGTGGTACATCCGCAGCAACCGCGCTTACGCCGCCTACCCGCTAAGCGCCGGCCTGCTGCGCCTCAATACCCAATACTTGCGCGAGTTGTGGCGCCTGGGCCTGCCGATTGGCGGCACCTACGCGGTCGAAGTCGGGCTGTTTGCCTTTGCCGCGCTGTGCATGGGCACCATGGGCAGTACGCAACTGGCGGCGCATCAGATCGCCCTGCAGATCGTCTCGGTGGCATTCATGGTCCCTGCGGGTATGTCCTACGCGGTGACCATGCGCATCGGCCAGCACTATGGAGCCGGGCAATTGTTGCAGGCGCGCATGGCCGGTCGCGTCGGCATCAGCTTTGGGGCGACGATAATGTTGGGATTTGCCGTGGTCTTGTGGCTGTTTTCCGACCCGCTGATCGGCCTGTTCCTCGACCATGACGACCCGGCGTTCCACGAGGTGATCGTGCTCGCCGTCAGCCTGCTGGCCGTCGCGGCCTGGTTCGAGTTGTTCGACGGCGTGCAAACCATCGCCATGGGCTGCATCCGGGGGCTCAAGGACGCCAAGACCACCTTCCTGGTGGGGCTGGGCTGCTACTGGTTGATCGGCGCGCCTTCAGCGTGGTTGATGGCGTTCACGCTGGGCTGGGGGCCAATCGGTGTATGGTGGGGTTTGGCACTCGGCCTGGCCTGTGCGGCGGTAAGCCTGACCTGGGCGTTCGAGGCGAAGATGAAGCGGATGATTCGCCAGGAGCCTGAGGTTCAAGCCTCGTTTCAGGCTGCACAAACAGAGTAAACCCCTACCCTTCCACCGTTGATTGGGTTTGCAGGTCAGCAGCCCAACAGCGCCTGCTGGCCCTTGCCGAATGTGAGGTAATCCACCAACTCCGGCAGGGGCAGCGGTTTGCTGATCAGGTAACCCTGGGCCTGGTCGCAACCGAACAGCCTCAGCAACGCGAGCTGCTCCGGGGTTTCCACGCCCTCGGCCACCACTTCCAGGTTGAGGTTGTGGGCCAGGTTGATCATCGCGTGCACCAGCTTGCGGTTCTCTTCGCGCTCTTCCATGCCGCCGACAAAACTCTTGTCGATCTTCAACAAGGCAATCGGCAGGCTGTTGAGGTGCACGAACGAGGAGAAACCGGTGCCAAAGTCGTCCAGAGAAAACCGCACACCGAGCCGGCCGAGGGCGTCCATGGTCTGCTTGACCAGATCGCTACGGCGCATTACGGCGGTTTCGGTCAGTTCGAACTCCAGCCATTGCGCCTCTACGCCGCGCTCAGCGATCAATCGGCTGAGGGTTGAGAGCAACTGGCTGTCCTGGAACTGGCGGAACGACAGGTTGACCGCCATGTGCAACGGCGGCAGGCCGCGCTCACGCAGGTCTTGCATGTCGCGCAGGGCGCGGGAGATTACCCAGTAGCCCAACGGTACGATCAGGCCGCTCTGTTCGGCCAAAGGCACGAACTCGCTGGGCGGCAACAGGCCGCGCTCGCCGTGGCGCCAGCGCACCAGGGCTTCGAGGCCAACGATGTGGCCGTCATCCAGGTCCAGGCGGGGCTGGTAGTGCAGCTCCAGTTCATCGCGGCGCAAGGCGCGGCGCAGTTCACTTTCCAGATCGGCGAGGCTGCGCGCGTTGCGGTTGATGCGTTCGTTGAAGATATGGAAGGTACAGCCTTGGGTGCTCTTGGCTTGCTGCATGGCGATATGGGCGTGCCACATCAATGGGTCGGCGCCAGCGCGGGCGCGGGCATGGGCCACGCCCAGGCTGCAACCGATCAGCAGGCTTTCGCCATCCACCCAGTACGGCTCGGCCATGGCTTCGGTGATGCGCTCGGCCATCCACTCTGCGCGTTGCGGTGCGCGGCGGGTGTCAATCAGCAAGGCGAACTCGTCGCTGCCCAGGCGTGCCAGTTGGTCGCCGATTTCAAGTTGGCTCTTGAGCCGCGAAACCACCTGCAGGATCAAGCGGTCGCCAGCCTGGTGGCCGAGGGCATCGTTGGCGTGGCGGAAGTTGTCGAGGTCCAGATGACCGAGGGCCAGACCGCGGCCTTCGTTCTCGGCCAGCCGCGCCGCAAGGAGGGTCTGGAAGCCCTGGCGGTTGGCGATACCGGTGAGCGGGTCTTGCTCGGCCAGGCGTTGCAGGGTGTTTTCCAGCACGCCGCGCTCACGCACATGACGCAGGCAGCGGCGCAGTATGTCGGCGTCCAGTGCATCACGGATCAGCCAGTCACTGACGCCAAGCGGCGAAACCAGCGGCTCCTGCTCCAACAGCAATACGCACGGCAAGCTGCACTGGCCAGGGCCGGGTTGCAGGCTGGACGTGGTCAACAGCACGGCGCTGGCGTCATCGTCGAACAGACGACTCACCGAGTCCCAGTTTGGCGCGCTGATCAGCACAGCCCCATCGCCCATCGGCGCCAGGCACTCGCGCAACAACGCTGCCCACTCAGGCGTATCGGCCAGTAGCAGCAAACGCAAGGGTTCGACAGGCGTAGACAAGCTAGCTCCCTAGACTCTGCAAAATTTCGTTGGCGGCGGGCATTATGACGTGCGGCCTGATAATCACCAATGATAGGGGTTATCAAATGCGCAGGTGTAAGCATTTGTCGCTGTTTTAAGCGTAAAAAGCCTCGACATCCTGCGGCAAAGTAGCAAAACCGGCAAATTTAGATCGAGTGGTACGTCACACCGTCGATCCAGGGCAGCAGAATCTTGCCAGCCTGTTAAAATGCCCGCCCTTTTGAACAACGACTCCCGAAATTCTGTATGTCCCGACTCAATCCCCGGCAGCAAGAAGCCGTGAACTACGTCGGCGGCCCTCTATTGGTGCTCGCCGGTGCCGGTTCCGGCAAGACCAGCGTGATCACCCGCAAGATCGCGCACCTGATCCAGAGCTGTGGCATCCGCGCCCAGTACATCGTCGCCATGACCTTTACCAACAAGGCCGCGCGCGAGATGAAGGAGCGGGTCGGCACCCTGCTCAAGGGTGGCGAAGGCCGTGGCCTCACGGTGTGTACCTTCCACAACCTGGGGCTGAACATCATCCGCAAGGAGCATGCGCGGCTGGGCTACAAGCCGGGCTTCTCGATCTTTGACGAGACCGACGTCAAGGCCTTGATGACCGACATCATGCAGAAGGAATACGCGGGCGACGACGGCGTCGACGAGATCAAGAACATGATCGGAGCCTGGAAAAACGACCTCATCCTGCCGCCCGAAGCCCTGGAAAACGCGCGCAACCCCAAGGAACAGACCGCCGCCATCGTCTACACCCACTATCAGCGCACGCTCAAGGCGTTCAACGCGGTGGATTTCGACGACTTGATCCTGCAGCCGGTCAAGCTGTTCCAGGAACACGCCGACATCCTCGAAAAGTGGCAGAACAAGGTGCGCTACCTGCTGGTGGACGAATACCAGGACACCAACGCCAGCCAGTACTTGCTGGTGAAGTTGCTGATTGGCAAGCGCAACCAGTTCACCGTGGTGGGTGACGACGACCAGTCGATCTATGCCTGGCGCGGCGCCCGTCCGGAAAACCTGATGCTGCTCAAGGTCGATTACCCGTCCTTGAAAGTGGTCATGCTGGAGCAGAACTACCGCTCCACCAGCCGTATTCTGCGCTGCGCCAACGTGCTGATCTCGAACAACCCCCACGAGTTTGAAAAACAGCTGTGGAGTGAGATGGGCCACGGCGACGAAATCCGCGTGATCCGCTGTCGCAATGAAGATGCCGAAGCCGAGCGCGTGGCCGTCGAGTTGCTCACCTTGCACCTGCGTACCGATCGGCCCTACAGCGACTTTGCGATTCTGTATCGCGGCAACTACCAGGCCAAACTGATCGAGTTGAAGTTGCAGCACCACCAGATTCCGTATCGCCTGTCGGGGGGCAACAGCTTTTTCGGACGCCAGGAAGTAAAAGACCTGATGGCCTACTTCCGCCTGATCGTGAACCCGGACGACGACAACGCCTTCCTGCGCGTGATCAACGTGCCGCGCCGGGAAATCGGCTCGACGACTCTGGAAAAGCTCGGCAACTACGCCACCGAACGCAAGATTTCGATGTACGCCGCCACCGACGAGATCGGCCTGGGCGAGCACCTGGACACGCGTTTCACCGATCGCCTGGCGCGCTTCAAGCGCTTCATGGACAAGGTGCGCGAGCAATGCGCCGGCGAAGACCCGATCAGCGCCCTGCGCAGCATGGTCATGGACATCGACTATGAAAACTGGCTGCGCACCAACAGTTCCAGCGACAAGGCCGCGGATTACCGCATGGGCAACGTCTGGTTCCTGATCGAAGCGCTGAAGAACACCCTGGAAAAAGACGAAGACGGCGAGATGACCGTCGAAGACGCCATCGGCAAGCTGGTGCTGCGCGACATGCTCGAACGTCAGCAGGAAGAGGAAGACGGCGCCGAAGGTGTACAGATGATGACTTTGCATGCCTCCAAGGGCCTGGAATTTCCCTACGTGTTCATCATGGGCATGGAAGAGGAAATCCTCCCGCACCGCTCCAGCATCGAAGCCGACACCATCGAGGAAGAACGGCGCCTGGCCTACGTCGGCATTACCCGCGCGCGTCAGACCCTGGCCTTCACCTTTGCTGCCAAGCGCAAGCAATACGGCGAGATCATCGATTGCGCCCCCAGCCGGTTCCTGGATGAACTGCCGCCGGATGACCTGGCCTGGGAAGGCAATGACGACACCCCGACCGAGGTAAAGGCCGTGCGCGGCAACACCGCCCTGGCGGACATACGCGCGATGTTAAAGCGCTAGAATCGACTACTTTTCAATCTACTTTCGGCGCAGATCGCGCCATTAGAGGAAGCTTTCCGTGGAAGCACTGCACAAGAAAATTCGCGAAGAAGGCATCGTGCTTTCCGATCAGGTACTCAAGGTCGACGCCTTTTTGAACCACCAGATCGACCCGGCGCTGATGAAACTGATCGGTGATGAATTCGCCGCGTTGTTCAAGGACTCGGGCATCACCAAGATCGTCACCATCGAAGCCTCGGGTATTGCACCGGCGATCATGACCGGGCTGAACCTCGGTGTGCCGGTGATCTTCGCCCGCAAGCACCAGTCCCTGACCCTGACTGAAAACCTGCTGTCGGCGACCGTTTACTCGTTCACCAAGCAAACCGAAAGCACCGTGGCCATCTCGCCGCGCCACCTCACCAGCAGCGACCGCGTGTTGGTGATCGACGACTTCCTGGCCAATGGCAAAGCGTCCCAGGCGCTGATTTCGATCATCAAGCAGGCCGGTGCAACCGTTGCCGGCCTGGGGATCGTGATCGAGAAATCGTTCCAGGGTGGCCGTGCGGAACTGGATGCGCAGGGTTATCGGGTTGAGTCGCTGGCGCGGGTGAAGTCGTTGGCCGGTGGCGTAGTTACGTTCATCGAGTAACCTCGATTCAAAATGTGGGAGGGGGCTTGCCCCCTCCCATATTTGCCTTGTGTTGCTTGTTAGTGCGCGGTGGCTTGGAGGCCGGCCAGTAGCAGGCGCTGGTATAAGTCTTCTTTCAGCCCCTCCGGTTTATCCAACCGCATCCGCTTCAAATGCTCGGGAAACGCTTGCGGCTCCGGTGCATCCAGCGCCGCCTTACCCAACTCCAGAATTTCCGTCAGCTTGAATTTGCTCTTGAGCCAGTTCAATGCGCGCAACAGATCCCGCTCTTCATCCGTGAAATCGCTGCCCAGCGGGTACTCCGGAAACAAACGCCGATGCCGCGCCTGAATCCCCTTGAGCCGCTCCGGTGTGTTGTCGATAAATCGCGGATCGAGCTGGAAATCCTTGGGCAACTTGCCCGCCTTCTGTGCCTCTTCGATCAGGTCATCCTGGAACCTGGAGTCGGTGATATTGAGTAATGCCTCAATCACCTTGGCATCCGTCTGACCGCGCAGATCGGCGATTCCATACTCGGTGATGACGATATCCCGCAGGTGCCGAGGAATAGTGCAGTGCCCATAATCCCAGACGATATTGGAGCTGACCTCTCCGCCCGATTCGCGCCAGCTGCGCAAAATCAGGATCGACCGCGCACCTTCCAGCGCATGGCCTTGGGCCACAAAGTTGTACTGCCCGCCTACGCCGCTGAGCACGCGGCCGTCTTCCAACTGGTCCGCCACACCCGCGCCGAGCAACGTCACCATGATCGCGCTGTTGATAAACCGAGCATCCAGGCGCTGCAAACGCTTAAGTTCTTCCTGGCCGTACAGCTCGTTGATGTAGCTGATGCGGGTCATGTTGAATTCAAGGCGCTTGGCGTGGGTCATTTCCTGCAAGCGCTGGTAAAAACTGCGTGGCCCGAGGAAGAAACCACCGTGGATGGACACGCCGTCAGGCTGCGCCGCATCGTCCAGCAAGCCGGCATTGGCTTGTTCCTGGGTCGCGATATCCGGGTATACCTTGCGCCGCACAATTCCCGCATCCGCCAGTACCAACAGGCCGTTGACGAACATTTCGCTGCACCCGTAAAGGCCACGGGCGAAGGGGTCGACACCGCCTTCGTGGCTGATCAGCGGTGCCCATTGGTACACATCCAGGTCGGTCAGCAGCAGGCGGTACGCTTCATTATCGGCCTGGCGCGCCAGTAAGGCGGCGGTCAGCGCATCGCCCATGGAACCGATACCAATCTGCAAGGTGCCGCCATCGCGCACCAGCGTGCTGGCATGCAGGCCGATGAAATGGTCCTGGAACCCCACCGGCATGTTCGGTGTGGAGAACAGCGTGGTGCTGTCCTTTGCATCGATCAGGTAGTCGAACGCATCCATGCCCAACTCGGAATCGCCCGGCATGTAGGGCAAATCGGTGTGAACCTGGCCGACGATCAGGATGGTTTCCCCCGCGTCACGGCGCTTGGCGATCATCGGTAACAGGTCGAGGGTGATATCCGGGTTGCAGCTCAGGCTCAGGCGGTCTGGGTGCTCGGCGCTGCTCGCGACCAACTGCGCCACCAGGTTCAGGCCTGCGGCATTGATATCGCGGGCGGCGTGGCTGTAGTTGCTGCTGACGTAATCCTGTTGGGCCGACGTACTGTGCAGCAGACTGCCGGGCTGCATGAAGAACTGCTGCACGTGGATGTTCTTCGGCAGGCTGTCTGAATGCAGGGCAGCGAGAAACTCCAACTCGGGGTAATCCCCAAACACCCGCTCGATAAAGGGTTCGAGAAAGCGCTTCTGCAAGCCATCGCCCATCGTTGGCCGGCCCAGGCTCAGCGCGGTGTAAATCGTCAGCGCCCGCTCCGGCAGCTTGGCGACACGCCGGTACAGCGCATTGACGAACAGATTGGGCTTGCCCAGGCCCAGCGGCATGCCCATGTGGATATGCGCCGGCAAACGCGCCAGTACGTCGTCAACTGCTTGCTCGATTGAACACAACTGCACCATCCGACCCTCCTGAACATTCCATGATTAGGGGTTGGACCGAGCTTGCCGGGTCTTTGCTGCAATCACCAGCCCGAAACCTAAATCACAGGCACAAAAAAGCCGCTCGTAAGCGGCTTTTTTGGCGAAGATCGGCTAATTACAGGCCGGACATCTTCTTGATCGCCCCTTTAAGCTCTTCATCCGAGCAATCCGCACATGTGCCTTTAGGCGGCATGGCGTTGATGCCGGTGATGGCCTTGGCCAGGATGCCATCAAGGCCGCCCTGGTGGTCGGCGCGTTCTTTCCAGGCGGCGGTGTCGCCGATTTTCGGCGCGTTCAGCAGGCCGGTGCCATGGCACGCGTTGCAGTGTTTGGCGATGATGTCATCCGGGGTTTTCGCACCACCACCACCGCCTGCGGCCACGGCGACTTCCATGCCTTTGCATTCCTGGCCCTGGACGCAGACCTGGCCCACGGGCTCCAGGCGCTTGGCAATGTCATCATTGGTCGCAGCTTGTGCGCTCACAGCCCATAGGGCCAGTACGGTTGCTGGTGCAGCCAGCATTTTCATAATTAGGTTCACGCGTTCACCCTCAATGGTGGCTATTCACGCCTGCGGCCACGGTTTCGCAGGCGGCGAAAGTATAACGGTTAGCCCGCCGGGCTGAAACAACCCTATTAAATAAAGGGAGATTCAACCTTGCGGAATACAGCCAGGGTGTCTCTGCAACGCTGGCAGGACGCCTCTACTCTTAAAAGTTCGCGGGTGTGGCTGCGCTGATTAGTCGCGCCGGTACGTCGAACGGATTGCGAAAACGATGAGGCTTGGTACTTTCAAAGTAGTAGCTATCGCCGGCTTCGAGCACAAAAGTTTCAAGACCGACCACCAACTCCAGGCGACCTTCCAACAGAATCCCGGTTTCTTCGCCTTCGTGGGTGAGCATTTCTTCACCGGTGTCGGCGCCAGGCGGGTAGATCTCGTTGAGAAACGCGATGGCCCGACTCGGGTGCGCCCGACCTACCAGTTTCATGGTGACGGCGCCGTCAGAGATGTCGATCAGCTCATTGGCTTTATAGACGATCTGGGTCGGTATTTCCTGGAGGATCTCTTCGGAAAAGAACTCGACCATCGACATGGGAATGCCGCCCAGCACCTTGCGCAAGGAGCTGATCGAGGGGCTGACACTGTTTTTTTCGATCATCGAAATGGTGCTGTTGGTGACACCCGCACGCTTGGCGAGCTCGCGCTGGGAAAGACCCTTCAGTTTACGGATGGATTGCAGTCGTTCGCCGACGTCCAATGCAGGAGCCTCCTAGGATTCAGGCTTTGTTGTAATTGAGCGTTATCATGGCGACAGCGTTCAGTATTTACAACACTTGGGCCTAAATCCCAGGGCGCGGTGTTCGTGCCTGACGCTCAAGCCTCGCAATAGAGCCTTGGCACTCGACGCAGGTTGCAGAAGATCTGGTAGGGAATGGTCTCGGCGGCAACTGCGACGTCACTGGCAAGGATGTGCTTGCCCCACAACTCCACCGTGGAACCCAGACCGGCCTGGGGCACGTCCGTCAGGTCGACACATAGCATGTCCATGGACACACGCCCCAGCAATTGGCTGCGCTGCCCGGCCACCAGCACCGGCGTGCCGGTGGGCGCGTGGCGCGGGTAGCCGTCGGCATACCCCATGGCAACCACGCCGATGCGCATCGGTTTGGGCGTGATGAACCGGGCGCCGTAGCCCACAGGCTCGCCGGCCGGCAGTTCGCGTACGCAGATCACTTTCGATTCCAGGGTCATCACCGGCTGCAGACGTGCGGCAATGGCGTGGTCTTCGCCAAATGGCGTCGCGCCGTAAAGCATGATGCCGGGGCGCACCCAGTCGCTGGACATGCTCGGCCAGCCCAGCACCGACGGTGAATTGCGCAGGCTGACCTCAGCCGCCAAGCCTTGGCGCGCCGCCTCAAACACGGCGACTTGCTCATTGCTGCTGACGCAATCGAGTTCGTCGGCGCGAGCGAAGTGGCTCATCAAGACAATTTTCGCGACTTTGCCGCTGGCCAGCAGGCGCTGGTAGGCCTCGTGATAATCCTTGGGGTGCAGGCCGACGCGATGCATGCCCGAGTCCAGCTTGAGCCAGATCGTCAGGGGTTTGCCCAGCCTGGCCTGTTCGATCGCCTCCAGCTGCCAAAGCGAATGCACCACGCACCACAGATCATGCTCGATGATCAGCGGCAGTTCGTCGGCTTCAAAAAAACCTTCCAGCAGCAGCACCGGCGCACGAATCCCGGCAGCGCGCAGCTCCAGGGCTTCCTCGATACACGCGACGGCAAACCCATCAGCCTCGGCTTCCAGCGCCTGGGCCACCCGCACGGCACCATGGCCATAGGCGTCGGCCTTGACCACGGCAAGGGCCTTGGCCCCCGTGACTTCACGGGCCAATTGGTAGTTGTGGCGCAGGGCTTGGAGGTCGATCAGGGCACGGGCTGGACGCATGGCGGCAGGCTTCTAGGCGGCAAAGTGAAGAAAAACCGGCACCGACCAACTGCTTCGGCACCGGGAGAGGGATCTTGGTTTAAGGCAGCGCGGCCACGACGGACAGCTCTACCAGGATTTCTGGCTCACACAGTTTGGCTTCAACCGTGGCGCGGGCCGGAGCGACGCCCTTTGGAAGCCACGTGTCCCACACCGCGTTCATGCCGGCGAAATCGGCGTCGATGTCTTTCAGGTAGATCGTCACGGACAAAAGCCTGGTCTTGTCGGTGCCGGCCAGGTCCAGCAAGCGCTCGATATTGGCCAGGGTTTCACGGGTCTGCTGTTCAATTGCGGCGTTCATGTCGTCACCGACTTGCCCGGCCAGGTACACGGTACCGCTGTGGACGACGATCTGGCTCATGCGCTCATTGGTGAGCTGGCGCTGGATTGACATGTTGTGCGGACTCCTGGTGGTTGCCGTAACGGGAAATATCGAGGCCCGCGGCACTGATTTGCGGGGTTTTCCTGGCCATCAGATCAGCCAGCAAGCGGCCGGAGCCGCAGGCCATCGTCCAACCGAGGGTGCCATGGCCAGTGTTCAGGAACAGATTCTTGAAGGGAGTGGCACCGACAATCGGTGTGCCGTCGGGTGTGGTCGGGCGCAGGCCGGTCCAGAACTCGGCAGCAGCCAGATCGCCGCCCTGAGGATAAAGGTCGTTGACGATCATCTCCAGGGTTTCGCGCCGACGCGGGTTGAGCGACAGGTCAAAACCGGCTATTTCAGCCATGCCACCGACACGGATGCGGTTGTCGAAACGGGTGATCGCGACCTTGTAGGTCTCGTCAAGGATGGTCGAAGTCGGCGCCATCGCCGGGTTGGTGATCGGCACGGTCAGCGAGTAACCCTTGAGCGGGTACACCGGCGCCTTGATCCCCAGCGGCTTGAGCAGCTTCGGCGAGTAGCTGCCGAGGGCGAGCACGTAGCGGTCGGCGGTTTCCAGCTTGCCGTCGATCCACACGCCGTTGATACGATCACCGGCATGGTCGAGGCGCTGGATATCCTGTTCGAAGCGGAACTCCACGCCCAACTGCTTGCACATGTCGACCAGGCGAGTGGTGAACATCTGGCAATCGCCGGTCTGGTCGTTAGGTAGACGCAGGGCACCGGCGAGAATATCGGTGACGCTGGCCAGGGCCGGTTCAACGCGGGCAATGCCGGCGCGGTCGAGCAGTTCGAAGGGCACGCCGGATTCTTTCAATACGGCGATGTCTTTGGCGGCGCCATCCAACTGGGCCTGGGTGCGGAACAGCTGGGTAGTCCCCAGGCTGCGGCCTTCGTAGGCAATGCCGGTCTCGGCGCGCAATTCGTCGAGGCAGTCGCGGCTGTACTCGGACAGGCGCACCATGCGCTCCTTGTTCACTGCATACCGGCTGGCGGTGCAGTTGCGCAGCATCTGCGCCATCCACAGGTATTGATCGATATCGGCCGTGGCCTTGATCGCCAGCGGCGCGTGGCGTTGCAGCAGCCACTTGATTGCCTTGAGCGGCACGCCCGGTGCGGCCCATGGCGAGGCATAGCCCGGCGACACCTGGCCAGCGTTGGCGAAGCTGGTTTCCATGGCAGCGGCTGGCTGGCGGTCGACCACGACCACCTCGAAACCGGCCCGAGCCAAATAGTAGGCACTGGTCACACCAATGACGCCGCTACCCAAGACCAGAACGCGCATTTTTATATCCTCATCGCGGCTTGGCCGCCGACGTGTGTTGTTCGAGCAATGATGAGCGCAGTATAAAAAGCAATCACCAGTGCATTTCACTATATAAATGCCTATATTTGGCGACAATTCTCGGCAGAAACCCTTTTCACAGAGGCGTATCCCCTATGCGTACCAACACCCAGACCAAGCGGGAGCTGGACAAGATCGACCGCAATATCCTGCGCATCCTGCAAACCGACGGGCGTATCTCGTTCACAGAGCTGGGTGAAAAGGTCGGGCTGTCGACCACGCCGTGCACCGAACGGGTCCGCCGGCTGGAGCGCGAAGGGATCATCATGGGCTACAACGCGCGGCTCAATCCCCAGCATTTGAAGGGCAGTCTGCTGGTATTTGTCGAGATCAGCCTCGATTACAAATCCGGCGACACCTTTGAGGAATTCCGCCGGGCCGTGCTGAAACTGCCCCATGTGCTGGAGTGTCATTTGGTGTCCGGCGACTTTGACTACCTGGTAAAAGCGCGGATTTCCGAGATGGCGTCGTACCGCAAATTGCTGGGCGACATTCTGCTCAAGCTGCCCCACGTGCGCGAATCCAAGAGCTACATCGTGATGGAAGAGGTGAAAGAGAGCCTGAACCTGCCGATCCCCGACTGACTGACACAGTTGATCGAGTAAAGCCGCTACACCAGCACCTGCCGGGTACTCGCCATGTACTCGTGGATCTGCTTCTCCACCCTCGGGTGAATCAGCTCCACCGGCCCCCGCCCATTGGGACATGGCAAGGTTTTGGTCGTGCCAAACAAGCGGCAGATCAACGGCCGCTCGTCATACACCGTGCAACCGTTGGGCCCCAGGTGCACACAGTTCAGCTCGTCCATTGCCGCGTCCTGTTCGGCAGCAGTCTTACGCGGCAGTCGCGACATTTCCTCGGGCGATGTAGTCACTGGCCCACAGCAGTCGTGGCAACCGGGGACGCACTCGAACGAAGGAATCTGGCGGCGCAATGCGCTGACTTTCTGACTGTTGCAACTCATCGAAGCAGGTACCAAACGGCGAATAGGCGTGGATTCTGACGCAAAACGCACCGCACAGACAGCTTCGTCCGACCGCTGTATCCTGCGTCAAATTTTCCAAACAGGGATGCTCCCCATGACCGCCAGCGCCCGGCACACCGCTTCCTACTACGCCGCCAGCAGCCTGCCGCAGCCCGATTACCCGGTGTTGACCGGCGAAGTGACTGCCGACGTGTGCGTGATCGGCGGGGGGTTTTCCGGGCTTAACACGGCACTGGAACTGGCCGAGCGTGGTTTGCGCGTGGTGTTGCTGGAGGCGCGCAAGATCGCCTGGGGCGCCAGCGGGCGTAATGGCGGGCAACTGATTCGCGGCGTCGGCCACGGCCTGGACCAGTTCACCAATGTGATCGGCAGCGATGGCGTGCGCGAGATTAAGCTGATGGGCCTGGAAGCCGTCGAGATCGTGCGTGAGCGCGTCGAGCGCTACCAGATCCCCTGCGACCTGACCTGGGGCTACTGCGACCTCGCCAACAAGCCTCGCGACCTGCACGGGCTCGCCGAAGACGCCGAAGAACTGCGCAGCCTCGGCTATCGCCATGAAGTGCGCCTGCTGCAAGCTACCGAGATGAGCAGCGTCATCGGTTCCGACCGCTATGTGGGCGGCATGATCGACATGGGGTCAGGCCACCTGCACCCGCTGAACCTGGCGCTCGGCGAAGCGGCCGCCGCGCAGCAGTTGGGCGCGCAGTTGTTTGAGCAGTCCGAAGTGACACGCATCGACTACGGCCCCGAGGTCAAGGTGCACACCGCCCACGGCCACGTGCGTGCCAGGACCCTGGTACTGGCCTGCAACGCCTACCTCAACGGCCTCAACCCGCACCTGAGCGGCAAAGTGCTGCCCGCCGGCAGCTACATCATCGCCACCGAACCCTTGAGCGAAGCGCAGGCCGCCAACCTGTTGCCGCAGAACATGGCGGTGTGCGATCAACGGGTGACGGTGGACTATTTCCGCTTGTCCGCCGACCGTCGCCTGTTGTTCGGCGGCGCCTGCCACTACTCCGGCCGTGATCCCCAGGACATCGGCGCCTACATGCGGCCGAAAATGCTGAAGGTGTTCCCGCAGTTGGCCGACGCAAAAATCGACTACCAGTGGGGCGGCATGATCGGCATCGGCGCCAACCGCTTGCCGCAGATCGGTCGGTTGGCGGATCAACCCAACGTGTATTACGCCCAGGCTTATGCGGGCCATGGCCTCAACGCCACACACCTGGCGGGCAAGCTGCTGGCCGAAGCCATCAGCGGCCAGCAGCAGGGGCGTTTCGATCTGTTCGCAAAGGTGCCGCACATCACCTTCCCCGGCGGCCAGCACCTGCGCTCGCCGCTGCTGGCGCTGGGGATGCTCTGGCACCGCCTCAAAGAGCTGGTGTGATCAACCGCGCCAGAAAGGCTTCAAGCCTTCCTGGCGCGCCTGCTCGGCAGTCAGTCCGATATCCTGCAATTGCTCGCAGGTCAGGGTCAGCAAAGCCTTGCGCGTGTGGCGACGGTGCCAGAACAGGCTCCAGCGGTTACCCGTGAGCGCAGACAGTGCCCGCTCCTGCCCTGCTTCCAGTTCCTGACTGTGTAGCGCCAGCCGCACATCGCTCATGCCGTTCATGTTGTTGCCCCTCAGTGGCGTGTTGCCTTGAGTGACAAGCATGGGCGAACGGCAAAAACCATTACAGATTCAACCTACCTTTATTAAATCCATACAGACACTGCCTATGGGCCAGTGAATCCTGTATTTTCTCTCTATCTGTACTGGTCCACTGGGAGCGACCGTCATGACCCTTTATGTCAATCTCGCCGAATTGCTGGGCACCCGCATCGAACAGGGCTTCTATCGCCCCGGTGATCGATTGCCGTCCGTGCGGGCCTTGAGCGTCGAACATGGGGTCAGCCTCAGCACCGTGCAACAGGCTTATCGCCTGCTGGAAGACAACGGCCTGGCGATGCCCAAGCCCAAGTCCGGCTACTTCGTTCCCGTTGGCCGCGAGCTGCCGGCCCTGCCGGAAATAGGCCGCCCCGCCCAACGCCCGGTAGAAATCTCCCAGTGGGACCAAGTGCTGGAACTGATTCGCGCTGTGCCGCGAAAAGACGTCATACAGATGGGCCGGGGCATGCCGGATGTATTGTCACCCACCCTCAAACCCCTGCTGCGAAGCCTTGCCCGCGTCAGCCGGCGCCAGGATCTGCCGGGGCTGTATTACGACAACATCCTCGGCTGTATGGAACTGCGTGAGCAAATCGCCCGGCTGTCGTTGGATTCCGGCTGCCAGTTGACCGCCGAAGACATCGTGATCACCACCGGCTGCCATGAGGCGCTGTCCGCCAGCATCCACGCCATCTGTGACCCCGGCGATATCGTCGCGGTGGACTCGCCGAGCTTCCACGGCGCCATGCAGACCCTCAAGGGACTGGGCATGAAAGCCCTGGAAATCCCCACTGACCCCATCACCGGCATCAGCCTCGAAGCCTTGGAGTTGGCCCTGGAGCAGTGGCCGATCAAAGTCATTCAGTTGACCCCCAACTGCAACAACCCGTTGGGCTACATCATGCCGGAGGCACGCAAACGCGCTTTGTTGACCCTGGCACAGCGTTTTGACGTGGCGATCATCGAAGACGATGTGTATGGCGAATTGGCCTACAGTTACCCACGCCCGCGCACCATCAAATCCTTCGACGAAGATGGCCGCGTGCTGCTCTGCAGTTCCTTCTCGAAAACCCTGGCGCCGGGCCTGCGCATTGGCTGGGTGGCACCGGGGCGCTACTTGGAACGGGTGCTGCACATGAAATACATCAGCACCGGCTCCACCGCGACCCAACCGCAGATCGCAATTGCCGAATTTCTCAAGGGTGGGCATTTCGAGCCGCATTTGCGGCGCATGCGCACCCAATACCAGCGCAATCGCGACTTGATGCTCGATTGGGTCAGCCGCTATTTCCCGGCGGGCACGCGCGCCAGCCGCCCCCAGGGCAGCTTCATGCTGTGGATAGAACTGCCGGAGGGCTTCGATACTCTGAAACTCAACCGGGTGCTCATAGAACAAGGTGTCCAGGTCGCCGTGGGAAGCATCTTTTCTGCATCGGGCAAGTATCGGAACTGCCTGCGTATGAACTACGGTGCCAAGCCAACCCCGCAGATTGAAGAAGCGGTGCGCAAGGTCGGTGTCGCGGCGATAAAGATGTTGGCCGAGTCGGCGGACTGACCTTTCACGAGAAATCGCCGTCATATGCCGACAACCGCCCTGAACTGGAAGTGCCTCCCTTGATGATTCGACGGCTTTTACCGTTTTGCCTGTTGGGAGCCCTGACCCTGGGTGGCTGCGCCACAGTGAGCACACCGCGTATCCCCAGCGACGCACTGCCGGCAGCACAGTCGTCGTTCGGCCGCTCGATCCAGGCCCAGGCCGCGCCTTACCAGGGCCGCTCCGGTTTCCGCCTGTTGCCCAACAGCAGCGAAGCCTTCATGGCCCGCGCCGAGCTGATCCGGAACGCCCAGACCAGCCTCGATCTGCAGTACTACATCGTCCACGACGGCATCAGCACGCGCATGCTGGTGGATGAACTGCTCAAGGCCGCCGACCGTGGCGTGCGTGTGCGCATCCTGCTGGACGACACCACCAGCGACGGCCTCGACCAGATCATCGCCACCCTCGCCGCCCACCCCAAGATCGAGATTCGCCTGTTCAATCCCCTGCACTTGGGGCGCAGCACCGGTGTGACGCGGGCCATGGGCCGTCTGTTCGACCTGTCGCTGCAACACCGGCGCATGCACAACAAGCTGTGGCTGGCGGACAACAGTGTGGCCATCGTCGGCGGGCGAAACCTGGGGGATGAATATTTCGACGCCGAGCCAAACCTGAATTTCACCGATATCGACATGCTCAGCGTAGGGCCGGTGGCCGAGCAGCTCGGGCACAGTTTCGATCAGTACTGGAACAGCGCCCTGAGCAAACCGATTGACGATTTTGTCTCAAACAGCCCCTCCAAAGGCGACCTGGCTGCCGCGCGCGTGCGCCTGGAGGCGTCGTTGGCCGAGTCACGCCAGCAGAATCACGCGCTGTACAACCGCCTGCGCACCTACCAGACCCAACCGCGCATGGACATCTGGCGCCGCGAGCTGATCTGGGCCTGGAACCAGGCGTTGTGGGACGCACCGAGCAAGGTGCTGGCCAAGGCCGACCCGGACCCACGCCTGCTGCTGACCACCCAACTCGCGCCGGAGCTGGAAGGCGTCAACCATGAGCTGATAATGATCTCGGCGTACTTCGTACCGGGGCAGCCTGGGCTGGTGTACCTGACGGGGCGCGCCGACGCGGGTGTATCGGTGAGCCTGTTGACCAACTCCCTTGAAGCCACCGATGTGCCGGCCGTGCACGGCGGCTATGCGCCTTATCGCAAGGCGCTGCTGGAGCACGGGGTCAAACTCTATGAACTGCGCCGCCAACCCGGCGACGGCGGTGGCAGCAGCCCGCACCTGTTTCGCCGGGGCTCCTTCCGAGGTTCGGATTCCAGCCTGCACAGCAAGGCCATGATCTTTGATCGGACGAAGTCGTTTATCGGCTCGTTCAATTTCGACCCCCGCTCTGTGTTGTGGAATACCGAAGTCGGCGTCTTGGTGGACAGCCCCGAACTGGCGGAACACGTGCGCAACCTGGCGTTGCAAGGCATGGCACCCGCCTTGAGTTACGAGGCGAAACTGCAGGACGGCAACGTGGTGTGGGTCACCGAAGATGACGGGCAACTGCACACGCTGACCCGCGAGCCTGGCAGTTGGTGGCGGCGGTTCAATGCGTGGTTCGCCACCCGCGTCGGCCTGGAACGCATGCTCTGACACAACGCAAATCCTCTGCGGGAGGCCGCAAGCCCCTCCCACAGAGGATCGCATTTCAAATCAGGCTGGCTGTGCGGCACCGAATGCGCCCTGGCGCAGCAATAGCACGACCAACCCCAACGCCCCCGCCGCCATCAACAGCGGCAGGGCATGCCCGTTGATCCACTGGCTGCCCGCGCCGGCCACCAGTGGCCCGATCAGGCAACCGATGCCCCACAGCTGGGCGATGTGGGCATTGGCGCGCACCAGCGCATCGTCGCGATAACGCTCGCCGATCAGGATCAGCGACAGGGTAAACAACCCACCGGCACTGGCGCCGAACAACACCCATATCGGCCAGATCAACAGCGTGTGCAACGTCAACGGAATCGCCAGGCTGGACACCAGCAACAACACAGCACAACTCAGGAACAACGTGCGCCGTGGCAGGTAGTCGGCCAGCGCACCGATGGGCAATTGCAGCAGCGCATCGCCGACCACCACCGTGCTGACCATCGCCAAGGCAATCTCGGCGGTAAAGCCTTGTTGCAGGCAATACACCGGCAGCAGCGTCAAGATCATCGCTTCGAACGCGGCGAACAGCGCCACCGCCCAGGCAATCGCCGGCAGGCTGCGGCAAAAGCGCCACAGCTCGACGAAAGTCACGCTGAACGAATCGGCGGTGGGTGCGCCGGAGCGTCCCAGCAATGCCAGCGGGGCAATCACCAACAAAGCCACGCCGACCCAGATGCCATAGTCATGGTCGGTGCCGATCACGCCCAGCAGCAGTGGCCCGGACAGCTGGCTCAAGGCATAACTGCAGCCATACAGCGCCACCAATCGGCCACGCCACTGCTCCACCACTAACTGGTTGATCCAGCTTTCACCGAGGATAAACACGATGGTCAGGATCACCCCGATCACCAGGCGCAGCACCAGC
This sequence comes from Pseudomonas sp. 2822-17, assembly GCF_002742485.1. Classification (NCBI taxonomy): domain Bacteria; kingdom Pseudomonadati; phylum Pseudomonadota; class Gammaproteobacteria; order Pseudomonadales; family Pseudomonadaceae; genus Pseudomonas; species Pseudomonas sp. 2822-17. The sequence continues at coordinate 461,349 of NZ_LJRZ01000500.1, forward strand.
CATATCGGGTAGCTGGGCAGGATCGCCAGTAAACCGATGGACACCGCACCGCACCACATACACAGACGCATCAGATTGGCAGTGCCGAGCCATGCGGCCAGCCGGCTGGAGACCTTGGCGCCAAGCAATACGCCGAACGCCGGCATGGCCGCCATCACGCCAATGGCGAAGCTGCCGTAGCCCCAGCCTTCCAGACGCAGGGACACCAGCGGCATGCTGACACCCAGCGCCAAGCCGACGCTAAGTACCGAGGCCAGGACGGCGAAATAGGTCGCCCAACGCATTGCCACGCTCCTGTGGATAATTCTTGAGAACACACAAAACAGTGTGGGAGGGGCTTGCCCCCGATGGCGGCGGGTCATTGAGCACGTTAAGTGCCTGACACACTGCTATCGGAGGCAAGCCTCCTCCCACCTTCGACCTGCGGTGTTGCTTAGAGCTTGATCCAGGTCGATTTCAGTTCGGTGTATTTGTCGAACGCATGCAGCGACTTGTCGCGACCGTTACCCGATTGCTTGAAGCCACCAAACGGCGCAGTCATGTCGCCGCCGTCGTATTGATTGACCCACACGCTGCCGGCGCGCAGGGCCTTGGCGGTCAGGTGCGCTTTGGAGATGTCAGCGGTCCACACGGCGGCAGCCAGGCCATACACCGTGTCGTTGGCAATCTTGATCGCCTCTTCGGCGCTGTCGAAGGTGATCACCGAAAGTACCGGGCCGAAGATCTCTTCCTGGGCGATCTTCATGGCGTTGGTCACGCCGTCGAAAATCGTTGGCTCGACGTAGGTACCGCCGGTTTCTTCCAGGATGCGCTTGCCGCCGGCCACCAGTTTGGCGCCATCGGCGTGACCTGCTTCGATGTACGACAGCACGGTGTTCATCTGCTGGGTGTCCACCAACGCGCCGACGGTGGTTGCAGGGTCCAGCGGGTTGCCGGGCTTCCAGGCCTTGAGCGCCTCGATGACCAGCGGCAGGAATGTATCCTTGATGGAGCGCTCCACCAGCAGGCGCGAGCCGGCGGTACAGACTTCACCCTGGTTGAAGGCAATGGCGCTGGCTGCAGATTTTGCGGCGGCTTGCAGGTCCGGGGCGTCGGCGAACACGATGTTCGGGCTTTTGCCGCCGGCTTCCAGCCATACGCGCTTCATGTTCGACTCGCCGGAGCGGATCAACAGCTGCTTGGCGATCTTGGTCGAGCCGGTGAATACCAGCGTGTCGACGTCCATGTGCAGCGCCAGCGCATTGCCGACGGTGTGGCCGTAGCCCGGCAGCACGTTGAACACGCCTTTCGGAATACCGGCTTCAACCGCCAGGGCCGCGATACGGATGGCGGTCAGCGGGGATTTTTCGGACGGCTTGAGGATCACCGAGTTACCAGTGGACAACGCCGGGCCGAGTTTCCAGCAGGCCATCATCAGCGGGAAGTTCCACGGCACGATGGCGCCAACCACACCCACCGGCTCGCGGGTTACCAGGCCCAGTTGATCGTGCGGCGTGGCAGCGACTTCGTCGTAAATCTTGTCGATGGCCTCGCCGCTCCAGCTCAGGGCATTTGCCGCGCCGGGTACGTCGATGTTCAGGGAGTCGCTGATCGGCTTGCCCATGTCCAGGGTTTCCAGCAGCGCCAGCTCTTCGGCATTGGCCTTGAGCAGCGCCGCGAAACGGATCATGGTGGCTTTGCGTTTGGCCGGAGCCAGGCGCGACCAAGCGCCGGAATTGAAGGTGGCGCGGGCATTTTCGACGGCGCGCTGGGCGTCGGCGGCGTCACAGCTGGCAACAGTGGCCAGCAGACGGCCGTCGACCGGGCTGATGCATTCGAAGGTGTCACCGGAAACAGCGGCGGTGTATTCGCCATTGATGTAGGCGCGGCCTTCGATCTTCAGATCCTTGGCGCGTTGTTCCCAGTCGGCACGGGTCAGGGTGGTCATGCGAGTGTCCTCCTCTTGTTGAATACAAGGGCCAGGCGATGTCCCCCGGCAGCCTCAAAGAATGCTTGCCCGCCAGCCAACTGTTCGGCTCAAAGGCAGCTGCCACCCTAAACCAGCGGCTGGGGATGTTTCAATATATTTGACATAACGCCGGTAAACGCCCTTGCGATGTTCATTTTAATAAACATAGACTTTGGGCTCTCCAACCCCAGGCCAGACGGGACACGCACATGAGCATCCAGGACATCGTCGACTTCAGCCAAGCCAACACCGCCCCCGACCGCTATCGCCCTGCCGCCGAGAAAATCCTCAAGGGCGATCCCGAGCAGACGGTCTACAACCACTACAACAGCCCATGTGGCCAGATGAGTGCGGGGGTCTGGGAAGGTGAGGTCGGGCAGTGGAAGGTCAGCTACACCGAGCATGAGTACTGCGAGATCGTGCAGGGTGTGTCCGTGCTGCGCGACACCGAGGGCAACGCCAAGACCTTGCGCGCCGGCGACCGCTTCGTGATTCCCGCCGGCTTCAGTGGCACCTGGGAAGTACTGGAACCCTGCCGCAAGATCTACGTGGTGTTTGAACAGAAGGCTTGATCAACCAAATTCCACGCAAAAAAAAGCCCGACTCGTGAGAGACGGGCTTTTTTTCACAAGGAAGAAAATCAATTACTTGATTTTGCCTTCTTTGTAGATCACGTGCTTGCGAACGCGCGGGTCGAACATTTTCTTTTCGAGCTTGTCCGGGGTAGTACGCTTGTTCTTGTCGGTAGTGTAGAAGTGACCAGTACCGGCGCTAGAGATCATTCGAATCAATTCACGCATGATAGAGCTCCTTAGATCTTGCCAGCGGCACGGATTTCGGCCAGCACGACAGTGATGCCACGCTTGTCGATGATACGCATGCCTTTAGCAGATACACGCAGGCGAACAAAACGTTTCTCTTCTTCAACCCAGAAGCGGTGATGCTGCAGGTTCGGCAGGAAACGACGACGGGTTTTGTTATTTGCGTGGGAAATGTTATTCCCAGTCACCGGACCCTTACCGGTAACTTGACAGACTCTCGACATGCCTCAGCCCTCTAAAACCACATGCCCAACCCGGCATGGGTTGGCCGCTTAATCTCTCAGTCATTTGGCGCCAGGCGCCGCGTTTCTTTAAGGGTCTTACCGGCTACACCTACAGTGAAGGAACCGGGCCCCTAGAAAAGAGCGCTGCTTTATACCAGAAAGACCCTGACGCAACAACAGCGAGTGTGTTTTTACCGGAGTAAATCTCGGCCGTTGACGCCAGAACCTTTGCCAGGAGGGGCCGCTACAACAGCCGACCGCTCGTCGCACAGAATGATTTTCAGCGCCCGCGTGCACCGTGAAGTGCGCGACGAAACTATCTGAGGCGCCATCAAAACAGCATTTGAGCCAAAAGCACAGGCAAAAATGGGCTAGTCATTTATCAATCAGAGCACTACGGTAGGACTTTTCCAGACTGCACTCGCAGATGGGCCTTCGATCTGCAAAGGAAACCGAATATGCGCCTCGCTGCCCTACCGCTGTTGCTTGCCCCTCTTTTTATCGCTCCGCTGGCCTCTGCCGCCACCAACCTGAGCGTGTGCACCGAGGCCAGCCCCGAAGGGTTTGATGTGGTGCAGTACAACTCGCTGACCACCACCAACGCCTCCGCGGACGTATTGATGAACCGCTTGGTGGACTTCGATGCCGCCAGCGGCAAGCTGGTGCCAAGCCTGGCCGACAGCTGGGACGTGTCGCCGGACGGCCTGACCTACACCTTCAAGCTGCACCCGAATGTGAAGTTCCACCGTACCGAGTACTTCACCCCCAGCCGCAGCCTGACCGCCGAAGACGTGCGCTTCAGCTTCGAGCGCATGCTCGACCCGGCCAACCCGTGGCACAAGATCGCCCAGAGCGGCTTCCCTCACGCCCAGTCGCTGCAACTGCCGACACTGGTCAAGAAGATCGATGCGCTCGACCCACTGACCGTGCGCTTCACCCTGGACCATGCCGACTCCACCTTTCTCGCCGCCCTGAGCATGGGCTTCGCCTCGATTTACCCGGCCGAGTACGCCGACAAACTGCTCAAGGCCGGTACGCCCGAGAAGCTCAACAGCCAACCGATTGGCACCGGGCCGTTCATTTTCAGTCGTTTCCAGAAAGACGCCGTGGTTCGCTACAAAGCCAACCCGGACTACTTTGGCGGCAAACCGGCTGTGGATAACTTGATCTTCGCGATCACACCGGACGCCAACGTGCGCTTGCAGAAGCTGCACCGCGATGAATGCCAGATCGCCCTGTCGCCCAAGCCGCTGGATGTGGGCGAGGCCGAGAAAGACCCGGCCCTCAAAGTAGAAAAAACCGCCGCATTCATGACCGCATTCGTGGCGATCAACAGCCAGCACCCTCCCCTGGACAAGCCCGAAGTGCGTCAGGCGATCAACCTGGCCTTCGACAAGGCCAGCTACCTCAAAGCGGTATTTGAAGGCACCGCCGAAGCCGCCAACGGCCCTTATCCGCCCAATACATGGAGCTACGCCAAGGACTTGCCGGGTTATCCACAGGACCTCGACAAGGCCAGGGCCCTGCTCAATCGCGCCGGGCTCAAGGATGGCTTCAAGACCACCATTTGGACACGCCCCACCGGCAGCCTGCTGAACCCCAACCCGAACCTCGGCGCGCAACTGCTGCAAGCCGACCTGGCCAAAGTCGGCATCCAGGCCGAGATCCGCGTGATCGAATGGGGCGAGCTGATTCGCCGCGCCAAAGCCGGCGAGCATGACCTGCTGTTCATGGGCTGGGCCGGTGACAACGGTGATCCGGATAACTTCCTGACCCCGCAGTTTTCCTGCGCAGCGGTGAAATCCGGGACCAACTTCGCGCGTTACTGCGACCCTGCGCTGGACAAGCTGATCAGTGCCGGCAAGACCACCTGCGAGCAAGGGGTGCGCAGCAAGCTGTATCAACAGGCCCAGGCGCAGATCCAGCAGCAGGCGTTGTGGCTGCCGCTGGCGCATCCGACCGCGTTTGCCCTGGCCCGCAAGAATGTCGAGGGATACCAGGTGAGCCCATTCGGGCGCCAGGACTTCTCGAAGGTCAGCGTCAAGCCCTGAACCATGGCCCCCACCGCAAAGGGTGGGGGCTACATCCATCCGTACTCCGCCATCGACAATGGATCACCATCCCCCACGATGATGTGATCCAGCACCCGCACGTCCACCATCTCCAGCGCTTTCTGCAGGACTTTGGTCAATTTTCGATCAGCAGCACTCGGCTCCACGTTTCCCGAAGGATGGTTGTGACACAAGATCAACGCCGCCGCGTTGTAGGCCAGTGCGCGTTTGACCACTTGCCGGGGATACACCACCGCGGCGTCGATGGTGCCCTCGGATAATGCCTCGAAGCCCAATACCCGATGTTTTGAATCGAGAAACAGGCAGCCAAAGATCTCGTGGGGCTCATGGCGCAACAGCGCCTTGAGGTAACCCCGCACGACCTCCGGGCTTTCCAGCACTGACTCACTGCGCAAGTGTTCGGCCATATGCCGCCGGGACATTTCCAGTACCGCCTGCAGTTGGGCAAACTTCGCCGGCCCCAAGCCCAGTTGCTGGTTGAACAGCGCCTGGTTGGCCTCCAGCAGCGGGCGTAAGCCACCAAATTGGGCGAGCAGATGGCGCGCCAAGTCCACCGCACTCCGACCGGCTACACCTGTGCGCAGAAAGATTGCCAACAACTCGGCATCTGACAAACTTGCCGCGCCCCATGCCAAAAGCTTCTCCCGCGGACGCTCTGCCGCCGGCCAGTCACGAATACTCATCCCACCTCCCTGTGCATGTGCGCCGCTGCTGCCTGACAGACGCTGTGTTATCGTAGGCCCTCTTTTTTGCGTGCGATTTCACCTGGGGAGGGGAGATCGCAGGCGTCACTGAACTGGCTTCACTGAACTGGAAAGGCAAACCAATGCAGCGTCTGTATCGGAAACGCATCGTTCTCGGCGTCGGCGGCGGCATTGCCGCCTACAAGAGCGCAGAGTTGGTTCGCAGGCTCCTGGACCAAGGCGCCGAAGTGCGCGTGGTCATGACTCGTGGCGGCAGTGAGTTCATCACTCCCCTGACCATGCAGGCCTTGTCCGGCCATCCGGTTCACCTGGACCTGCTGGACCCGGCGGCGGAAGCCGCCATGGGCCACATCGAACTGGCCAAATGGGCCGACCTGGTGCTGATCGCCCCAGCCACCGCGGACCTGATCGCCCGCCTCGCCCAAGGCATTGCCGACGACCTGCTGACCACGCTGGTACTGGCCACCGACGCCACCGTAGCCATCGCCCCGGCCATGAACCAGGCCATGTGGCGCGATCCGGCCACCCAGGCCAACACTCAACTCCTGCAAAGTCGTGGCCTCAAGGTGTTCGGCCCGGCGTCCGGCAGCCAGGCCTGCGGCGACGTGGGCATGGGCCGCATGCTCGAAGCCACCGATCTGGCCCAGTGCGCCGCCGAGTGCTTCCAGCATCTGGCCCTGACCGGCAAGCACGTGCTGATCACCGCTGGCCCGACCCAGGAGAACATCGACCCGGTGCGCTACATCACCAACCATAGCTCAGGAAAAATGGGCTTTGCGCTGGCAGAAGCGGCGGTCGAGGCAGGCGCACGTGTCACCTTGATCACCGGACCGGTGCATTTGCCGACCCCTGATCGCGTCACGCGAATCGACGTAGTCAGCGCCCGGGACATGCTCGCGGCCTGCGAAGCGGCCATTCCCTGCGACCTGTTTATCGCCTCGGCAGCGGTTGCGGACTACCGCCCGGAAGTCGTCGCCCCGCAAAAGCTCAAGAAAGACCCTACAAGCGGCGACGGCCTGCTCCTGCAAATGGTGCGCAACCCGGACATCCTGGCCACCATCGCCACCCGTCCAGACCGCCCGTTCAGCGTCGGCTTCGCGGCCGAGACCGAGCACTTGCTGGACTACGCCGCACGCAAATTGAAAGACAAAAACCTCGACCTGATCGTTGCCAACGATGTCGCCAACCCGAGCATCGGCTTCAACAGCGAGGAAAACGCCTGCAGCGTGATTGACCGCGACCTGCACGCCACCCTTTTCGCCCAGACCAGCAAGGGCAAGATTGCCCGCCAGTTGATCTCTTTTATCGCCCAACGGCTGAACCAGGTTTAATTTCCATGCATGCTTTGCAAGCCAAGATCCTCGACCCACGCATCGGCACCGAATTCCCACTGCCGGCCTACGCCACCCCTGGCTCCGCCGGCCTGGACCTGCGCGCCATGCTCAAGCAGGACACCCTGCTTGAGCCGGGCCAGACCGTCCTGATTCCGACCGGCCTGTCGATCTACGTGGGCGACCCTGGCCTGGCGGCGCTGATCCTGCCGCGCTCCGGCCTGGGTCACAAACACGGCATCGTGCTGGGCAATCTGGTCGGCCTGATCGACTCGGACTACCAGGGCGAGTTGATGGTGTCGTGCTGGAACCGTGGCCAGACTGCCTTCAACATCGTGGTCGGCGAGCGCATCGCCCAGCTGGTTCTTGTGCCGGTGGTGCAGGCGCACTTCGAACTGGTGCAGGAGTTCGACGAAACCCAACGCGGCGCAGGCGGCTTCGGGCATTCCGGCAGTCTCTGACTAAGCTGAACCTGGCCGGGTGCTTCTGCCCGACCAGACGCCACCGCATGGCTTTTCAGGATGAAGAATGCGCGGAATTTATCAGCGAGATTTCCATAGTGAAATCAATGCATTACGCAAAAAAGAGCCACGCCGCCAAACGCCGATGGCATTTTTGCACCACGAACTCTCTGCCGAAAACACCGTCATACCCTTCAGTTTGAGCCTGCCGGTCAGCCACATTAAGGCCAGCCTTGCCCCCTTCAGATGGAGTTTCCCCCCGCGATGAGTACCGCAGCCCGAGTAGCCCCGACATTCCCCGACAGCATTTTTCGCGCCTATGACATCCGTGGCGTGGTGCCCAAGACCCTGACCGCCGAAACGGCCTACTGGATTGGCCGCGCCATCGGCGCCCAGAGCCTCGCCCAGGATGAGCCCAACGTTTCGGTCGGCCGCGACGGTCGCTTGTCCGGCCCGGAACTGGTGGAACAACTGATCCAGGGCCTGGCCGACGCCGGCTGCCACGTCAGCGACGTCGGCTTGGTACCAACGCCGGCGCTGTACTACGCCGCCAATGTCCTGGCCGGCAAGTCCGGGGTGATGCTCACCGGCAGCCATAACCCGTCGGACTACAACGGCTTCAAGATCGTCATTGCTGGCGACACCCTGGCCAACGAACAGATCCAAGCCCTGCATACCCGCCTGAAGACCAACGACCTGACCAGCGGCAAAGGCAGCATCACCAAGGTCGACATCCTGCAGCGCTACTCCGATGAAATCACCCGCGACGTCAAGCTCGCCCGCCGCCTCAAAGTGGTGGTGGACTGCGGCAACGGCGCGGCCGGCGTGATCGCGCCGCAACTGCTCGAAGCGCTGAACTGCGAAGTGATTCCGTTGTTTTGCGAGGTCGACGGCAACTTCCCGAACCATCACCCGGATCCGGGCAAACCTGAGAACCTGGTGGACCTGATCGCCAAGGTCAAGGAAACCGGCGCCGACGTCGGCCTGGCCTTCGACGGTGACGGCGACCGCGTCGGTGTGGTGACTGAAACCGGCGAGATCGTCTTCCCCGACCGCTTGCTGATGCTGTTCGCCCGTGACGTAGTGGCGCGCAACCCCAACGCCGAAATCATTTTCGACGTGAAGTGCACCCGTCGCCTGACGCCGCTGATCAAGGAATACGGCGGCCGTCCGCTAATGTGGAAGACCGGTCACTCGTTGATCAAAAAGAAAATGAAGGAAACCGGCGCCCTGTTGGCCGGCGAAATGAGCGGTCACGTGTTCTTCAAGGAGCGCTGGTTCGGCTTTGATGACGGCATTTACAGCGCCGCTCGTCTGCTGGAGATCCTCAGCAAGGAAGAATCCACCGCCGAAGAACTGTTCCAGACCTTCCCGAATGATATTTCTACGCCAGAGATCAATATCCATGTGACCGAGGAGAGCAAATTCAGCATCATTGACGCACTGCACGATGCGCAATGGGGCGAAGGCGCCAACCTGACCACCATTGATGGTGTGCGAGTCGATTACGCCAAAGGCTGGGGCCTGGTTCGCGCGTCCAACACCACACCGGTGCTGGTCCTGCGTTTCGAGGCGGATACCGAAGCGGAGTTGCAGCGCATCAAGGACGTGTTCCACGCCCAGTTGAAACGTGTTGCCCCTGATCTCCAATTACCGTTCTGATTTTTTTCCGGAGCCCTGAATGACCCTCGAACGCGAAGCCGCTGCCAACACCGCCAAGGTCCTGTCCGAAGCGTTGCCTTACATTCGACGCTACGTCGGCAAGACGTTGGTGATCAAGTACGGCGGCAATGCCATGGAAAGCGACGAGCTGAAAACCGGCTTTGCCCGCGACATCGTGTTGATGAAAGCCGTCGGGATCAACCCCGTGGTAGTACACGGTGGCGGCCCGCAAATCGGCGACCTGCTCAAGCGTTTGTCGATCGAGAGTCACTTCATCGATGGCATGCGCGTCACTGACGCGCAGACCATGGACGTGGTGGAGATGGTCCTCGGCGGCCAGGTGAACAAAGACATCGTCAACCTGATCAACCGCCACGGCGGCAGCGCCATCGGCCTGACCGGCAAGGACGCTGAGTTGATCCGCGCGAAAAAACTGACCGTCACCCGTCAGACGCCGGAAATGACCCAGCCGGAAATCATCGACATCGGCCAAGTGGGCGAAGTGATCGGCATCAACACCGACCTGCTGAACCTGCTGGTCAAAGGCGACTTCATCCCGGTGATCGCACCCATCGGCGTGGGCGCCAATGGCGAGTCCTACAACATCAACGCCGACCTGGTAGCGGGCAAGGTTGCCGAAGCGCTGAAAGCTGAAAAGCTGATGCTGCTGACCAACATCGCCGGCCTGATGGACAAGGAAGGCAAGGTGCTGACCGGCTTGACCACCCAACAGGTGGACGAGTTGATCGCCGACGGCACCATCTACGGCGGCATGCTGCCGAAGATCCGTTGCGCGCTGGAAGCGGTGCAAGGCGGCGTCGGTAGCTCGCTGATCCTGGATGGCCGCGTGCCGAACGCGATCCTGCTGGAAATCTTCACCGACACCGGTGTGGGCACGCTGATCAGCAACCGCAAGCGTCCTTAAAAACGCAGAAAACAAATGTGGGAGGGGGCAAGCCCCCTCCCACATTACTTGCTGTATCAGACGCCGAATTGCTCGCGGTACGCACGCACCGCCGGCAGATGCTGCTTGAGCTGCGGATCATCTTCCAGGAACTGCAACACCTGGTTCAACGACACGATACTCACGACCGGAATGCCGAAATCGCGCTCCACTTCCTGGATCGCCGACAATTCACCGTTGCCGCGCTCCTGGCGGTTCAGTGCGATCAACACGCCAGCGGCCTTGGCGCCGTCCTGGGAAGCGATGATCTGCATCACTTCACGGATTGCAGTGCCCGCGGTGATCACATCGTCGATGATGAGCACGTCGCCGGTCAGCGGCGCGCCCACCAGGCTGCCGCCTTCGCCGTGAGCCTTGGCTTCCTTGCGGTTGAAGCACCAAGGCAGATCCCGCCCGTGATGCTCAGCCAAAGCCACTGCCGTTGTGGCCGCCAGGGGGATACCCTTGTAGGCCGGGCCAAACAGCACGTCGAAGGAAATACCGCTTTCAACGATGGCTGCCGCGTAGAAACGACCCAGCTGAGCCAGGGCCGAACCCGAGTTGAACAGGCCCGCATTGAAGAAGTACGGGCTGGTGCGCCCGGACTTGAGAGTGAACTCACCGAAGCGCAAAACGCCGCGATCGATGGCAAAACGAATGAAATCGCGTTGATACGCCTGCATGAAAAAAGCCTCAGATACCACGGATTTAGCTAATTAGGTAGACGGCGTGTATCATACACGCACGCGATTTTTGGGGCCATTTATGCGGATCATCAGTGTGAACGTTAATGGTATTCAGGCTGCAGTCGAGCGTGGTTTGCTCAGTTGGCTGCAAGCTCAGAATGCCGACGTCATCTGCCTGCAGGACACCCGCGCCTCCGCCTTTGAACTGGACGACCCAGCCTTCCAACTGGATGGCTACTTCCTTTATGCCTGCGATGCCGAAGTGCCCACCCAAGGTGGCGTGGCTTTGTACTCGCGGTTGCAACCCAAGGCGGTCATCAGCGGCCTCGGCTTCGAGACAGCCGACCGCTACGGGCGCTACCTGCAAGCCGATTTCGACAAGGTCAGCATCGCGACCTTGCTGCTTCCTTCGGGGCAGAACGGCGATGAAGACTTGAACCAGAAGTTCAAGCTAATGGACGATTTCGCCCGTTATCTGGATAAGCAGCGGCGTAAACGTCGCGAGTACATTTACTGTGGCTCGCTGTACGTGGCGCAACAGAAGCTGGATATCAAGAACTGGCGCGACAGCCAGCAATCCCCAGGCTTCCTGGCGCCGGAACGGGCCTGGATGGACGAGATTGTCGGCAATATGGGCTATGTGGATGCCCTGCGCGAAGTCAGCCGTGAAGGCGACCAGTACAGCTGGTGGCCGGATAACGAACAGGCCGAGATGCTTAATCTGGGCTGGCGTTTCGACTACCAGTTGCTGACCCCAGGTCTGCGCCGCTTTGTTCGCAGCGCACGCTTGCCACGCCAGCCGCGCTTCTCGCAACATGCGCCGCTGATCGTGGACTACGACTGGACACTGACCATCTAAGGTCTTTCTCCAGGCACAAAAAAACCGACATCGCTGTCGGTTTTTTTTGTGGGCGATCATTATTTGACCAGACGCCAGGTCCAGGGGTATCGGTAAGCCGTGCCGTTATTGGCTTTAACGCCACCAATGATGGTCAGCACCAGCGCTGCAACCACCAGCACCAACATCAGCACAAAGCCGATCACCACAAAACCCAGCACCATGCAGACCAGCCAGGCGATGGCCACGGTAATCTGGAAATTCAGGGCTTCCTTGCCCTGATCATCGATAAGCGGGTCCATATCCTTCTTGATCTGCCACACGATCAGCGGCCCCAACAGGCTGCCAAAGGGGAATACCAACCCCAGAAACGCCGCGAAGTGACACAACATCGCCCACTGGCGAACTTCCTTGGTCGGTGCCGGGACCGGCAATTGACTGTCACTCATGGCGCTTCTCCTTGAAGGCGGCTTAGTCAGCCAGTGCGGCGTTCTGCAGTTCGAAGATTTCGGTCATGCCTTTCTGGGCCAGGGCCAGCATTGCATTCAGTTCGGCCGGCTGGAATGGCGCGCCTTCGGCGGTGCCCTGCACTTCGATGAAACCACCGGTGCTGGTCATCACGACGTTCAGGTCAGTCTCGGCAGCCGAGTCTTCCAGGTAGTCCAGGTCCAGCACAGGCTCGCCCTGGTACATGCCAACCGATACGGCAGCGATCATCTGCTTGAGCGGGTCGCCGCCTTTCAGGCCGCCACGTTTCTTGATCACTTTCAGTGCGTCGACCAGGGCCACCATCGCGCCGGTGATGGACGCGGTACGGGTGCCGCCATCGGCCTGGATCACGTCGCAGTCGACGTACAGGGTCACGTCGCCCAGCTTGGACATGTCCAGGGCTGCACGCAGGGAACGACCGATCAGGCGCTGGATTTCCAGGGTGCGGCCGCCCTGCTTGCCACGGCTGGCTTCACGCTGGTTACGCTCGCCAGTGGCACGCGGCAGCATGCCGTACTCGGCGGTCAACCAACCCTGGCCCTGGCCCTTGAGGAAGCGCGGCACGCCATTTTCGACGCTGACGGTGCAAATCACCTTGGTATCGCCAAACTCGACCAGTACAGATCCCTCGGCGTGTTTGGTGTAGTTGCGGGTGATGCGGATCGAGCGGAGCTGATCGGCAGCGCGACCACTTGGACGTTTCATAGGGGATACCTGTACTGAGGACGAAAAACTGCCGGGCATTATAGAGCCGCGAACCGATTCGGGGCACTGCTAAAAAATCCGGTTACGAATGGACAGCCTATCGCCCATTGTTTGGGCGCGCTCGCCCCACTGCGCTACAATCCTGCGCCTTCTTAACCATCAGCCCGTGTTTTCGGGGCTGCATCGCGAGGTACCTCCATGGTGCACAGCATGACCGCCTTCGCCCGCGTCGAAAAAGCCGGCGCCCAAGGCACCTTGAGCTGGGAGCTGCGCTCGGTCAACAGCCGCTACCTGGAGCCGCACCTGCGCCTGCCGGAATCATTCCGCGACCTCGAAGGCGCCGTCCGTGAAGCCCTGCGCCAGGGCATCTCCCGCGGCAAGCTGGAATGCACCCTGCGCTATACCGAAGAGACCACCGGCAAACCACTGCAAGTGGATCGCGAGCGCGCTGCGCAACTGGTCGCCGCTGCCGAGACCATCGCCGGGCTGATCAAGCAACCCGCCGCATTGAACCCCCTGGAAGTGCTGGCCTGGCCAGGCGTGCTGGTGGCCGATGCCACCGACCCGCAAGCCCTCAACGCCGAAGCCCTCGCCCTGTTCACCCAGGGCTTGAAGGAACTCAAGGCCGGCCGCGAACGCGAAGGCAGCGAACTGGCCCGCCTCATCAACGAGCGCCTGACCTCGATAGAAGCCGACGTGATCACCTTGCGCGAGCTGGTGCCGCAGATGCTCGCCACCCAGCGCCAGAAGGTCCTCGACCGCTTCACCGACATGAAGGCCGACCTCGACCCGACGCGTTTGGAGCAGGAAATGGTCCTGCTGGCCCAGAAGAGCGACGTCGCCGAAGAGCTGGATCGCCTGAGCACCCACATCCTCGAAGTGCGCCGCGTACTCAAATCCGGCGGCGCCGCCGGTCGGCGCCTGGACTTCCTGATGCAGGAACTCAACCGCGAAGCCAATACACTCGGCTCCAAAGCTTTCGACCCGCGCAGCACTACGGCTGCGGTCAACCTCAAAGTGTTGATCGAGCAGATGCGCGAACAAGTACAGAATATTGAGTAAGGCAACCTTCATGACCCACAGCACCGGCACCCTTTACATCATTTCCGCCCCTTCGGGCGCGGGCAAGAGCAGCCTGGTCAAGGCCCTGACCGACGCTGACGAACAGATCCGCATCTCGGTCTCCCACACCACCCGCGCCATGCGCCCGGGCGAGGTGAACGGCGTGCACTATCACTTCGTCGAGCGCACCGAGTTCGTCAAGATGATCGAACACGGCGACTTCCTGGAGCGCGCCGAGGTATTCGGCAACCTCTACGGCACCTCGCAAAGCCACCTGCAGCAGACCCTGGACGAAGGCCACGACCTGATCCTGGAAATCGACTGGCAGGGCGCCGAGCAAGTACGCAAGCTGATGCCCCAGGCGCGCTCGATCTTCATCCTGCCGCCTTCGCTTGAAGCCTTGCACCAGCGCCTGACCAACCGCGGGCAGGACAGCGACGAGATCATCGAAGGGCGCATGCGTGAAGCCGTCAGCGAAATGAGCCACTACGTCGACTACGATTACCTGATCATCAACGACGATTTTTCCCACGCACTGGATGATCTGAAGGCGATTTTCCGCACTAATCAGCTCCAGCAAAAGCGTCAACAGCAGCGTTTCGGTAAGTTACTGGCCGAATTACTCGGCTGATTAGCGCTTCCCAAAACCGCTGCAAGGGCTTTACATTGGCACTTGCAGCGGTTTTGCGAGGGCTTGCGAAAAATCAGCGCTTCCCTAAACGCTGGTGATTTTTTAAACTGTTTAGTCCGCTCGCCCAACCGGGCAGCGCGCATCTTGCATCCGCTCCGAGGAATATCATGGCCCGCGTAACCGTTGAAGACTGCCTAGACCACGTGGCAAACCGCTTTGAGCTGGTCATGCTCTCTACCAAGCGTGCCCGTCAACTGGCCACTGGCGGCAAAGAGCCTCTGGTCCAGTGGGAAAACGACAAGCCTACCGTTGTAGCCCTGCGTGAAATCGCTGAAGGCCTGATGAGCTACGAGTTCATCGCCAACGCTGAAATCGTTGAAGACGAACCGCTGTTTGCAGCGTTCGAGGACGAGTCCAACGAGGCCGTCTAAGCCTATGCCTGGTCGACGTAGCACGGCGCGGGGTCAAAGCCTTCGGCAGGAGTTCACATCTTGCCGAGCATAGACGCCCTCGCCGATCGCTTATCGACCTACCTCGGCCCCGACCAGGTCAACCTGGTCCGCCGAGCGTATTTCTACGCCGAACAAGCCCACGACGGCCAACGCCGCCGTAGCGGTGAGGCGTATGTCACCCATCCTCTTGCGGTGGCAAATATTCTCGCTGACATGCACATGGACCATCAGAGCCTGATGGCCGCGATGCTGCATGACGTGATCGAAGACACCGGCATCGCCAAGGAAGCGCTCAGCGCGCAATTTGGCGAAACCGTGGCCGAACTGGTCGATGGGGTCAGCAAACTGACCCAGATGAACTTCGAGACCAAGGCCGAAGCCCAGGCGGAAAACTTCCAGAAGATGGCCATGGCCATGGCCCGGGATATCCGGGTGATCCTGGTCAAGCTGGCCGACCGGCTGCACAACATGCGCACGCTGGAAGTGCTGTCCGGCGAAAAACGCCGGCGCATCGCCAAGGAAACCCTGGAAATCTACGCGCCCATCGCCAACCGGCTGGGCATGCACGCCATTCGTATCGAGTTCGAAGACCTCGGCTTCAAGGCCATGCACCCGATGCGTTCGGCGCGCATCTACCAGGCGGTCAAGCGCGCCCGTGGCAATCGCAAGGAAATCGTCAACAAGATCGAAGAGTCGCTAAGCCACTGCCTGGCGATCGACGAGATTGAGGGCGAGGTCAGCGGCCGGCAGAAGCACATCTACGGCATCTACAAGAAGATGCGCGGCAAGCGTCGGGCCTTCAACGAAATCATGGATGTGTACGCATTCCGGATCATCGTCGACAAGGTCGATACCTGCTACCGCGTGTTGGGCGCTGTACATAATTTGTACAAACCCCTGCCGGGCCGCTTCAAGGACTACATCGCGATTCCCAAGGCCAACGGCTATCAGTCACTGCATACCACGCTGTTCGGTATGCACGGCGTGCCGATCGAGATCCAGATCCGCACCCGCGAAATGGAAGAGATGGCCAACAACGGCATCGCCGCCCACTGGCTGTACAAATCCAGCGGCGACGAGCAGCCAAAAGGCACCCATGCCCGCGCTCGCCAGTGGGTCAAAGGCGTGCTGGAAATGCAGCAACGTGCCGGCAACTCGCTGGAATTTATCGAAAGCGTGAAGATCGACCTGTTCCCGGACGAGGTCTATGTGTTCACGCCCAAAGGCCGGATCATGGAGCTGCCCAAAGGCTCCACGGCGGTCGACTTCGCTTACGCGGTGCATACCGACGTGGGCAACAGCTGCATCGCCTGTCGGATCAATCGTCGTCTCGCCCCGCTGTCTGAGCCGCTGCAAAGCGGCTCCACCGTGGAGATCGTCAGCGCACCGGGTGCACGCCCGAACCCGGCATGGCTCAACTTCGTGGTTACCGGCAAGGCGCGCACGCACATTCGTCACGCCCTCAAACTGCAGCGTCGCTCCGAGTCCATCAGCCTAGGCGAACGCCTGCTGAACAAGGTACTCAACGGCTTCGACAGCGCCCTGGACAAAATCCCGCAGGAGCGCGTGCAAGCGATGCTCCACGAGTATCGCCAGGAAACCGTCGAGGACCTGCTGGAAGATATCGGCCTGGGCAACCGCATGGCCTATGTGGTCGCTCGCCGCCTGCTGGGCGAAGGCGAGCAGTTGCCAAGCCCCGAAGGCCCGCTGGCGATTCGCGGCACCGAGGGCCTGGTGCTCAGCTATGCCAAGTGCTGCACGCCAATCCCGGGCGACCCGATTGTCGGCCACCTGTCCGCAGGCAAGGGCATGGTCGTGCACCTGGACAACTGCCGCAACATCACCGAAATCCGTCACAACCCGGAAAAATGCATCCAGCTCTCATGGGCCAAGGATGTCACCGGCGAATTCAACGTCGAGCTGCGCGTGGAGCTGGAACACCAGCGCGGCCTGATCGCCCTGCTGGCCAGCAGCGTCAACGCGGCCGACGGCAATATCGAAAAAATCAGCATGGACGAACGCGATGGTCGCATCAGCGTGGTCCAACTGGTGGTCAGCGTTCACGACCGCGTGCACCTGGCCCGCGTGATCAAGAAGCTGCGCGCCTTGACCGGTGTGATCCGCATCACCCGCATGCGTGCATAACCCACCCTCTTACAAGGAGTCATTCATGACCAAGACTGTTATCACCAGCGACAAGGCCCCGGCGGCCATCGGCACTTATTCCCAGGCGATCAAGGCGGGCAACACTGTCTACATGTCCGGCCAGATCCCGCTGGACCCGAAGACCATGGAACTGGTGGAGGGCTTCGAAGCACAGACCGTGCAGGTCTTCGAAAACCTCAAGTCTGTAGCCGAAGCGGCGGGCGGTTCGTTCAAGGACATCGTCAAGCTGAACATCTTCCTCACCGACCTGAGCCACTTCGCCAAGGTCAACGAGATCATGGGCAAATACTTCGAACAGCCTTACCCAGCCCGCGCCGCCATCGGCGTTGCGGCCCTGCCAAAGGGCGCACAGGTTGAGATGGACGCGATCCTGGTCATCGAGTAAAACACCCGGCGCAGCCTTCACAGGCCGCGCCGACTTCGTTTTAAAAGGATTTCATGATGCGCAAAGCGCTTGTAGCCACTTCGTTGCTCGCCCTGATGCTCGGCGGCTGCGCCAGCAACCCGGCCGACCTGGATGTGAGCGGCACCTGGATCAACCAGGTCGCCATCGATGCGGCAGCCAAGGGCGGCCCTTTGCGTGAAGCACTGCAGAGTTTTGGCCCGAACCTCGAATGGGAGGTCAATTCCAAGGCTGCGCAGGCGCGCTACTACAACGGTTTTGAAGTTGCCGAAGGCAAGCTGCTCGGTGAACAATCCGGCGCCTGGAGCGTGGATTTCTACGGCAGCTCCGCCACTGAACTCAAGCGCAAAGGCAAGCAGCTGCTGCAAGTGGCCAACGACAACGAGCCCGAACAGCTATTTGCCCGCGCCAAAGACCCCGCCCCTGAAGGTGCGCCACTGGGCGCGAACTTCGAACGCGCACTGTATGCGGCCTATATGGGCGGCGACTGGAAAATCACTGACGGCTTCGGCAACGGCGCCACGGTGCAGTTTCAGGCTGACGGCAAAGTCGCAGGCTTACCGGGTGTCGACCGGTACTCGCTGTGCCTGGCAGGTGATTGCGCTTCAATGAGCGGCGGCTACGACAGTATGTGGCTGCAACTCAACGGCGTGGGCAATCCATGGATTTTTGTCCGCAAAGGCAAACAGCTGGAAATTTTCCAGGCAGTCAACACCGCACAGGCCGACGAAGTACCTTCGTTTACACCTGGGCCACGACAGTGGCTGCTGGAAAAACCGTAAAAAAGGAGCCCTCGCAGACTGTTTGAAAACCTAGCAATCTGCGCAGAGCTCAAAGAAAATGCTCCGTATCGAAAGATACGGAGCATTTTTCGTTATGGCGTACATCCAGGGCGAATCTCGCAGCCAGACCAGCCTGTTCCCGGTCTCGCTGGAAGAACTGATCCCCGAGGATCACCTCGTTCGAGTCATAGACCTCTACGTGGCCAAGCTGGATCTGGTGCAGTTGGGGTTCGATAAGGCGTTGCCCAAAGGCACCGGTCGCCCCTCTTATGATCCTGCCGATCAGCTAAAACTCTATCTCTACGGCTATTTCCAGCGAAAGGTGATCGGATCTATCAGGCCGCCGTCGACGACTGCGCCAACTGCGCGCTGAAAGCGCAATGCACTGGAGCCCAGCGTCGTTATGTCTCACGACATGCCCATGAAGAGGCTTTCGAGCGGATGGAGCAAAGGATGCAGGCGCATCCTGAGATGATGGCCAACCGAAGATCCATCGTTGAGCACCCCTTCGGCAACCTCAAACAGTGGCTATTGGGTAATGGTCGTTTCTTGCTGCGGCAACTTGAGGGGACGAAAGCTGAAATGGCCTTGGCGGTGAATGCCTACAACCTGAAACGAGCGATTAACGTGCTCGGGGCCCGCCAACTGATGGCGCTAATGGGCTAGAAGGCCTTCTTTCGCCTGTCGCCGGCATAAAAACAAACGCCCCGAACGAGTCGGGGCGTTTGTTGGGCCGGCCTTCAGTGCGTTTTCACACAGTCTGCGAAGGGTCCTTTTTCAGTTAGCGCTTTCCTTCAAGGATTGCAGCATAGCCTTCACGAAAGCTTGGATAGGTCGGTGTCCATCCCAAGGCCTTGACCAGGGCATTGCTGCACTGCTTGCTGCCCGCACGCCGCACGCTGGCGTCTTCGGACCATTCGGTCACACCCAGGTGCTCGCGCAACCAGCCCACCACTTCGGCCAGTGGCGCAGGCGCGTCGTCGACACCGATATAGACCTTGTCCAACGACCCACCCTGTTCCACATGACGCAACAAAAACGCCAGCAAGCCCGCCGCATCATCCGCGTGAATGCGGTTGCCATATAAAGGTGGGTCGATTGCTACGCGATAGCCTTGGCGAACCTGGGTCAGCAGCCACTCGCGGCCGGGGCCATAAATGCCGGTCAGGCGCACAATGCTGGCTGGGATGCCGCTATTGAGCGCGACCTGCTCAGCCTCCAGCATCACCTGCCCGGAATACCCCTTCGCTTGAGTCTGCGACGTTTCGTCGACCCACTCGCCATTCTGCTGTCCGTAAACACTGCTGCTGGATACAAACAGCAGGTGCTTCGGCACTTGGCCGTAATCATCCAGCCACTCCAACACATGTTTCAGTCCTTGTACGTAAGCGGCGCGATAACCGGCTTCGTCGTGATCCGTGGCGGCAGCGCAATACACCAGGTAATCCACTCCGCCGATGGGCCAGGTGTCAGGACAATCTTTGTTGAACAGGTCGCCGGCAATCCCAATCACGCCGTCGGGCAGACGCGAAATATCGCGGCGCAGGCCATGAACCTCCCATTCCCAGGCCAGCAATTGGCTAGCCAGGCGACTACCCACATCGCCGCATCCGGCAATCACAACAGAAGGTGCGGACATCACAAAACTCCATTCTCAAAGGTCTAGATTAGCCTTCTCGGCTGACCAGCGGCCAGAAAAAGTCCAAATAAAGTTACTGTATTACTTCTGTTAACAAGAATTACTTGCAATAATGACCACCCATTTGTCCTCGGCCGTTTAGGGTCTGGTAGGACGATCACTCATTTTTCCTCTCAGGTCCGGCCAGCATGACACGTAATACAACCCCCGCTTCGCCAACCCCGTCCCGCGCCTGGCGCGCGATTGCAGCGCTGGTGTTCAGCGTATTGCTGGCACCGACCGCCGCATTCGCTGATGCCACCGCCCCGGCCACCCAGGCTGCCGCCGAGCACAACGCTACAGCCCCGGCCGCTCCCGCTGCTGCGCCAGCCGCCAACGACCCGGCCCTGGCTGCAGCCCCTGCTGCCGCCGACGAAACCGGCGTAGTACTGGAAGAAGACAACACGCTGGGCATGGCCCACGACCTTTCCCCATGGGGCATGTACCAGAACGCAGACGTCGTGGTGAAAGCCGTGATGATCGGCCTGGCCATCGCCTCGATCATCACCTGGACCATCTGGATCGCCAAAGGCTTCGAGCTGCTGGGTGCCAAGCGTCGTCTGCGTACTGAAATCGTCCACCTGAAAAAAGCCGCCACCCTCAAGGAAGCGAGCGAAAGCGCGACCAAGAAGGGCACCCTGGCCAACACGCTGGTGCACGACGCGCTGGAAGAAATGCGCCTGTCGGCCAATACCCGCGAAAAAGAAGGCATCAAGGAGCGCGTTGCATTCCGCCTTGAGCGCCTGGTTGCAGCCTGTGGCCGTAACATGAGCAGCGGCACCGGCGTCCTCGCCACCATCGGTTCTACCGCACCGTTCGTCGGTCTGTTCGGTACCGTGTGGGGCATCATGAACAGCTTTATCGGCATCGCCAAAACCCAGACCACCAACCTCGCCGTCGTTGCCCCAGGCATCGCCGAAGCCCTGCTGGCAACCGCCCTGGGCCTGGTTGCGGCAATTCCTGCGGTGGTGATCTACAACGTCTTCGCCCGTTCGATTGCCGGCTACAAAGCCCAGGTATCGGACGCGTCGGCAGAAGTCCTGCTGCTGGTCAGCCGCGACCTCGATCACCTGCCTACCGAGCGCAGCTCGCAACCGCACATGGTGAAAGTGGGGTAATCGGCCATGGGCCTGCATTTGAATCAAGGCGACGATGAACTCGTCGAGAACCACGAAATCAAC
This sequence comes from Pseudomonas sp. 2822-17, assembly GCF_002742485.1. NCBI lineage: Bacteria > Pseudomonadati > Pseudomonadota > Gammaproteobacteria > Pseudomonadales > Pseudomonadaceae > Pseudomonas > Pseudomonas sp. 2822-17. The sequence goes on from NZ_LJRZ01000500.1 coordinate 482,588, forward strand.
GTCACGCCGTTTATCGACGTCATGCTGGTACTGCTGATCATCTTCATGGTCGCCGCACCCTTGGCCACTGTGGACATCAAGGTCGATCTGCCCGCGTCCAGCGCAAAGCCTGCGCCGCGGCCTGAGAAGCCGGTGTTCCTCAGCGTCAAGGCAGACCAACGCCTGTTCCTGGGCGAAGAAGAAGTCAAAGCTGAAACCCTGGGCCAGGTGCTCGACGCCAAGACCCAAGGCAAGAAAGACACGACGATCTTCTTCCAGGCCGACAAGGGCGTGGACTACGGCGACCTGATGAGCGTGATGGATGCCCTGCGGGCAGCCGGCTACCTCAAGGTAGGCCTGGTCGGACTTGAGACGGCAGCCAAGAAATGATCACGACGCGCCACAAACTGACGCGTTATGGCACCAGCCTTGCCGTCGTGCTGGGCGTGCATGCCGTCGCGATTGCTATCGCGCTTCATTGGTCGGCGCCGCACACCGTGCAGTTGCCACCGGCCGCCATGGTCATTGACCTGGCGCCGATGCCTGCGCCGCCGCCGCCGGCCCCGCCGAAAGTGGTCACGCCACCGCAACCGCCTGCACCGGTGGAAGAGTTGCCTTTGCCGAAACTGGCAGAGGCACCCAAGCCAACGATCCAGGTGCCCAAGCCGGTCAAGCCCAAGCCCAAACCTCAGCCGCCCAAGCCGGTAGAGAAAAAGATCGAGCCGCCCAAGGAGAAACCTTCCGAGGACCCGCCGAGCGATGCTCCACCGACCCAAGCGCCAGCCGAAAAATCGGCCCAGCCGGTTCCAGGCCCGTCGCCGCAGCAGATTGCAGCCAAGGCATCCTGGGAAGGCACGCTGCTGGCGCATCTGCAGAAGTACAAGAAGTACCCGCCAGGAGCCCAGGCGCGTGGCAAGGAAGGCCTGAACCGCCTGCGCTTCGTGGTCGATGCCGAAGGCAACGTGCTGTCCTACGAGTTGGTGGGCCGCTCCGGCAACGCCGACCTGGACCGTGCAACCCTGGACATGATCCGTCGTGCCCAGCCACTGCCCAAGCCACCGGCCGATATGGTGAAAAGCGGCAGTGTCGAGATCGTTGCACCGTTTGTGTACAACATCGAGAAACGTCGCCGCTGAAAATGACTGTGGCAAGGGGCAACCCTTGCCACACTCAGCAAAATCCTCTGCATTCCCCGCTCAATCCCCAACAAACTTCTGATAACGTGCGTCTATCGATTGCAGCCGGTATGCTTGGCCCGCAACCTCATGGACGCCCGCTATGACTCTTACAGAATTACGCTACATCGTTACCCTCGCCCAAGAGCAGCACTTCGGCCACGCGGCCGAGCGTTGCCACGTCAGCCAGCCGACGCTGTCGGTGGGCGTGAAAAAGCTTGAAGACGAACTCGGTGTGCTGATTTTCGAGCGCAGCAAAAGCGCCGTGCGCCTTACGCCCGTGGGCGAAGGCATCGTTGCCCAGGCCCAGAAAGTCCTGGAACAAGCGCAAAGCATTCGCGAGCTGGCCCAAGCCGGCAAAAACCAGCTGACCGCACCGCTGAAAGTCGGCGCCATCTACACCGTCGGCCCTTACCTGTTCCCGCACTTGATCCCGCAACTGCACCGCGTCGCGCCGCAGATGCCGCTGTATATCGAAGAGAACTTCACCCACGTGCTGCGCGACAAACTGCGCAACGGCGAGCTGGACGCGATCATTATCGCGCTGCCGTTCAACGAGGCCGACGTGCTGACGCTGCCGCTCTACGACGAGCCGTTCTACGTGCTCATGCCCGCCTCCCACCCGTGGACGCAGAAAGACACCATCGACGCCGGCCTGCTCAACGACAAGAGCCTGTTGCTGCTCGGCGAAGGCCACTGCTTCCGCGACCAGGTGCTGGAAGCCTGCCCGACGCTGACCAAAGGCAACGACGGCGCCAAGCACACCACCGTGGAATCCAGCTCCCTGGAAACCATTCGCCACATGGTTGCGTCCGGCCTGGGCATTTCGATCCTGCCGTTGTCGGCGGTGGACAGCCATCACTACGCCCCCGGCGTGATCGCAGTGCGCCCGCTCACACCGCCGGTGCCGTTCCGCACGGTGGCAATCGCCTGGCGTGCGAGCTTCCCACGGCCTAAAGCGATTGAGATCCTCGCCGACTCGATCCGCCTGTGTTCGGTGGCCAAGCCGCCTGCTGCGAGCTAAGCAACGGTATGACAGAGCTGTCGCAGGTGTCGGTGACGGCACTCAAGGGTGTCGGTGAAGCCATGGCCGAGAAACTGGCCAAGGTCGGCCTGGAAAACCTCCAGGACGTATTGTTTCACCTGCCCCTGCGTTATCAGGACCGTACCCGCGTGGTGCCCATCGGCCACTTGCGCCCAGGGCAAGATGCGGTAGTCGAAGGCACCGTCAGCGGCGCCGACGTGGTCATGGGCAAGCGCCGCAGCCTGGTCGTGCGCCTGCAGGACGGCACCGGCGGCCTGAGCCTGCGCTTCTACCATTTCAGCAACGCGCAGAAGGAATGCCTCAAGCGCGGCACGCGCGTGCGCTGCTATGGCGAAGCCCGGCCCGGCGCCTCAGGCCTGGAAATCTACCACCCGGAATACCGCGCGATTACCGGCGACGAACCGCCGCCGGTGGACACCACCCTCACGCCCATCTACCCGCTCACCGAAGGCCTGACCCAGCAACGCCTGCGCCAGCTGTGCACGCAGACCCTGACGATGCTTGGCCCGCAAAGCCTGCCCGACTGGCTGCCACTGGAGCTGGCTCGCGACTATCAACTGGCACCACTGGACGATGCGATTCGCTACCTGCATCACCCGCCGGCCGATGCCGATGTCGACGAATTGGCCCTGGGTCACCACTGGGCCCAACACCGCCTGGCCTTCGAAGAATTGCTCACTCATCAGCTGTCCCAGCAACGCCTGCGCGAAAGCATGCGTTCCCTGCGCGCCCCGGCGATGCCCAAGGCCACGCGCCTGCCTGCGCAGTACCTGGCCAACCTCGGGTTTGCGCCAACCGGCGCCCAGCAACGTGTCGGCAATGAAATCGCCTACGACCTCAGCCAGAAAGAACCCATGCTCCGGTTGATTCAGGGCGATGTGGGCGCAGGCAAAACCGTGGTCGCCGCCCTCGCCGCCTTGCAGGCGCTGGAAGCCGGTTACCAGGTCGCATTGATGGCACCCACCGAGATCCTCGCCGAGCAGCACTTCATCACCTTCAAGCGCTGGCTCGAACCGCTGGGCCTGGAAGTCGCGTGGCTGGCCGGCAAACTCAAGGGCAAGAACCGCGCAGCGTCCCTGGAGCAGATCGCCGGCGGCGCACCGATGGTGGTGGGCACCCACGCGCTGTTCCAGGACGAAGTGAAGTTCAAGAACCTGGCCTTGGTGATCATCGACGAACAACACCGCTTCGGCGTGCAGCAGCGCCTGGCCCTGCGCCAGAAAGGCGTGGGCGGCCGGATGAACCCGCACCAGCTGATCATGACCGCCACGCCGATCCCGCGCACCCTGGCCATGAGTGCCTACGCCGACCTCGATACCTCGATCCTCGACGAACTGCCGCCCGGCCGCACCCCGGTCAACACCGTGCTGGTCACCGACACCCGGCGTGTCGAAGTGATCGAGCGGGTACGCGGCGCCTGTGCCGAAGGGCGCCAGGCTTACTGGGTGTGCACGCTGATCGAAGAGTCCGAAGAACTCACCTGCCAGGCTGCCGAGACCACCTACGAAGACCTCACCAGCGCCTTGGGTGAACTCAAGGTGGGCCTGATCCACGGGCGCATGAAGCCCGCCGAAAAAGCCGCCGTGATGGCTGAATTCAAGGCCGGCAACCTGCAACTGCTGGTGGCCACCACGGTGATCGAAGTCGGCGTAGACGTGCCCAACGCCAGCCTGATGATTATTGAAAACCCCGAGCGCCTGGGCCTGGCGCAACTGCACCAACTGCGCGGCCGCGTCGGTCGGGGCAGCGCCGCCAGCCACTGCGTGCTGCTGTATCACCCGCCGCTGTCACAGATCGGCCGCCAGCGCCTGGGCATCATGCGCGAGACCAACGACGGGTTTGTCATTGCCGAAAAAGACCTTGAACTGCGCGGCCCAGGCGAAATGCTCGGCACCCGCCAGACCGGCCTGCTGCAATTCAAAGTCGCCGACCTGATGCGCGACGCCGACTTGCTCCCCGCCGTGCGCGATGCGGCGCAAGCCCTCATGGAACGCTGGCCGGATCACGTCAGCCCGCTGCTCGATCGCTGGCTACGCCATGGGCAGCAATACGGCCAAGTGTGACGCCTGACTCACTTAAGCGACCTACAGGTGTATCAAGCTGGTTATACTTCGGTGACTGTACGAAATTGGATCAGGCCATGTCAGAAGTTGCCCTCGCCACAGCCCCACTGACCGCCCCGCCGGTCATTCGGGCTCTGCTCGCAAAACTCGCCATCCCCTACACGGAAGTCGCAGAACACCCTGGCCTGAATCCTGCGCGCAAGGTGCAGGCCGTGCTGCTGGAAGACGCGGTGGGCGCACTGATGGTGCTGTTCCCTCAGAACCAGTTGCTCGACCTCAACCGCCTCACCGAACTCACCGGTCGCCGCCTCATCGCTGTGTCGCCGGATCGCGTCAAACGCATGCTGGACAAGCATGAGCTGAACCTGCTGCCGGGCCTGCCGGCACTCACCAGTTCGCCGTGCCTGTACGAAGACAGCCTGCTCAATGAGCCAAGCCTGCTGGTGCACTCCGGCGAAGCCGGCCTGCTGCTGGAAATCGCCAGTGACGCTTTCAAGACCATGCTCACCAAGGCCAGCGCCGCGCAGTTCGGCGAGCCGCTGAGCAAAATCCGCCCGAACCTCGACCGCCCCAATGATGACCGCGAGGAAATCACCCAGGCGATGCAGGCGTTCACCGCCCGCCGTATCCAGCAGCGCCTGGAAGCGACCATCGAGATTCCGCCGCTGGCCGATACCGCGCAAAAGATCATCAAGCTGCGCGTCGATCCGAATGCAACCATCGACGACATCACCGGCGTGGTCGAAACCGACCCAGCCCTGGCCGCCCAAGTGGTCAGTTGGGCGGCGTCGCCCTACTACGCGTCACCCGGCAAAATCCGCTCGGTGGAAGACGCCATCGTGCGCGTGCTGGGCTTTGACCTGGTGATCAACCTGGCACTGGGCCTGGCCCTGGGCAAGACCTTGAGCCTGCCCAAGGACAACCCGCACCAGGCCACGCCGTACTGGCACCAGTCAATCTACACCGCCGCCGTGATCGAAGGCCTGACCCGCGCCATGCCCCGCGCCCAGCGCCCCGAAGCCGGCCTGACCTACCTGGCCGGCCTGCTGCACAACTTCGGTTACCTGCTGCTGGCTCACGTGTTCCCGCCGCACTTCTCGCTGATCTGCCGTCACCTGGAGGTCAACCCGCACCTGTGCCATAGCTACGTGGAACAACACCTGCTGGGCATCAGCCGTGAGCAGATCGGCGCCTGGCTGATGCGCTACTGGGACATGCCGGACGAACTGTCCACCGCCCTGCGCTTCCAGCACGACCCGACCTACGACGGGCAGTACGCCGAGTATCCGAACCTGGTGTGTCTGGCGGTGCGTTTGTTGCGCAGCCGGGGGATTGGCTCCGGGCCGGACGAGGCCATTCCGGATGCGCTGCTGGAGCGCCTGGGCCTGAGCCGCGACAAGGCTGAGGAAGTGGTCGGCAAGGTGCTGGATGCCGAGGTGCTGTTGCGCGAGTTGGCCTCGCAGTTCAGCCAGGGCTGAATCTGGCGCCTGTCAGATAGCTATCGGGGGCAAGCCCCCTCCCACATTTGGAATACATTCCCCTGTGGGAGGGGGCTTGCCCCCGATGAATCCAACTCGATTTTACTGAAAAACCTCAACTCTTCTTTTTCTTCGGCTTCAGATACTTGGTCAACCCCTGGAACCAGATCACCAGCGCCGGGTTGCCCTTGATCTGGATCGACTCGTCCTGAATCCCCGTCATGAACGCCAGTTGCTTGTTCTTCGCCTGCATCGTGGCAAAGCCGTAGGCCGCATCTTTAAACGCAATCGCGAACGCCGGCGCAGCATGAACCCCTGAGCGGCTGGTGATGCGCTGGTCTTTGACAATGAAGTGACGGGCAACCTTGCCGTCGAGGGTCTGCAACTGGAACGCCAGGTCTTTATCACCCAACTGTTGCTGGAAGGCAGGATTGGTGCGACTGGCTTTGCCCATCATCAGGCCCAGCACCCACAGCAGAAGACGAAATTTCATGCACACGGCCTCGGTGTAATTATTAAGTGGCCGCAGCAGTTTAACGATTTGCAAAAAGAACGCCACCGATCTAGCGCATTAGCGGAAGATCGGCTGGCGTTTGACGCTTATAGCAGCATGTTAGTTAAACGTTCGGGCAAGGTACCGGCGCCCAGTCGGCCAGGTTTGGATCGCGGCAGGTGCCTTCGATCTGAGTCTTACCGGCGCTGGCGACCTTCTTGCTTTCATCTTGCTTGGTTTGGGCGGTCTGGAAGGTTTTCTCGGTGGAAACCGCTTCAGTCGGTACGGTTGGCAGCGGTGGCTTCTTCGGCGGCTTGGTACCGGTGCCTTTCTTCTTGTTGGCCGGCGTCACGGCAGGTGCTGCATCGGCCTTGGCCACGGTGACCACGTCGGCACGCTGCACGCCCACTTGTTGCAGGTCTTTCTCGTAGGCCTGGGTGTAGTTGTTCAGGTCTTCGGCAGCTTTGCCGTTGACCGCAACGATCAGGTCATTGGACTCCTTCAGGCCCGAGACGATTTCCGCCAGGCGTTTGCGGCCTTCGGTGTCGTTGACGGTCTTGGCCTTGCGATCAGACACCAATTTGGTGAATGCGCTCTGGTAGCACTGCTGGGACGCCTTGGCGTACGCGGTGCTGCGATCGATGTCGGAGGCGCTTTTGTTGACGTCAGCCGCGTACGAGGCAATACGCTGGTTGTCATCGGCGATCTGCTTCTGACGCTCGGTGTAATAACCCGCCGCGCCGCCCGCCAGGGCGCCGCCGGCTGCGCCAATGGCGGCATTACGGCCACGTTTTTCCTTGTCACCGGTCAGGGCGCCGAGCAGGGCACCGCCGGCTGCGCCGATGGCCGCACCGGTGACGACCGACTTGGTCATGTTCGAATCGGTGGCACGCAAGTGCTGCACCGGCTCGTAGCAGTTGGGGTAGTACTCGACCTTGGTGCTGGACGCGACCTTGGAGGCCGGCGATGTGGCGCAACCTGTCAGCACGGTGCTGAAGCCAGCGGCAATCAGCAGTAAGTGACGCTTGGAAACCGCCTTACGGGAAAAAAGCATAAGTTGTGTTCTCTTCTAAGTTTGACTTGCCCAGCCGGCAACTGCCGCCTGAGTCCCTTCCAAGCTCGCCGCACAACCAACGGTCAAGACCGCTGACCGCTCGCTGCGAGCAGTTCCTTCAAGATCGTCGCCGGGTCGGCCCGCTGTTGCTTGCGGTAGTTGCCGACATGGCGGACGAACAGTGTTGCGCGCGTCACCAGGCTCTTGCCGAGCACGGGCTTGCGATCCAACTCTTCCTTGATCCGTTGAAACTGCGCCTGGATCACAGCATCGGTGTAGCGCGTGCCGGTGGCCAGGTTGTCGATGTAAATCGCCACCGCGCCGTCGAGGGCGCTGCGGCCGTTGGCAATGGCCATATCAAACAGCTTCGCACTGGCCTCGTCCTTGTTGTCCAGAGACTGTTGGCGACTCTTCTGCAGGTTGGCCAGGCGGATGTTGTAGTTGCTGATGGTCTCGGCCACCAAGGCGGCCGACTGGATCAGATTGCCCGCAGCTTCTTCGCGTTGCTGGGCGATCAGCGAGACATTGCGCTTGAGCTCTTCGTTGACCAGCCCCAGTTCGGCTTGCAGCTTGGGGTCAACGCTGGCGGCGATGATGCTGTCCAGGCGTTTGGTCGGGTCCTGGGCGTCGTCGATGGCATCGGTCAGCGCGGCAAGGCGCCCTTCTTTTTGCCACTGCACAAACAGCTCCTTGTAACGCGAACGTGGCGCCGACAGCGCGCCAATCGCTACGCGAAAACCCGTGGTTTCGTTGCTTTGCTCAGTGCCATCGGCGGCGAACAGCGGGTATTCGCGGCGCATGCCGGTGAACAGCGTACCCTCGCCTTCCAGGTAGTTGCCGCCCTTGACCACAAAGCCGCCATAGGTGCCCTGACGTCGCCCGGCATGGACCAATTGAAAAGACTCCTGGACCATCTCCGCCGCATTGCCGATCACGTCGAACATGCCAATCGGATTGGGCAATTTGGTGCCGATGGGCATCAGGCGCGCCGCCTGGCCAGTACCGCCGGCGACTTGGTTGAACACAGCGTAGTCACCCAGCGGGCCATCACTTTCGCTGCCTTCGACGCGACGCGGGAACAGGCGCCCTTCCAGATCCTGACGGCTCACCGCCTGGCCACCGCGTGCGGCAAACTCCCACTCCACTTCGGTGGGCAGGCGCACAAAACCCAGGCCGCCGTCTTCTGCCGACGAACCGCGACCACTGACCGGCAGCAACTCGCGGTGGTATTTCATCAGCCACGCGCTGTACACCGCCGAGAAGCGCTCAGCCTCAAAACGCGACAGTTTCACCTTGGGCAAACGCCCGGCCATGCCAGTCGGCGCATCGCAGGCGGGGGCCGGTTCACCGCTGGCCAGGGACTGCGCCTGGGCCATGACCTGGGCGTATTGGCGCGCGGTCACTTCGTACTTGCCGATGAAGTACAGCATCGGCTTGAGTGGCGTCTTGGCGTCGGTCTTGGGCATCAACGGCGCGATGACTTTGTTCCAGTCTTTCGGCAAATCCTTGAGGGTGAACTGGCCGTTGATAAAATCGCGGCGGTAGCCGGAAATAAACGACTGCTGGTAACCGGCCTCGCCCTCGGCGAAGGGGTAGCCGAGGCTGATCTCGCGGTCGTCCAGGGTGCCCTGGGCCAGCACGTAGGCGTAGCGGAACACCATATTGCCCTCGCACGGCAGCGGCAGACTCACGTCATCCGGCAACGGTTTGGGGTTGTCCAGTTTATCGCTTGCTTCATCGGCCCAGGCCATCGAGGCCAGGCTCAGCGCCAGGGCGGCGCCCAGTAACTTATACATCTCTGATTCCTTCAGAAGCCTGGATACGCGCCACTCGCCAACCCCCACACGCCGCCGCCACGGCGCTGACGCCGAGGACTGCAACCAGGGCCAGGCCGTAATGACGCGCCAGCAGGTGACTGGCGTGTTCGCCCGGCACCTGCACAAATAACGTGTTTAACGCCGCCTCGGCCAGGCCATACAGCCCGGCACTGAGCACGGCGGCAAACCCTGCGCTGTAGAGCGCCTGCACCACCACGAACAACAGCAACGCGCCGGTGGAAAACCCCAACAGACGCAACACCGACAATTCCCGACGCTTGCGCGCCACGGCGGCCAAGGCACCGGCGAAGATCGCCGCAAATGCCCCCGCCAACGCCAACCCAGCGATGACCCAGAATACGATCGACAGGTTGCGGCTCAACGACTGCACCTGGGCGATAGTGTTTGCCTGGGTCGACACCAACAGGTTCTGCCCAGCGAAATACACCCGTAACGGCTCCACATCGCCGAGGCTGCGCGCATACAAGCGAAACGCCGGATAGACCCGCTGCTCAGTCACCGCCACCTCATCACCTGCCCATCCCAGCGCCGGTACAGCACGGCCGTCGCGGTAATCTTCCGCCGCTTCCAGCAAGCCCGGCGCGGCGAACAGGCCATCACGGGCGAACGCTTCCAGCGGCAGCACCCCCACCACTTGCACCCGTGTGCGCTGCTCCTCGACACGCCCTGCGATCTGGCGGGCAAAGCGGGTTTCCAATAAATCCCCAGGCCGCGCCGCCAGTTTCTCGGAAGCGGTGTGGCTCAGCACGATCTGACCCAAGCCCTGCGGCAGCGCCACAGCACCCAACAACGGATCACCCGGCGCCGTCGGCAGCATTTCCAAGGTCAGCGCGCCCACCTGCGCCGTCGCCGCAATCTGCCGCGTGCGCGGCACGGCGAACGCCACATCGCTGCGCTGGCCAAGCTGCTCGATAAATACGCTGCTGAATCGACCACCGCCCAGCGGAATAATTTCACGGGTGGCCGGGTCGGTCTGCAAACGTTCGGTCAAACTGCTAACCAGTCCAAATTTCAGGCCGAATAACACCAGCAACGGCGCGATCACCGCCACCAATGCCAACACCGAACAGGCCGACAGCCAGGCGTCGTTGCGGTAATCCTGCCAGGCCAGCGAAGCGATCAAGGGGATGCGCATCAGCACGCCTCCCCAAGGGTGGCGGTGACGCCACCGTCGGCATCGCGGCGGCAACTGATACGCCGTATCAGCAAGCCACTGGCGCGGGCCAGGGGCTCGTCATGAGTAGCGATGACGCAAGCGGCGCGGTGCTCGCGGGCCTGGGTCAGCAGCGCGTGCATCACACGCTCGGCGTTCAGCGGGTCGAGGGAGGCGGTCGGCTCATCCGCCAGCACCAGTTGCGGTGCATGGGCCAGGGCGCGGGCGCAGCTCACACGCTGGCGCTGGCCCACCGACAGCGCCGAGGGCTTCTTCGCCAACTGGTCGCTGATTTCCAGCTGTTCAGCCAGGCGCGTCACACTGCCATCGTCCTTCAAGCCCAGCAGTTGCCGGGGCAAGGCGATATTGCCGCGCACATCAAGAAACCCCAGCAGCCCGCCGGTTTGCAGCACATAACCCAGGTGTTGGCTGCGCAACTGCGCCAAGCGCGATTGCTGATCGGCACGCCACAGGCCGCCGATGTCGACAGCATTGAAGTCGAACTGCCCGACCTGATCCGGCGCCAGGACCAGCGCCAGCAAGTCCAGCAAGGTGCTCTTGCCGCAACCGCTGGGCCCGACAATCGCTAACTGCTCCCCGGCACGCAGGTGCAGCGCCGGGATCACCAGGCTGTAGCGCTGGCTCCCGACGCCCCGGCTCTTGTGCACCGCGCTCAGGTTCAGCATCACGGCAGCGTCGACAACGGCACGCGGTACAACGCATCGCCCGGCTCGGCATCGCCGAAACGGACCCAGTTGGCGACGTCGTTATGGAAGGTTTCGTAGAGGCGGATTTTCGAATCCAGCTCGTCGATAAAGTCTTCCTGCTCAGCCACGCTCAGCGACAACCACAAATCCTGGGTCATGTTCAGCGACTTGCTGCGGTACGGCAGGCCTTCCAGGTATTCGCCGAGGATGCCGCCGTCTGCCAGGTTGCCGCCCTTGCGCAGCGCTTGCGGGTCGCGGCTCATGTAAGCCGAGGCGCTGGCGATTTCCTGGAAGAAATCCTTGGGTGAGGTCTGGGTCTTGCGCGCCGCGTCGACGATCAGTTTCAACGACTGCTGCAAGTCGTTGAGCTGCAACTTGGTCAGCATCACGCACACCTGGAAAGCCGGCAGCGCCGGGTTGGTCAGGTCGCGGTCGGCGGTCCAGGCACTCACCAGTTGCGGCGCCTGGCTCGCGGTTTTGCGGCCGAGGAAGTCCATGTGCATGGCGTAACCCACAGCGGCAGATTTGTCCGCCAGGGTCGGCGCCGAACTGAGCATCGGCACAGGCTGCGGCGTGTTGCTGCGCACCTGGTGCACCAGGTTGGCGAACACGCTGCCGATCTCGTCGACACGCTCACCCAGCTTGCGCACATCGCCACCGGGCACCGGTGTGTATAGGTCGCCGATCTGCGGGTTGGCGTCGGCGGTGAGGATGCGGTACTGGCTCTCGGCGCCGGCGTGGGTTTTCTTGCCGGCGTCGGTGCGCAGGTGCAGGGCGTAGATCTTGATCTGCTTGCCCAGCGCCGCCTGGCGCACTTCGGCTTCGTTCATCTGGGTGGCGGCAAACGGGTCGTTCTTGCGCAGCGCACCCGCATCGGTGACCAGCAGGATGATGCGCCCGCCATAGCCGGACCAATCCATGCCGTCCACCGCCTGCATCACCCCGGCAAATGCGTCTTCGTTGAACGAATGGCTCGACACGCTGGAGGCTTTGACCTGCCGCGCCATGTCCAGGAAGCGTTGCGGGTCGCGGCCCTGGTCGAGGCTGATCAGGGTTTTGGCCACGTATTCCAGGCCAGGGGTTTTCTTGATGCTGCTGCGAAAACCCACCATGCCAAAGCTGACGCTGTCCAACTCGCCGCGCTCGCCGATGCGGGTTTGCAGCTCATGGACTACGTCGCGAATCTGGTCGATATACGGCTGCATCGACACCGTGGTGTCCACCACCAGCACCACGGCGGTGCGGAAGGCATCGGCATTGGCGTTGATCACCGGCGTGGCGGGCTTGGCCGCTGGGCTGCTGCCGGGATCGATCGAAGCGACATTGAGCAACTGCACCGGCTGGCCGTTTTCGTCGAAGCTCTCCTTGGAGTCGAAGATCGGCAACAGGTAGAACTGGTTCTGCGGCACCGCGCTGGCGGTGGGTTCCAGGGCGAGGATTTGCGCGTTGTCTTCGCTGTTTTTCTGCGCCTTGGCCAACGCCCCCTTGGCGGCGGCCGGGTCGGCGAGCAGCTTTTCCACTTCGCCGGATTGGCGCAGGAACATCACCGGCGCACGGCCCGAGCGCTCCGTGAACTTGAGCACCAGGCTCTGCTTCCAGTCGCTGACCTGGGCGGCCTGCAGCCAACCGTCGCTGCGCCCGTCGGTGGCGGTGCCGACGCGCACCCACGGCTGGCCGTCGACGTCCTTGCGTTGGTACACGTAGAGCACCGAAAACGCCGGCAGGGCTTTACCTGGCGCGCTGCCGGCCTCATCCGCAAGCTTCGCGCCCGGCTTGCTGAGGACGCGCTGGAACAGGGTTTTCTTGCCCGCCATCAGCAACGGACGCTGACCGCCATCCGCCTCAACCGCTGCCGCCGCGGGTGTTGCTGCGGGCGTTGCTGCCGGCGTTGCCGCAGGCACTGCAGCGGCCGGCGGCTTGGCGGGCTCATCATCGCCACTCAGCCACCAATAGGAAGCACCGCCAATCGCCAGGGCAACCGCCACAGCCACCGCCGCCAGCGCCAACACCGGCCCGCGTCGCTGCTCGCTGTGCTGCGTCGGCGGCACCACCGGTTGACGCACCGGCTCGGGTTTGGCCGTGGGGATTTCGATGGACTCCGGCGTGATGCCGCCCAGGTCGAAGCTCAGCGGAATCGGGCGCACCAGGGTGGCCTCGGGCGATTCCATCGGTAATTGATCCAGCGCCAATAACAACGCCGCCGCATCCGGGAACCGCTCGGCCGGATCCTTGGCCAACAACTTGCGCAACACGCCCTGATAACGACCGTGGTGCACCGGCAATTCCGGCAACGGTTCGGTCAGGTGCGCCAGCGCGGTGGACAGCGCGTCGGTGCCGCTGTACGGCAGCTTGCCGACGAGAATTTCGTAGAGCACGACGCCCAGCGCATACAGATCGGCGCGGCCATCGATCTCCTGGCCCCGCGCCTGTTCGGGGCTCATGTAGCTCGGCGTGCCCACGGCAAAACCGGCCTGGGTGAACTGGGTGCGGTCGTCCAGGGACTTGGCGATGCCAAAGTCCGACAACACCGCCGTGCCGTCAGCGCGGAAGAGGATGTTCGCGGGCTTGACGTCGCGGTGCACCAAGCCTTGCCCGTGGGCATAGCCCAGTGCAGAGGCGATCTGGCGGATCAGCGTCACGCCCTGCTCCGGCGTCATACCGGCAGCGATGCGCTCCTTGAGCGTGCCGTTGGGCAAAAACTCCATGGCCATGTAATACAGCTCACCGACATTGCCGATGTCATGGATGGTCACGGTATGCGGGTGCGACAGCCGCGCCAGGGTCTTGCCCTCACGCAGGAAGCGCTCGCAGAAGCTCGGGTCGGCGGCCAGTGCCGCCGCCATCACCTTCAGCGCCACCTTGCGCTCCAGCGAGCGCTGGGTCGCCAGGTACACGCTGGCCATGGCGCCTTCGCCGATCTCGCCTTCGATGTCGTAGCCAGGAATCACGATATTCATGCCGATACCTTCACAACGATGGCGGTGATGTTGTCCGGCGCGCCGCGATTGAGCCCCAGGTGCACCAGGCTGCGCACGATTTCATCCGGCGCGTCATGGCTGAGTACTTCGCGGATTTCGCAGTCTTCGACGGTCTTGTTCAGCCCGTCGCTGCACAACAGGTAGCTGTCGCCGGGGGCAATCAACAGGTCGACCACCGCCACTTCGAGCTGGGCTTCCACGCCCACGGCGCGGGTGACGATATTGGCGCGCGGATGTGTGCGGGCGTCGGCTTCGCTGAGCAGGCCGCTGTCTTGCAGGTCTTGCACGTAGCTGTGGTCGCGGGAGATGCCTTCAAGCACACCGTCACGCAGGCGATACAGGCGACTGTCGCCGGCCCACAGGCAGACGCCGCGCAAGCCACGGGCAGCCAGTACTACCACGGTGCTGCCCATCATGGTCACGCCACGGTTGGCGGTTTCTTCGCGTACGGCGGCGTTGATGCGGATCAGGTCATTGCGCAGGGCGGCCGAGTATTCGTCGAGGGAGCGGCCCAACGGCACACTGCGCAGGCTGTCGACGATCAGGCTGCTGACATAGTCGCCGGCCGCATGCCCGCCCATGCCATCGGCGACCACCCACAGGCGGTTTTTCGACAGGTCCAGGCACGCATCTTCGTTGACCTGGCGCACCATGCCCACATGGCTTTTGCTCGCGGATTTGTACGTCGCGCCCATCTACACCACACCTTCTTGTCCGAGCAGAAACTGCGCAAAATCGCTGGCGGCGGGCAAGCCCTGACACCGTAATAAACCAGGGGAAATACGTTCCGAGCCTCGGCCCCACCATAGGCTTGCGCCCTCGCAGGCCTGTTCGGCAAGCGCGGTCATGCGCCCATGAGGCACGGTGGCGGACACCCGTTGCAGGCCCGCGAAACGGCTGTCGACCGCACGCGGCTCAGTCGCTGGCAAGCCCAGGCTGTCGAGGCCGTCGTTGAAGCTTTCGAAAGTCGCGCCGCTGTCCAGGGTGCTGAGCAACAGCTCTTCGGCCTGTTCGAACCACGTGTCCGGCCCGCCCACCAGCGAGGCGGGATTGGTGTCGTGATCAAGCAAGGCCACCACCGCCAATGGGAAGTAGCGTCCGACCCGATCAATGCTCGGCATCACCACGCCCGCCACTGCGTCCGGCCCGCACACGCCCGGCGCCAGCACAAAGCGCCACAGCGGGCTGACAAGGTACACGTTGAGCCAATCACCGCCCAGGCTGTTCTGGCTGGCGAGCAAACCCGCCGCCAGCCAGCTGTCCCACGGGCCAACAAAACTCTGGGGCAAGGCGCGGCTGACAAAATCCCCGCGACTGGCTAACTTGCCGTAGAAACCCAGGGTCGTCATAGCCGCTCCGGCAGGCTGAAGCCGTTTAGCACACGGCTCTTGAACGGGTTGAAAGCACTGTTGGCGCGCAACTCGTAGGCGATGCTCGCGCCGTCGACCCGCAGGCGCAGGTTGAAGCGGTCCGGCGAGTTGCCGGCAGTAAGGTCCGATTGCTCCAGCAGGCGGAACCACGCCCACGGGCCGTCGAGGGTCACGCCCGAGCGGCCACTGGCCGATGGCGGCATGATGGAAATCCGCACCACGCCAATGCTGCCGGGGTTCGGCCATTGCATCGCTACCGGGCGGCTTGGGCCGTGGTCGTAGCTCAGTTGCTGGCCGTCGAGATCGAGCAGGAACTGGGTAATCGTCGGGTCCATCGACACCGGCTTGAGTTCGAAACGCACGATGGGCTGGGTGCCCCCCGACCGGAAGAACGCATCACGAATCGTCGCGGCGCGCTGGAAGGTTTGCAGCACCCCCGGCGCGATCCCCAGCTTCTGCGCAGCGCCCGGCTGCCAGCGCCAGGTCTGCGCAGACGTGTCCACGTAGGGTTGCAGGTATTTGCGGAAGTAGTTGTCCATCACCCCGCCCACGCCGAAGAACTGCCCGAAGTCATCCAGCGTGGCGTCCCGCGCACTGCCCGGCGACATCGGGTAACGCCCTGCCAGGGACTGGCGATACACGTTGACCACTTCGCTGACCCAGGCCGCGTTCAGCTGGTTACGCACCCCACCCATCATGCTGTTGGTGGTGGAATTGACCACCGACTTGACCATGCCCTGCACCAGCGGCGGCTGGCGTTCGGCATTCAGGCTGACCCGCGTGGCCGCAGCCGCCGCCTGATTCTTGGCTTCGCCGAGCAGCGCATCGCCGCTGGCGCCGACCATGGCGCTGACCTGCACATACAGCGCGTTCATGTCCGACAGCAGGCCATCGATCGCCGCCGGCTCGCCTTCATTCTTGCTGACGATGCTGTTGAGTTCGGCAAAATGCGCGGTCACCGGATCATCCGCCGCCTGCGGTGCATTGCCGGTCGGTTGTTCCTGGCCGAGCAGACTGCCCAGGCGCTCCTTGAGCTTGTCGACACCGCCTTCAACCGGTACGCCTTTGGCGGCCAGCTGACGTTCTTCGGCTTGCAGGTCCGTTTCCCTGGCCACCGCCACCAGCAGCTTTTTCAGCGGTGACGTCGGCCCGGAAATCACCCGCAGCACATCGGCCGCCTGGGCCACGCTGGTGATTGGCACAAAGTCGATATCGGCGAGCAAGGCATCCCACTGGCGCTGGTAGTCCTGGAAATACAGGCGACGCACATCGGCGGCCAGGCTCACCACGTTCTGTTGATCGGCCTGCTCGTGGCCCAGCACCCACTGCTCTTCAGCGAGGGTGCCGGTCTGGTTCAGGCTGCTCAGCAGGAAGGCCTGACGATAGCCCTTGGCGGTAAAAAACCCACTCAACGGCTCGCCCAACGGCTTGCCGCTTTTGCGGCTGAACACCAGCGCGGCATCACGGCCAGCGGCTTCGTTGATGCGAAAGTCCGGGATGCCTTCGGGCAGTTTCTGGCGTTTGACCCGGTCGTAGACACGCTGGGCCACCGGCAGCTGTTGCAGTTGGCGGCGCAGGTCATCGATCAGGCGCGGATCAAGGCGTGCGTTCGGCGGGTGACGATCGAACAGCGCCTGCAAGTGCCCGGTCAACGCCTGACGCTGGTCGGCCGGCAGGTCGCGGGGCAGGTTGCGATCCCAGTCGAGGGCGATCCAGGCCTTGATGAAGTCCGGATCGTAATGCTCGCTGTCGGCCAGCATCAGGTAGGCCTTGAGGCCTTCGTAGAGGAAATCCGAGTTGCCGCCGCCGTGCAGTTGCTCTTCGATGCGCGTCACCAGACGCGGCGCGAACACCGCGATCAGCAGCTTGCGGTACACGCTGGCGGATTCGGCTTCGAGCATGTCGCCCTGATACAAGCCGAGGCCTTCGGACCAGCTCGGCGAATCCCCAGCAAGGTTCTTAACTGCGTTGAGCAACGGCAGCACCGCAAGGACTTCACGCTGCGCCGGGCTCAGGTTCTGCACAGTCTGGCCAAGCGGCGCGACCTTTTGGTCGACCTGTGCGATATACGCCTGGTTGGCGCGATAACTCACCCACCACAGGCCACTGACCACCACCACCAACGCCACCGTAGCCGCGAGTACACCGCGTGCGATCCACTTGCGCCGGCGTTCAACCTTCGGGTTCACACCCACCAGGCCACGCTCGGCAAACGCCACGGCAGTGAACAACTTTTCGATGAAGTAGCTGCGCCCGGTGCCGCTCTGGCGTGCCAGATGCTGGCGGTCCAGGTTCATGCTCTGGGCCATGGCGCCGATCAGGCGGTCAATCGGGCTGCCTTCCTGGGTGCCGCTGGTGAAATACACACCGCGCAACAGCACGCGCTCTTCAAAGGCATTGGGTTTGAACACGCCTTCGAGAAAGCTTTGCAGGCAATCCTTCAACGCGCCGAACTGCTGCGGGAAGCCGTAGATCAGGTCGCGCCGCGCCGGGTCGCGTTCCTGTTGCAGGCGCTCCACCAGACGCTCGTTGAGGCGTTGCTCTAATCCTGCGAATTCGCTTTGCAGATGGGCCAACGGGCTGTCGCTGTTTTTGCCGTCGTCCAAGGCAAAGGTCATACCCCACACCTGGGCGCGGTCTTCCTTGCTCAGGTTATCGAAGTACTCCATGAAACCCGGCACCAGATCGAGCTTGGTCAGCATCAGGTAGATCGGGAAACGTACGCCCAATTGGGTGTACAGCTCCTGGATACGCAGGCGAATCGCAGCCGCATGGGCGGCGCGCTCGGCGTCGGTGCCGAGCAGCAGATCCGAGAGGCTGATGGCGATAAACGCGCCGTCGATGGGCCGGCGTGAACGCTGCTTTTTCAGCAGGTCGAGAAAGCCCAGCCACGCGGCTTTATCCACCGTGGAGTTGCTGTCCTGGGTGGTGTAGCGGCCAGCGGTGTCGAGCAAGACGGCCTGATCGGTGAACCACCAATCGCAATTGCGCGTACCGCCGACGCCACGCACCGCACCGGCGCCCAATTGCGCGGCCAACGGAAAGTGCAGGCCGGAATTGACCAGCGCGGTGGTCTTGCCCGAACCCGGCGGGCCGATGATCACATACCACGGCAACTCGTAGAGATTGCGCCGCTCGTCACCGCCGAGCTTGGCTTTTTTCAACAGCGCGAGGGCTTCGTCCATGCGCTGGCGCAGGGTCGATAACTCTTCGGCGGTGGCCACGCTGTTGGGGTCGGCCGGGGTTTCGGCGGCCAGGCTGCGCATCACTTCGGCGGCCTGACGGCGGGCCTGGATGATGCGGAACACGCGGTAGGCGATCCACACCCCGAACATCAGGATGATCAGCGCCCAGCGGCGCCCTTGCGGCACCAGCACGTCGAGCAACGGCCCGACAAACCAGATGATCAGGCTCAGGGCGATCAGGCCCAATACCGGGATCACCCAGCGAATCATGAAACTGAAAAACGCCTTCACTCGACGCCCTCCGCCAATACGGTGATTTCAACCCGACGATTGCGGGCGCGGCCTTCGGCTGTGCTGTTGGTGGCCAACGGCTCGGTGTCGCTTCTGCCCTCGGCACTGAAGCGATCCGCCTGGCCGGTCTTGGCCGCGAGGATCTCCAGCACCGACTTGGCCCGCGCTTCGGACAGCGCCCAGTTGGACGGGAAACGCAGCGTGGCAATCGGGCGATTGTCGCTGTGGCCGGTGACGCGCACCTGCCCCTTGACCTTGCGGATGGCATCGGCGATGCGCAGCATCAGCGGCTGGTAGTCGTCGACAATGCTGGAGCTGGCCGATGCGAACAGTTCATCGCCACGAATGGTGACCACCGAACGGTCGACTTTATCTTCCACGGCCACGCGACCGGCCTTGATGTCTTCGGCCAGGAACCCGGCCAGACGCGGCCGTTCGATGACCTTGGGCTGCGCCACTGGACGGTCGATGGC
This sequence comes from Pseudomonas sp. 2822-17, assembly GCF_002742485.1. NCBI lineage: Bacteria > Pseudomonadati > Pseudomonadota > Gammaproteobacteria > Pseudomonadales > Pseudomonadaceae > Pseudomonas > Pseudomonas sp. 2822-17. The sequence goes on from NZ_LJRZ01000500.1 coordinate 501,870, forward strand.
CTGCACCGGGATCTCGCCCAGGGCATGGATATTCTTGAACACCGGCTCCGCCTGCGACGCCAGCAGCATGCGCAAGGTGAACAGCAACGCCAGCAGCAGCGCCACGCCAATGGCCACGGCGATCCACGGCGGCATGAATTGCGCCAGGCGGTCCCGCGCCACGGTCACGCCGCGCCAGTGCGGCGACAGCTCACGCTCATGCTCGCCACGGGCACTGCGAATCGCGGCAGCGGTGCGCTCGCGCAAGGCTTCCAACTGGCTGCGACCGTCGTTCATCACGCGGTAGCGGCCTTCAAAACCCAGGCACATGCACAGGTACAACAGTTCCAGCAGGTACAGGCGCTCCCGTGGGCTTTGCAGGCAGTGGTCGAGCAACTGGAAGACTTTCTCGCCGCCCCAGGCTTCGTTGTGCACGGTGATCAGCAGGCTTTGCTTGCCCCAATCGCTGGTGCTGCCCCACGGCGTGCTCAACACGGCTTCATCGAGGGCGGTGCACAGCGCGTAACGGGCCAGCAGCACTTCGTTGCGCGCCACACCGGCGGCTTCGGCGCGCTCTTCGAACTGGCGCAGGTAGGCCAGCAACTGCGCGCGCAGGCTGGCTGGCGCCGGGTGGGCGATGGTATTGCGCAGGCGCGTCAGCAAGGCCAGCAGCGGGCCAGCGGCGCTTTCCAGTGGGTTCAGCCCCTGGCTTTTGCCGGTGAGCATCGGTGCAGCCGGCATCGACAGCGGGGCCGGTTCTGCCCGTGCAGGTTCCGGCGCACGGCCACCTGGGCGCGGCATGAACTGGGTGCGGTCGTCATCATTGGGATGCATCGCGGATTATCCTCGGATCGCCCAGAAGGCCAGGTTCAAGCCCGGGAACTGCCCGGCGATGTGGAAAGCAAAACCGCCGGAGTTGCTCAGTTGCTGCCAATGCTCACTGCCGCGGTCCAGCTCGTAATAGGTGCTGCCCGCGTGATACGGCAGTTGGCGCGGCGCCACCGGCAAGGGCACCAGGCCGATGCCCGGCAGTTGCAGGTTGACCATGTCGCGAATGTGCTCCACGGCGCCGACCTTGCTCTGCTGGCCGAAGCGGCCGCGCAGGGTTTCTCCGGGCACATCGGCACGCACCACCAGGATGAAACTGGCGTTGTCGAGCAGGGTCTTGTCGGCAAGCATCGCCACGTGAATGCCGTAGGCTTTCTCGACAATCGGAATCGGCGTGGCCTTGCTGTCGATCAGCATCGACAGCGCTTCACGCAAGGCAGCCATCACCGGGGCGTAGCTCAGGGCCAGGTCATCGTGCTGGTACTGCGGGTATTCCTGGGGACGACGGCCCGCAGTGGAAAAGGTCGAGAACTCACCGGCCAGGCTCACCAGTTCGCTGAAGAAGCGCTCCGGGTGCAGCGGACTCAACTGGCTAAAATGCTGGATCAACGGCTGGGCGCGGTTGACCAGTTGCAGCAGCATGAAATCAGCAATCTCCGATGCACCACCGGCGCCCGACGCGACCACGCGGCCGGCCAGGGCCTCGCCGCGCTGGTGCAACAGGCCCAGCAGTTCGCTGCGAAACGCCGTCAGCGGTTTGCTCGCGGCCACGTCCAATACCGGTGGAATGTAGGTGTCATCGAGCACCAGGGCGCGGTCGGCGCGCTTTTCCTTGATGCGCACCAGGCCGATGGCGGCGTAGTCGCTGATGCCGTCCTGGGCGGTCAATAGGCGCAACGCACGGGAACCCACGGCCACTGGCGCGCGGTTTTCGAACGGCGCGTTGTCGTCGCGCACTTCGCGCACCTGGCTTACGTAGCGCGCAGCCTCCAGGGCTTCGCCTTCATCAACCGTGTCCCGCGCACCGGCGCGCTTGAGCGGCAAGGCCAGGTACACCAGGCCGTCGCGCAGGTTGTCGTCGATGTTCAGCGGGCTCGGCGCCAGGTCATCCTGGGGGATATTGAACGGCGTGCCGTCAGGCAACAGGCCCCGTGCCGAGACGATGGCCAGCTTGCCCTGGGCCAGCAGGCCCTGGTCGATCAGCAACTCGGAAAACCCCCAGGCACCGGCGGCCAATGGGCGGCTGCGGGCGTCGATCAGGTTCTCCAGGTAACGGTCATGCTGCTGGAAGTGCTGCGTTCCGATGAACATGCCTTCCGACCAGACCACGCGATTGTTCCAGGACATGGGGGCTCCGATTGCTTGTTATTGGGCAGGGCTGGATGGGGAAACCACGACGTCGGCGCGCACGGCACGCACATCGAGGCTGATCTGGTATTCGGTGTATTGGCGCGCTGGCACGTTGATTACCGCACGCCATTGCGCACGGTCCAACTCGCGGTAACCCACCAGCAAGCCGATCTGGCGCGTGGACGGGTCGAGGTCGCGCTGGATGCTCAGTTGCTGGCCGGGCTGGACCATCACTTCGTCCTGGTCCAGCAGGTCCAGGCCGAGGGTCGATTGGGCACGGTCCGCCAAGGCGAAGTAGTCGGAACGGCCGAAGGTGGCGGCGTTTTTCAGTTCGAAAATGCGCACGCGCACTGGAGCGGCCTGGCCGTTGGCGCCGGGGTTAAGCCCGGAAATTGCGTGGAAGTGCAATTCGACGGCAGCGGTATCCGCCTGCTCCTCGACCGCCGCTTCGGGTTTGACCGCGTCGTTGGCACACGCCGTCAGCAGCAGCGCGGTGGCGACTGCGAGTAAAAACCTGGGAATCATCCTGCGTCCTCAATGACGTACTTAGCTATCCGTTGATCCGTTGTTGCGGCGTGGCGTTAGCGACGCTGTCGCGCGCTGTGTTCTTCGTAGGCTCGGCTGAATTCGCGGCCGAACAGGTCCTGGAAGTCTTCCTGGGCCTCGCGGGAAATATTGCCGTAAAGCTCGGTGAACTGCTGCCAGTACTGGGCCTGGCGCGAGCCATTGAAAAGGCTCGACAGCCCGCCGGGCTTGCCCATGCGTTCCTCCAGCTGGGTTGGTTCGAAGCGCGTGAGCAAGTGCTTGATCGCGGCTTCCACCCCGGCCATCACGGCCAGCTGGTGGGCCCGCAAGTCGTCGAAACTGTCCCGCACGGCAAGGTCCGGCGCCATAAACGCTTGGTTGCCATGGCGAAGCAAAAGCAGTAACGCTTCCTCGGCATTCGGGGCAAATTTCAACGGATTGTTTTCAGCAGGCTGGATCATCGTCTGCTGCATGCGGAACTCGCCCTTGAGGCTGGCGCGGGCGCGCAACACGTCGATCAGGCCCTCCACCATCAGCCGGTAGCTGCGACCGATGCTTTCCATCTGGGCTTCGGCCTGGGCGTTGTCCAGACGCAACTGGTCAAGGCCGGCGCCACGCAGGAAGGCTTGCAAGAGGTCGGGTTGCTGGCTGTCGGCCACGGGGAGCACGGGCTCGACCACAGGTGGCGGCGCGATGACCGGCGCAGTGGGCGGTGGAGTCGGTGCCAGAGGCGGCGGCGTGCTGGGCGGCGGCGTGCTGGCCACCGGCGCTGGCGCTGGCGCGGGCGCGTCACCGAACAAGTCCCAGTCTTCAGGAATCACCGAGCCCGACGCCACGGGCGCTGCAACGACAGGCGCAGCCACTGGCGTCGGCGGGCGGAAGTCATGTTGCTCGGAGGGCACGTGGTCCGGCACGGTCGGCGGCGGTACGGCGGTGGGGCTGAGGAAGTCGAACAGGTCCGGCAGGGTGTCCATCGCCGAGGCGCCCTGGAACTGCGGCGCGATCACGGGCGTGGCTACCGGCGCACTGACCACGGCGCCCATCAGCGCTTCAAAGCTGTTCGGCGACTCACCGGCAAACGGCTGGTTATCGACGGCCTGCACATTGAAATCGATACGCGCCTGAATCTCGTAGTCGCCGATGCGGATCAGCTCGCCATTTTGCAGCAGCTCGCTATTGCCCCGGCGCATGCGCACACCGGCGTTAACCAACTCCACACCGTTGGTGCTGTTATCGGTTAAATAATAACGGCCGTCCTTGTATTGAATAACGCAGTGTTGCGAAGACACCAGCCGCTCAGGATCAGGCAGTACCCAGTCATTATCCGAACTGCGGCCGATCGCCATCGAGCCCTGATTCATGGACTTTTCGGCGCACTGCCCTGGGGTGATCTTGTGATAACTAGTGATAGTCAAACACAGCGACATCTTGCCTCCTTGCTGATACTTCGCGCGCGGGCGATTCCCGGGACAGCGTTTCCCGAGAGAGCCCCATCAGGTCGTGCATCCGACCGTCTACAACCTGCTGATGCCAGCATGATCGCTGATCTTAACTGGGCTCTATGACAAAAATCCTGTCCCGGTGCGCCGTTCGACCCACCGGTCGCGCAGGTTGTTAAGCACCGCACATCTGTCACAGAGGGCGAATAGCTTACCTTGACAAGGCATAAGTACTACACCAAAAATGCACAACTTCTTGAACACCAATGATGGCACATTAATAGCATCGTGCTTATATGACCAAGAAACCATGCAAAGTTCCTTGCGCAACTAATGCATGAATTGCCCGACATCTAACGGGCTGATAGGGAGATCAATTTCAGTGGATGTGCCGTTGCTGCTCACCGCCGTTTCCGCGACTTCGCCCTGTGGCGAAGACATGGAGTATGACGCGCAATTTCTCCAACTGGAGCGTGATGCCAAGGGCCAGCCTGAGCGCAGCATGGGTGACTCCATCCTGCCCGCTGAACCGCCGGAATGGCGCAGCATCCAGCAGCAGAGCCTCGACTTGCTGCAGCGCAGCAAAGACCTGCGCATCACCCATTTCCTCCTGCAAAGCTCCCTCGCCCTCCAGGGTGTGGCCGGGCTGGCCGACGTCCTGACGCTGATCAACGCCCTGCTGCGCGAATACTGGACCGATCTGCACCCGCGCCTGGATGCCGACGACGATAACGACCCGACTGTGCGCATCAACGCCCTGTCCGGCCTGACCAGCGACGCGACCATTCGCCTGCTGCGCGAAAGCATCCTCACGCGCTCGCGCACCTTCGGCCCCGTGAGCCTGCGCGCTGCACTGAACGCCAGCGGCCTGATGAGTTTCCCCGATGAACAACTCGGCGCCCAGCAACTGCACGCCGCGTTCCTCGACAGCGACCCCGAACACCTGCAAGCCACCCGCGACGCCTTGAGTGCCGCCCGTGCAGCCTGCGAAGCCATCGAGCAGCAGGTCAGCGACCAGGTCGGTTCCGCCCAGGGCGTGGACCTGACCCTCTTGAAGCAACCGCTCAAGCAAGCGCTGCAAGTGCTCAACCAAGCGGTTCCAGACACCCAAGGCAGCAGCGAACCCGAGGCCGTCAGTGACGACAATGCCCCCTCGGTCGAGTACGCCGCTGCCCCTGCCGCACCCCGCCCGGCCGGCGACATCGCCAGCCGCGATGAGGTGCTGCGCAGCCTCGACAAGATCCTTGCGTACTACACCCGTCACGAGCCTTCGAGCCCGCTGCCGGTGCTGTTGAACCGGGCGAAGAACCTGGTGCATGCCGACTTTGCGGCGATCGTGCGCAATCTGATTCCCGATGGCATGTCCCAATTTGAAAACCTGCGTGGCCCGGACGGCGAGTAAGCCGGCCGACTGCGCAGTAACAACACCGTCGCTCAAGCGACCAGGAGCAGCAACGTGGCGAAGCAAAGTTCTCAGAAATTCATCGCGCGCAACCGCGCGCCTCGGGTGCAGATCGAGTACGACGTCGAGCTCTACGGCGCCGAGAAAAAGGTCCAGCTGCCCTTCGTAATGGGTGTGATGGCCGACCTCGCCGGCAAACCTGCCGAGCCTCTGGCGCCAGTGGCTGATCGCAAGTTCCTTGAAGTGGACGTCGACAACTTCGACTCGCGCCTCAAGGCCATGCAGCCGCGCGTAGCGTTCCACGTACCGAACGAGCTGACCGGCGAAGGCAACCTGAGCCTGGATATCACGTTCGAAAGCATGGACGACTTCAGCCCGGCCGCCGTGGCCCGCAAGGTCGACTCGCTCAAGCAACTGCTCGAAGCCCGCACCCAGTTGGCCAACCTGCTGACCTACATGGACGGCAAGACCGGCGCTGAAGAAATCATCATGAAGGCAATCAAGGACCCGGCACTGCTTCAAGCACTTGCCAGCGCGCCCAAGCCTGCAGGGGACCAATAATCATGACTGACAATACCGCCCGCGAAGGCGCGCTCAACCTCGGCGCCACCGAAGAAACCAGCGAGTTCGCCTCGCTGTTGATGCAAGAATTCAAGCCCAAGACCGAGCGTGCCCGCGAAGCCGTGGAAACCGCCGTGCGCACCTTGGCTGAACAGGCACTGGCCCAGACTGACCTGGTGTCCAACGACGCGATCAAGTCGATCGAATCAATCATCGCCGCCATCGACGCCAAGCTCACCGCCCAGGTCAACCAGATCATCCATCACCAGGATTTCCAGCAGCTGGAAAGTGCCTGGCGTGGCCTGCACTACCTGGTCAACAACACCGAGAGCGATGAGCAACTCAAGATCCGCGTGCTCAACATCTCCAAGCCGGACCTGCACAAGACCCTGAAGAAATTCAAGGGCACCGCGTGGGACCAGAGCCCGATCTTCAAGAAGATGTACGAAGAAGAATACGGCCAGTTCGGCGGCGAACCGTACGGTTGCCTGGTAGGCGACTACTACTTCGACCAGTCGCCTCCGGATGTCGAGCTGCTGGGCGAGCTGTCGAAAGTCTGCGCCGCCATGCACTCCCCGTTCATCGCTGCGGCCTCGCCGACCGTGATGGGCATGGGCTCGTGGCAGGAACTGTCGAACCCGCGCGACCTGACCAAGATCTTCACCACCCCGGAATACGCCGGCTGGCGCTCGCTGCGTGAGTCGGAAGACTCGCGCTACATCGGCCTGACCATGCCGCGCTTCCTGGCGCGCCTGCCGTATGGCGCCAAGACCGACCCGGTGGAAGCTTTCGCCTTCGAAGAAAACACCGACGGTGCCGACAGCTCCAAGTACACCTGGGCCAACGCCGCGTACGCGATGGCGGTGAACATCAACCGTTCGTTCAAGCACTACGGCTGGTGCTCGCGCATCCGTGGCGTGGAGTCCGGTGGTGAAGTGGAAAACCTGCCGGCCCACACGTTCCCTACCGATGACGGTGGCGTGGACATGAAGTGCCCGACCGAAATCGCCATCAGCGACCGCCGTGAAGCGGAGCTGGCGAAGAACGGTTTCATGCCACTGCTGCACAAGAAAAACACCGACTTCGCCGCGTTCATCGGCGCCCAGTCGTTGCAGAAACCGGCCGAATACGACGACCCGGACGCCACCGCCAACGCCAACCTGGCTGCGCGCCTGCCGTACCTGTTCGCCACCTGCCGTTTCGCGCACTACTTGAAGTGCATCGTGCGCGACAAGATCGGTTCCTTCAAAGAGAAGGACGAGATGCAGCGCTGGTTGCAGGACTGGATCCTCAACTACGTCGACGGCGACCCGGCGCACTCCACCGAAACCACCAAGGCCCAGCACCCATTGGCTGCCGCCGAAGTGATCGTGGAAGACGTCGAAGGCAACCCGGGTTACTACAACTCCAAGTTCTACCTGCGCCCGCACTATCAGCTTGAAGGGCTGACCGTGTCGCTGCGCCTGGTATCGAAGCTGCCTTCGGCCAAGAGCGCCTAACCCACGGATGAGCTGGCTCTTGTGTGGGAGGGGGCTTGCCCCCGATAGCATCACTGGGGTGTGACTGACACACCGAGGTGCCTGCATCGGGGGCAAGCGCCCTCCCACACAAAAGCACTGCCCATTTGGAGTAACTCAAATTCAGTGGCAAGCGCCACACAGGGAGAAAACATGGCTGTTGATATTTTCATCAAGATCGGCGACATCAAGGGCGAGTCCATGGACAAGGCCCACAAGGACGAAATCGACGTACTGAACTGGAGCTGGGGCATGGCCCAGTCCGGCAACATGCACGTGGGCGGCGGTGGCGGCGCGGGCAAGGTGAATATCCAGGACCTGTCGCTGACCAAGTACGTCGACAAAGCGTCGCCGAACCTGATGATGCACTGCGCCAGCGGCAAGCACATCGACAAGGTCAAGCTGACCGTGCGCAAGGCCGGTGGTGAAAGCCAGGTCGAGTACATGGTGATCAACCTGGAAGAAGTGCTGGTCACTTCCCTGAGCACCGGTGGTTCGGGTTCCGATGACCGCCTGACCGAGAACGTCACCCTGAACTTCGCCCAAGTGATGGTCGACTACCAGCCGCAGAAAGCCGACGGCACCAAAGACGGCGGCGCGATCAAGTTTGGCTGGAACATCCGTTCCAACACCAAGCGCTGATAGCCCTTGTGGCCATGGCTTCGCGCCATGGCCCAAGACATTTTGTTTCTCTCGCAACCCGTCCGTGGAGCTGCTTTGGTGGTAACTGAAATCGCTTCCCGCGACCGTTTGCAGCCGTCCTTGCTGGACCGGCTGACCGACGACGATCCAACCAACCCGAAGGAAAGCGCCGACAAACGCGTGCTGTCCCTGACCCAATTGAAAGCTTCGGTCTTGCGCGACCTGGCGTGGCTGCTCAACACCACGTCGTTGCTCGATGCCGATGCCACGCTGCACACCCCGGCCGGCACTTCGGTGGTCAATTACGGGCTGCCGGCGCTCGCCGGCAACAGCGTTTCCAGTGTCGATATCAAGGCCCTGGAAGCCCTGATCTACCAGGCCATCGCCACCTTTGAGCCACGCATTCTGCGCCACACCCTGCGGGTCAAAGCCCGTGTCGGCCATGGCGAAATGAACCACAACGCCCTGAGTTTCGAGATCGAAGGCGACCTGTGGGCGCAGCCGGTGCCGTTGCGCCTGTTGCTGCAAACCGACCTCGACCTGGAATCCGGCCACGTGCGCGTGGTCAATGCCGACCAGCGGAGACGCCCATGAACCCGCGCCTGCTGGAGCTGTACAACCAGGAACTGCACCACGTGCGCGAAAGCGCCGCCGAGTTCGCCAAGGAATACCCGAAGATCGCCAGTCGGCTGACGTTGTCCGGTATGGACTGCGCCGACCCGTACGTGGAACGTCTGCTCGAAGGCTTTGCCTACCTCACGGCCCGCGTACAGCTCAAGCTCGACGCCGAGTACCCGACCTTCACCCACAACCTGCTGGAAATCGCCTACCCGCATTACCTGGCGCCAACCCCGTCGATGACCGTGGTGCAGTTGCAGACCGATCCCGACGAAGGCTCACTGGCCAGTGGTTTCCCCCTGCCCCGCGACACCGTGTTGCGCGCAGCCCTGGGCCGCGAAACCCAGACCTGCTGCGAGTACCGCACCGCCCACCCGGTGACGTTGTGGCCGTTGCAGGTCAGCAACGCCGAATACTTCGGCAACCCCGCCGCCGTGCTCGGCCGCCTGGCCGCCAGCGAACCCAAGGCCAAGGCCGGTTTGCGCCTGACCCTGCGCACCGGCGCCGAATTGCCGTTCAACAGTCTCGACCTGGACAACCTGCCGCTCTACCTCAGCGGCGCCGACGAGCAACCGTTCCGCCTCTACGAGCAACTGCTGGGCAACGCCTGTGCGGTGTTCGCGCGCAAGCCCGGCGGCGATTGGGTTGAGCGCTTGCCCCAGGACGCACTGCGCTCCCGGGGTTTTGACGATGCCGACGCGGCCATGCCAGTGGTAGCGCGGGCGTTCCAGGGCTATCGGTTGTTGCAGGAGTACTTCGCCCTGCCCCATCGCTTCCTGTTCGTCGAATTCGCCGAGCTGAGCCGTGCGGTCAAACGCTGCGATGGCCAGGAACTGGAGCTGATCGTGCTGTTCGACCGCCACGAACCGAGCCTGGAAGGCAGCGTCGGCGCGGCGCAGTTCCTGCCGTTCTGCACGCCGGCGATCAACCTGTTCCCCAAGCGCGTGGACCGTATCCACTTGTCCGACCGCGTCAACGAACACCATGTGATCGCCGACCGCACGCGGCCGATGGATTTCGAGATTCACTCGCTCAGCGGCATCACCGGCCACGGCACCGGGCCGGAGCAGCCGTTTTTGCCGTTCTACGCGGTGCGTGACCCGTCCCGTTACGGCCGTGACCAGGCCTACTACACGGTGCGTCGCGAGCCCCGCGTGCTGTCCAGCGACCAACGTCGCAACGGCCCGCGCTCCACCTACGTGGGCAGCGAAACCTTCGTCAGCCTGGTGGACAGCCGCCAGGCACCCTACGGCCACGACTTGCGCCAGTTGGGCGTGACGGCGCTGTGCACCAACCGCGATTTGCCGCTGTTCATGAGCGTGGGCAATGGCAAGACCGACTTCACCCTGGCCGACAGCGCCCCGGTGCTGGCCGTGCGCTGCGTGGCGGGCCCGAGTCGCCCGCGTGCCAGCCATGCCCATGACGCCAAGGCCTGGCGCCTGATCAGCCAGTTGTCACTCAACTACCTGTCTTTGAGCGAGCAAGGCCAGGGCGCCGGCGCCTTGCGCGAACTGCTGCGCCTGTACGGCGACAGCAACGATGCGGCGCTGCAATTGCAGATCGAAGGCCTGCGCGACGTCAGCAGCAAAGCCGTGACCCGCCGCCTGCCGATGCCCGGCCCGATTGTGTTTGGCCGTGGCCTTGAGATCACATTGGAATTCGATGAAAACGCGTTTCGCGGCACCGGCGTGTTCCTGCTCGGTGCGGTGCTGGAACGCTTCCTGGCACGCTACGTGTCGATCAACAGCTTTACCGAGACGGTGATCCGTACCACCGAACGCGGCGAGATCATGCGATGGAAAGCCAAGCCCGGGCGGCGTCCGACCCTGTGAGTACCCTGGATGCGATGCATCAGGAGCCCTGGGAATACGATTTCTTCCAGGCATTGCGGCGTATCGAGTGCGAATCGCCCGAGCTGCCGCGCCTGGGCCATTCCCTGCGCCTGGCCGATGACCCGCTGCGTCTTGGGCAACAGGCCGATTGCACCTTCGCCCCGGCCACGCTGGCCTCGGTCGATCCCGGTGGCGACGGCAAGCCGGCGCGGCTGGAGCAGTTCTTTTTCGGCCTCGGCGGCCCCAACGGCCCGCTGCCGCTGCACATCACCGAGTATGTGCGTGAGCGCCAGCGCAACAACGCCGACAGCACCAGCAAGCAGTTCCTGGACGTGTTCCATCACCGTCTGCTCAGCCTGTTTTACCGCGCCTGGGCCGAGGCCCGGCCGACGGTCAGCCATGACCGCCCGGACGATGACTACTGGTCTGCACGCCTCGCCGCCCTGAGTGGCCGGGGCATGCCAAGCCTGCTCAACCAAGGGCTGATTCCCGACACCGCGAAGCTGCATTACAGCGGCCATTTATCCGCACAGACCCGTTATCCGGACGGCTTGAAGGCGATCCTCAGCGAGTATTTCGGCCTGCCCGTGGCGATTGAAGAATACGTCGGCCAATGGCTGGAACTGCCCGAGCGCAGCCGCGTGAGTGTCAGCGCCAACCGGTTGGGCGTGGACTTCTGCCTGGGCAGCCATGTGTGGGACCGCCAGCATAAATTTCGTATTCGCCTCGGCCCGCTCACGCTGGATGACTACATGGGCATGCTGCCCGGCCAACAGCCGTTCAACGAGCTGGTGGCGTGGGTCGCCGAGTACCTGGGCCATGAATTGGACTGGGATCTGAACCTGGTTTTGCAACAACCCGAAGTACCGGCGCTGCAACTCAACGGTCAGTTCCGCCTGGGCTTCAACACCTGGCTCGGCCGCCCTGCGGTTGACGCCAACGACCTAATCCTGGCCCGGCATTACGCCGATCACGCCACCACCTCAAGGAATCCAGAGCATGGGTGAAATCAGTCGCGCCGCGTTGTTCGGCAAACTCAACAGCGTGGCCTACAAGGCCATCGAAGCCGCCACGGTGTTCTGCAAATTGCGCGGTAACCCGTATGTGGAACTGGCCCACTGGTTTCACCAGTTGCTGCAACTGCAGGACTCGGACCTGCACCGCATCATCCGCCAGTTCAACGTGGAGCCGGCGCGCCTGGCCCGTGACCTGACCGAAGCCCTGGACCGCCTGCCGCGTGGCTCGACGTCGATCACCGACCTGTCCTCCCATGTGGAAGAAGCCGTGGAACGCGGCTGGGTCTACGGCAGCCTGATGTTCGGCGAAAGCCAGGTGCGCACCGGTTACCTGGTGCTGGGCATCCTCAAGACGCCAAGCTTGCGCCATGGGTTGCTGGGCTTGTCGTCGGAGTTCGACAAGATCAAGGCCGAGGCCCTGAGCGAACGCTTTGACGAGTACGTCGGCGACTCCCCGGAAAATGCCCTGAGCGCCAGCGACGGCTTCAACGCCGGGGTGCCAGGCGAAGCCAGTGGCGCGATGGCGCCGAGCGCGATGGGCAAGCAGGAAGCGCTCAAGCGTTTCACCGTGGACCTCACCGAACAGGCGCGCAGCGGCAAGCTAGACCCGATTGTTGGCCGCGATGAAGAAATTCGCCAGTTGGTCGACATCCTCATGCGCCGACGCCAGAACAACCCAATCCTTACCGGTGAAGCCGGGGTAGGCAAGACCGCCGTAGTCGAAGGTTTTGCCCTGCGCATCGTCGCCGGTGATGTGCCGCCGGCACTGAAAGACGTGGAACTGCGCAGCCTCGACGTGGGCCTGCTGCAAGCCGGCGCCAGCATGAAAGGCGAGTTCGAACAGCGCCTGCGCCAGGTCATCGAAGACGTTCAGGCGTCACCCAAGCCGATCATCCTGTTCATCGACGAAGCCCATACGCTGGTGGGTGCCGGTGGCGCCGCCGGAACGGGCGATGCGGCCAACCTGCTCAAGCCCGCCCTCGCCCGTGGCACCTTGCGTACCGTGGCCGCCACTACCTGGGCCGAGTACAAGAAGCACATCGAGAAAGACCCGGCCCTGACCCGCCGTTTCCAGGTGGTGCAAGTCGCCGAGCCGTCGGAAGACAAAGCCCTGCTGATGATGCGCGGCGTGGCCTCGACCATGGAAAAACACCACCAGGTGCAGATCCTCGACGAAGCGCTGGAAGCGTCGGTGAAGCTGTCGCACCGCTACATCCCGGCGCGCCAGTTGCCGGACAAATCCGTGAGCCTGCTGGACACCGCCTGCGCCCGCGTCGCCATCAGCCTGCACGCCGTACCGGCCGAAGTAGACGACAGCCGCCGCCGCATCGAAGCCCTGGAAACCGAGCTGCAAATCATCGCCCGCGAGCATGCCATCGGCATCGACATTGGTGCACGCCAGAGCAACAGCGAAGCCTTGCTGACGAGCGAACGTGAACGCTTGGCGACACTGGAAAGCCGTTGGGCCGAAGAGAAAACCCTGGTGGACGAGTTGCTCGCCACCCGCGCAACCCTGCGTGAAAAAGCCGGGGTGGTGGACAGCGGCAACGATGAATTGCGTGCGCAATTAATCGACTTGCAACAGCGCCTCACCGCGCTGCAAGGCGAAACCCCGCTGATCCTGCCGACCGTGGATTACCAGGCCGTGGCCTCGGTGGTCGCTGACTGGACCGGTATTCCGGTGGGCCGCATGGCGCGCAACGAACTGGAAACCGTGCTCAACCTCGACCAGCACCTGAAGAAACGCATCATCGGCCAGGACCATGCCTTGCAGATGATCGCCAAGCGCATCCAGACCTCCCGCGCCGGCCTCGACAACCCGAGCAAGCCGATTGGCGTGTTCATGCTCGCCGGCACCTCCGGCGTGGGCAAGACCGAAACCGCCCTGGCCCTGGCCGAAGCCATGTACGGCGGTGAGCAGAACGTGATCACCATCAACATGAGCGAATTCCAGGAAGCCCACACGGTATCGACCCTCAAGGGCGCGCCACCGGGCTATATCGGCTACGGCGAAGGCGGCGTGCTGACCGAAGCGGTGCGGCGCAAGCCCTACAGCGTGGTGCTGCTGGACGAGGTGGAAAAAGCCCACCCGGACGTGCATGAGATCTTCTTCCAGGTGTTCGACAAGGGCGTGATGGAGGACGGCGAAGGCCGGGTGATCGACTTCAAGAACACCCTGATCCTGCTGACCACCAACGCCGGCACGGAGCTGATTTCCCAGGTCTGCAAAGACCCGGCGAACATCCCCGAGCCCGAAGAAATCGCCAAGGCCCTGCGCCAGCCGCTGCTGGAGATTTTCCCGCCGGCGCTGCTGGGTCGCCTGGTGACGATTCCGTACTACCCGCTGAGTGACACGATGCTCAAGGCGATTACCCGCCTGCAATTGGGGCGCATCAAGAAGCGTGTGGAGAGCACCCACAAAGTCGCCTTCGACTACGACGACGCGGTGGTCGACCTGATCGTCTCGCGCTGCACCGAAACCGAAAGCGGCGGGCGCATGATCGACACCATCCTCACCAACAGCCTGTTGCCGGACATGAGCCGTGAATTCCTCACGCGCATGCTCGAAGGCAAGGCGTTGGCGGGGGTGCGGATCAGCAGCCGGGATAACGAGCTGCACTACCAGTTCAACGATTGACCTGACGGAACGCGGAAAAAAATGTGGGAGGGGGCTTGCCCCCTCCCACATTTGGATTGGGTTCCTTCAGCTATTAGGGTACTTCGATGCTTTTTAACCAAGCCTCACGCCTGGCCAAGATCACCAGCCCCCTCGGGCCGGATGTGCTGTTGCTCAATGAAATGGGCGGCGGTGAAGAACTGGGGCGGCTGTTCAACTATGAGCTGCAACTGACGTCCCTGGACGCCAACATCGATCTCAACCAGTTGCTGGGCAAGTCGATGAGCGTCAGTGTGCAACTGGCGGACGGCGGCGAGCGGCACTTCAACGGCATCGTTGCGCGCTGCAGCCAGAACATCGACCGGGGCCAGTTCGCCAGTTACCAAGTGACGCTGCGCCCGTGGTTCTGGCTGCTGAGCCGCACCTCGGACTGCCGGATTTTCCAGAACCAGAGCATCCCGCAGATCATCAAGCAGGTGTTCCGCGACCTGGGCTTTTCCGACTTCGAAGACGCCCTGAGCCGGCCGTACCGCGAGTGGGAATACTGCGTGCAGTACCGCGAGACCAGCTTCGATTTCGTCAGCCGCCTGATGGAACAGGAAGGCATCTACTACTTCTTCCGCCATGAACAGGACCGCCACGTGCTGGTGCTGGCCGACGCCTATGGCGCCCACACCACCGTGCCGGGCTATGCGTCGATCCCGTATTACCCCAAGGATGAGCAGCAGCGCGAACGCGACCACATGCACAATTGGCACCTGGCGCAGGAAGTGCAGCCAGGCTCCCTGGAACTCAACGACTACGACTTCCAGCGCCCCAGCGCCAGCATCGACGTGCGCTCGGCCATGCCGCGCCCGCACACTGCCGGCGATTACCCGCTGTACGACTACCCCGGCACCTATGTGCAAAGCGCCGACGGCGAACACTACGCGCGCACCCGCATCGAAGCCCTGCAAACCCTGCATGAGCAGATCGAGTTCAACGGCAATGCCCGCGGCCTCGGTTCGGGCCACCTGTTCAGCCTCACCGGCTTCAGTCGCCAGGACCAGAACCGCGAATACCTGATCGTCGGCTGTCGCTATCTCATCGTCCAGGAAAGCCTGGAAAGCGGCGGCGGCTCAGGCTCGGCGCAGTTCGAAAGCAGCCTGACCTGCATCGACGCCCAACAAAGCTTCCGCCCCCTGGCGAGCACCTATCGCCCCATCGTCAAAGGCCCGCAGACCGCGTTGGTGGTGGGCCCCAAAGGCGAGGAAATCTGGACCGACCAGTACGGCCGCGTGAAGGTGCACTTCTACTGGGACCGTCACGACCAATCCAACGAAAACAGCTCGTGCTGGATTCGCGTGTCGCAATCCTGGGCCGGCAAGAACTGGGGCTCGATGCAGATCCCACGGATCGGCCAGGAAGTGATTGTCAGCTTCCTCGAAGGCGACCCCGACCGGCCGATCATCACCGGCCGCGTCTACAACGCTGAGCAGACGGTGCCCTACGACTTGCCGGAAAACGCCACCCAAAGCGGCATGAAAAGCCGCTCCAGCAAGGGCGGCACACCGGCCAACTTCAATGAAATCCGCATGGAGGACAAGAAGGGGTTGGAGCAGTTGTATATCCATGCCGAGCGTAATCAGGACATCGTGGTGGAGGTGGATGAGAGCCATTCGGTGGGGCATGACCGTAATAAAAGCATTGGGCACAACGAGACGGTGACCATCGGCAACAACCGCCTGCGCGTCGTCAAGCAGGAAGACATCCTCTCGGTGGGCCAGCGCAAGACCGACAGCATCAGCCAGAGCTACGTGATCGAAGTGGGTGAAAACCTGCGTCTGGTCTGCGGCGAAAGCATCCTGGAGCTCAACGCCAGCGGGCAGATCAACCTCACTGGCGTGCAGATCAGCTTCTACGCCAGCGGCGATGCCGAGTTCAACACCGGCGGCGTGCTGCACCTGAACAATGGCGGCGGCGCGGGAGCGACACCCGATGGCCAGGGCGTGAAAGCCAGCATCGACGCCAATATCAAAGCCGCTTTTCCAGCGCCTAAAGGCTCCTGACGAGATCTGTTTGCCATGACGTACCGAATCAACGAATTCCAGCTTCAACTGCCGGCCGGCGAGCTTCAGGACGCGACGATCAACATCCTCAAGTTCCCCGAACTGGGCACCTCCTTGATCATCAGCCGCAGCTTGCTGGCCGATGGCGAAACCCTGCACAGCAACTTCAACGACCAGCTCCAGCGCCTGGAAAAACAGGTGCAGGACTTGCGTTACCAACCGGGCGTCGACGTGCGCCTGGGTGCCGCGCAGGAAGTCGAAGGCATCGAACTGCGCAGCCAATTCAACAAGGGCAATGACAAGGTGTTCCAGTATCAGCTGGCGTTGGTGATACCGGGCACGCGCAAAATGCTCGCGTTGAGTTACGTGAAGGCGGACAAGCTTGGAGATACCGAGGCGGCGCATTGGGCGCTGATAAAAAACTCGCTGTCGTTTGACGCTATTTCTTGATGAGCCAATTGCATGTCTGACGCGTTATGGGCTGCCCGGCTAGGCGATGCGCTGACCCACACTTCCATGATGGCCGATATCCTCGGCGGTGTATTGGAGGTGGCGGCCAACGTGGCGATTACGGCACTCGCAACCGCTGCGGTGGCGGCGGCAATAGGTGTGACGGTCGCAACCGCCGGTATTGGCGGCTGCATCCTCGGCGCGGTGGTGGGCATCGTCGTCGGCATGGCAATGAGCAAGACGGGGGCCGATAAGGGCCTCAGTAAGATGTGCGAGGATTTCAGCAACGCACTGTTTCCGCCCGTGGTGGAAGCGACGATTGCGGTGGGTTCAACCAATACTTTCGTCAACAGCATTCCGGCGGCCCGAGCGGCAGGTTCAATTCCTTCTCATGTTGCGCCTGCGGGCACTGAACTCGAACAAGCGCCACCTGAGCCCGACTCTATGCCACAAGCAGAACCAGGCTTTCTGGATATGGCCGAGGGCTTCTTCTCCCAACTCTGGCGACCAACCGTCGCAACGCCAGCTCCAGGCGTTGTGCCTGCGCTTACCGACATGGTGCTGTGCGCCCGTCCCCCGCCGATGCCGCCCCAGCTTCTCGCCGAAGGTTCGGACAAGGTCACCATCAACGGCCAACCCGCCGTGCGCAGCGGCGACCGCAGCATGTGCGACGCGACGGTGGTGTCGTCGGGTTTGATCTCGCCGAACGTCACGATTGGTGGCGGAACGGTGGTGGTGCAAGAGATTCGTAGCGGCAAGACGCCAGGCGTTGGGCTGGCGATTGAAGCGCTGATGATGCTCAAAGGAGCGAAAGGCAAGGCGCTAAGCGACTTGCCCTGCATGTTGCTCAGCGGCGTCTCATCCTATGCGGTCAGCCAGGCCATGGGCGCTGCCGCCAATGCGACGATGGGTTCACCCAACCCGGTGCATGCGGCGACAGGGGCGAAAGTGTTGGGAGGCGATACCGAACTGGACTTCGTATTGCCAGGTATCTTGCCGATCGATTGGCAGCGCTTCTACAACAGTCGGGATGAGCGCCGCGACGGCATGTTTGGCGCGGGCTGGAGCGTTTCGTATGAGGTAAGCGTAGAAATCCTGGCGCATCCGGATGGCGGCGAAGAACTTATCTACACCGACGAACAGGGTCGGCGTATCAACCTGGGTTCGGTGGCGCTGGGCAGCGCGATGTTCAGTCCAGGCGAGGGTTTGAGTGTTCGGCGTCATCGTAACGGTCAATTGTTGATCGAGCGAGATGACGGTCTCTATCGCTTGTTTGATCCAACCCCGACAGCCCGATCAGTGCTACGCCTGAGCCAGTTGGGCGACCGAAATGACAACCGTATTTTCCTCGAGTATGACCCACAAGGGCGCCTGGTCGGCCTGCGAGATACCTTCACACTGGTGCAGATTGAGCTGGTCCGCGAGCTTGATCGGGTAATCCGGGTCGAGCGTATTCACTCCGATCAACGCCGGGAAACGCTCGCCAGTTATAGCTATGACCTGAACGGCAGCTTAGCCACCGTTACTGATGCGACCGGTCATGTCCAACGGCGCTTCGCCTACGACGCTGGCCTGCGGATGACCGAGCATCAACTGCCCACTGGGTTGCGGTGTTTTTACGATTGGGGCTTGGTTGAAGGGCGCGAATGGCGTGTCGTTCGGCACTGGACCGATGAGGGCGATGAGTACCGATTCGATTACGACTTGAGCGCAGGGGTGACACGTATCACCGACAATTTGCAGCGCGTGAGCATGCGTCTGTGGAATCTGCAGCACCAGATCATTTCGTCCACGGACAACCTTGGCCAAACGTGGCGGTTCGAGTGGAATGACGAACGTCAGATGCTGAGTGCGACCGATCCTCAAGGCGGGCGGTACTCGTTCAACTATGACGAAACCGGAAACCTGATCAGTGAGCAAGACCCCCTGGGGCGTATTGACTCAACCCTGTGGCTGGCGCATTGGGCTTTGCCGCTGATACAGACGGATCCCGCTGGAAACAGCTGGCACTACCGATATGACGCACGCGGAAACTGTATTTGTGCAACCGACCCACTGGGGCATAGCACCCACTACCGTTACGACGTACACGGCCAGGTCGTGGAGATCGTCGACGCGATGGGCAAGAGCAAAAAGCTGCGTTGGAGCTCTCTGGGACAGCTGATCGAGCATATTGACTGCTCCGGCTACCCGACGCGCTTGAGCTATGACAGTCGGGGCTATCTGGCAGTCATCGCCGATGCCTCGGGTGAGCGAACTCAATTCGGCCATGACCCGCGTGGTCGGTTGCTCATGACTCAGTTTCCGGACGGACGAACAGAGCACCTTCAACGTGACGCCAGCGGGCAACTGGTAAATTACATTGATACTGCGGGACATACCACGCTCTATCAACATAATCGCCGAGGCCAAGTACGCCTGCGCATCGATGCACATGGCCGGCAGGTTCAGTTTGGGTATGACGCCTACGGACGATTGCAAACGCTGGCCAACGAGAATGGCGAGAGCTACCGGTTCGCCTGGGACGATGGGGACCGATTGGCAGAGCAGTACAACCTCGATGGCAGTAGCAAACGATATGAATATGACTCGCTGAACAACATAGTGACAGTCAGCCTCGTACCCGCACCTTACGGGAACAGGCTCGACCTTATGCCATCAACCCCCACGGCCCCCCTCGTTTATCAGCTTTCACGGGATGCAGTGGGACGGCTCACCCAAAAAGAGACCGTGGATGGCATCACTGACTATACCTACGCACCTACAGACCAATTGGTGGCGGCTACATTCACCGACAGGCACGGGCGACGCCAGGAGTTGACGTTTGCCTATAATGGCCTTGGGCAACTGCTGAAAGAAGCTAGCCACTCAGGCACGCTTGAACATCACTATGACGAACTGGGTAATCTGATCCAGACCCAATTGCCCGATGGTCGCTGGCTCAGTCGTTTGCGCTACGGCAGTGGCCACCTGCATCAGATCAATCTGGACGGCCAGGTGATAACTGATTTCGAACGTGACCGTCTGCACCGTGAAGTGTTACGCACCCAAGGCCAGATCAGTACGTGCAGCGAATACGACCGCAACGGTCGCTTGCGCTCGCGCTCACGGCAACAGACAGGCCCACTCTACAGGCGACCCGGCGCGATACAGAAACATTTCGAATACGACCCGGCAGATAACCTTGTCGGCAAGTTGGATCAACATCTCTCCGGCCAACACCGTCAGTTGTTCCATTACGATTCCACCGGACGCATTATTGCCAGTCAGGACAGTACGGATGGCCAGCAGGAGACTTTCGCGTACGACGCTGCGGCAAACTTGCTGGATGGACCAGATGCCGGCACCGGGTTCGTCGTTCATAACCAAGTGATCACCTATCAGGATAAACGTTACCGCTACGACGGCTGGGGTCGGATGATCGAAAAGCGCAGCGGTCGCCATGGCGTACAACGCTTTCGCTACGACGCGGAAAATCGATTGATAGAAGTGCTTAACGAACGCGGCCATACCGTCACGATGACCTACGACCCACTCGGCCGGCGCATAGAGAAAGCCGAGCGGGACCATAAAGGACACTTATTGGGCAACACGTGCTTCATATGGGACGCGGCGCAACTGCTGCAAGAGCACCGTCATCAGCAAACCAGTCTCTATATCTATGGTGATAGTGGCTATGAAGCGCTGGCGCGGGTGGATGGAACAGGCCCGCTGCAAAAGGTCCGGTACTACCACAGCGACCTTAATGGCATGCCGGAGCTGTTGACTGAGGCGGATGGCTCCAGCGTTTGGCAGGCCCATTACCGAGTGTGGGGAAATACCTTGAAAGAGGTACGTGAACCTTACTACATAGAAGAGCAAAACCTGAGATTCCAGGGGCAGTATCTGGACCGGGAGACCGGACTGCACTACAACACCTTTCGTTTTTACGACCCGGATATCGGAAGGTTCGCCACCCCTGACCCGATTGGCCTGAGCGGGGGGTTGAATCTATATACCTATGCGCCGAACCCCTTTGGCTGGATCGACCCATGGGGCTGGTCCTGCTGGAGCACTTCGCGGAAAAAATTCTGGAAGGAGGAGGCGACCAATAACGCATCGCGCTACTCAAAAAATAACCTGGCGCGTATGAAAGACGGCTTGGCTCCGCAAATGAAAGTGGAAGTCGTCAACCGCAAGACGGGCGCGGTTGAGGAGAGAGTGGTTTCGATGGAGCTGCACCACCGTGATATACCTCAGCGTACAGGCGGTACGGGCGTCCATGATTCAAAAAACCTCGATGCACTGACCCCGTGGGACCATGAGGCCGCGGATCCTTATAGACATACCGGATATGATCTTTCCAAAATAATCACGGGTATCGACAAATGGTAAATATTGACGACGTTAAGGCGTTCATAGAGAGCGATCACTATCAGGCCATGTTGCTGGCGGTTCAGGAGCAGTTGAATCTCGACATTAACGAGAGTCAGCCCTCGGACATACTTTTCCAACACGACGCCAATAAAATCAATATCGCCAAAGTAGATATCGACGCGCTTGAACAGCTTTTAGAGCACCGTAAAGTCGGGCTTGTACCGTTCGTAAGAGCAAAGCTATCGACACTTATGTCGACCGCTCACGAGCAAGAGGGAAATCAGGACGAGGATAAAATAGTCAAAACCCTCCCTTTCTATAAAAATTTCCTGATCATCTATTTGCTTGAGCTGTTCTTCCTTGAGAACGCACCTGAACAACTGGATGCTTATCTGAAAGGCATACGCATACCCAACAGTAAGAAATACAAAGAGCAACTAGTGAAAATCCATGCAGCACTGGACCATTGAAACCCATATTAAGGTGGGCGTCCCAACTCAGTCGGCGTGCCATTTTCACTACCACGCTGCTGCCTGGCAAGCGAGGGCTTGAAAGACAAGCTGTGGTGAATGGCGCGTCAGAACTGCTTTGATGAGCATGTCGTAACCAGACCAAGAGACCAACTGGCATTGGAAAATCTCAAGTGAATGCCGTGACGCTGGACAAAACGCGTGCCTGACGCACTCTGGGCTGCCCGCATGGGCGATGCGCTGACCCACACTTCCATGATGGCCGATATCCTCGGCGGTGTGCTGGAGGTGGCGGCTAATATCGCGATCACCGCCGTGGCGACCGCTGCCGTGGTCGCGGCCACCGGCATTACCGTCGCCACCGGCGGGCTCGGCTGCTTCCTGTTGGGCGCAGTTGTGGGCACGATTGTCGGCCTGGCCATGAGCAAGACGGGCGCGGACAAAGGCCTGACGAATTTATGCGACAGCTTCAGCAACGCGCTGTTTCCGCCCACGGTGCAGGCCAACATTCTCACCGGTTCCACCGACACACTGACCAACAGCATCCCCGCAGCCCGTGCCGCCGGGGCGATCAGTTCCCACGTCGCGCCAGCCGGTACCGAGCTGGAAGAGCCCGCGCCTGAAGCCGAAGCCAGCTATCTGGACATGGCCGAGAGTTTCTTCTCGCAGATGTGGCGTCCGACCGTTGCGACACCGGCTCCCGGCGCCGTGCCCAAGCCGCTGGACGTGGTCGTGTGCATGAAGCCCCCGCCGATGCCACCGCAGTTTCTGGCCGAGGGTTCGGACAAGGTCACGATCAACGGCCAGCCGGCGGTGCGCAGCGGTGATCGCAGCACCTGCGATGCAACGGTGGTGTCGTCGGGGCTGATCTCCTCCAACGTGACCATTGGCGGCGGCTCGGTGGTGGTGCGTGAGGTTCGCAGCGGCAAGACACCGGGCGTCGGGCTGGCGGTGACGGCGTTGCTGATGCTCAAGGGCGGCAAGGGCAAGTTCTTCAGCAAGCTGCCGTGCATGTTGATCGGCGGCGCGACTTCGATGGCTGTCAGCAGTGCGATGGGCGCAATGGCCAACGCGGCGATGGGCTCATCGAATCCGGTGCATGCGGCGACGGGCGCGAAGGTACTGGGCGATGTCGAGGAACTGGATTTTGTGCTGCCCGGCATCCTGCCGATTGACTGGCAACGCTTCTACAACAGCCGCGACGAACGCTCGGGCAGCCTGTTTGGTGCTGGCTGGAGCGTGCCCTATGAAGTGTGCGTAGAGATCCGTGCGCATCCCGAAGGCGGCGAGACGTTGGTGTACACCGACGAGCAGGGACGCCCGATTGACATGGGTTCGATCCCGTTGGGCGGCGCAGTATTCAGCGCCGGTGAAGGGCTCGCCGTGCGGCGACACCTCAATGGGCAGTTGCTGATCGAAAGTGATGATGGTCTGTACCGCTTGTTCGAACCCACTGCCAGCCCGTCGCAGTTGCGCCTGAGCCAGCTCGGCGACCGCAATGACAACCGAATCCATATCGACTACGACGAAACCGGACGCCTGGTGCGGCTGCGCGACACGTTCGACCTTGTGCAGGTGGAGCTGATCCGCGATCAAGGTCTATTGGCGCGAATCGAGCGTGTGTACCCCGACCAGCGTCGTGAAGTGCTCGTCAGCTATGCCTACGACGCAGCCGCAAGCCTAGCCGAAGTACGCGACGCGACCGGCCAGATACAGCGTCGCTTTGTTTACGACAACGGTCGCCGGATGGTGGAGCACCAACTGCCCACCGGATTGCGCTGCTTTTATGAGTGGGCGTTGGTTGAAGACATGGAATGGCGTGTGGTTCGACATTGGACCGACGACGGCGACGCCTATCAGTTCGACTACGACTTGCAAGCCGGTCTCACGCGCATCAGCGACGGCTTACAGCGCGTCAGTTCCCGGTATTGGAACGCACAGCACCAAATCATTGAGTACAACGACAATCTCGGTCAGACCTGGCTTTTTGAGTGGAACGACGAGCGCCAACTGCTCAGTGCCACTAACCCGCAGGGTGGCCGCTATGCGTACAGCTACGATGACCCCGGCAACCTGATCGGCGAGAGCGATCCATTAGGGCGCAATAATTCAATAGTGTGGTTGGAGCATTGGGCGTTGCCGGTTTCGGTGACTGATAGCGAGGGCAACACCTGGCACTCACGCTACGACTCGCGGGGCAACTGTATTGTCGAGACCGACCCGCTGGGTCATATCACACGGTATCGCTACGACAGCAGCGGACAACCGGTAGAGATCATCGATGCAACGGGGAAAAGTAAACGGCTGCGTTGGAACCCGTTCGGTCAACTCATTGAGCATATTGACTGCTCCGGCTACCCGACGCGGTTCAGCTACGACGAAAGAGGTTATTTGCAGGTCATCACTGATGCACTGGGTGAGCGTACGACATTCGTACACGACGTCCAGGGTCGAGTGCTGAGCACTCAACTTCCGGATGGGCGTATTGAGTATTTCCAACGCGACACCATCGGCCAACTAACGGCTCATACCGACTTCGCCGGGCACTCTACACACTACCTGCGAAATCGAAAGGGGCAAGTCCGCCAGCGCGTCGACGCGCACAATCGCGAGGTCAACTTTGCCTATGACAGCTATGGCCGGCTGCGCACGTTGACAAACGAGAACGGCGAACGATATCGCTTCGAATGGGACGCCAATGATCGTGTGACCGAACAGCAGGATTTGGATGGGAGTATCCGCCGCTATCACTACGACGTACTGAACAATATTTCGCGCATGGAAGCGGTTGCAGCACCGTACGGTAGCGGGATGGCAGTAGTCACGGCCGTGCTCGAACCGACTGTCGTGCATGACTTTGAGCGCGACGCGGCAGGGCGACTGGTGGGCAAGGTCACCGATGATGGCCGTACTGAGTACACCTACGACTTACTGGACCAACTCAAGGCTGTCACCTTTACCCATAAGACAGGCCAGCAACAAACCGTCTGCTTCAGCTATGACGCCCTGGGTCGAGCTGTAGAGGAGAAAACCGCAGCAGGTGCGTTACAGCATCACTACGACGAGCTGGGAAACCTCAACCAGACGCGCTTACCCGATGGGCGCTGGCTCAATCGCCTCTATTACGGCAGCGGGCACCTCCATCAGATAAACCTAGACGGACGTGTCATCAGCGATTTCGAGCGCGACCGTCTACACCGTGAAGTACTGCGTACTCAGGGGTATCTGAGTACACGCCAGCATTATGATCGCTGTGGCCGTCTGCGCTCCCGCGAACGCGGCCACATCACCCGGGCATCTGTACTGCCTGGCGCAGTACAAAAACAGTTCGAGTACGACACCGCCGATAACTTGGTGGGCAAGCTTGAGCAACAGACCGATGGCCAGCACCGTCAATTGCTGCATTACGATGCAACCGACCGAGTCATCGCCAGCCAGGACAATTTTGCAGCACGACACGAAACCTATTCCTACGACGCCGCTGCCAACCTGCTCGATGGCCCACAACCCGGGGCCGGGCTGGTGGTGCACAACAAGCTCCTGACTTTCCAGGACAAACGCTATCGCTACGACGGTTTCGGCCGGATGATCGAGAAGCGCAGTGCCAAGCGCGGCGTCCAGCGTTTCGCCTATGACGCCGAACATCGTCTGATCGAAGTACGAAATGAACAGGGCGGGCAGCAATCGGTCGTGCACATGACCTATGACCCGCTGGGCCGACGAACATCCAAGACAACCCACGACGCAAATGGCCAACTGCTGAGCGAGACTCGATTCACTTGGGACGGGTTACGGTTGGTGCAAGAGCACAAACATGCGCAGACAAGTCTTTATATCTATGGTGACGAAAGCCACGAACCCCTGGCTCGGGTTGATGGAACAGGCGCCCAGCAAAAAGTGCGCTATTACCATAATGACCTGAACGGGCTGCCCGAGCTGCTTTCGGAAAATGATGGCCAGACAGTTTGGCAAGCCAGCTATCAGGTATGGGGAAACACCGTTCGGGAAACGCGTGAACCCTACTACATCGAAGAACAGAACCTGAGATTCCAGGGGCAGTACCTGGACCGGGAAACCGGCCTACATCACAATATTTTTCGCTACTACGATCCGGACATCGGCCGCTTCACTACGCCTGACCCCATTGGCCTTGCCGGGGGACTGAATCTTTACCTGTATTCAACGAATCCACTGACGTGGATCGACCCCTACGGCCTGAACCCGAAGGATTTGGTACGGTACAAGCCCAAGAATTCCGTTACACCCAAGGCCGGCGGCCGTGGGACAGCCATTAATCGGGCCTGGGGAGAAGAGCGGGAACTCGTGAGCCGCGGTGGTGGTTCAAGAGACTGGGCGCCCCATGAGCGAGACTTGATCGAAAATACCAAGAGCAATGCCCGCTTGAACTCTTTGATGTCCAAAGCGGGTTACACCGGCCACCATATCAACAGTGTCGAAGGTAACGGTGCACTGGGCAAGGCCTGGAAAGGTGACCCACGGAACATTGTATTCTTGCAAAACGCGAACCATCCAAGTGGCATTGACGAACACTTGAACAGCCCCCAAGGGCACAGGAAGAATTACGGTAATGCAGGCAAAGGCCGATTGATCGACCGAGCCAGGACACCGGCTACAAAACCCGGCTGCGGTAAATAGGTTTCCATTGGAGAAGAATATGAGCGCCCTTGATAACGCATTTAAAGAACTGCGCCGCGTCCACAAGAAATTTGACATCGAAGGTCGCTTCGAAAACAACGGCCAGGCAAACGCCAAATGGCCGCAAACCCTGCCTCGGTCCGCTGAGATGGACTCCTTCTACGAACTTTGCGAGCCGGTCGATGTGGAAGTCGAAACGGGCTTGACCCCCATCTGCTTTTTCAACTTGGACGCATTGGAAGACGGTCAAGTCGGCTTCAAGTGGGCAGGCGAATCCAACAAGACTGAGTTGAATGGGAACTGGCCTGCGCAACACTTGGTTTTCATGGATGACATAGGCGGTGGCAAGCCCGTTATCGCGGTGACCGATATGCCAGGCACACCCGTACTGGCGAGCTACGATGCCGTAGCACCGTTCAAGATTGCCGACTCTCTCGCTGATTTCCTGCTGGCATTCGCCAAGACTGTCGAGATCGTCCATGGAAAATTCGACATCTTTGATATCTACAACGACGATGATGAGCTTTCTAGCACGTTCGTGAAGTTACTCAAAAAGGAAGTCAGCCCCTTGTTGGGCGAGGATAACTACGAACGCTTTTTTGACTATTTCTACGGTTGAGCCCAAGCCCATAATCAGCCCCAACAAAAATGGGCACCCAACCCAGTCGGCGTGCCCATTCTTCTTACCGCCCCGCCTCCCTTCGAGACGGTACTGCGCGTTAAGCGTTAACGGTATCTTTCAGCGATTTACCCGGTTTGAACGCAACGGTGTTGCTCGCCTTGATTTTCACTGGCTCGCCAGTTTGCGGGTTTTTGCCGGTGCGGGCGCCGCGATGGCGTTGCAGGAAGGTGCCGAAGCCAACCAGGGTGACGCTGTCCTTGCGGTGCAGGGCGCCGGTGATTTCTTCGAGAACGGCGTTGAGGACGCGGTTGGCCTGTTCTTTGGTGAGATCCGCTTTTTCAGCGATTGCGGCTGCGAGTTCTGGTTTACGCATGTGTGAAGCCTCTTTGACGGTTTTTTGTTGTTATGTCCGTGCCGCTCTCTGACGGAACGGCGCCCAAAGCGCCGCAGGCTCTACTCTGCGGCAGACGGAAGTGAGGATGGCATGCCCTCGCACGCTCCGCCAGCCTCGCGGCGACCTTTCTGGGGTGAAAAACGTGCTTATTCCGACAGAACGACCAGCATTTACGCCAGTAGCGGCGGAAGTTCTTTGTTGAGGGCCAGTTTTTCCATCACGGCTGTGCCCGTCAGTGCGTAACCCAGCAGACGACCGCTGGCGTCGCGGCACAGGGCCTTGATGTCGGCGCCCTGGCCCTCGACGCTCCATACACCTTCGGTGCCCCGTGGGGGCGGCGAAACCACCAGCGGGCAGACCGGGGTTTTCACGGTGACGGGCATCGGGCCGTAACTGACGGCTGTCGCGTTGCCTGCCAGCGTCTGGGCCAGGGCGCGGGCGCAGGTCATCAGGGGCATGACGTACAGCAGGTTCAGGCCGTCGACCTCGGCGCAGTCGCCCAGGGCGTAGATATTGGCGTGGGAGGTCTTGAGGTGGCGGTCCACCATGATCCCACGGTTGATTTGCAGGCCGGCAGCGGCCGCCAGGTCCACACGCGGACGCAGGCCGATGGCCGAGACCACCAGGTCACAGGGGATCACTTCACCGTCCGACAGATGCGCTTCAAGCCCATCCGCCGTGCGCTGCAGGCGGTTGAGCACCGGGCCCAGGTGGAACCGCGCACCCAGGCCTTCCAGGCCAGCCTGTACAGCGGCAGCGGCCGCCGGATGCAGCAGGGTTGGCATCACTTGTTCGCACGGGGCGACCAGGTCGATTTCATAGCCGCCGAGGATCAGGTCGTTGGCGAATTCACAGCCGATCAGGCCGGCGCCCAGCAGTAGCACGCGGCGTTTGCCGGCCGCGGCAGTGCGAAAGCGCGCGTAGTCTTCAAGGTCGTTGATCGGGAAAATCAGTTCTGCAGCGTCGCCTTCAACCGGCACGCGCACGGTTTCTGCACCCCACGCCAGGATCAGGTCGCGGTAAGCCACAGCTTCCTCGCCGATCCACAGGCGCTTGTGGCCCGGATCGATGCCGCTGACGCGGGTGTGGGTACGCACTTGGGCCTTGAGTTGCTCGGCCATGGTGCCCGGTTCGGCCATGCTCAGGCCATCGGCTTCCTTGTTTTTGCCAAAGCCGGTGGAGAGCATGGGCTTGGAGTAGGAGCGCCCGTCATCTGCGGTGATCAGCAACAAGGGGGTTTCGCTGTCGAGTTTGCGAAACTCCCTGGCTACGTTGTAACCGGCCAATCCTGTGCCGATGATCACGACAGGTGCGTTCATTCCTTTCTCCTTGTAGTACTTTTCTGAAAGCTGAAAATTAGCCGATTTCGATCATTTCGAAATCCATTTTGCCCACGCCGCAGTCCGGGCACAGCCAGTCTTCCGGGACGTCCTGCCACAGGGTACCCGGAGCGATTCCGTCATCCGGCCAGCCGTCTTTCTCGTCATAAATCAGGCCACAGACTACACATTGCCACTTCTTCATTACTTACTTCCTCAGGGTCCAGGCATCTTGGCCGACGGTCGATAGACTCGCATTGCCGCGCGGCTCAGGGCGTTTTGTACTGATCGGGGCCGGCAGATGCAAGCGCGATCGACGCAAGGTGCCGGTTGAGCCCGGCAAAAGTCCAGGGTGCCATGGTAAGCTCGCCGCCTCTTTTGCTGCCAATTACTGACTCTCCGTGCCGCACTCAACCGCTCACCCCGATGCTTGCCAATGGCTGATCCAGAGCCGTTTGAGCCCTCTGCCCAGGCCCTTGACCCTCAATTGGCTGTTCGATGAAGGCTCGCTGACGCGACGGCTGACATGGCTGTCCGACGAGGCTTTCAGCGTGACGCCGCTGTTCGAAGGCTGGCAGCCGTTGCGGGACGATGAGTGCGTGGCCCTTGACCTGGCCCCGGCCACTGTTGGCTGGGTGCGCGAGGTGTATCTGCGCGGGCACGGCCAACCGTGGGTGTTTGCCCGCAGCGTGGCGGCGCGCAGTGCCTTGCAGGGCGACGGGCTGCACATGGATGAGTTGGGCAGCCGCTCACTGGGCGAGTTGCTGTTCTGCGATCAAGCGTTCACGCGCCAGGCCATCGAGGTGTGCCATTACCCACGGCCATGGCTGCCGACTGCAGATCAGGCCGATGAGCTGTGGGCGCGCCGCTCACGTTTTGATCGTGGGTCGCTGAGCGTGCTGGTGGCGGAAATCTTCCTGCCGAGCTTCTGGCACGCGCTGCATGACAATCCGGAGAACCGCTGATGTACCAACGTCTGCTCAAATCCCTGAACCGCCTGAACCCCAGGGCCTGGGACTTCATCCAACTGACCCGCCTGGACAAGCCCATCGGCATCTACCTGCTGCTGTGGCCGACGCTGTGGGCGCTGTGGATTGCCGGCAAGGGTTCGCCTTCATTTATCAATATCGTGATTTTCGTACTGGGCGTGGTGCTGACTCGGGCCGGTGGCTGCGTGATCAATGACTGGGCCGACCGTAAGGTTGACGGCCATGTGAAACGCACCGAGCAACGCCCGTTGGTGAGCGGCAGGATCAGTTCCAAAGAGGCGCTGGTGTTTTTTGCGGTGTTGATGGGCATCAGTTTCCTGCTGGTGCTGCTGACCAACGCCACCACCATCCTGTTATCCCTTGGCGGATTGGCGCTGGCGGCGAGTTACCCGTTCATGAAGCGCTACACCTATTACCCGCAGGTGGTATTAGGCGCCGCGTTCTCCTGGGGTATGCCGATGGCGTTCACCGCCGAAACGGGCCACCTGCCAGCCACGGCGTGGTTGTTGTACATCGCCAACCTGGTGTGGACGGTGGGCTATGACACCTATTACGCGATGACCGACCGGGACGACGACTTGAAGATCGGCGTGAAGTCCACCGCGATCCTGTTCGGCGATGCCGACCGCGTGATCATCCTGACCCTGCAGAGCCTGGCGCTGGTGTGTCTGTTGTTGGCAGGGGCGCAGTTCGAGCTGGGCGGCTGGTTCCATCTGGGGTTGCTGGCCGCTGCGGGCTGCTTTGCCTGGGAGTTCTGGTACACCCGTGACCGGGACCGCATGAAGTGCTTCAAGGCGTTTTTGCACAACCACTGGGCCGGGTTGGCGATTTTTGTGGGGATTGTGGCGGACTACGGGTTTCGCTGAGTTTTTTGTGGTGGCTGTACCGGCGCCATCGGGGGCAAGCCCCCTCCCACAGGGGTACGCATTCCCACTGTGGGAGGGGGCTTGCCCCCGATGCTTTCAGCAGCGCCGCAGGCTTATGGCTTGATGATGATGTGCCACGCACCGCCCTTGCCATCTCCGGTCTTGTCACCGGCCTTCTTGTCGTCCTTGTAGGTGTACACCGGCTTGCCTTTGTAGGCCCACTGGCTGGTCTGGTCATCACGGGTAATAACCGTCCAATCGCCCGTCTTTGTGTCTGTGGATTCAGCTTTCAGCGGCGGCCAGTTGGTCGCGCACTGGTCCTTGCACACCGACTTGCCCTCGGCATCCTTATCGAAGGTGTAGAGCGTCATGCCCTTGTGATCCACCAACATGCCGCCTTGGGGCATCGCAGGCTCCCCCGCAAACGCCAGGCCTGGCAGCGTCAACGCGGCCGTTACCAGCAGGGCTTTCCAGGAAACAGTACGGTAAGTCATCGGAACCTTCCTTTTGTGGTTGTCAGGATTCGGACCCAAAGGGTAGTCCAGAGTGCCGTGATTTGCCCGAGCGACTAAATTACTGTCACACGACTGCAATAATTCCGTTATCTAATGCGGCGCAAGACAGTTAAATGACAAGAGGATTTTTGAGCATGGTTGGCAGGAGCATTCTGATTGTTGACGACGAAGCGCCCATCCGCGAGATGATCGCCGTTGCGTTGGAAATGGCCGGCTACGACTGCCTGGAGGCGGAGAACTCCCAGCAGGCCCATGCCATTATCGTCGACCGCAAGCCGGACCTGATCCTGCTGGACTGGATGCTGCCCGGCACCTCCGGCATTGAACTGGCCCGTCGCCTCAAGCGTGATGAGCTGACCGGGGACATCCCGATCATCATGCTCACCGCCAAGGGCGAAGAGGACAACAAGATCCAGGGCCTGGAAGTCGGCGCGGATGACTACATCACCAAACCCTTTTCCCCACGGGAGTTGGTAGCGCGTCTGAAGGCCGTCTTACGCCGCGCCGGCCCGACCGACGGCGAAGCGCCGATTGAAGTCGGCGGCCTGATCCTCGACCCGATCAGCCACCGCGTCACCATCGACGGCACGCCGGCCGAGATGGGCCCTACCGAATACCGCCTGCTGCAATTTTTCATGACCCACCAGGAACGCGCCTACACCCGTGGCCAGTTGCTGGACCAGGTGTGGGGCGGCAACGTGTATGTGGAGGAGCGCACCGTCGACGTGCATATCCGCCGCTTGCGCAAAGCCTTGGGCGATGCCTACGAGAATCTGGTACAAACCGTGCGCGGCACCGGCTACCGGTTCTCCACCAAAGGCTGAGCCAACCCTTCTCCTTCCTTAACAGCTGACAAGGACGCATGTTTAAGTGAACCAGAACTGGCATGGCACCCTGATCCGCCACATGCTCCTGTTGATCACCGGCTGCTTGTTGGTCGGGCTGATCAGCGGCTACTACGGCTGGAGCCTGGCCATCGGCATCGGCCTCTACCTGGGCTGGACCCTCAAGCAACTGCTGCGCCTGCATGAATGGCTGCGCCAGCATAAGCCCGACGAAGCACCACCCGACGGCTACGGCCTGTGGGGCGAGGTGTTCGACAGCATCTACCACCTGCAACGCCGCGACCAACGGGTGCGCGGGCGCCTGCAAGCGGTGATCGACCGGGTGCAGGAGTCTACCGCCGCGCTCAAGGACGCGGTGATCATGCTCGACAGCGACGGCAACCTGGAATGGTGGAACCGCGCCGCCGAGACCCTGCTGGGCCTCAAGACGCCCCAGGACAGCGGCCAGCCGGTGACCAACCTGGTGCGCCACCCGCGCTTCAAGGAATACTTTGAGCAGGACAATTACGAAGAAGCCTTGGAAATCCCCTCGCCGACCAACGACCGGGTGCGTATCCAGCTTTACCTGACGCGCTACGGCAACAACGAGCACCTGATGCTGGTGCGCGACGTGACGCGCATCCACCAACTGGAGCAGATGCGCAAAGACTTCGTCGCCAACGTCTCCCACGAGTTGCGCACGCCGCTGACGGTGATCTGCGGCTACCTGGAGACGCTGCTCGACAACGTCGACGAGATCAACCCGCGCTGGAGCCGTGCCCTGCAGCAGATGCAGCAACAAGGTTCGCGCATGCAGACGCTGCTCAACGACCTGCTGTTGCTGGCCAAGCTTGAGGCCACCGATTACCCCTCGGACAATCATCCGGTGGGGGTGCAAAGCCTGTTGCAGACCATCAAGAATGACGCCCAGGCCCTTTCAGGCGAACGCGGGCAGCAGATCAGCCTGGAAGCCGACCCACAGGTGTTGCTCAAGGGCAGCGAGGGCGAATTGCGCAGCGCGTTCTCCAACCTGGTGTTCAACGCCGTGAAGTACACCCAGGACAAGGGCACCATCCGCATCCGCTGGTGGGCCGACGAGCAAGGCGCCCACCTGAGCGTGCAGGACTCCGGCATCGGCATCGACGCCAAGCACCTGCCGCGCCTGACCGAGCGCTTCTACCGCGTCGACTCCAGCCGCAACTCCAATACCGGCGGCACCGGGCTGGGCCTGGCGATCGTCAAGCATGTGCTGCTGCGCCACCGTGCGCGCCTGGAAATCAGCAGCGTGCTGGGGCATGGCAGCACCTTTACCTGCCATTTTCCGCCGGCGCAGGTGACGCGTTCGCGGCTCGTCGGGAATGACGAATAACTCGAATACAGCACGAAACCAACTGTGGGAGGGGGCTTGCCCCCTCCCACAGTGGATCTCCAGTGTTTTGGACAATACATTCCACGTCCCACCCGGCAGCAACCACTAGGCAAGCGCCCCGTCAGCCGCTACATTGGCCGACTTGCGCCTGCCTTTCAGGCCTGCCTGTCACCCCTTCTTGAACACACGGAACCTGCAAAACCCAATCATGGACCCTTCCCCTGGTATCACCCTCGCCACACTCTTCGCCGACTTCGGCATGATTCTTTTTGCTCTGATCCTGGTACTGCTCAACGGTTTTTTCGTTGCCGCAGAATTTGCCATGGTCAAACTGCGCTCCACCCGGGTCGAGGCCATCGCCCATACCAACGGCTGGCGCGGGCAGATTCTGCGCACCGTGCACAGCCAGCTCGACGCTTACCTGTCGGCCTGCCAGCTGGGTATCACCCTCGCCTCCCTGGGCCTGGGTTGGGTCGGTGAGCCGGCGTTTGCGCACATCCTCGAACCGCTGTTGGCCGCCGTGGGCGTCGAATCGCCGGAAGTGATCAAGGGAGTGTCGTTCTTTGCGGCGTTCTTCGTGATTTCCTACCTGCACATCGTGGTCGGTGAGTTGGCGCCCAAATCCTGGGCGATTCGCAAACCCGAGTTGCTGTCGCTGTGGACGGCTGTGCCGCTGTACCTGTTCTACTGGGCCATGTACCCGGCGATCTACCTGCTCAACGCCAGCGCCAACGCGATCCTGCGCATCGCCGGCCAAGGCGAGCCGGGCCCGCACCATGAGCATCATTACAGCCGCGAAGAACTCAAGTTGATCCTGCACTCCAGCCGTGGCCAGGACCCGAGCGACCAAGGCATGCGCGTACTGGCCTCAGCCGTGGAAATGGGCGAACTGGAAGTCGTCGACTGGGCCAACTCCCGCGAAGACCTGGTGACCCTTGAGTTCAACGCACCGCTCAAGGAAATCCTCGCGCTGTTTCGCCGCCACAAGTTCAGCCGCTACCCGGTGTACGACAGCGTCCGCCAGGAGTTCGTCGGTCTGCTGCACATCAAGGACCTGCTGCTGGAACTGGCCGAACTCGACCATATCCCCGAGTCGTTCAACCTGGCCGAGCTGACGCGCCCACTGGAGCGCGTGTCGCGCCACATGCCGCTGTCGCAATTGCTGGAACAGTTCCGCAAGGGCGGCTCGCACTTCGCCGTGGTCGAAGAGGCCGACGGCAACATCATCGGCTACCTGACCATGGAAGACGTGCTCGAAGTGCTGGTTGGCGATATCCAGGACGAACACCGCAAGGCCGAGCGCGGCATCCTGGCCTACCAGCCGGGCAAGCTGCTGGTACGCGGCGACACCCCGCTGTTCAAGGTGGAACGCCTGCTGGGCGTCGACCTGGACCATATCGAAGCCGAAACCCTGGCTGGCCTGATCTACGAAACCCTGAAACGGGTGCCGGAAGAGGAAGAAGTGCTGGAGGTTGAAGGCCTGCGGATTATCATCAAGAAGATGAAAGGGCCGAAGATCGTACTGGCCAAGGTGTTGATGCTCGACTGAGCCTCAATTGCCCAACGCAAAGTTGGGCAAGGCGCCCACCGGCTGGTTGAACTCATACGGGATCGACACCAGCCCTGCCTCGGTGGCGCGCTGTACCACAAAGTGCAGGTGCGGCCCGCTGCTGTTGCCGGTATTGCCCGACAACGCCAGCGGGCTCCCCACCGCCACACGCTGCCCCGCCCTCACACTGACCGACCCTTGCTTGAGATGCAGGTACACGCCCTGTGTGCCGTCATCATGCTGCACCCGCACAAAATTCCCCGACGCATCATTGCCGCGCCCGGCCTGCCCGTTCTCGGTCTTCACCACCACGCCACTGCGCGCGGCGATGATCGGCGTGCCTTCGGGCATGGCGATGTCCATGGCGTAGCGACTCTTGGCGTCGGTGTGGCTGAAGCTGCCGTTGGGGCCTTGGGTCAGGCGGAACGGGCCGCCGCGCCAGGGTAAGGGATAGCGGTAGGCTTGCGGTCGGTAGAGGGGTTTGGGCATATCGAGCACCGGTCGTCTTACACGCTCGACTCGGCGCTCATGCAGCTCAAACGCTTGAGCGCCCGGGGTGTGCCGGTCGCTGAAAAACACCACACCATTGGCGTCGGTGGATTTGTAGACGGTCATGGCCAAGGTCGAGGTAGTGACCGTGGCCAGCCCGCAGCACAGTAAAAGGCGAAGGAGCATGGTGTGAACCTTCCGAGATGACTGAGCGGCAGGTTAGCAAGTGTGGATGACAGCTCTATGCTGGCAGCCCATTAAAACAAATATCCACGTTCATCTGCGCGGCTGCCGACAAATTGACCAAAGCATCCAGCGAAAGTTTGTCGATCTTGCCGGTGAGTACGTCGTTGAGGCGGGGCTGACTGATACCCAGTCTTTGGGCGGCTTCTTTTTGAGAAAGCTCCCAGCCGCGGATGGTTTTGCACAGTTCCAACAACAGTTTTGAACGTAGCCGCATATTGGCGGCTTGCTGAGGGGTATCTTCCAACGCGTCCCAAACGGAGCTGAAACGTTCACCGTGAATGTTTTGAGTTGTCATGGCTTAACCTAACTCCTGCAATCTGGCGCGAGCCAGTTCGATATCCCGCCATTCGGTTTTCTGTGTGGTCTTGCGCAGTGCATGCAGCACATAAACAGCCTCAGGCCGGTTGACCACATAGAACACCCGAAACGCTCCCGACTCCTGAGTAACTCTAATCTCACTGACGCCCCGCCCTATGGTTCTCATCGGCTTGCAATCAAAAGGCTGTTCGCCCTGCTGCAAGAGGTCCAACTGAAAACCCACGGCCCTAAGGGCATCGAGTGGGAACGCTTTGAGATCCTTGAGCGAGCTTCCTAAAAACACTACGTCCTTGTGCCTTGGCATTGGCCTCTCCTTTCCTGGAAAGAAAAAGCCAAATCGACGATTCGGGCCTAAGCGGTGGACGTTTGTTTCAAGGCATAGCAAAGTCTCGATAACGCTGAAGCGTTATCGAGAGACTATATCGAAACAGATATAAATCAAACCAGAAATGGGGAGTCAGACAGCCGGTCGATTCCCGATATTCAGGCGCTTACGCACCCGGCACGAAATGCTTCTGCGCCGTGCCCCGTGCAATCAAGCGGGAGATGTAGTCGAGCTTCTGCGCATCCTGGTCGATAAACCGGAAGGTCAGTTGCAGCCAGTCGCTGTCGGGCTTGGGCTCGAAGGCGACGATGGCGTGCAGGTAGCCGTTGAGGCGGGCCACTTCGGCGTTGTCACCTTGTTCCAGGTCGAGTACGGCACTTTCCAGTACCTGCGGCAGGACTTCCGTGCGACGCACCACCAGCAGCGCTTCCTTGATGCTCAACGCTTTGATGACGCATTGCTGGGTGCCGCTGGACAGACGCAGCTGGCCCTGGCCACGACCGGCGGCCGGTGCGGCGGAAGGGGCTTGCACCGCCGGGCTGCTGAGCAGG
Source organism: Pseudomonas sp. 2822-17 (assembly GCF_002742485.1). NCBI lineage: Bacteria > Pseudomonadati > Pseudomonadota > Gammaproteobacteria > Pseudomonadales > Pseudomonadaceae > Pseudomonas > Pseudomonas sp. 2822-17. Next base: position 538,552 of record NZ_LJRZ01000500.1, read on the forward strand.
CCTTTGCTGGGCGCCGGCGCCGCAGCTGCAACGGGGGCCGAACGCAACGCTTCAGGCTTGCCGCCTGTCAGGGCGCTCAGGGAGTCGTTGCCGAAGGCCGAGTTCATTTTGGTCGGCGCGCTGGCGACCAGCGCGTCGAGGCGGCCGACCTTGTGCAAGGCCTGCTTGACCTTGTTCAGCAGCTGTTCGTTGGTGAACGGCTTGCTGACATACCCGGAAACGCCGGCCTGAATCGCCTGCACCACGTTCTCTTTGTCGCCACGGCTGGTCACCATCACGAATGGCATTGCCTTGAGGTGCGGTTGCTCGCGGCACCAGGTCAACAGCTCCAGGCCGGACATCTCCGGCATTTCCCAGTCGCACAGCACCAGGTCGAAGGTTTCGCGCATCAGGATGGCCTGGGCCTTTTTTCCGTTCACCGCATCTTCAAGCTTGATCCCGGGGAAGTAATTGCGCAGGCACTTCTTCACCAGATCGCGGATAAACGAGGCGTCATCCACCACCAATACACTGACTTTACTCATTGACCCTTCATCCTATAAAAACTTCGGCACGCAGAACGCCTGACTAATGGCATTTTGCCAAAACTCGGTAGTCACAGCTGGACTTTATTTCTTCCGCTGCGCAAAAAATTCAGATGCCAGAAACGAAAACGCCCGGCCAAAGGCCGGGCGTTAATTTCTCGGGCAACCTTACTTATCGTCAGGTTCGCCCGGAACATTAGGGATTTGGTCGGCAGAACCTTCAACTTCGGCCTTCATACGCTTGAGGCCCATGTGCCGTACGTCGGTACCGCGCACCAGGTAGATCACCAGTTCCGAGATATTGCGCGCATGATCGCCGATCCGCTCCAGGGAACGCAGCACCCAGATAATGCTCAAGACCCGCGAGATAGAGCGCGGGTCTTCCATCATGTAGGTCGCCAGCTCACGCAGGGCGGTCTTGTATTCGCGGTCGATGACCTTGTCGTATTGCGCCACCGAGAGCGCCAGGTCGGCATCGAAGCGCGCAAACGCATCTAGGGCATCGCGCACCATGTTGCGCACCTGGTCGCCGATGTGGCGCACTTCCACGTAGCCGCGTGGCGCTTCGCCTTCTTCGCACAGCTGGATGGCGCGGCGGGCGATCTTGGTGGCTTCGTCGCCGATGCGCTCCAGGTCGATCACCGACTTGGAGATGCTGATGATCAAACGCAGGTCCGAGGCCGCCGGCTGGCGACGGGCGAGAATGCGCAGGCATTCCTCGTCGATATTGCGTTCCATCTGATTGATCTGGTCGTCGATCTCACGCACCTGCTGGGCCAGGCCCGAGTCGGCCTCGATCAGCGCGGTCACGGCGTCGTTGACTTGCTTCTCCACCAAGCCGCCCATCGCCAGGAGGTGGCTGCGCACTTCCTCAAGCTCGGCGTTGAACTGCGCGGAGATGTGATGGGTAAGGCCTTCTTTGCTAATCATGTTGGCGTCCTTGGAGCGTCCGGTAAGGTGCGGAGAACCGCAGCGTCAATGCAATCAGAACCACAGCTTCCTAGCCGTAGCGACCGGTGATGTAGTCTTCGGTCTGCTTTTTCGCCGGATTGGTGAACAGGGTATCGGTATCGCCGAATTCCACCAGCTTGCCCATGTACATGAACGCGGTGTAGTCGGAAACTCGCGCCGCCTGTTGCATGTTGTGGGTCACGATGACGATGGTGAACTTGGACTTGAGCTCGTAGATCAGCTCTTCCACTTTCAGGGTCGAGATGGGGTCGAGTGCCGAGCAGGGTTCGTCGAGCAGCAGCACTTCCGGCTCCACGGCGATGGTACGGGCGATCACCAGACGTTGCTGCTGACCGCCGGACAAGCCCAGTGCCGACTCGTGCAGGCGGTCCTTGACCTCATCCCACAGCGCCGCGCCTTTCAAGGCCCACTCCACGGCTTCGTCGAGGATGCGCTTCTTGTTGATGCCCTGGATACGCAGGCCGTAGACCACGTTTTCGTAGATGGTCTTGGGGAACGGGTTGGGCTTCTGGAACACCATGCCCACGCGGCGACGCAACTCGGCCACGTCTTCGCCTTTGCGGTAGATGTTGGTGCCGTAGAGGTTGATCGCACCGTCCACACGGCAACCGTCGACCAGGTCGTTCATGCGGTTGAAGGTGCGCAACAGCGTGGACTTGCCGCAGCCCGACGGGCCGATGAAGGCAGTCACGCGCTGCTTGGGGATGTTCATGCTGACGTCGAACAGCGCCTGCTTGTCACCGTAGTACAGGCTCAGGCCTGGCACTTCGATGGCCACGGTTTCCTGGGCCAGGCTCAGGCTCTGCTTGTCGCGACCCAGGGCAGACATGTTGATGCCGTGGGAATGGGTGTCGTGTTGCATGGGATGCTCCCTGTGCTACCAATTCAGTTCGTTGAACCGCCGGAGCGGTTTACTCAAATTCTGTGTATGGCGCGGTCCAGTGTGGGAGGGGGCAAGCCCCCTCCCACATTGGATCGTGTCAGCTGTCCAACGCTTTGTATTTCTCGCGCAGGTGGTTACGTATCCACACCGCCGACAAGTTGAGCGTGGCGATCACCAGTACCAGCAGCAAGGCGGTGGCGTACACCAGTGGCCGTGCGGCTTCGACGTTGGGGCTCTGGAAGCCGACGTCATAAATGTGGAAGCCCAAGTGCATGATCTTCTGGTCCAGGTGCAGGTACGGGTAGTTGCCGTCCAGCGGCAGCGACGGGGCCAGTTTCACCACGCCTACCAGCATCAGCGGCGCCACTTCGCCGGCGGCACGGGCCACGGCGAGGATCATGCCGGTCATCATGGCCGGGCTGGCCATCGGCAGCACGATCTTCCACAGCGTTTCCGCCTTGGTCGCGCCCAGCGCCAGGGAACCTTCACGCACAGTGCGGGGAATCCGCGCCAGGCCTTCTTCGGTGGCCACGATCACCACCGGCACCGCCAGCAGCGCCAGGGTCAGCGAGGCCCACAGCAGGCCAGGCGTACCGAAGGTCGGTGCCGGCAGGGCTTCGGCGAAGAACAGGCGGTCAACCGAGCCACCCAGTACATACACGAAGAAGCCCAGGCCGAACACGCCGTAGACGATGGCCGGTACACCGGCCAGGTTGTTCACAGCGATGCGGATGATGCGGGTCAGGGTGTTCTGCTTGGCGTATTCACGCAGGTACACCGCCGCCAGTACGCCGAACGGGGTCACGATCATCGCCATGATCAGGGTCATCATCACAGTGCCGAAGATGGCCGGGAAGATCCCGCCTTCAGTGTTGGCTTCCCGTGGGTCATCGCTCAAAAATTCCCAGACTTTGCTGAAGTAGAAGCCGATCTTGGTCAGCGTGCCCATGGCATTCGGCTGGTAGGCGTGCACCACTTTGCCGATGCCGATTTCGATTTCCTTGCCGTTGCCATCGCGAGCAGTCAGCGCATCGCGGTTGAACTGGGCGTGCAGGTCGGCCAGACGCGCTTCGATGTCCTGGTAACGGGCATTCAGCTCGGCGCGGTCAGCATCCATATCAGCCTGGGCGGTGGCATCGAGCTTGCCTTCCAGCTCCAGTTTACGACCGTGCAGGCGGATGCGTTCGAGGCCGGCGTTGATCGCGCCGATATCGGTTTTTTCCAGGCTCTTGAGCTGGGCGGCCAGCTTGTTGACGCGGTCGACGCGGGCTTGCAGTTCCGGCCACGCGGCCTCGCCTTCAGCGATGACCTTGCCATCCTGCTTGACGTTGACCAGGGTGCCGTAGAAGTTGCCCCACTCACGCCGCTCGATCGCCATCAGGTTTTTCGGCGTGGTCTGGTCCTTCAGCCATTCGCCGACGATCCAGGTGAAGTCGTTGCCATTCAAGTCCCGGTTGCCGACCTTGATCAGCTCGCGGGTCATGAATTCCGGGCCTTCATCGGGCACCGGCAGGCCAGCACTTTTCAGGCGCTCGCGGGGCACTTCTTCTTTCTGCACCACTTCGCCGATGACGATATGGTTTTCCTGGCCCGGCACGCTGTAGTTGGCCTGGATCAGGTCAGCCGGCCAGAAGTGGCCCAAACCACGCACCGCAATCACGGCCAGCAACCCAATGGTCATGATGACCGCGATGGACACCGCGCCACCGCTGATCCAGACGCCGGGGGCGCCGCTCTTGAACCATCCATTCAGGGAGTTCTGTTTCACAGACTTCTACCTTTCTTAAAGCGACGAGTATTTCTTGCGCAGACGCTGACGGATCAGCTCGGCGAGGGTGTTCATGATGAAGGTGAACAGCAGCAGCACCAGTGCCGAGAGGAACAGCACGCGGTAGTGACTGCCGCCCACTTCCGACTCCGGCATTTCCACCGCGACGTTGGCCGCGAGCGTTCGCAGGCCTTCGAACAGGTTCATCTCCATCACCGGCGTGTTGCCGGTGGCCATCAGCACGATCATGGTCTCGCCGACTGCACGGCCCATGCCGATCATCAGGGCGGAGAAGATGCCCGGGCTGGCGGTCAGGATCACCACCCGCGTCATGGTCTGCCACGGCGTGGCACCCAGGGCCAGCGAGCCCAGGGTCAGGCCGCGCGGCACGCTGAACACGGCGTCTTCGGCGATGGAGTAGATGTTCGGGATCACCGCGAACCCCATGGCCAGGCCGACCACCAGCGCGTTGCGCTGGTCGTAGGTGATTCCCAGGTCGTGGGAGATCCACATGCGCATGTCGCCGCCGAAGAACCAGGTTTCCAGGTACGGGCTCATGTACAGCGAGAGCCAGCCCACAAACAGGATCACCGGGATCAGGATCGCGCTTTCCCAGCCATCGGGGACGCGCAGGCGAATCGACTCCGGCAAGCGGCTGAACACAAAGCCCGCCACCAGGATGCCAATCGGCAGCAGCATCAGCAGGCTGAAAATCCCCGGTAGATGCCCTTCCACGTATGGCGCCAGGAACAGGCCGGCGAAGAAGCCGAGGATCACGGTCGGCATCGCCTCCATCAACTCGATCACCGGCTTGACCTTGCGGCGCAGGCTCGGGGCCATGAAATAGGCGGTGTAGATCGCAGCGGCGACGGCCAGCGGTGCGGCCAGCAGCATGGCGTAGAACGCGGCCTTCAAGGTACCGAAGGTCAGCGGGGCCAGGCTCATCTTGGGTTCGAAGTCGGTGTTGGCAGCGGTCGATTGCCAGACGTATTTAGGTTCGTCGTAGTTTTCGTACCAGACCTTGCTCCACAACGCGCTCCAGGACACTTCCGGGTGCGGGTTGTCGAGCAGCAACGGTTGCAGCTTGCCGCCGGCTTCCACGATTACGCGGTTGGCCCGTGGCGACAGGCCGAACACGCCCTGGCCGTCGACCACCGGGTCGACCAGCAAAGTGCGATGGGCGGTGCTGTGGAACACACCGAACTGGCCGGAAGCGTCGAGGGCGGTGAAGCCCTTGCGGCGTTCTTCGGCGGTGATTTCAACGATGGGCGCCGTGCCCATCTGGAAGGTACGGATCTGCTTGAAGCGCTGCTCGCCATCCGGATCGCGGGCCATGAACCACTGGGCCAGGCCGCCTTTGGAGTTACCGATGATCAGCGAGATACCGCCGACCAGTTGGGTACTGGCGGTGATTTCGGCGTTGCCATCTTCCAACAGTTTGTAGCGGCCGTTGAGGCTCTTGTCGCGCAGGCTGAACACATCGGCCAGGGCACGGCCGTTGATCACATACAGCCACTGCTGGCGCGGGTCGATGAAGATCGCCTTCACCGGCTCGGTCATTTGCGGCAGCTCGACACGCTTCTGCTCGCTGGTGACTTCGCCAGTCATCATGTTCTCTTCGCGGCTCAGGGTCAGCACGCTCAGGTGCGAACCGGCCGAACCTGCCACCACTAGGGAGGTGTCAGTGGCGTTGAGGGCTACATGCTCCAACGGGCGACCGGCGTCATCCAGCACGATCGGCGTTTCACCGTAAGGGTATTCAATCGCTGGCGTGATGGTTTTCTTGCCGTCCGGGTAGGACACTTTGTAGGTGTGGCGGAACACCAACGATTGGCCATTGGACAAACCAAGGATCACCAGCGGGCTGCCTGGCTGGTCTTCACCGATGGACGCGACGCTGGTCCCCACGGGAAGCGCCAGGTCGACGCGTTTGAGCTCGGCGCCAGTCTCTACATTAAAGAACAGCGCCTGGCCCTTGTCGGAAACCCGCATGCCGACCTGGTTCTGCTCTTCGAGGGAGATCATCAGCGGCTTGCCGGCGTCCTGGATCCAGGCCGGGGTGAGCGCCTCTTCCTTGGTCAACGAGGCACCCTGGAACAACGGCGCGACGACGTAGGCGAGGAAGAAGAAGATCAGGGTGATAGCACCGAGGACGGCGAGGCCGCCCACCAGCACGTACCAACGGGTCAGGCGATCTTTGAGCGCGCGAATGCGGCGCTTGCGTTGCAGCTCAGGCGTATTGAAATCAATGCGCTTGGGAGGAGAAGTCGTCGTCATGGTGGAATTGGCCAGATCATTCATGCGCACACCCTAGCGATCCTGTATGACAGAAAGATGACAGTGCAGTGACGCAACAAATCCGCCGCGAAGCATAGCTGGCAGCGGACTAGAAAATTCGGATGCGGGGCCGGTATGCCGGCCCCGCGAAGGCAATCAGTTGCCTTCTTTCAGACCCAGGTCAGCCAGGGCCTTGGCGGCCACTTTGGCTGGCAGTGGGATGTAGCCATCTTTCACTACAACTTCCTGGCCCTGTTTGGACAGAACCAGTTTCACGAACTCAGCTTCCAGCGGAGCCAGAGGCTTGTTCGGGGCTTTGTTGACATACACGTAGAGGAAACGCGACAGCGGGTACTTGCCGTTCAGGGCGTTTTCTTCGGTGTCTTCGATGTAGTCAGTGCTGCCTTTCTTGGCCAGAGGCACGGTTTTCACGCTGGCGGTCTTGTAACCGATGCCCGAGTAACCGATGCCGTTCAGCGAGGAGCTGATCGACTGCACGACCGAAGCCGAGCCTGGTTGTTCATTCACGTTAGGCTTGTAATCGCCTTTGCACAGGGCTTCTTCCTTGAAGTAGCCGTAGGTGCCGGACACCGAGTTACGACCGAACAGCTGCACTGGCTTGTTGGCCAGGTCGCCGGTCACGCCCAGCTCGCCCCAGGTTTTCACGTCGGCTTTGCCGCCGCACAGACGCGTCGAGGAGAAGATCGCGTCCACTTGCTCCATGGTCAGGTGCTGGATCGGGTTGTCCTTGTGCACGAACACGGCCAGGGCATCCACGGCCACCGGGATAGCGGTTGGCTTGTAGCCGTACTTCTGCTCGAAGGCAGCCAGTTCGGTGTCCTTCATCTTGCGGCTCATCGGGCCCAGGTTGGAGGTGCCTTCAGTCAGCGCAGGTGGCGCAGTAGCGGAGCCGGCAGCTTGAATCTGGATGTTGACGTTCGGGTATTCCTTTTTGTAACCCTCGGCCCACAGGGTCATCAGGTTAGCCAGGGTATCGGAACCGACGCTGGACAAGTTGCCCGACACACCAGTGGTCTTAACGTACGCCGGGATTGCCGGATCAACACCAGCGGCCACCGCGTTGGCGGTCGCAACGCCAGCAGCGACAAAAGTCATTGCCGCCATCAAACGTTTCAGTTTCATGCCTTGCTCCTAGCAGATAGGGATAGTTGGATCGGGGCCAAGTATCGGTAGGCCGTGTGAACACTCTATGTCTGCAATGTGACAGTTAGATGAAAGGCCACTATTTAAGAATTTCCTGACAGGAAGGGAGAAGGCCAATGAATAAGGGACTTGCGAGGAGGTTGGAGCGCTTGAAGCGGGGGGTTCGCAAACCCCTATAGAGCCTGTGGCGAGCGAGCTTGCTCGCCACAGGGGAACCGGGTGATTTTAACGCCCGCGTTTCCACAGATACACGCCTACTCCCATCCCCATCACACACAGGGCAGCCACGTAGTAAGACGGGCCCATCGGGCTTTCTTTCATCAGCAGCGAGACCGCCAGTGGCGTCAGACCGCCGAACACGGCATAGGCCACGTTGTAGGAAAACGACAAGCCGCTGAAACGCACCACGGGTGGGAAGGCTTTGACCATCACGTACGGCACCACGCCGATTGTGCCGACAAACAGGCCGGTCAAGGCGTACAGCGGGAACAGCCAGTCCGGGTGGGCCAACAGGCTGTGGTAGAGCGTCCAAGAAGTGGCCAGCAGCAGCGCGCAACCGCTAATGAGCACGCGGCCCGCACCGAAGCGGTCAGCCAAGGCGCCGGAGGCGATGCAGCCCAGGCTCAGGGTCACGATGGCCAGGCTGTTGGCTTGCAGCGCTACGGTCGGGCTGAAGTGGTAGATGGTTTGCAGCACGGTCGGGGTCATGAGGATAACCACCACCACGCCGGCCGACAGCAACCAGGTCAGCAGCATCGACAGCACGATGGCGCCACGGTGGTCGCGCAGTACCGCGCGCAATGGCAGCTCGGCGGCCAACGTCTTGCGTTGCTGCATTTCGGCGAAGATCGGCGTTTCGTGCAGCCAGCGACGCAGGTACACCGACAGCAGGCCGAACACGCCACCCAACAGGAACGGAACACGCCAGGCGTAATCCGAGACCTGCTCAGGGGTGTAAAGCGTGTTGATTGCGGTGGCCACCAGCGAACCCAGCAGGATACCGGCCGTAAGGCCGCTGGTCAGGGTACCGCAGGCGTAGCCGATATGGCGTGGCGGTACGTGTTCGGAGACGAACACCCACGCGCCCGGCACTTCGCCGCCAATCGCCGCGCCCTGGATGACGCGCATCAGCAGCAACAGGATCGGTGCCCACAGGCCGATCTGCGCGTAGGTCGGCAGCAGGCCCATGATCAGGGTCGGTACGGCCATCATGAAGATGCTCAGGGTGAACATTTTCTTGCGGCCCAGCAGGTCGCCGAAGTGCGCCATGATGATGCCGCCCAGTGGGCGGGCCAGGTAACCGGCGGCGAAGATGCCGAAGGTTTGCATCATGCGCAGCCATTCAGGCATGTCGGCAGGGAAGAACAGTTTTCCGACCACGGTGGCGAAAAACACGAAAATGATGAAATCGTAGAACTCCAGCGCCCCGCCCAAGGCAGACAGCGACAGGGTTTTGTAGTCGTTGCGGGTCAGCGGGCGCGAAGGCTGCGCACTGCTTGCGGGCACGGAGGACATGGCAAGGCTTCTCTTATTAGTCAGGACGGCAGATCCGGTGTGCTGGCTGAGCCAGGACGGGTTGGGCAAGATAGCAAATCGCTTGCAAAAGCACATCACAAGCACAGTTGCCGCAAAAAGCCGCGATACAGCGGCCAATTGCCGACCAAATCAGCCACAGAAGGTCGTCGCGGCGCAAGGGTGTCGATATACTCGGCCCACGCACGCGCAAGAACCCGCAGTCTTGAGAGGCATCTCCGGCATGATCGAACTCGAACAAGAAGACCCTATCCCGCAAGGCGACCTCGCCCTGCAAATCACCGCGCTTCCGCGCGAGACCAACGGCTTTGGCGATATCTTCGGCGGCTGGCTGGTCGCGCAGATGGACCTGGCCGGCACGGCAATGGCCAGCAAGGTCGCGGGCGGTCGCGTGGCCACCGTGGCGATTGATCGCATGGCGTTTCTGGTGCCGGTGGCAGTGGGCGCGCAGTTGTCCTTCTATACTCAGGCCCTGGAAATCGGCCGCAGCTCGATCCAGATGATGGTCGAAGTGTGGAGCGACGACCCGCTGTCCAGCGAATGGCGCAAGGTCACCGAGGCGGTGTTTGTGTTCGTCGCCATCGACGGCAGTGGCCGCACGCGTTCGGTGCCGTCGCGCGCACGTTAAACCTCGCCGGGTTTTGACGGTCCATTGCCCCATTGCCTGCCATGAAGAGTGCTGTGTATGCCTACGCCCCACGTTGAAACCCTGAAAATCGACGAGCTGGACTGCTGGCGTATCCGCCACAACGGCGCGCAATTGATGGTCGCCCAGCAGGGCGCGCATATCTTCAGTTACGGGCGTGAGGGCGAGCAGCCGCTGATCTGGTCTAACCCGGCGGCGGTGTTCAAGCAAGGCAAAGGCATCCGAACCGGTGTACCGGTGTGCTGGCCATGGTTTGGCGTGTTCGACCGTAACCCGCAAAGCGTAAAGGCGATGCGCCAGAGTGACCAACCTGCCGGCGCCCACGGTTTTGCGCGTACGGCACGCTGGGAATTGGCGGGGAGCGAACTGGAAGGCGAAGCCCTGCGCGTGGACCTGACACTGCCCGTACCGGCAGGCGGCTTCCCCGGCTGGCCCCATCAGGTTGACCTGACACTGAGCCTGCGGCTGGACGACCAACTGCACATCCGCCTGACCAGCCATAACCGGGGCACCGACACCGTCACCCTGAGCCAGGCGCTGCACACCTACTTCGCCGTCAGCGATGTGCGCAACGTGCAGGTCGACGGCCTGGACGGCTCGGCGTACATCGACACCGCCGATGGCTGGAGCGAGAAGAAGCAATCCGGCCTGCTGCACTTCAGTGCCGAGACCGACCGCATCTATCTCGACACGCCTGCAGAGCTGACCATCATCGACAAGGATTGGCGGCGCCGTATCCAGCTCATCAGCGAAGGCTCGAAATCCACCGTGATCTGGAACCCCTGGACCGAACGCGCCAAGGCCTTCGACGACATGGCCGACGATGGCTGGACAGGCATGCTGTGCATCGAGACGGCGAATGTGCTGAAGGATGTGGTGGCGCTGGCGCCGGGTGAACATCACACGTTGGGCGTGAGCATCTGCGGTATAGCTCTGTAAACCCAATCAAATGTGGGAGGGGCAAGCCCCCTCCCACATGGTTATGTGTCGGGTTCTAGAGGTCTGACTCCTTCACCACCCGCACCTTCCCCGCATCCAGCGCATACGCCGCATCCGCCAAGTCATTGTTAACCTTCTCCACCTTCAACGTGCCCGTCACCCACAGCGGCGTGTAGATATCATCCAGCTTCAGCCCCTTGGGATAACGCACCAGCACCAATTGATTAGGCGGCGGTGGCGGCACGTGGATGCACGCGCCTGGGTACGGCACCAGGAAGAACAGCGTGCTACGGCCCTTGGCATCGGTTTCCAACGGCACCGGGTAGCCGCCGATACGGATGTTCTTGCCGTTCATGGCCGCCACGGTCTTGGTCGAATACATCACCGCGGGCAAGCCTTTGCTCTGCTTCAAACCACCCTTGTCGGTAAAGGTGCCTTGAGCTTCCGGGGAGTTGTGGTCGATCTCGGGCATGGCTTCGAGGGCCTTTTGGTCCGACATCGGCATCAGGTCGAGCCAGTCGGTTTCCGGCAATTCACTGGCGTGCGCCAGGCCAGAGCCCAGCAGGAGGAGAGTCAACAGAAGACGGCGCATGGAGAGGCTCGGCAATTACAAGTGCCGAGCATTCTAGCCCTCTGCGCCTGCGCAGCGCAGAGGACTTTGTCGGCTGATTACTTCTTTTTGATCAGGCCGTAGATCACCAGCAGGATGATCGCCCCGACCAGCGCGCCCAGAAAGCCTGCGCCCTGACCTGCTTGGTAGATACCCAGTGCCTGACCACCGTAGGTCGCGGCCAGGGAGCCGGCGATACCCAGCAGGATGGTCATGATCCAGCCCATGCTGTCGTCGCCTGGCTTGAGGAAACGCGCGAGCAGGCCGACGATCAAGCCGATAAAGATGGTTCCGATGATACCCATGGCATTTCCCTCTGAATGAAGTGAGCTATGCCAAAGCCTAGTCAGGCTTTGGCATCCTGCAATCAGAGAGACGACGGCCACCAATGGTTCCCGTCGGGCTTGGCTTATTGCTCGGCGATCAGCGCTTCAACCTTGAGGATCTGCGCTTGCAGCGTCGCGCGGTCCTTGCAGCGCAGGTTGGCGTGGCCGACCTTGCGCCCGGCCTTGAAGGCTTTGCCGTAGTGATGCACGTGGCAATCGTCAATCGCCATCACACGCTCAACCGGCGGCACCACACCGATGAAGTTGAGCATGGCGCTCTCGCCGATCTTGGCCGTGGAGCCCAGGGGCAAGCCCGCTACCGCCCGCAGGTGGTTTTCGAACTGGCTGCACTCGGCGCCTTCAGTAGTCCAGTGCCCGGAGTTGTGCACGCGCGGGGCGATTTCGTTGGCCTTGAGGCCGCCGTCGACTTCAAAGAATTCGAACGCCATCACGCCGACATAATCCAGTTGCTTGAGCACACGGCTGGAATAGTCTTCGGCCAGCGCCTGCAACGGGTGCTCGGTACTGGCCACGGACAGCTTGAGAATGCCGCTGTCGTGGGTGTTGTGCACCAATGGGTAAAAGCGGGTCTCGCCATCACGGGCCCGCACGGCAATCAGCGAGACTTCACCGGTGAACGGCACGAAGCCTTCCAGCAGGCAGGCGACGCTGCCCAGTTCGGCGAAGGTGCCGACCACATCGGCAGCGGTGCGCAGGACCTTCTGGCCCTTGCCGTCGTAACCCAGGGTACGGGTTTTCAACACGGCTGGCAGGCCGATGCTGGCGACAGCGGCGTCCAGGTCCGCCTGGGACTGGATGTCGGCGAAGGCGGGAGTCGGAATGCCCAGGTCCTTGAACATGCTCTTTTCGAACCAGCGGTCGCGAGCAATGCGCAGGGCTTCGGCGCTCGGGTACACCGGCACGAACTGCGACAGGAAGGCCACGGTTTCGGCCGGGACGCTTTCGAACTCGAAGGTCACCAGGTCGACCTCATCGGCCAGTTGGCGCAGGTGGTCCGGGTCGCTGTAGTCAGCACGCAGGTGTTCACCCAGGGCCGCAGCGCAGGCGTCCGGCGCCGGGTCCAGGAAAGCGAAGTTCATCCCCAGCGGGGTACCCGCCAAAGCCAGCATGCGGCCCAGTTGGCCGCCACCGATTACACCGATTTTCATCGTCAACAACCTCAGGCGATACGTGGGTCTGGATTGTCCAGCACGCTGTCTGTCTGCTCAGCACGGAATTTTTTCAGCACCGCGTGGAACTGCGGATGCTTGGCGCCCAGGATGCTGGCGGACAGCAGGGCAGCGTTGATCGCACCAGCCTTGCCGATCGCCAGGGTAGCCACCGGGATACCGGCCGGCATCTGCACGATGGACAACAGCGAATCCACGCCCGAGAGCATTGCCGACTGCACCGGTACGCCCAGCACTGGCAGGTGAGTCTTGGCTGCACACATGCCCGGCAGGTGCGCTGCGCCGCCGGCACCGGCGATGATTACCTCGATGCCACGGGATTCTGCTTCATCGGCATACTGGAACAGCAAATCCGGGGTGCGGTGGGCAGAGACCACTTTCACTTCATACGGAATGCCGAGTTTTTCCAGCATATCGGCGGTGTGGCTAAGGGTGGACCAATCGGACTTGGAGCCCATGATCACGCCAACCAATGCACTCATCGTCGTGCCTCTTCTCTCTGGGCGCCCGCAGGCGCGTCAAAAAACAACAAGCCACGCGGGAAATCCGGCGTGGCTTGGTGTACGAATTAAGGCCGGTTGGACCGGCCGAAGGCCGCGCAGTATACCGTAATAATCCAGATAAACAGCCCCTGGGATGACCATCTGTCTTACCGCCCAAACCGGCGGTTTTATTGACTCAAGAGTCAGTACAAAACACCGCAAAACCCTGTGGGAGGGGCGGTTCGACGATTCGACTTGCCCCCGATGAGCATGGGTATCTACACAACTCTTAAAGGCTGACACATAACCCTGTGGTGAGCGGGCTTGTCCCGCGCTGGGCTGCGAAGCAGCCCCAAAACGTTCACCTCGATTGATTCTGGCACTCTGCGGTGACCTTATTGGGGCTGCTTCGCAGCCCAGCGCGGGACAAGCCCGCTCACCACAACAGCCCATTTGCCATAGATTCAGCATCCACCGGAAGTTGTGCTGATACACCGCCATCGGGGGCAAGCCCTAATGCCGGTCAGTTAAGAGATAAAAGGGCAAAAAGTAACCTGTGGCGAGGGAGCTTGCTCCCGTTGGACTGCGCAGCAGTCCCATTTTTGGGGCCGCTTCGCGGCCCAGCGGGAGCAAGCTCCCTCGCCACAGGTACGGTGTTCGCCCTTAACTGACTGGCATTAGGGCAAGCCCCCTCCCACATTCGATTCGTGTTTGGCTCAGGTACTTTGGGCAGCGCCACCTTCCAACTTGCGCCACAACAACCGCACATTCGCCTTGCGCACCAACGCACACCGATACAGACGAATCTCCAGCGGCACATGCCATTGCGGCCCGCCGCACACCACCAGTTCGCCACGGGCCAATTCCGCCCGCACACTCAGTTGCGGCACCCAGGCGATGCCCAGGCCTTCCAGGGCCATGCTTTTGAGGCTGTCGGCCATGGCGGTTTCGTACACGGTGGTAAAACGCAGTGCGCGCTGGCGCAGCAGTAAATGCACCGAACGCCCGAGGAAGGCACCCGCGCTGTAGGCCAGCAACGGCACGCTGCCCTCGCCTTCCAGGTCAAACAGCGGTTTGCCGTCGGCATCGGCGGCGCACACCGGGAGCATTTCGGTGTTGCCCAAATGCAGCGACGGGAAGATTTCCGCGTCCATCTGCATCGCCGCGTCCGGGTCGTAGAACGCCAGCATCAGGTCGCAGCCACCTTCGCGCAGGGCGTGCACAGCATCGCCGACGTTGGTGGCGACCAGCCGCGTGGCGATGTTCAAACCCTCGTTGCGCAACTGCGCGATCCAGCGCGGGAAGAAACCCAGCGCCAGGGAGTGGGCGGCGGCCACTTGCATGACTTCGCCCTGCCCGCCTTCCAAATGATGCAAATGGCGCAGCACTTCACCAAGCTGCTCGACCACGGTGCGCGCGGTGACCAGAAACAGTTGCCCCGCCGCCGTCAGCTCCACCGGGGTGCGTGAGCGATTGACCAGAGTCAGCCCGAGCGCGGCCTCAAGGCTGCGGATACGTCGACTGAACGCCGGCTGGGTGACAAAGCGCCGCTCCGCCGCCTGGGAAAAGCTGCGCGTCGCCGCCAAGGCGCTGAAGTCTTCCAGCCATTTGCTCTCAAGGTTCATCACTGCCTCCCACGGGTACGCACCATTTTGGCACACACGCCCGCCATCATAGCCGGGTCACATCTGCATTATGCCGTTTATGCATAGGCCAGTGCTGAACAGCATTGGCCCAAATTTTCCTACAAGCCTAGCATTCGCGGTGTTCCGGCCTGTTCCGGGTCCCTATCGAGATGATTTCCGTCATGTCCTCCGCTGCATCATTCCGCACAGAAAAAGACCTGCTTGGCGTACTCGAAGTACCCGCCCAAGCGTATTACGGCATCCAGACCCTGCGAGCGGTGAATAACTTCCGCCTCTCGGGCGTTCCGATTTCGCATTACCCGAAATTGGTGGTCGGCCTGGCAATGGTCAAGCAAGCAGCCGCTGATGCCAACCGCGAGTTGGGCCAGCTCAGCGAAGCCAAGCACGCTGCCATCAGCGAAGCCTGTGCCCGTCTGATCCGCGGCGATTTCCACGAAGAGTTCGTGGTGGACATGATTCAAGGCGGCGCCGGCACTTCAACCAACATGAATGCCAACGAAGTCATCGCCAACATCGCGCTGGAGGCCATGGGTCACCAGAAGGGCGAATACCAATACCTGCACCCCAACAACGACGTGAACATGGCGCAGTCGACCAACGACGCCTACCCGACCGCGATCCGCCTGGGTCTGCTGCTGGGCCATGACGCGCTTCTGGCCAGCCTCGACAGCCTGATCCAAGCCTTCGCCGCCAAAGGCGTCGAGTTCGGCCATGTGCTCAAAATGGGCCGCACCCAACTGCAAGACGCCGTGCCGATGACCCTCGGCCAGGAATTCCGCGCCTTCGCCACCACCCTCAGCGAAGACCTGGCCCGCCTGAAAACCCTAGCGCCAGAGTTGCTGACCGAAGTGAACCTGGGCGGCACCGCCATCGGCACCGGCATCAACGCCGACCCGCGTTACCAGGCCCTGGCCGTACAACGCCTGGCCACCATCAGCGGCCAGCCGCTGGTACCGGCTGCCGACTTGATCGAAGCCACCTCCGACATGGGCGCCTTCGTGCTGTTCTCCGGCATGCTCAAGCGTACCGCCGTGAAGCTGTCGAAGATCTGCAACGACCTGCGCCTGCTGTCCAGCGGCCCACGCACCGGGATCAACGAGATCAACCTGCCGGCGCGTCAGCCAGGCAGCTCGATCATGCCTGGCAAGGTCAACCCGGTGATCCCGGAAGCCGTGAACCAAGTCGCGTTCCAAGTGATCGGCAACGACCTGGCCCTGACCATGGCGGCCGAAGGCGGCCAGTTGCAACTGAACGTGATGGAGCCGTTGATCGCTTTCAAGATCTTCGACTCGATCCGCCTGCTGCAACGCGCCATGGACATGCTGCGCGAACACTGCATCGTCGGCATCACCGCCAACGAAGCGCGCTGCCGCGAACTGGTGGAGCATTCCATCGGCCTGGTCACCGCGCTGAACCCGTACATCGGCTATGAAAACGCCACCCGCATCGCGCGTATCGCTCTCGAAAGCGGCCGCGGCGTGCTGGAACTGGTGCGCGAAGAAGGCTTGCTCGACGACGCCATGCTCGACGACATCCTGCGCCCCGAAAACATGATCGCTCCACGCTTGGTCCCGTTGAAGGCCTAAGCGTTTGTTGCACTGCTCACCAGGTTGAGGGACTAGACACCTCTCACCTTTTGAGGGCCCGAAGGCTCGTTCTTCAGGCCCTTTTTTTTGCCTCAAGGTTGTGAAATGACGCCCATAAAAAATCCAATATCGCCCTGCAAACCCACCTTGCCTGCAACAGCTTGGCTGAAACCTTTAATCAGCCCGAGCAGACGGATCACGTTCGCCTAGGTATAGTGCCGCCCCTCTCGCGTCTGCGGCCGTCGGTAACGAGGCCCGGTACAGCGCGAAACCGCATGAATAACAACCCGCAAAAGGATTGGGGTCGAACGGTCGTGCACTGCCTGGTGCTTAGCGATTGCGTCGAACCGTCCTGCGTTTGCCATTAGAAAAATCAGCGAGGAACACTCCATGCTCGAAGTCATCAACGACTTCCTCTCAGGGAAAGTACTGATCGTGCTCATTGTCGGGCTCGGCGGTTATTTCACGATCCGCTCGCGTTTCGTACAACTGCGTCACTTTTTCCATATGTTCTCGGTGTTCAAAGACAGCCTGAAGAGCAGCTCCGGCCAACTCAGCTCGTTCCAGGCGCTGATGCTCAGCCTGGCCGGCCGCGTAGGCGCCGGTAACATCGCCGGTGTCGGCATTGCCGTTACCCTTGGCGGCCCAGGTGCCGTGTTCTGGATGTGGGTCACCGCGTTGGTGGGCATGTCGTCGAGCTTTATCGAGTGCTCCCTCGGCCAGCTGTACAAGCGCACTGACGCAGAGGGCACCTACCGTGGCGGCCCGGCCTATTACATCCAGCATGGCCTGCAAAAACGCTGGCTGGGTATGGTGATGGCGTTCCTGCTGCTGGTGACCTTCGGCTTCGCGTTCAACGGCCTGCAAGCCCACGCGGTGACCCACTCGCTCAACAACGCCTTCGGCCTCGACACCACCTATACCGGCCTGGCCCTGGCGGCATTGCTGGGCCTGGTGTTCATCGGCGGGATCAAGCGCATCGCCTCGATCGCCGACCTGCTGGTGCCGGTCAAGACCCTGATCTATATCGCCGTGACCCTGTACGTGATCGTGCTGCAATTCGACCACGTACCGGCCATGCTCGCGACCATCGTCAAGAGCGCGTTCGGCCTCGACCAGGCCTTCGGTGGCCTGGTGGGCAGCGCAATCATCATGGGTGTGAAGCGCGGCGTGTTCGCCAACGAAGCCGGTTTGGGCAGTGCGCCTAACGTGGCAGCGGTGGCCTCCGTAGAACACCCGATCGCCCAGGGCGTGGTCCAGGCGTTCAGCGTGTTCCTCGACACCTTCGTGATCTGCACCTGCACCGCGCTGCTGATCCTGCTTTCCGGCTTCTATACCCCAGGTTTTGAAGGCGACGGCATTGCCCTGACCCAGAACTCCCTGGCGGCAGTGGTCGGTGACTGGGGCCGCATGTTCATCTCGGTGGCCCTGGCGTTGTTCGTGTTCACCTCGATCATGTACAACTACTACCTCGGCGAGAGCAACCTGCGCTTCCTGGTGGGCAATAACCGCAAGGTGCTGATGGGCTACCGCGCATTGGTACTGGCGCTGATTTTCTGGGGCTCCATCGAGAACCTGAGCACGGTGTTCGCGTTTGCCGACATCACCATGACCCTGCTGGCCTTCGTTAACCTGTTCGCCCTGGCGTTCCTGTTCAAGATCGCCATGCGCATCCTGAACGACTACGACAACCAGCGCGCCGCAGGCATCAAGACCCCGGTGTTCGACTCCAGCCAGTTCCCTGACCTGGACCTGGACCGCTCGGCTTGGCCGGCAAACCCGGTGAAATCCGAAGCGGCCCCGGCGGCGGAACTGAGCGCTCAAGCGCAACGTTAATCGCAGCTAGATGACACGCCGCCCGGCCTTGGGCATGCTCTGGGCCCGGCGGCGTTTTTCGTTCAGGAGATTCTTCGATGCAACCAGCTAACAACGTGATGGTGCTCTACACCGGCGGCACCATCGGCATGCAGGCCAGCGCCAATGGCCTGGCCCCGGCATCCGGCTTTGAAGCGCGCATGCGCGAGCAGCTCGCCAACCAGCCAGTGCCCAAGTGGCGCTTCCGGGAAATGGCGCCGCTGATCGACAGCGCCAACATGACGCCCGCTTATTGGCAGCGCCTGCACAGCGCCGTGATCGACGCCGTGAACGAGGGTTGCGACGCGGTGTTGATCCTGCACGGCACCGACACCCTGGCCTACAGCGCAGCCGCCATGAGCTTCCAACTGCTGGGCCTGCCGGCGCCGGTGGTGTTTACCGGCTCGATGTTGCCGGCGGGCGTGCCGGACAGCGATGCCTGGGAAAACGTCAGCGGAGCACTGGCGGCGTTGGATCAAGGCCTGGCGCCCGGCGTGCATTTGTATTTCCACGGCGCGCTGATGGCCCCGACCCGTTGCGCGAAGATCCGCAGCTTTGGTCGCCATCCGTTTGCAGCACTGCAGCGCAGCAGCAGCGCGAGCAAGGCCGATACAACCCCGGCAGCCCTGGACTACCGTGAGCCCAAGGCGCTGGCCAACATCGGTGTGCTGCCGCTGGTGCCGGGCATGAGCGCCGTGCAATTGGATGCCATGATCGACAGCGGTATCCAGGCGGTGGTCCTGGAGTGTTATGGCAGCGGCACCGGCCCCAGCGACAACCCGGCCTTCCTCGACAGCCTCAAACGGGCCCAGGAGCAGGGTGTGGTCGTGGTGGCAATCACGCAATGCCATGAAGGCGGTGTAGAACTGGATGTGTACGAAGCGGGCAGCCGCCTGCGTGGCGTAGGCGTGTTGTCGGGCGGTGGGATGACCCGTGAGGCGGCGTTCGGCAAGCTCAACGCGCTGATCGGCGCCGGCCTCGCCACCGCCGAGGTTCGCCGCCTGGTGGAGCTGGACCTGTGCGGTGAGCTGATCGCCTATACATAATCACCTCCGCCGCTGACCTGTCGGTCCCTTGCATGGACCCTCATGACCAGGCTTTACGCAAGCGCATAAGCGCCTGGGCAATTGCGGCTTCGGGCACCGCTGCGAACCCCAGGACGAGGCCGGCACGTTGGTCGGGCGCGGTGACAGAGTTCGGCAGCCAATAAGTGCTCAGGCCATTGATCTCGACATCGGCGGAACGCGCCTGGGCCAGCAGCTCACGCTCCCGGGCGAGGCTGTCCACGCGTACGGTCAAGTGCAGGCCGGCGGCGACGCCGGGCAATTCGCCAACCCCCGGCAGTGCGTGCGGCCATCCTGCCAGCAAGGTGTTACGCCGACTCAACGCGGCGCGGCGCATGCGGCGAATGTGCCGCTGGAAATGCCCCGTCGCCATGAACTCGGCCATTACCGCCTGGGTGCTGATCTCCGAGTGCCGCACATCCACTGCCCGGCGCTGAGCGAATGCCTGCACCAAGCCTGGCGGCAGTACCAGATACCCGAGGCGCAGCGCCGGGAACGCGACCTTGCCAAAAGTGCCGACGTACAACACCCGTCCACTGCGATCCAGCGCCGCCAAAGGTGCCAGCGGCGCGCCGCTGTAGCGGTACTCGCCATCGTAGTCGTCCTCGATGATCCAACAGCCACGTCGTTCGGCCCAGGCCAACAGTTCCAGGCGCCGCGTCAGGCTCATCACCACGCCCAACGGGTACTGGTGGGATGGGGTGACGTACGCCAAATGACAGTCATCCAGCGCCGACAGCGCCGTGCAGTCGATGCCTTCCTGGTCTACGGCTACGCCATGCAAGGTTGCCCCGGCAACGGCGAAGGCATGGCCGGCGGCGCGGTAGCCTGGGTTTTCAATGGCCACCCCCGTACCGGGCTCAACCAACAGCTGTGCACAAAGGCTGATTGCCTGCTGCGCACCACTGGTGATCACTATTTGCTCAGCACTGCAATGCATACCCCGGGAACTGCGCAGATAAGCAGCGATCAAGCCACGCAAGCGGCCATCACCCGCCGGGTCGCCGTAACACAGCTGCTGAAAGTCCGGCTTGCGCCAGAATGCCGCGTTCAGCTTGGCCCACACGTCGAAAGGGAACAGATCAAAAGCCGGCACGCCCACGCGAAAAGCTCGTGGAGGCCCCGTTGGCGGCAGCGGCAGATGGTTCTTTTCCATCCGCTCAATAGCCGGGCTGTGGATAACCTGCGCCGGGAAATTTTCTGCTGATTCGGCGCAAATTGTGGATAAGGCTGGGGATAAGCCTGTTGAAAACCCTGTGGACAGTTTTGTGGATAATTTTTTTGTCGGACTCGGCGCAGGCGTCAATTGCGCCACATACGTGCCATCACCCACCCGCCCTTCGATAAAACCTTCGGCGTACAGCTGATCGTACGCCCGCACCACGCTGTTGCGGGAGATCGCCAGCGCGGCCGCCAGATCGCGGCTGGCCGGCAAACGTGTGCCGCTGGCCAATCGCCCGTCCAACACCCGTTGGCGCAACGCTTGATAAAGCTGACGGCTAAGGCCCTGGCGGCGATCCAGCTCAATACCGGCGGGGTTGAAGGACAGCGGAGGTTCGATGGCTGGCACGCAATTGGACCTATGAAATAAGCAGTAGATGGCTCTTACAACGAACCATTAGCCTGCCTAGGATGCAGGCATTCGCCAAGGAAAATATTTATGTACACACCTCGCGCCTTCGCCATCGACGACTTGCCTGAAATCCAGCAACTGATCCAGCACACACGCCTGGCGCAGGTGGTGACCTTTGGCGAGCAAGGCCTGCAGGCCAGTCACCTGCCACTGTTGCTCAACCCCGATGAAGGCCCCAACGGCACGCTCTATGGACACCTGGCCAAGGCCAATCCGCAGTGGCGCGACTTGCAAAATGGCAGCGACGCGCTAGTGATTTTCGCAGGCGCCGACGCCTATATCAGCCCGGCGTTCTACCCGGCCAAGGCCGAGCACGGCAAAGTGGTGCCGACCTGGAACTACATCGCCGTCCACGCTTACGGCAAAGCTGAAGTGTTCACCGACGCCGAGCGCCTGCTCGCGCTGGTCAGCGCCCTGACCGAACGCCACGAAACCGGCCGCGCCCAACCCTGGGCCGTCAGCGACGCTCCGGCCGACTACATTGACGGCATGCTCAAGGCCATCGTCGGCTTCGCCCTGCCGATCAAGCGTGTGATCGGCAAACGCAAACTCGGCCAGAACCGCAGCGCGGCAGATATGGCCGGCATGCGCGAAGGCCTGGCCGCCAGCCCCGACGTGCGCGACCAGGCCCTCGCGCGCTTTATTCGCCAAGGAGTTTCAGAATGAGCCAGATCGACATCCGCCCCGTCACCGCCGCCGACCACGCCGCGTGGCTGCCGCTGTGGCAGGCCTATTTGACCTTCTACAACACCGAGCTGCCTGACGCAGTGAGCCAGAGCACCTGGCAACGCCTGATCAACCCCCAGGAACCGACCTACTCGGCCCTGGCCTGGCAGGACGGCAAGGCAGTGGGCATGGTTAACTTCATCTACCACCGCTCCAACTGGAGCATCGAGAACTCCTGCTACCTGCAGGACCTGTTTGTGGACCCGAGCCAGCGCGCTACCGGCGTGGGTCGCAAACTGATCGAATTCGTCTACACCACCGCCAAAGCGGACGGCTGCTGCAAGGTCCACTGGTTGACCCATGAGACCAATGCCACGGCGATTCAGTTGTACGAACGCATCGCCGAACGCCCTGGCTTTATCCAATTTCGCAAAGGCCTTTAAGGAGCGCAGCATGTCCATTTCCCCCGCCGACTGGAAAGGCGTCCCGGCACCCAGCACCCACCTGCTTGAAGGGCGCTTTATTCGCCTGGAAAAACTCGACCCGGCACGCCACGCCGATCAGCTGTGGCAAGCCCTCGATGGCCCCGGCGCCGATCCGAAGCTTTGGGATTACCTGCCTTACGGGCCGTTTACCGAGCGTGCCGCATTCGATGCCTGGCTGAACAACCACGCCGCCAACAGCGACCCGTATTTCTTCAGCGTGGTTGACCGCGCCAGCGGCGAAGTACAGGGCATCCTCAGCCTGATGTCCATCGTCCCGGCCCAGGGCCGCATCGAGATCGGCCACGTCACTTTTGGCGCGCCGATGCAACGCTCGCCGAAAAGCACCGAAGCCGTTTACCTGCTGGCCAAGTACGCATTCGAACAGGGCTACCGCCGCCTGGAATGGAAGTGCAACAACGGCAATGCCCGCTCCAAATACGCGGCCGAGCGGTTGGGGTTCAGTTTCGAGGGAGTGTTCCGCCAGCACATGGTGGTCAAGGGGCAGAACCGCGATACCGCGTGGTATTCGATTCTGGATGGGGAGTGGCCGAAGGTAGGCGCAGGGTTTGAGGCGTGGTTGTCGGAGTCCAACCAGAGCGCTTCGGGTCAGTTGAAAGGCCTGGCGGAGTGCCGCCAGGCTTAAGCCTTACTTCAGCTTTTGGGCCAGCACCGCAATATGCTCCGGCCCGATCCCGCAGCAACCGCCCAAGTGGCTGGCACCGCGTTTCTGCCAGTCCGCAGCCCAATGCAGGTAGCCCGGCGGGTCGAGGTCGTCGCGCAACGGGTCCAGGCCATCATTGGCCGTGGCTTCCTTGGGTTGTGGCGGGAAGGCATTGGCGTAGGCGCCGATCTGGATCGCCACGCCAAGGCGCGCGAAGGTCTGACGCGCCGCGTCGATGGCCGCGCCAATCACTTCCGGCTGGCTGCAATTGAACAACAGCACCTGCACACCCAACTGCGCCGCCGCTTCGGCGGCGTCTGCCACCGGCTCGCCGGAGCGCAGGCGCGGCACGTCGTCGGTGTCTTCGTCTTTCAAGGTAAACGACAGCCAGAACGGCTTGCCATCCTGCGGCAGGCCGGCCTTGATCGCCTTCGCCTCAATGATCGAACTCTGGGTTTCCGCCAGCCACAGATCAACGTGGGGCGCCAGGCCCTGTACCAGAGGCGTCAGCAGTTCGGTCACCCGCTCAGCCTCGAACAGATCGGGGCGATACGAGCCAAACAGCGGCGGCAGCGAACCGGCCACCCGCACGTTTTTGCCCGAGGCCGTCACCGCACGACGCGCCAACTCACCCGCCAACGCCGCCAGGGCTTGGCCTTCAGCCGCAAACCGCGCTTCACCGATATGAAACGGCACCACCGCGTAGCTGTTGCTGGTGATCACGTTGGCACCGCTGTCGATATAGGCCGCGTGCACCGCCTCCACCGCCTGCGGCGCTTCGCTCAAGGCCAACGCCGACCACTCCGGCTGGCGGAACGGCGCGCCACGGCGTTGCAGTTCACGGCCCATGCCACCATCGAGGATTACTGTTTCTGCGCCCATATGCTTTTTACTCATAAGCTTATGAAAATAACTCACTATGAGAGTCGTTCTTATAACTATTTAATACGTTCAATCCGGTTCGTACCAACTCTTTTTTCTAAAGGTGTCCTTCGTGAAACTTAAACCCCTGCTGGCCCTGGGCCTGATGATACTGGCTGCCTCGACCCAAGCCTTCGGCGGGGCCACGCTGGAGCGGATTGAGCAGAAAAAAGAGCTGGTGGGCGTGCTGATGGAAAGCTATCCGCCGTTCTCGTTCCTCAATGACCAGAACCAACTCGACGGCTTCGACGTCGATGTGGCCAAGGCCGTGGCACAAAAGTTGGGCGTAAAGCTGCGCCTGGAAACGCCGTCCTGGGACGTTATCGCCGCCGGCCGCTGGAGCGGGCGCTACGATATCTGCATCTGCTCGATGACCCCGAGCAAGGCCCGCGCCGAAGTGTTTGATTTCCCGGTGGAGTACTACGCTTCCCCGGCCGTGATCGTGGTCAATGCCAAGGATGACCGCATCCACGCCGCCAAGGATCTGAGCGGCAAGAAAGTCGGCCTCACCAGCGCCTCCAGCTATGAGAGCTACCTGAACAAGAACCTGGTGATCGAAGGCGCCGAAGACACGCAGTTGCAGTACCCATTCGAGAACGTGCAGATCGCCCCGTACGACACCGATAACGTCGCCTTCCAGGACCTCGGCCTGGGTGTCGGCGTGCGCCTGGATGCGATCCTCACCAACCTGGTCACCGCCCAACCGCGCCTGACCCAGGACAAGCGCTTCAAGCTGGCTGGCGAACCGCTGTACTCGGAGCCCAACTCAGTGGCCATCGAAAAAGGCGACGCCGCGTGGGACAGCAAAGTGCGTGAGGTGTTTGCCCAGCTCAAGCAGGACGGCACCTTGAGCAAGCTGTCGCAAAAATGGATCGGCGCTGATATCAGCCGATGAGTTTTCGCACACGGCTTTACCTGACCTGGGCGGCGCTGTTCGCCCTGTTTGCCAGTTTCTTCCTGAGCTTTGACCTGAAGTTCTCGATCATTCTCGACAAGCTGCCGAACCTGGTCGGCCTGCATCTGGCGCCCAATGGCTTCCTGCAGGGCGCGGCGTTGACGCTGTTCCTGTGCCTGTGTTCGATTCTGGTGTCGTCGGCGCTGGGTTTCGTCACGGCGCTGGGGCGCCTGTCCCGCAGTGCGGTGGCGTTCGGCATCGCGACCTTCTACGCCTCATTTTTTCGCGGTACGCCGCTGCTGATCCAAATCCTGCTGATCTACCTGGGCCTGCCGCAACTGGGCTTGGTACCTGGGGCGATCACGGCCGGGATCATTGCGCTGTCGCTGAACTATGGCGCCTACCTGAGCGAAATCTTCCGCGCCGGCATCCTCGGCGTGCCCCACGGCCAACGCGAAGCCGCCCTCGCGCTGGGCATGCGCGACAACGCGATCTTTTGGCACGTCACCCTGCCCCAAGCCATGCGTACCATCGTTCCGCCGGCCACCAACCAGTTCATTTCGATGCTCAAGGACTCGTCCCTGATCTCGGTGATGGGCGTGTGGGAGGTGATGTTCCTGGCGCAATCCTATGGCCGTTCGAGCTATCGCTACATCGAGATGCTCACCACCGCGGCGATCATCTATTGGGTGATGTCCCTAGGGCTGGAGCTGATCCAGGCGCGGATGGAGCGTCACTATGGCAAGGGTTACGTTCGGCGTCGGTAAACCGCCGCCATTCGCCCTATCGCCCAGCGTTTCAAATCGCAGCAGACGAGAGACATCTCCCGCAAACCAGTGGCTGCGAGCCTGACATTTATCCTCCCTGTACCTCGCTAAATTCCCCGCCTCATATATCAAGAGGTGGGTTTACATGCGGTTATTACGGAAACAATTCGCGCTGGCCATGACCCTGGTGCTGGGGGCCGTCGGCGCTCAAAACGCACAGGCACGCGGCGACATGGAGCCCGACAGCGAATGGCTCGACCAGCTCGTGACAGGCAACGAAAAAGCTTATCCAGAGCCTGCCATTCCAGCGCCCGAAGACGTCTACCTCGCCGACCACGCCACCAGTCGAAACGGCCTGAGTGTCGCCCGCATGCTGGACTCCGCAGTCCATGACCTGCTGGCGTCGGACGAACTGGGCTATTGGACGAAATACGAACTGGAGGATTACCTCCAGTACTTGGGCAGCCTGGAGCCGGGCCGGCTAGGTGCCGTGCTGGAACAAGTGGCCGGTAGCCAAAACGCCAACCTGGGCACCGCCACCCAAAACAGCATGAAACAGCTGAATGCCAGCCTGCATTCGGCAATACGCCAGTTGGATAACGACACTGGCGAGACGGGCCGCGTTTGGGTCCAAGGCCTGGGCAACAGCGGCAGGCTCGATGGGCAACACGGCAGCGCCGGTTTGAAACAACGCAACCAAGGTCTGTTGCTGGGGGCCGACTGGTCAATCGACCCGGCGTGGCGGATCGGCGTGGTGGGTGGCAAGTCTGGCAGTGAACTGAGCGCCAAGCGTTTCAAGGGCGAATTGGACAGCTGGCACATGGGCGCCTATGCGGTGCGCCAGGACGGGCCGCTGGCGTTGCGCCTGGGTGCGCTTTACAGCAGCCATGCCGGTCGAAACAAACGCGGTGTCGACTTTGACTTCATCGATTATCGCGAGCACCTCACGGGCAAGTACAAAGCCCAGAGCCAAAACGCGTTCACCGAAATGGGCTACCAGTGGGACACGGGCGGCTTGCGCGTCGAGCCCTTTGCCGGTTTGGGTTTCCAGCGTTATCAGCGCGACCGGTTCCAGGAGAAAGGTGGCTACAGTGCCCTGAACGTCGGAACACAAACCCAGCAAAACCTCAGCAGCACCTTCGGCCTGCGCCTGGCCCGCGACTTCAGGCTGGACAACCAGATGACCCTCAAACCGCACCTGAGCACCCAGTGGAAACACCTGTATGGCACCGTCGACAGCCGTGTGCGCCAGTCCTTCGCCGGAGAAAGACGCGAAGACTTCAGCAGCGACTTCACCATCGACGGCACCTCCCTGGACCGCAACAGCCTGGCGATGCGTACTGGCCTGGACATGGCGCTGTCAGCCGAACATAGCGTGGGCCTCACCTATTCCGCCGAGTTCGGCAGCAACAGCCGCAACCAGGGGCTGATGGGCCAATGGGCGATGACGTTCTAAGACGCACAATCGCCTGATCATCAGGCGAAAAAAAAGGGGGGCACATGCCCCCCCGAGGATTAAACGGTAGTGTCGAAGGCTGTATCAGCCTTCGATTTCAATCAGGATTTCGCCAGGGTTCACCCGGTCGCCCTTGGCCACATGAACGGCGGTTACCTTGCCGGCAATCGATGCCTGCACTTCGGTTTCCATCTTCATGGCTTCGGTGATCAACACAGCCTGACCGGCCTTGACCACGTCGCCTTCCTTGACCAGCACGTCGACGATATTGCCCGGCATCGCCGTGCTGACATGGCCCGGCTCGCTGGCCTGCTTGCGCTTGCTGCTGCCGCCGCCGACAAATTCGTTGAGCGGTTCGAACACCACTTCTTCCGGCATGCCGTCGATGGACAGGTAGAAGTGACGCTTGCCTTCGGCTTTCACGCCGACACCGGTAATGTCCACGCGGTAGCTTTCGCCGTGCACATCAATGACGAACTCGGTCGGCACACCTTCACCACCGGCACGGGCTACGCCGCCGGCTTCAGGGATCGGCAGCAGCACTTCGGGGGCCAAGGTGCCGGCATCGCGCTCTTCGAGGAACTTGCGCCCGATATCCGGGAACATCGCGTAGGTCAGCACGTCTTCTTCGGACTTGGCCAGTGCGCCGATTTCACCGCGCAGCTTGGTCATTTCCGGCTTGAGCAGGTCGGCCGGGCGCACGTCGATCACTTCTTCGCTGCCGATGGCCTGGCGACGCAGCTTCTCGTTAACGGTGCCCGGCGCTTTGCCGTAGCCGCCTTGCAGGTAGAGCTTCACTTCGTTGGTGATGGTCTTGTAGCGCTCACCGGCCAGCACGTTGAAGAACGCCTGGGTGCCGACGATCTGCGACGTTGGCGTCACCAGCGGCGGGAAGCCGAGGTCTTCACGCACACGCGGGATTTCGGCCAGCACTTCGCTCATACGGTTGAGGGCGCCCTGCTCTTTCAACTGGTTGGCCAGGTTGGAGATCATCCCGCCCGGTACCTGGTTGACTTGCACACGGGTGTCGACCGCGGTGAATTCACTTTCGAACTGGTGGTACTTTTTGCGCACGGCATAGAAGTACAGGCCGATCTCTTGCAGCAGCTCCAGGTCGAGGCCGGTGTCGAATTCGCTGCCTTTAAGGGCGGCGACCATCGACTCGGTACCCGGGTGGCTGGTGCCCCAGGCGAAGCTGGAGATGGCGGTGTCGATATGGTCGGCACCGTTTTCGATGGCCTTGAGTTGGCACATCGCAGCCAGGCCGGCGGTGTCGTGGGAGTGGATGAAGATCGGCAGGTTCTGCTCGGCCTTCAGCGCCTTGACCAGTTCGCCGGTGGCGTACGGCGTCAGCAGGCCGGCCATGTCCTTGATCGCGATCGAGTCGCACCCCATGGATTCCAACTGCTTGGCCTGGGCCACAAACGCATCAATGGTGTGCACCGGGCTGGTGGTGTAGGCGATGGTGCCCTGGGCATGTTTGCCGGCGGCTTTCACCGCTTCGATGGCCACGCGCAGGTTCCGCACGTCGTTCATGGCATCGAAGATGCGGAACACGTCGATGCCATTCACGGCGGCTTTGGCGACGAAGGCCTTGACCACATCGTCGCTGTAGTGGCGGTAGCCCAGCAGGTTCTGGCCACGCAGCAGCATTTGCAGGCGGGTGTTAGGCAACGCGGCGCGCAGTTGGCGCAGGCGCTCCCACGGGTCTTCTTTCAAAAAGCGTACGCAGGCGTCGAAGGTCGCGCCGCCCCAGACTTCCAGGGACCAGTAGCCGACTTTGTCGAGCTTGTCGCAGATCGGCAGCATGTCGTCAGTGCGCATGCGGGTCGCCAGCAACGATTGATGAGCGTCGCGCAGGATGGTGTCGGTGACAAAGATTTTCTTGGACATTGTTGTATTCCTCACAGGCCTGCGTGGGCGGCGATGGCGGCGGCGATGGCCAGGGCCAGCTCTTCGGGTTTGCGCTTGATCGAGTAGTTGGTCAGCTCAGGGTGGCTTTCCACAAAGCTGGTGTTGAACTGGCCGCTGCGGAATTCCGGATTGCGCAGAATTTCCTGGTAGTAGGCGGCGGTG
This sequence comes from Pseudomonas sp. 2822-17, assembly GCF_002742485.1. NCBI lineage: Bacteria > Pseudomonadati > Pseudomonadota > Gammaproteobacteria > Pseudomonadales > Pseudomonadaceae > Pseudomonas > Pseudomonas sp. 2822-17. The sequence goes on from NZ_LJRZ01000500.1 coordinate 567,576, forward strand.
GTCTTCACGCCTTGCAGGCGCATGTCGTCCAGGGCACGCAGGCCGCGGTCCATGGCTTCTTCCCAGGTCAACGCCCACACCACCAATTTGAGGCACATGGAATCGTAGAACGGCGGGATGGTGTAGCCGGTGTAGATCGCTGTGTCGGTGCGCACGCCGGGGCCGCCGGGCGCGTAATAACGGGTGATCTTGCCGAAGCTGGGGAGGAAGTTGTTCTTCGGGTCTTCGGCGTTGATACGGAACTGCAACGCAAAGCCACGGTGCTGGATGTCTTCCTGCTTCACCGACAGCGGCAGGCCCGAGGCAATGCGGATCTGCTCACGAACGATGTCGATCCCTGTGATTTCCTCGGTGATGGTGTGTTCCACCTGCACCCGGGTGTTCATCTCCATGAAGTACACCTCGCCCTCGGCGAGCAGGAACTCCACGGTACCGGCGTTCTCGTAGCCCACGGCCTTGGCGGCACGCACCGACAGGTCGCCGATGTAGGCGCGCTGTTCAGGGGTCAACTGTGGGCTTGGGGCAATTTCGATAAGCTTCTGGTTGCGGCGCTGGATCGAGCAATCACGCTCGAACAGGTGCACCACGTTGCCAAAGCTGTCACCGAGGATCTGCGCCTCGATGTGCTTGGGATTGACGATGCATTTTTCCAGGAACACTTCCGCCGAACCGAACGCCTTGGTGGCTTCGGAGATAACGCGGGGGAAGGCTTGTTCAAGTTCTTCGCGACTGTTGCAACGCCGAATCCCGCGACCGCCACCACCGGAAGTGGCCTTGAGCATCACCGGGTAACCAATGCGGTCGCCTTCGGTGAGGGCTTCGGCGATGTCGGCGACGTTGCCTTCGGTACCCGGAGTCACCGGTACACCGGCCTTGATCATGCTGCGGCGCGCTTCGGTCTTGTCGCCCATGCGGCGAATCACTTCAGCGGACGGGCCGATGAACTTGATCCCACGTTCGGCGCAGATGTCTGCCAGTTCGGCGTTTTCCGACAGGAAGCCGTAGCCGGGGTGCAGCGCATCACAACCGGTTTCCACGGCCAGGTTCACCAGCTTGCGCGGGTTCAGGTAACCGGCTAGAGGCTCGGCACCGATGCTGTGGGCTTCGTCGGCACGTTTAACGTGCAACGCGTGGCGGTCGGCGTCGGAATAGACCGCGACCGAGCGAATGCCCATCTCGGCGCAGGCACGCACGATGCGTACGGCAATTTCACCACGGTTGGCGATCAGGATCTTTTTTATCACTTGGAAATTCCCTTGAGCCGATTGCTGCGTTCTTCGACCCGCTGGAGCCGGGTCGGCGCGTGACTAAATGTTTCATGACAGTCGCGAGACACACACTAAGCCCCAACAGGGATTAACAAAAATCAATAATTATTGGGTTGTGTATAAGTAAAGACTTATAGTCAGCGCATTACGGCCGGGATAGGTATTTGAATTATGCGTAAGTCATTGATGCGTATGACATTGCGTCAATTGCAGGTTTTCAACGAAGTGTGCGATTTGCGTTCATACAGCCGCGCCGCCGAGGAAATGTCCCTCACGCAACCAGCCGTGAGCCTGCAAATTCGGCAGCTGGAGGAGCTGATCGGCCAGCCGTTGTTCGATTATGTCGGCAAAAAACTCTACATGACCGAGGCTGCTGAAGCGCTGCAACGGGCCAGCCGCGACATTTTCGGGCGCCTGGAAAACCTCGATATGCAGCTGTCGGACATGCAAGGTTCACTGCAAGGCCAACTGAAGCTCGCGATTGAGTCCAGCGCCAAGTACTTCGTGCCGCATCTGTTTGCCGCGTTCAAGCGCCAGCATCCAGAAGTGCAACTGCACCTGACGGTGGTCAACCGCGCCCAGGTGATCCGGCGGCTTTCCGACAACCGCGACGACCTGGTGATCATGTCCATGGTGCCCCAGGACATGGGCCTGGAATTCCTGCCGTTTCTCAACAACCCGATTGTCGCGGTGGCACTGCCGGATCATCCCTTGAGCCTGCAAGGACCGCTGCGTCTGCAAGACCTGGAACCCTACACCCTGCTCATCCGTGAACCGGGCTCCGGCACGCGAATGGCCTGCGAGGAATACTTCAAGGAGAAACGTGTGCACTTCACCCAGACGGTGGAAGTGGCCTCGGCCGAGGCTCAGCGCGAATGCGTCTGCGCAGGCCTGGGTGTGGCCTTGCTGACGCGGCATGCGGTGAATATGGAACTGGCCACCGGCGGGCTCAAGGAGCTGCCGGTGGAGGAGCTGCCGCTGTACCGCAGCTGGTGCCTGGTGCAGGCCAAGGCCAAGCGCCTGTCACCGGTGGCCCATGCGTTCCTGGGCTTTATCCGCAGCGAGCGGGTGCAGATCAGCGCGCTGGCTGAACGCTTCGCTGGGCAGCCGCGGGTGCCTGCCAGTGGAGTTCCGGGTAATCACTGATGCTCTGGAGCAGTTGGCGCTCCTGGCAACGGTCTTCAATTGCGCGACGGAACGCCATGCGGCGCTGGTCTTCCTGCTGACGACGGGTTTTTACGGCGCTGTTGCTGTCTTCGTAGGGACGGGCCATTTGGAATCTCCCAATGCGAGTACGGGAGTTCAGAATGGCGTTGGCGGATGACGTGGCGATGACAACCTGATGAAGATTCTGGATACACAGGAGATGCCAATGTGGGAGGGGGCAAACCCCCTCCCACATTTGGATCTGTGTACAGTTTTTAGTCGTCGAGGGCTTTGACGGACTTGGGCGACAACCGCAGGCTGCGCAAGCTGCGCTTCACACTCTTGAGGTGGTTGACCAGGCTCGGCCCGCGCGCCATGGCCACGCCCATCGCCAGCACGTCGATCACTACCAGGTGGGCAATGCGCGAGGTCAGCGGGGTGTAGATTTCGGTGTCTTCATGCACGTCAATCGCCAGGTTGACCGTGGACAGTTCGGCCAATGGTGTCTGGCTCGGGCACAAGGTGATCAACGACGCGCCGCTTTCACGCACCAGGTTGGCGGTGATCAGCAGGTCTTTGGAACGGCCGGACTGGGAAATACAGATCGCTACGTCGGTCGGCTTCAAGGTCACCGCCGACATCGCCTGCATGTGCGGGTCGCTGTAGGCCGCCGCCGTCAGCAGCAAGCGAAAGAATTTGTGCTGGGCATCTGCCGCCACCGCGCCGGACGCACCAAAACCGTAGAACTCCACACGCTGGGCCTGGGACATGGCCGTCACAGCCTTTTGCAGCTCCACCGGGTCGAGTTTCTCACGCACTTCCATGAGGGTGTGCAAGGTGGTGTCGAAGATCTTGAGGCTGTAGTCGGCGACGGAGTCGTCTTCGTGAATCGCAAACTGCCCGAAGCTGGCACCGGCGGCCAGGCTCTGGGCCAGCTTGAGTTTCAAGTCCTGGAACCCGGAGCAACCGATGGCTCGGCAGAAGCGCACGATGGTCGGTTCGCTGATACCCACGCTGTGGGCCAGGTCGGCCATGGAACTGTGCATCACAGCCGCAGGGTCAAGCAGCACGTGATCGGCAACCTTGAGTTCCGATTTGCGTAACAGGTGGCGCGACTGGGCGATATGTTGCAACAGGTTCAAAGGACGGACTCTTGTTATTGGCAGGGCCAGGGGATGTAGCAAGCTTGTAGTTATACTACAAGAATTGTCGTTTTGCCCGTCCGACGCATCACTAAATTGCCCTGACCCCCTGATATTCAAAGGCCAGGAGCTTTGTAGCCACTCGGGCGCCCTTGGCGTCGCTAAGGAAAATCTGCATTTTTCCGTAACAAATCCGCCAGCCCGTCAGCCTGCATGGGGCGGCTGATCAAATAGCCCTGCACTTCGTCACAACGCTCCGCCCGCAGGAAATCCAACTGCTGCTGATCTTCCACGCCTTCGGCCACGACCTTGAGTGCCAAGCCGTGGGCCATGGCGATGATGGCTCGGGTGATGGCTGCATCCTCGCGCCCTTGCCCAAGCCCACGAATAAAGGTCTGGTCGATCTTTACGTAGTCCACAGGGATGCGCTTGAGGTAGCTGAGGGACGAATAACCCGTGCCAAAGTCGTCGATGGCCAGCTTCACCCCCAGGTCCCGCAGCTGCTGGAAGGTGGCGATGATGTGTTCGACGCTGTCGAGCAGTTGGCTCTCAGTCAGTTCCAGCTCCAGGTATTGCGGGTCCAGGCCGGTTTCTTCCAGCACCTGACGCACCAGGCTGACCAGCTTGCCCTGGCGTAACTGGTGCACCGACAGGTTCACCGACACCCGAATCGGCGCCAACCCCTGGCGCTGCCATTCACAGGCTTGCCAACAAGCCTGGCGCAACACGAATTCGCCCAGCGGCACGATCAGACCCGTTTCTTCGGCCAGGCCGATAAAGTCGCAGGGCGGCACCATCCCCCACTGCGGGTGCTCCCAACGAACCAACGCCTCGGCAGCGTTCAGCCTGCCCGTGACCAGGCACAGCTTCGGTTGGTAGAACACCGAAAGCTGGCGCTCATCAATGGCTTTACGCAGATGGTTTTCCAACTGCAGACGCTCTAGGGTGCTGGCTTGCAGGCTGTCGGTGTAGAACTGGAAGTTGTTGCCGCCCAAGTGCTTGGCGTGTTGCATGGCCATGTTTGATTGGCTGACCAGCTCGGAAATTTCCCGCGCATTGTCGGGCAGCAGGCTGACGCCCATTGAGGCACTGACCACCAGCTCATGCCCCTCCACCGTCACGGGTACCCGCAGCTTGGCCAGCAGCCGCGTGGCTACCCGCGCCAGGCTCGACAGGCTGCCGTAGGCGTCGAACAACACGGCAAATTCATCGCCGGACAGGCGTGCAATGGTGTCGGCTTCGGGCAAGGCGTTGATCAACCGGCGCGCCATTTTTTGCAGCAACTGGTCCGCCACTTCATGGCCCAGGCTGTCATTGAGCAGCTTGAAGCGATCCAGATTGATATGCAGCAACGCCAGGCTGCGCCCGCCCTGGCGCACGCGCTGGTGGGCTTCGCGCAAGCGTTCGCGGAACAGCGAGCGGTTCGCCAACCCGGTCAACTCGTCGTAATGGGTGAGGTAGCGCATGCGCTCCTCGGACTCGCGCCGCGCCGACAGATCAGCGAAGAAGCCCACGATATGACTGACGTTTCCGCGAACATCGCGCACCACATTCAGTTGCAGCCACTGCGGATAAAGCTCGCCGTTCTTGCGTGTTTCCACCAGTTCGCCCTGCCAGGTGCCGTGGCTGAGCAAGGCTTGGCGGATCACCGGGAAGTGACGCCGGGCATCGCGGCTGCTGGGTAGCTCTACCACGTTGCGACCGAGCATGTCGTCGATGTCAAAGCCGGTGACGCGACTGAAAGCCTGGTTGACCGCGATCAGCGCGTAATTCGGATCGAGGATCACGATGCCTTCGCTGGCGGCTTCAAATACGGTCGAGGCCAGCCGTTGTTGTTCTTCAAGGGCCTTGCCGGCGCTGATGTCACGCCGCGTGCCGAGCATTCGAATCACGCGCCCACTGGGCGCACGCTCCACCGCGCGGCCACGGTCTTCGATCCACACCCAGTGCCCATCGCCATGGCGCACGCGGTATTCCACCTGGTAATCCTCGGTGCGCCCCTTGAGGTGTTCCACCAGCGCACGCTTGAGCAGCGGCAAGTCATCCGGATGCAGGCGCGGCTTGAGGTGGCCGAGCATGGCCGTGACGTACTCCGGCTCCAGGCCGAACAACTCTTTAAGCTGGGTGTGGTGGACTTCGTCGGTTTGCAGGTTCCAGTCCCACAGGCCGAGTTCGCTGGCTTGCAGGGCCATGGCCAGGCGCGCTTCGCTCTTATTCAGCGCAAGGCTGGCGACGTCCAGTTCCTGGCTGCGTTGCGCCACGCGGTCCTGCAGGCCGATCTGAGCTTCACGAAGCTCCTGCTCGACCTGACGACGCTGCTCGACTTCACGCACCAAGTCCTGATTCAACTGCTCGCTGCGCTGCTGCGCCTGCTGGAGATGCTCGATCAAGGCCTGGTTCTGGAAACGCCGCAGGAGTTCACGCTGGATCAGGCGGTTGACCTGCCAGGCCACCAGGTTCAGCGACACCAGCAGGATCAGGCCGAGTACACCCCAGCCTTGTTGCTGCGGGCTGCCATCCCACAACAAGTAGACAATGGACGGCACCAGGCACGGCACGGCGAAGGATAGAAACGCCGGCAGGCTCACGGCGTAGGCCACGCTGGCCGACAACGTCGCAGCGCCGATCAGGCCGAACACCCAGGCTTGCTGCATGAAGCTGTTCACCGGTGCCAGGGCGATGGCCGCAGTTGCCAGCGTCAGGCCACTGACCGCCGAGCCGAGCATGAACATGCGCCGCCAGATTGGCTGGGCCTGACGGCTGGGCATGGCTGAATCAAAGGCCGCCACCTGGATAACGCGCATGGCCACCAGGGCCAGTAGCCAGACCAACCAGATGCTGTCCAACAGGTATTGCTTGGGATTCCACAGCAGCCAGGCGCAGACCAGGCCGTTCACCAACATTAATAGGGTCGGCAGCAGCGAGCCCTGATACAGCAGGCGCGTGCGCTCAACCGCCATCTCAGTGGCGTAATGTTTGCGGATAACCTGCGCGGGCGCCATCGAGGGGCCAAGCAGGTCGGTGCTGAGGGTCATAGGCAATGTTCTTATAATGGTGAGCCCGAAACGTCGACGGAGCATACACAAGCAAGCGCCCGGGCCAAACTGCTCCATGTCATAAAACTGCGCGGTCACACGGCGCAAAGCTCGGCGCCAGACAGCTTCAGCGAGACCCTGCGCGGGCTGTGGCCATTGACCGACCGGTCATCACCCTGGGCAGAATGTTGAGCCGCCCCAGACTGCGCCGGATATTTTCCATCGACCACCCGGCATTGGGATTTGCCCGACTCCCCCCAGCACCCTAGAATGCGCCGATGCGCGATGATCTCTCTCTTTTGCTTAACTCCCTCAACGATGCCCAACGCCAGGCCGTAGCGGCCCCCGTTGGCCGTCAGTTGGTCCTGGCCGGTGCTGGCTCCGGTAAAACCCGAGTGCTGGTGCACCGTATCGCCTGGTTGATCCAGGTCGAAAACGCGTCCCCGCATTCCATCCTGTCGGTGACGTTCACCAACAAGGCCGCTGCCGAGATGCGTCACCGCATCGAACAGCTGATGGGCATCAGCCCGGCCGGCATGTGGGTGGGCACCTTCCACGGCCTGGCGCACCGCCTGCTGCGGGCCCATTGGCAGGAGGCAGGCCTCGCCCAGACCTTCCAGATCCTCGACAGCGATGACCAGCAACGCCTGGTCAAGCGCGTGATCCGCGAGCTGGGCCTCGACGAACAGCGTTGGCCCGTGCGCCAGGCGCAGTGGTTTATCAACGGGCAGAAAGACGAAGGCCTGCGCCCGCAGCATATCCAGGCCAGCGGCGACTTGTTCCTGGCGACCATGCGCAGCATCTATGAAGCCTACGAGGCTGCCTGCGCACGCGCTGGCGTGATCGACTTCTCCGAGTTGCTGCTGCGCGCCCTCGACCTGTGGCGCGACAACCCCGGTTTGCTGGCCCATTACCAGAAACGCTTCCGCCACATTCTGGTGGATGAGTTCCAGGACACCAACGCCGTGCAGTACGCCTGGTTGCGCCTGCTGGCCAAGGGCGGCGACAGCCTGATGGTGGTGGGTGACGACGACCAGTCGATCTATGGCTGGCGCGGCGCGAAAATCGAGAACATCTACCAGTACTCCGACGACTTCCCGGACGCGATCACCATCCGCCTGGAGCAGAACTACCGCTCTACCGCCGGTATCCTCAAGGCCGCCAACGCCTTGATCGCCAACAACACCGGGCGCATGGGTAAAGAACTGTGGACCGACGGCGGCGAAGGCGAAGCGATCAACCTGTACGCCGCCTTCAACGAGCATGATGAAGCGCGCTACGTGGTGGAAACCATCGAAAGCGCGTTGAAAACTGGCCTCTCACGCAGCGACATCGCCATCCTGTATCGCTCCAACGCCCAATCGCGGGTACTGGAAGAAGCCTTGTTGCGCGAACGTATCCCGTACCGCATCTATGGCGGCCAGCGCTTCTTCGAGCGCGCCGAAATCAAGAACGCCATGGCCTACCTGCGCTTGCTGGAAGGTCGCGGCAACGATGCGGCGCTGGAGCGGGTGATCAATATCCCGGCCCGTGGCATCGGCGAAAAAACCGTCGAAGCGATCCGCGACCATGCGCGCCACGCCGATGTGTCGATGTGGGAAGCGATGCGCTTGCTGATCGCCAACAAAGGCCTGACCGGCCGTGCCGCCGGTGCGCTGGGCGTATTTGTCGAGCTGATCGAGAACCTGGCCGCCAAGTGCATGGAAATGCCACTGCACTTGATGACTCAGACCGTGATCGAGCAGTCCGGGCTGATCGCCTATCACGAAGCGGAAAAAGGCGAAAAAGGCCAGGCACGGGTAGAAAACCTTGAGGAACTGGTCAGCGCCGCCCGTGCGTTCGAAAACACCGAGGAAGACGAAGAGCTGACACCGCTCGCCGCTTTCCTCGGCCATGCCTCCCTGGAAGCCGGCGACACCCAGGCCGATGAGCATGAAGACAGCATCCAGCTGATGACCTTGCACAGCGCCAAGGGCCTGGAGTTCCCGTATGTATTCCTGGTGGGCATGGAAGAAGGCCTGTTCCCGCACAAGATGAGCCTGGAAGAGCCCGGCCGCCTTGAAGAAGAACGGCGCCTGGCCTACGTGGGCATCACCCGGGCGATGCAGAACCTGGTAATGACCTACGCCGAGACCCGACGCCTGTACGGCAGCGAGACCTACAACAAGGTGTCGCGCTTCGTACGTGAAGTGCCGAAGGGCCTGATCCAGGAAGTGCGCCTGTCCAACAGCGTCAGCCGCCCGTTCGGCGGTGGCCAGCAGCAGAACTCCAGCAGCATGTTTGCCGGTTCCGAAATTCCGGAAACCCAGTTCAGCCTTGGCCAGCAGGTCCGGCATTCCGTGTTCGGCGAAGGCGTCATCCTCAACTTCGAGGGTGCCGGCGCCCAGGCACGGGTGCAGGTGAACTTCGCCGAAGGCAGCAAGTGGCTGATGATGGGTTACGCGAAGCTCGAAGCCGTCTGAAACATTTGCCTACATGAAGCTTATTGGCCCGCCCTTGTTTTTAACGAGCGCGGGCCAATATCTTCCATTAGTCCTACAGACCTTTCGGAATCGGTCTTACGCAAAAGCCCGAAACATTATGCCGCTAGCCACTGTCACTACACCTGTGCAACATGGCGCGCGTGCAATCCACAAATGGGAATTCCCTTTATGAAACGTTTTCTTAGCATCGCCATGGCGTTGTGCATCGGCCTGACGATGAGCCTCGACGCCAACGCCAAACGCTTCGGTGGCGGCAAAAGCTCGGGCGCGGCGCCGACTCACCAGACCAGCCAAATGGCTCCATCCGCCGGTGCAGGCGGTGCTGCCGCTACTGCAGGCGCAGCCGGTGCTGCAGGCGCCGCGGCCAAGGCCGGCGGTGCGTCGCGCTGGTTGGGCCCTCTGGCCGGCATCGCGGCCGGTGGCCTGCTCGCTTCCATGTTCATGGGCGGCGGCTTCCAGGGCATGCAGATCTTCGACATCCTGATCATGGCCGTCATCGCCTTCCTGGTCTTCCGTTTTATCGCCGCCCGTCGTCGCAAGCAGCAGGAGCACATGGCTCCAGCCGGCGCGCCGATGCAGCGTGAAGTGTTCGAGCAGAAGCCAGCCATGGGTTCGATCTTCGGTGGTTCGGCAGCACCTGCTGCGGCCCGTCCGGTGATCAACGCACCGGCCTGGTTCAACGAAGAGCGTTTCGTCGAAGCGGCCCGTAGCCACTTCCAGTCCCTGCAGCAACACTGGGACGCCAACGAAATGGACAAGATCGCCGAGTTCGTGACCCCGCAACTGCTGGAGTTCCTCAAGCGCGAACGCGCCGAGATCGGCGACGCGTTCCAGTCGACCTACATCGACGACCTGCGCGTACAGCTGGACGGTGTGGATGATCGCGCCGACAAGACCATCGCCACCCTGACCTTCAGTGGTGTGTCGAAGACCTCGCGCTTCGACCAGGGCGAAGTGTTCAGCGAAAGCTGGAACATGGAACGCCCTCAAGGCGAAAACCAGCCTTGGCTGGTCGCCGGTATCCGCCAGAACGGCTGATACCCCCGCGCTTGCAAGCCGTAACAAAAAACCCCGGACATGTCTCATGTCCGGGGTTTTCTATTTCACGGTTGCACTTATAGCGAGCTACTGTATAAAACGCCCCTATAAACCGCGCCATCTAGCAAGAGGATCCCGGCCGTGGAAGAAATCATCGAACAATTGCGTGAAGCCAACGAACCGGTCCCGGTTCCTCTGGAACTGCCTGACGAAGATCAACTGGTGGAAATCGAAGAACAACTGTTCATCGACATCCCGTTTGTCTTCCGTGAATTCCTGCTGACCGTCAGCGATGTTGTATACGGCAGCCTGGAGCCGGTGACCGTCACCGACCCGCAATCCCACACCTACCTGCCGGACGTGGCCGCTAACGCCTGGGATGCGGGCGTTGACCGCAGCCTGATCCCGATCTGCCAGGACGGCGACGACTACTACTGCGTCGAAGAAGACGGCACCGTGGTGCTGTGGTCCGCCGAAGAAGAGCTCGTCACCGAAGAGACGTGGGAATCGGTCTGGCACTGGGCGCGGGACGTCTGGCTCGAAAGCTGAGACCTGATCCCCGTGGTGAGCAGGCTTGTCCCGCGCCGGGCCGCGGTGCGGCCCCCATCAGTGCTCCGGCGTATCCTTGTGGTTATCCAGCGTCTCCAGCAAAGCCACCTGCATCCGCGTATGCACGCGGATGAACCAGCGCCAGAGCACCGCCGCCACCGCCGCCGTGACTACGGCAATCAGGAGCAGCAACTTGTTGGTCGGCAGAATACTGGCCGACAAGGCTGCCAGTAGCAGGAAGATCACCAGCAGCGACAGAATCGGGATCAGCTCGGCAATCACACGCCGCACCCGCTGGGTATGCCGCCCGGCCATTTCCGGCTTGACGCTCATCTCCGCCAGCAACATCGACAGCGCCTTGAGCTTGCGGTAAGCCGCAATCAAAAACGGCAGCGACAACAGCAACGCCCCGCCCCAGATCAATGCCTTCTGCCAGCTCGGATCATTGATCCAACCTTCCAGATACCCACCAATGCGCGCCGCAAAAAAACTGCCGGCGAAGAAAATCGCGATTACCAGCGCCAGGTTCACGCCGACTTGCAGGATGATTCTGCGGATCATCGACGCCAGCATCGCGCCCTCGCCCTGAGGCTGAATGCTGCGCAGCCACTCGCCGTACATACCGAATACCCGGCTCATGCGCTTGGGCATCACCGCCGCGATCTTCAGCGACAGCGGATCAGCACCGCGTATCAGGTAAGGCGTCAGCAGCGTGGTGATCGCCGAAACGGCGACCGCCACCGGATACAGGAAGTCACTGGTCACCTGCAAGGTCATGCCCAGCGCGGCGATGATGAAGGAAAACTCGCCAATCTGTGACAGCCCCATGCCCACGCGCAGTGAGGTGCGGCCGTCATTACCGGCGATAAATGCGCCGAGGCCGCAGGACAACATCTTGCCGAGCACCACTGCCACGGTGATTACCGCGATGGGCCAGGCGTATTGCAACAGGATCTGCGGGTCGATCATCAGGCCAATCGCAACAAAGAAGATCGCGCTGAACATGTCGCGAACCGGCTCGATCAGGCGCTCGATCTTAATCAATTGCTTGGACTCGGCCATGATCGCGCCAATCAAAAACGCGCCCAACACCATGCTGTATTCCAGCTTGACCACCAGCAGGCAGAAACCGAAGCATAGGCCCAGCACGGTGATCAGCAGCATCTCGTTGCTTTCGAACTTGGCCACATAAGCCAGCAGACGCGGCACCAGCAAGATGCCGATCACCAAGGCAACGATCATGAACAGCGAGAGCTTGCCGACCGTGGAGAACACCTCGCCGGAGCTGACCGTACCGCTGACGGCGATGCTCGACAGCAAGGCAATGATGCCAATGCCAAGAATGTCCTCGACGATCAGCACGCCGAAAATCAGCTGCGCGAAACGCTGGTTCTTCATCTTCAAATCATTGAGGGCTTTGACGATGATGGTGGTCGAGGAAATCGCCAGAATCGCGCCGAGGAACAGCGAGTCCATGGTGTTCCAGTCAAACCAGCGGCCGATCTCGTAGCCGATCCAGATCATCAGGATGATTTCCAGGAAGGCCGCGATAAACGCCGTGGCACCCACCTTGAACAACTTGCGCAGGCTGAACTCCAGGCCCAGGCAGAACATCAGGAAGATCACCCCGAGCTCGGCGAGGGTCTTGATGGTGTCCTCGTCGTGGATCAGGCCGAACGGTGGGGTGTGGGGGCCGATGATGAAGCCGGCAACGATGTAACCCAGCACCACCGGCTGCTTGAGGCGATGAAACAGGACAGTGACTACCCCTGCCACCAGCATGATCACGGCCAAGTCCTGGATAAAGCTGATGGCGTGCATGGCGAGGGGCTCCTTGAGGGTACCGGCGCTTTTCCCACTTCCGCTCGCGCACATGAAACGTCGCAAAGTTCGGAAGGAAAAGTCTGCCTTTATCGTAAGAAATGCCCTGGGATGGGCTTTTGGAGGTTAACACCGCGACTTCCCGCAGAAAGCCGGTGCAATATATGGAAACAGATCGGTGCAGGCGTGACGGCAAGCCGACCACCGGCGTCCCGTAAAGGATGGCGCTGCAAAGATTCCAGCACCCGCAGAGGTGCGCCCCCAACCAATGCCTACAACCGTGAGTGTGCTATGGAACCCGGAAACGCCCAGCTGTCGATGACGGTATTGATGACCCCTGACATGGCCAACTTCTCAGGCAATGTCCACGGCGGCACCCTGCTCAAGTACCTCGACGAAGTGGCCTACGCCTGCGCAAGCCGTTATGCCGGTCGCTATGTGGTGACGCTGTCGGTGGATCAGGTGATTTTTCGCGAGCCGATCCATGTCGGCGAACTGGTGACGTTCCTTGCGTCGGTCAACTACACCGGCAATACGTCGATGGAAGTGGGCATCAAAGTGGTGACCGAGAACATCCGTGAACGCTCTGTGCGCCACACCAACAGCTGCTTCTTCACCATGGTAGCCGTCGACGACCAACGCAAACCGGCCGCCGTGCCGCCGCTGCAACCGCAGAACAGCGAAGACAAGCGCCGGTTTGTACAGGCCCAACAGCGTCGGCAGATTCGTCAGGAGCTGGAAAAGCGCTACCAGGAAATCAAAGGCTGAGACACGGCAAAGCCCGACCTGTAAACCCAATCAAAATGTGGGAGCTGGCTTGCCTGCTCCCACATTGGGTTTTGTGTGTTTATAGATCTATCGGCGTGGCTTCAAAACGTACGCGTGGGTGGGCGATACGATCCTGAGCCCGCACCAACTCCAGTTCATAACTGGCGCAGGCCTGGGTTTCCAGCAGCACTTCGTGCACAGCCGCCGCGGTGAACTCAAAGGCGGCCAACAGGCTGTCGCCCAACAACACTCGCGCCAGGAACAACCCCGACGTCAGGTCGCCCACGCCCACCGGTTGGCGCGGGAAGGCCAGCAGCGGCCGACGCAGGTGCCAACTGCCGTCGGCGGTCACCAACAACATCTCGAAGCCGTCCGGCAACTTGCCCGGGTAATCCAAATGTTTGACCAGCACGGCCTTTGGCCCGCGTGCCAGCAACGCCTTGGCCATCGCCAGGCAATCGAACAGCGACTGCGGCTTGCGCCCGGCAAAGCTGTCCAGTTCCAGTTGGTTGGGGCACAGGAAATCGGCCATGGCAACGGCTTCGTCGAGCAGAAAATCGCTGACGTCCTGGGGCACGATGCAGCCTTTTTCCGGATGGCCCATGACCGGGTCGCACAGGTACAGGGCCTTGGGATTGATGGCTTTGATCCGCGCCACGCCGGTGAGAATCGCCCGGCCCTGGTCCGCGCTGCCCAGGTAGCCGGACAGCACTGCATCGCAATTGCCCAGCTCACCGATGGCGGCAATGCCTTCCACCAACGCAGGAATTTGCTGCGGTGCCAACACTTCGCCCGCCCACTGTCCATACTGGGTGTGGTTGGAGAACTGCACCGTGTTCAGCGGCCAGACATTCACCCCGACCCGCTGCATGGGGAACACGGCGGCGCTGTTTCCGGCGTGGCCAAAGACCACATGAGACTGGATCGCAAGCAGATGAGGTGTGCGTTTCATGCAGGGGATTTCCGTAAAGCCATTGAAATTCTGGCCGCGCAGTATGCGACTAAACGCAGCCTGTACGACAGACCGGCGACACAGTTAAGCTGCTCTCACTTTGTTGGAGTTTTTCGCATGCTGACCCTGGGAAACATGTTTGTGTTAATGCTGCTGGCGACCGGCGCCGCCTGGGTGTGGCACAACCACGGCCTACGCGAGCGGGCGCTGGCGCGGGTCAAGCAGCATTGCGCCAAGCTCGATATCGAATTGCTCGACGGTGCCGTCGCGTTGAAGCGCATCGGTTTTGTGAAAGACGCCAATGGCCGGCGGCGTCTGGCGCGTATCTACAATTTCGAGTTCACCGTCACGGGCGAGACCCGTCACAGCGGGACTATCACCCAATTCGGCGCCCACAGCGCGCAAATCGAACTGGCGCCCTACCCGTTCGAGGCCAAGGAGGCGCTGCCCAGCGCTGAAGTCATTGAGCTGAGCCAATGGCGGCAGGACCACGCGGCCAAGAACCGTCAGTAACGGCAGGCTGCGAGCGCGGCCTGTAATGCGACCACGTCCTGTGGGGCGCTGAAGATCAGTTCGACACGAGAGTCGCGGCGCCATTCACTGGGCTGCCAGGTGAACGAGCTGTTATCCACAGCATTAACGGAAATCCAGCGATCACGGCTGTGGATAACCAGTTTGGCGCGGCGCCATTCAAGACTTTTGAGCCACAGCGCCAGACGCTCAGGATCAAATAGCTGGCTTGGATGCCAGCGCCAACCAATGCTCCAGCCGCCCTCCTGGGCCTGGCTCAAACAAATGGGCTGCGCGGGATCGCTCCAGATCGCCGGCAGTTGGGCCAGCCCCTTGGGCACTGCGAAGTTATCCACAGCCGCGCCTGCAATTGCGTTCAAGCCAGGTAGCTGGGCCAGCGGCAACTGCGCCTGGCGTGTCCAGTAAATCGCACAATCCGGTAACTGCCGTTGGATCGCATGGCGCTGCGTGGCATCCAGCGCCTCATCCTTGTTCAACACCAACAGCCCGGCACTGGCCAGCGCCTCCTGCTGCGCCACCGGCAAAGGCTTGCCCGCCGCCAGTGCTTGGGCATCCAGCACCAGCACACAGGGCTGGACCGCCAGCACCGCTTGCCACGGCGCTTCGCGCAACTGCTTGAGCAACTGCGCAGGATGGCCCAGGCCCGAGGGTTCGATAAACAAACGATCCGGCTTGGCCTTACGCAGCAAGCGGCCCAGGCCTACCTGGAACGGTGCTCCATTCACACAGCACAGGCAGCCACCGGCAACTTCGCCGAGGGCAATGCCGTCGTCGTCCCGGGTCAGCAGCGCAGCATCCAGGCCGATCTGCCCGAACTCGTTGATCAACACCGCCCAGCGCTCGTTGGCCGGGCGTTGGGCGAGCAGGTGCTTGATCAAGCTGGTCTTGCCGGCGCCCAAGGGGCCGGCGATCACGTGGGTGGGAATGTTCTGCAGCATCAGGGGCATCGTTCAGACCGTGTAGAGCGTTTGATCCTACGCGGTTACGCGAGCCAATCCAGCGTCAGAATCAATCGGCGCTCATCCGCTTTCAGGCCGGGTGAGCGATGGATCAGGCCGTGGCCTTCGTTGCCATGCCATTTGGTGCCCTTGAGCAGCGCCACTTCACCGCACTGAATCTGCTCGATGCGCTCGCTGGGTTCGGCGTCCGCTTGGCTGAGCTTGCGCCGGTCCATCACGCCTTCACGCAACCACTGGCTGCCGACACCCGCATAGGTGGTGATCAACCGTACCGGCACATGATCGACGTGAAAACGTGGGCACATGGCTTTATCCAACAGCCGCAGGCGCACGCCGATGCGCTTGGCGCCGAGCAGGCAGGCGAAGGCACTGACCAGCCATGACACATCGGCGACAAAGCCTTCATAACCCTCCAGATCACGGCAACTGGACGCCAATCCCTGCAAGTTCGGCTCGGCGTCTTCGCTGTTGAGCTCAATCACCATCGAATCAGCCAACGGCTCGTTAAGTGCCACCAGCAAGGCGCCGAACTCGGCAATATGCAGCGGCAACTGACGCTGCCACAGCGCCAGGTTCACGCCGTCCTCAAGGATGTCGGACAGCGCCAGCGGGGTTTCACCACGGGTCTGGCGAATCACGGGGCGCAAGGGGATAACCGGTGCCAGCATCAGGCTGCCTCTTCATACCAGGGACCAAACGGATCAGCCAGCAGGCGCCAACCTTCGACGCCCAGGGCCATTTCTTCATCGTTGAGCAGGCACGCATCCAACTCGGCGCGCATGTGGGCGAAGTCGATGTTCTGCCCGATAAACACCAGTTCCTGACGGCAGTCGCCGGTGCTGAGTTGCCAGTTGCCCATGATTGCCGCGACGCTTTCTTCGTCCTGGGGCCATTGGCTTTTCGGCACGAAACGCCACCAGCGCCCGGCAAACCCGTGACGCATCAGGCCGCCGGCCTGGGACCAGCTGCCGGCGTCCTGATGTTTGCTGGCCAGCCAGAAAAAGCCTTTGGAGCGCAGCAATTTGCCGTTCACCCAAGGCCGGTCGATAAAGTCGAAGAAGCGTTGCGGATGGAACGGGCGGCGTGCGCGATAGGCGGTGGATGCGATGCCATATTCTTCGGTTTCCGGCACATGCTCACCGCGCAACTCTTGTAGCCAGCCTGGCGCTTGGGCGGCGCGTTCAAAGTCAAAGCGGCCGGTGTTGAGGATCTTGTGCAGCGGCACCTCGCCCATGACCATCGGGATGATTTGTGCCTGGGCGTTGAGGCGCTCAAGGATGGCAATCAACTCTTCGCGTTCGCTGCTACTGATCAGGTCGATCTTGCTGATCAAGATCACATCGGCGAATTCGATCTGCTCGATCAACAGGTCGGTGATCGAGCGCTCGTCCTCTTCGCCAAGGGTTTCGCCCCGTGAGGCCAGGCTTTCGGCGGCCTGGTAGTCGAGCAGGAAGTTCATGCCGTCGACTACCGTGACCATGGTGTCCAGGCGTGCGACATCGGCCAGGCTCTGGTCGTTTTCATCGCGAAAGGTGAAGGTTTCGGCCACGGGCAACGGTTCCGAGATACCGGTGGATTCAATCAACAGGTAATCGAACCGACCTTCCTTGGCGAGCTTTCCGACCTCTTCCAGCAAGTCTTCACGCAGGGTGCAGCAGATACAGCCGTTGCTCATCTCCACCAGTTTTTCTTCGGAGCGATTAAGCGTGACGTCGCGCTGCACCTCGCTGCCGTCGATGTTGATTTCACTCATATCGTTGACGATCACTGCCACACGCAGATTTTCGCGGTTACGCAGCACATAGTTGAGCAATGTGCTTTTACCGGCGCCGAGAAAGCCGGACAACACGGTAACGGGGAGACGATTGGGCATCAGGTATTCCTCATCAGGGTCGGCCGGTCAAATCGCCCGTTTATGGCGTTCGCGCAGCTCTTCACGTTCTTTGGCTTCGATACACAGGGTGGTTCGGGGAAGAAGCCCTGCTGGGCTTCATTCATGTCGTCGGCAGGCGGTTGGGTCAGCAGGTCTTGTTCGGTCATGGGGAGCGGGTCACGGGTCAGGCTGTGTTTTTATGTTATAGTATAACAATACAAATAAGCCAATCCCCCTTGCTCGCAGCGACGAAGGGCGCAATGCTTGAACACCTCCCAGCCCCGAGAAACCTTATGAAATACCTGGTGTGCGCCCTGTTATTGGCAGCGGCAGGGCCTGCTTGTGCACAAGCGCCGAGTCCGCTGGCCAACTGCACGCGCAGCGCCTACGTGCTGGCCTGTGTCGACCCGCTGGGCAACGCCTACAGTGTGGCGACGGTGGGCAACACCACGTATTTGCGCGGCTTCGAAGTGGCCGGCAAACGCTATTGGGCACAGACCAACAGCCGGTATGGACAACTGACGTTTTTCACTGGCCTGGCCTCGGATGGGGAGGCGTGGGTCGGCTACACACGCCGCGTGGGCTGGACCACGATCAATCGGTTCTCCAGCTCCGGAGGGGCCAGCGCCAAGTTCACCTGTAGCCGGATCACCGGCTGCTAGGTCCGAGGATTCTTCTGTTCCTGAACCCACGCCATGTAGCTGTTCATTGGCGGGTTCTTCTGGAAGTAGTTTTTCAGGCCATCGAACAAACCATCCGCCACCGCCTGTTGATGGCGCGCCGTCACTAGGCGCTGGGCGTCCCGGGTGTTGGAGATAAAGCCCGTCTCCACCAGGATCGATGGCACATCCGGTGACTTGAGCACCGCGAACCCGGCCTGTTCCACGCGCTTCTGATGCAGGCTGGTGATGCTTTGCAGACTGCCCAACACCGAGCTGCCCAGTTGCAGGCTGGAGGCAATGGTGGCGTTCATCGACATGTCGAGAATCACCCCGGCCAGCATCGGGTCCTTGTCCTTGAGATTGAGCAACGTGGTGGCGCCCAGCAGGTCCGCGCCGTTTTCACGCTGGGCCATAAAACGCGCCGTGGCCGAAGTGGCGCCGCCCTCCGACAGCGCATACACCGAGGCCCCCGATGCCGTAAGCCGTGGCGCGGCATCGGCGTGCACCGAGATAAACATATCGGCCTTGTGCTGGCGGGCGATGTCCACGCGCTTGCGCAGCGGTACGAAGAAGTCGTCGTTGCGCACCAGTTTCACGTCAAAGCCCTTCTCGCGTTTCAGGCGCTTGGCGAGCAGTTGGGCGATGGACAACACCACGTCTTTTTCGCGCTGGCCCTTGGAGCCGATGGCGCCCGGGTCTTTGCCGCCGTGGCCGGGGTCGACCACCACCATGATGTCGCGCTTGGGATGCGCCTTGTCCACCGGCGCCGCCAAGGGCGCAGGTTCAGCAGCGATTTGACGAGGCGCCTGAGTGGCACTGGTGAGATCGAGTACCAAGCGATGCCCCTGACCTTCCTGCGGCGGCAATATAAAGCTGTTGAGCTGCATCGGTGCGGCCAGGTCGAGCACGATGCGCGTATCCGCCTTGCCGAAATGCCCCGAACGAATCGAGGTTATCCCACTGTTCTTCAACTCAAGTTGAGAAAAATCACCACTGAGCCCCGCACCACTGAGGTCGATGATCAGGCGCTCCGGCGCGGTCAGGGAGAAGGTCTTGTACTGCACCGGACCGCTGAGGTCGAACACCAGCCGCAGCTTGTCGTTTGAGCGCCATAAACGCGCATTACGAATCTGCGTGGCGTGGGCCGTGAACGGCAACACAAAAAAGGGGCTGGCCAGGAGCAGATTGAGAAGCTGACGTCTGTGCATGACAAATACCGCAAATAAAGGAGCGTCCGTACTCGACATGACTGAAAAAAGGCTAGGACAGAAAATTCATCGTCGACTCTATTGTTATACTATAACATGTCGAATTATTTCCAACGATGGACCTGCTCATGAACGCGCTGACTCTGCCGGATATCGCCGCGCAGGCTTCACGCCAAGCCTTGCCACTCGACTGGGTGGGCATGTGCGGCATCGCCCTGCCAATCCTCATCGACGGTCAGCGTCTGACCGCCACCGCCGATGCCGGTGTGAGCCTGGACGACGGCACCGCCCGTGGCATTCATATGTCACGCTTGTACCTGGCGCTGGAAATGCTCGACCAGCAGCCCCTTACGCCTGCACTTCTGCGCAATGTACTGCAGCGCTTTCTCGACAGTCATGAAGATTTATCTAAGAACGCCTACCTGCGTATCCATACGAATTTGCTGCTGAAACGCCCGGCGCTGGTGAGCCTTTTGGCCGGCTGGAAGAGCTATCCGGTCAGCATCGAAGCCCGCCTTGAAAATCAGATGTTCCACGTGGAACAAAAAATTCACGTGACTTACTCCTCGACTTGCCCCTGTTCCGCAGCCCTTGCCAGGCAGTTGATTCAGCAGCAGTTTCTCGAAGATTTTGCCGACAAGCCGTTGCAGCATGAAGCTGTGCTGACTTGGCTCGGCAGCGCCAATGGGATCATCGCCACGCCCCACAGCCAGCGCAGCAGCGCCCAGCTTCACGTACGCCTGCAAGGCGATCATCTGGCGCTGACTGATCTGATCAACGACGCCGAAGCTGCCCTCGGCACCGCCGTACAAACCGCCGTGAAACGTGCGGACGAACAAGCCTTCGCCCTGGCCAACGGGCAGAACCTGATGTTCTGCGAAGACGCCGCCCGCCGCCTGAACCTCGCCTTGAAACGCTCGGATGCCGTCAAAGCCTTCCACCTGAAAGTGATCCACGCCGAAAGCCTGCACGCGCACGATGCCGTGGCTGAAAGCCGCTGGACGAGACAGCCTGAATGATCACCTGCACCACGTTACGCTGGGGCGCCCCCGGCCAACCGCTCACGCCCGCCGTGGATTTCACCTTGGAAAAAGGCAGCCTCACGGGCGTTATCGGTCCCAACGGCTGCGGTAAAAGCAGCTTGCTGAAAGTGATCGCCGGGCTGCAAAAGCCGCTGGCCGGCAAGGTGATCGTGGATGTTCCACGCCGTGGCGGCCTGGCGTTCCTGCCTCAGCAGCAACACCTCGACCGTCAGTTCCCCATCAGCCTGCAAGAGTTAGTCGCCGCAGGTTTCTGGGGCACCCAACTCACCTCGCAGCAACGCAGCCAGCGCCTGCACACGGTGCTGGAAGACTGGTGCCTCAGTGGCCTGGAACAGCGCCCATTGATGGCGTTGTCCGGCGGCCAATTGCAACGCGCGCTGCTGGCCCGTATGAGCCTGGCCGAGTCGCCGGTGTTGTTGCTGGATGAACCCCACGCGGCCCTCGATGAAGAGGGCCAGGCGCTGTGCTGGAAACATATCCACGCCTGGCATGCCGAAGGCCGCACGCTGGTCATCGTTTGCCACGACTTGACGTCCGTACGCCACCACACCGAGCACGTGCTGCATATCAAAAGCACCGGCTGTGTGTTCGGCAATAGCAAAGAGCTGATCCGCCCGCAGCCCCAGATGCAGGTGGCCTGATGCACTTCGCCGCCCACCTGTGGATGCCCTTCGTCGATTTCGTGTTTATGCGCCGCGCCCTGATCGGCGGGCTGGTGCTCGCATGCAGCACCGCGCCGCTGGGCGTTTTCCTGATCTTGCGCCGCATGAGCCTGATCGGTGACGCCGTGGCCCACGGCATACTGCCCGGCGCTGCGCTGGGCTTCTGGTTCGCCGGGCTCAGCCTGCCGGCGCTGACCATCGGCGGCCTCGGTGCCGGCTTGAGCATGGCCGGCCTGTCCGCTTGGATCACCCGGCGCACCGGTCTGCGCGAAGACGCCAGCCTCGCCGCCATCTACCCGATTTCACTCGCCGCCGGCGTACTGATCCTCGGCATCGCCGGCAAGCGCCTGGACCTCTTGCACCTGTTGTTCGGCTCCGCCCTGGCCGTCGACGCCACCACCCTCACCGGCATGCTCTGGGTGTCCGGGTTCAGCCTGCTCGCCATGGGGCTGATCTACAAACCGCTGCTGCTCGATACCCTCGACCCGCTGTTCCTGCAAACCGTCAGCCGTCTCGGCCCGCTGGCCCATGGGCTGTTTTTGACCCTGGTGGTACTGAACCTGGTGATCGGCTTCCAGGCCATCGGCGCGTTGATGGTGGTGGGTTTGATGATGTTGCCGGCCATCGCTTCACGTTTCTGGAGCCGGCGCCTGCCGGTGTTGATTGCGGTATCGGCGGTGCTGGGATGCCTGTCGGTGTGGCTTGGCTTGTTGTTGTCGTTCTACTACTCACTGCCCAGCGGCCCGGCGATTGTGCTGGTGGCTGGCGCGGGGTACCTGCTGTCCGTGGTCTTCGGTCCGGTGCACGGTTTGCTGCGCCGCCCGCCCCTGCTTACATCCCAATGAGGTGTTTCCCGATGCGCGCTCTACTCGTGCTGTTCAGTCTGCTGCTGCCGCTGTCGTTGGCCCAGGCCGCCGACAAACTCAAGGTGGTCACCAGCTTCAGTATTCTCGATGACATCACTCACCAGATCGGTGGCGATCACATCCAGATCAGCAACATGGTCGGCCCGGATGCCGACGCCCACACCTACGAGCCCACGCCGGACGACGCCAAGGCGCTGCTCAAGGCCAAGCTGATCATCAAGAATGGCCTTGGCTTCGAACCCTGGCTCGACCGCCTGGTCACCAGCACCGAAACCAAAGCCACAGTAGTCACCGCCAGTAAGGGCGTGATCTCCCACACCATGGAAGAAGACGGCGAAACCATCCCCGACCCGCACGCCTGGCACAACCTGGCCAACGCTGAAATCTACGTGAACAACATCACCAAGGCGCTGGTGGCCGCCGACCCGGCCAATACCGCCGATTACCAGCGCAACAGCCAAACCTACCTGAAGGAAATCTATCGCCTGCTGGCCGAAGCCAAGACCAAGTTCGGCACCCTGCCACCCGGCAACCGCCGCATTGTCACCTCCCATGACGCCTTCGGTTACCTGGGCCAGGCCTATGGCATTCAGTTCCTTGCACCTCAAGGCCTGTCTACCGAACGGGAACCCTCTGCCGCTGAAGTCGCTGCGCTGATCACCCAGATTCGCAAAGACAAGGTCAAGGCCGTGTTCATGGAAAACATCAAGGACTCGCGCCTGCTCAAGCAGATCGCTGACGAAAGCGGCGCGCAGATCGGCGGCACGCTGTACTCCGACGCCCTCGCCGCCGAAGGCCCCGCCAGCACGTTTACCGGACTGTTCGAATACAACCTCAACACCTTGTGCGCTGCCCTGAGCAAGCCATGAACCTGAGCATGCTCGAACTGGAAGGGGCGGCCATCGGCAGCCGCTTTCCACTCAAACCGGTGCTCGATGCGCTGGCGTGGAACAGCGATGGCTTGATCGCCGCCATCGCCCAGCAACACGGCAGCGGCGCGGTGTTGATGCTGGCCTGGATGAACCGCCAGGCCCTCAACGAAACCCTCGCTACCGGGCAAGTCTGCTATTGGTCGCGCTCGCGCCAGCAACTGTGGCGCAAAGGCGAAAGCTCCGGTCACTGGCAACAGTTGGTAGAAGCGCGCCTGGATTGCGACGGCGACGCGGTGCTGCTGATCGTCAACCAACTCGGCCCTGCCTGCCATACCGGCCGGCCCACCTGTTTCTACAACGCCATCGATGGCGACCACGTCCACATCATCACGGAGCCCAGCGCATGATCCGCAAGAACCCTTCCGGCGATCTGCCAGTGATTGCCGAATCGGCCTACGTCGACAAAACAGCCATCATCTGCGGCAAGGTCATCATCGGCGAGAACGTCTTCGTTGGCCCATACGCGGTGATCCGCGCCGACGAAGTCGACGCCAGCGGCGCCATGGACCCGATCACCATCGGCGCCAATTCCAATATCCAGGACGGCGTGGTGATTCACTCCAAATCCGGCGCGGCAGTCACCATCGGTGAATTCACCTCCATTGCCCACCGCTCCATCGTCCACGGCCCGTGCTCGGTGGGCGATCGCGTGTTCATCGGCTTCAACAGCGTGCTGTTCAATTGCGCCGTGGGCGACGGTTGCGTGGTGCGCCACAACTCGGTGGTCGATGGCCGCGACTTGCCGGCCGCGTTCTACGTGCCCTCCACCACCCGCATCGGGCCCAACACCGACCTGTCGCAATTTCCGCCGGTGAGCGTCAGTGCCTCGGAGTTTTCCGAAGACGTGGCGCGCACCAACGTTGATTTGGTGCGCGGCTACAAAGCCCTGCAAAACGAGTTCTGAACCATGAGCCGCCTGCTGATCCGCAACGCCCGCCTGGTCAATGAAGGCCAGATTTTCGACGCCGATGTGCTGGTCGCCAATGGCCGTATCGAGAAGATCGCCAGCAGCATCGCCGGCTGCAATGCGCCGCTGGCCATCGACGCCAAGGGCCAATGGCTGCTGCCGGGCATGATCGACGACCAGGTGCACTTTCGCGACCCCGGCGCGCCGGACAAAGGCAGCTTTTACAGCGAGTCCCGTGCGGCGGTGGCTGGCGGCATCACCAGCGTGATGGACATGCCCAACACCAACCCGGCCACCCTTAACCTGGAAGCCCTGGCCGATAAAAAGCGTCGTGCGGCCCTGCACTCGGTGGCCAACTACGGCTTTCACTTTGGGGTGAGTAACGACAATCTCGACACCGTCGCGGCCCTCGACCCCTGTGAGGTGGCCGGGGTCAAAGTGTTCATGGGCGCTTCCACCGGCAATATGTTGGTGGACGATCCACGGATTCTGGAGCGCCTGTTTGCCGAAGTGCCGACCATCCTGCTGGCCCACTGCGAACACACGCCAAGTATCCAGGCCAACGAACTGCGCTTGCGCGAGCGTTTCGGCGACAACATCCCCGCCGTCGCCCACCCGCTGATCCGCGATGCCGAGGCCTGCTATCGCTCGTCGTCTTTCGCGGTGGAGTTGGCAAAGCGCCACGACACACGCTTGCATGTGCTGCACCTCACCAGCGCCCGGGAACTGGCACTGTTCGACGACAAGCCCCTGGCACAAAAACGCATCACCGCTGAAGTCTGCATCCATCACTTGCTGTTCGATGACCGCGACTATCACCGCCTCGGCCATCAGATCAAATGCAACCCGGCGATCAAGACCCGCGCCGACCGCGACGCGCTGCGCCAGGCGTTATTGAGTGATCGCCTGGATGTGATTGGCACTGACCATGCGCCGCATACCTGGGCGCAAAAACAGCTGGCGTATCGTGAAGCGCCGTCAGGGTTACCGCTGGTGCAACATGCGCTGCCGGCGTTACTGGAGTTGGTGGCAGACGGCCTGCTGCCGCTGACTACGCTGGTCGCCAAGACCAGCCACCGGGTCGCCGACCTGTTTGCTATCCCGGACCGCGGTTATCTACGCGAAGGGTATTGGGCCGACCTGGCGCTCATCAAACCCGAGCCCGAAGGCAAGCCGGTGAGCGAAGAACCGATCCTCGCCCGCTGCGGCTGGACGCCTTTTGCCGAACGCAGCTTTCGCCACAGCGTCAGCACCACCCTGGTCTCCGGCCACCTGGCCTGGCACAACGGCCAGGTGGTCGACAGCTGCCAGGGTTTGCCGCTGCATTTCTTGCGTTAGGCGCGGGGTTTGACCGTGCCGCAGTCGTTGCCCAACCACTGCGCGTGGGTGTCCAGGCTGCCCTTCTGCTGAATGCCGGTGGCATTGAAGGTGCCGTTGACGGTGGTGGTGAATTCTTTCTGGCTCTGGAAAGTGGCGACACCGGTGCCCTGGGCTTTCGGGCAACTGAAACGGAATTTCCACTGGTTGCCGGTCTTGTCGGTCACCTCCTGTTTGCAGCCCGATTGCGGGTCGGTCAGGGG
Organism: Pseudomonas sp. 2822-17; assembly: GCF_002742485.1. NCBI lineage: Bacteria > Pseudomonadati > Pseudomonadota > Gammaproteobacteria > Pseudomonadales > Pseudomonadaceae > Pseudomonas > Pseudomonas sp. 2822-17. Next base: position 593,001 of record NZ_LJRZ01000500.1, read on the forward strand.
GATCGAGTCAGACGCGACCTGCGCCGGCGTCAGGCACACTTGCACGCCTTTGCCGGCCATGGTGATGCCCTGTTTTTCGAGCATGGCACGTTGTTCAGGGGTCATTTGTTGCTTGAGCTGACCGAGGATCAGGGACAAGTCCGGCAGGTCCTGGTTATCGACTTTCATATTGCTGGTGGTCAATTCCCACAAGCCCGGCGCCAGCACCTGCGCCTGCGCTGCCACCGGCAGCGACAAACCAACAACCAAGGACAAGCAGAGCAGACGAGCATTCATCGGGTAACTCCTGAGCAATTGTGGGCGTTAGACGCTGCAAAGGCGCCAGTGTTGCACGCCAAATAAAATAGCGACATTCACAGCCGAACATGGTCTGTTAGGCATTGGATTGCCTGGAGTACCGACGTCCATGGATTTCTTCGGCCCGCACCTGCTCGCCTACGTCATCGCCACACTGCACTTTCTCGGGACTCTCGCCGCGATCCACGCGGTGTTGACCGTCAGGACCGCCCAAGGCTCGATCGCCTGGGCCTTGTCGCTGATGTTCATGCCCTACCTCACGCTCATTCCCTACCTGATCTTCGGCCGCAGCACCTTCGACGCCTACATCCAGGCCCGTCGCCAGGCCAACCAGGAAATGCACACCGCCATCACCGAGCTGAACTGGCGCCCCTGGGTCGAAGAAGCCCTGGCCGCGCGTAACTCCAGTGCCTACGCTTCTTTGCGCGCCATGCCCAAACTGGGCCGTATGCCGTGCCTGGCCAACAATGAAGTACGCCTGCTGGTGAATGGCGACGCCACCTTCAGCGCGATCTTCGACGCGATCCGTACCGCCAGGACGGCCGTGCTGTTCCAATTTTTCATCATTCATGACGACCAACTTGGCCGGCAACTTCACGCGCTGCTGAAGGAAAAAGCCGCCCAAGGCGTGAGCATCTACGTGCTCTACGACCGCATCGGCAGCCACGCCCTGCCCCATCGCTACGTGCAATCGCTGCGCGACGCCGGGGTGCAGGTCAAGGCTTTCGCGACCCGCAGTGGCTGGCTCAACCGCTTCCAGGTCAACTTCCGCAACCATCGCAAAATCGTGGTGGTGGATGGCATCACCGGGTTTGTCGGCGGCCATAACGTGGGGGATGAATACCTGGGCAAAAAACCGCCGTTGGCGCCGTGGCGCGATACCCATGTGCAGGTGAAGGGCCCGGTGGTGGCGTGCCTGCAGGAGTCGTTTGCCGAAGACTGGTTCTGGGCGGCGCGGGAACTGCCGCCGCTGATTCTGCCGGACGCCTACCCCGAAGACGGTGTGCTCTGCCAATTGCTCGCCAGCGGCCCGGCCGATCCGTATGAAACCTGCTCGCTGTTTTTCGTCGAGGCCATTCACGCAGCGACCGAACGGGTGTGGATCACCAGCCCGTATTTCGTCCCCGACGAAGCCGTGTTTGCCGCCCTGCGCCTGGCGGTACTGCGCGGTGTGGACGTCCGCCTGCTGCTGCCGTCGCGGCCGGATCACCGCATTGTGTATGCCGCCTCCAGCCTCTACGCCATCGAAGCCGTGCGCGCCGGGGTGCGAGTGTTCCGCTACACGCCGGGGTTTCTGCATCAGAAGGTGGTTTTGGTGGACAGCGAAATCAGCGCCATCGGCAGTGCGAATATGGACAACCGCTCGTTCCGGCTGAATTTTGAAGTGATGTTGCTGACCGTCGATGAAGCCTTTGCCAAAGAGGTGGAACAGATGCTGCTGGATGACTTCGCACAGGCCCATGAAGTCAGCCAGGAAGAAAGCCGCGAAACCCGGCGCCTGCAACAACTGGGGATGCGAGTGGCGCGCTTGATCTCACCCATCCTTTAACCAGATAACACAAAAAAAATGTGGGAGGGGGCAAGCCCCCTCCCACTCAGCGGTACAGATCCTCCCGCGTCCACGGCAGTTCATGGCTGCCATCGGCATGGGGCTTGACCGCCAGGATCTGGTGCAGGTTGATCCAACCCCGTGCAAACGCATAGGCGCAACCGGCCAAGTACAAGCGCCAGATACGCAACGCCTGCTCCGGCACCATCTTCGCCGCTGCCTCCAGGTTGTCTTCCAGCCGCTCGCTCCAATGGTCCAGGGTGCGGGCGTAATGCAGGCGCAGGCTTTCGACGTCGACTACTTCCAGCCCGACTTCGCTGATTTCGGCGGTCATCATCGCCAAGTGTGGCAGCTCACCGTTGGGGAACACGTAGCGCTCGATAAACTCACCTGCGCCACGGCCCACCGGGCGGCCGTCGGTGTGCTTGGCGGTGATGCCATGGTTCATCACCAGGCCGCCTTCACGCACGGCGCCGAACAGGGTCTGGCAGTACTGCGCCAGGTTGGCGTGGCCGACGTGTTCGAACATGCCCACGCTCACCACTTTGTCGAAACGGCCATCCTGGGGCAGGTCGCGGTAGTCCAGCAGTTGCAGGTCGATCTGGTCGTCCAGGCCCTCGGCGCTCACCCGCTCCCGAGCCAATGCCAACTGCTCCTTGCTCAAGGTGATACCAAACACCTTCACCCCGAATTCCCGCGCCGCAAAACGCGCAAGCCCGCCCCATCCGCACCCGACGTCGAGCAAATATTCGCCCGGCTGCAAGCGCAGCTTGCGGCACAGGTGGCGGAATTTGTCTTGTTGGGCCTGGTCGATGGATTCGCTGCCGGTTTCGAAATAACCGCAGGAGTACGCCATGTCCTGGTCCAGCCACAGCTGGTAGAACGCGTTGGACAGGTCGTAATGGTAGGAAATGGCCGCGGCGTCGGTGGCCTTGTCGTGGATCGAGCGCACCGGATGACTGCCACCGTCGTCCTCGACTAGAGCATGACTGAGCTCATCACACACCCGGATCACTTCGCTGATAGAGCCTTCCAGTTCCAGTTTGCCCTCGACGAAGGCTTCGCCCAATGAGTCGAGCGTGGGATGGGTCAGTTGCGAGACGACCGTGGGGTCCTTCACCACGATGGTCACACTGGGCTCGGGGCCCAAGTTGAATTCATGGCCGTCCCAGAGTCGCAGACGCAGCGGTAGCTGAAGATTCTGTAAGGCCGGTGGAAGTTGCGCGAGCATGAGTAGCCCCCCCTTGTTTCAGACGTCTGAAATGAGGGTAGACCATCCCAATAAAAGTAGGAGGCTATCGATTTGATAGCCCGCTTCTATGGAGCTCGGCGCTGGAGCAAACCGTCCTGGACCCACTGTTTCAGCCATGTAACAGCCTGCAGCGGCGCACCCTCTGCATAAGTGACTGCCAGTTGCTCGCACAGTTCTGCGAAGGTCCAACCGGTCGTCACCATGCCGGACAATGCAAAGGCCTCTGCGGGTTCCAGGCTGCGGTAATGGCACACATGCTGATGACGCCACACCAGGCAAATCTGTGCGAGGTCCAAACTGTGGCTGTCGGGGAAGTCCGCGCCATCCTTGCTGGCACGCCAGATGGCGACGCTGTTGAAGTGGCACAGTCGCTGTTGCACGGACGGCACCAGGGTGACTTGCAAACCCGGCCAATCCTCAGGCGGTAGCAGCGCCATGTCATTCAGGGTCAGCGGTTGGCCTTCCAGCGCATCGAACGCCAGGGTGAAGGCCCACTCCAACTGGGCCAGCTCCGCCAACGGTGCACTTTGCTCGGCCACCAGATGCTCGTGGATAAACGCCGGCAAGCGCTCGCCGAGCCAACGCAGGCTGTAATGGGCCGACGGATAACGGCGTACATACGCGTGGGTCAGCGCCGCAAACTCATCATCCCCCAGCCAATACAGGATGGCGCTGAAGTCATGCCGCAACACCTCCTGCAACCGTGCGATATAGGCGTTGTGGTAGATCGCCAGGCCCGTGTCCACATCCAGCGTCGGCCCGCCGAGTAAGGTCGCGGCGAAGCCACTGTTGGCATCCGGCGTTTGCGCTAATAAATGCTGTTCGAAGGCCAACTGCCAATCGGTCAGGCGCATAGCGCTCTCCTGGCCAAGGCCGTGGCGCCCAGTTCGCGGGCTTTGCTCAACTCGGTAAGCAGCTCCTCGAATGGCGGAAAATGGTCATCGCGCTCCAACAATGTCGAGATCGGCCCCAAATGCTCCAGCGTCTGTTGATACAGCGCCCACACCGGATCACATACCGGGTGGTCGTGGGTATCGACTACGTAGTCGCCATAGTCCATATGCCCCGCCAGATGCAGCTGGCGAATGCTGTCGGGCGGCAAGTTGCGGATAAAGGTCCAGGCATCGAAGCCATGGTTGCGCGAACTGACGTACACATTGTTCACGTCCAACAGCAACTGGCAGCCCGACAGATGGGCCAGGGCGTTGAGGAATTCCCACTCGGTGAACTCATCCGACTTGGCGCGCACATAACTGGAGACGTTTTCCAACACCAGCGGGCGCTGCAGTACGTCCTGCACTTGGCGAACGCGGCTGGCGACGTGATAAAGGCTTTCTTCGGTGTAAGGCAGGGGCAGCAGGTCATGCAACTGGTGCGCACTGCCGCGGCTCCAGCACAGGTGATCGGAAACCCACGCCGGCTGGATGCGCTCGGCGAGCTGTTTGATTTGTTTCAGGTAATCGATATCGAGGGCGTGCGGCCCGCCGATGGACAGGGACACGCCGTGCATGACCAAGGGATAGCGCTCGGCTATCGCGTCCAGGAAGTACAAGGCTTTACCACCCTGCACCAGATAATTTTCGGAGATCACTTCGAACCAATCCACGGCCGGCGATTGTTCAAGGATCTGCTGGTAGTACTCACTGCGTAAACCCAGGCCGTAACCCAGACTTGGAAGGGAAGCGGACATGACTGACTCCTGGGGAAAGTGTCCGCAGCGCAAGGGTTTGCCGCTGCGGTTGCACTCGTTGCCGGTTATTCGCCGACTTTGCCGCCAGCCGCGTCACACGCTGCCTTGGTCATGGACTTGAAGCCGTGGCCCTTGCAGACCGCTTGGCCTTTGCAGGCGTTTTCAGCGGTCTTGCAGTCGTTCATGCCTTTGCAGGAGGTCACACCGTAGCAGTGCACTGGCGCGTCAGCCGCTTGTACCTGAGTGGCAACACCGGCAAACATGGTAGCGGCGGCCATCGCCAGAGCAGCACCAGCAGCAGCGGATTTAATGTTCATTGTTGTAGTCCTCATGATCGGTAGGGGTGTCGGTCTGAACGGATTGCTCAGTCTCGACACACCACTAGAGTGAGGCCCCCCGACGGCGTTACAGCAGTGTGCAAAGATTTCTGAAAATTATTCGTCGAGCTTCAACAGAGGCTCGTGGAAGCGCAGCAAACGCCCGGCGTTTCCCAACACCAGCAACGTGCTGAGGTTGTGCAGCACCGCCGCGATCATCGCGCCTGCGGCACCCAGCCAGCCAAACGCGGCGAACACCACAATCGCCAGCGTCCAGCCCAGACCGATGATCACATTGACCTGCAACGTGTGCCGGCATTGGCGACTCAAGCGCACACAGGTGCCCAGACGGCGCAGGTCGCTGCCGATCAGCACCACGTCCGCCGAGGCCAGCGCGATGTCTGCCCCGCCCGCCCCCATCGCTACGCCAACCACCCCAGCCTTGAGCGCCAGGGAATCGTTGATCCCATCGCCCACCACCATCGGCCGGAAGCCGCTGCCGATCTCCCCCAGCACGCGGTTGAGCTTGTCCTCGGGCAACGCCTGGGCTTCGACATCGCTGATGCCCACGTCCAGGGCCAGGCTGTCGGCCACGCTTTGGCGGTCGCCCGTCAGCAGCAATTGGCGGCCCAGGCCCAGCTCGCGCAGTTCTTGCAGGGCCTGGCGGGCTTCCGGCTTGACGCTGTCGGCCAACAGCAGCCAGGCGAGAAATTGCCCGTTCAGCGCCAGCCCGGCAATCGGGCCGTCATGGTTGGGCACGCCCGTGGTGGCAATGCCCAACTGCGCGAACAACTCCGGCCGCCCAAGGGCCGCTTCGCCCTGCTCTGTGTGTGCCACGACGCCCAGGCCCTGGCGTTCGCGAATATCCGTGAGCGCCAGCATTTGGGCCTGAGTCGCCAACCCCGCCAACGCGCGGCTGACCGGGTGGCTACTGGCCGAACCAAGGCTGGCCGCAAGGTTTAGCAGCGCCTGGCGATCGGTCGAGGATGTCTCGATGGACTGCAATCGCAGCGTGCCATAGGTCAGCGTGCCGGTCTTGTCGACCACCAGTGAGGTCAAGTCCGCCAGCTCTTCCAGGAACGCCGAGCTGCGAATCAGAATCCCATGACGCGCCGCCACCGCGATCCCGGCAATCGCCGTGGCCGGTGCCGACAGCACCAACGCACACGGACACGCCGCCACCAACACGGCGAGCATCGCCTGCGCATCGTTGGTCACAAACCAGGTAACCGCCGCCAGCAGCAGCACCAGCACCATATAGCTGCCCGCGTAGCGCTCCAGCAGCCGCGTGATCGGTGGCTTGGACCGCTCGGCGTTCTGCATCAGCGCGATGACCTTGCCCAAGGTCGACTCGTTGCCGGTGCGCGTCACTTCAAGACGCAGCAGGCCGTCGAGATTGATCGCCCCGCCAAATACCTGCACACCCACGCTCGCCTCCAAGGGCACCGACTCACCGGTGATCGGCGCCGTGTCCAGGCTCGCCTGGCCGGACAACACCACCCCGTCGGCGGGCACGCGGTCACCGGCACGCACTTCGACGATATCGCCGGTGTTCAACGTGCCGTTATCCACCTCGACAATGCTGCCGTCGGCCTGCACCAACCGCGCATGGCTGCGGGTCAGCTTGCCCAGAGCATGGATCGCTTCCTGAGAGCCGATCACGCTGCGCTCTTCCAGTACATGGCCGAAGATCATAATGATCGGCAGCAACGCCGCCGTCAGCAGATCGCCGGTGGCCCAGGCGCCGAGCATGGCCAAGGCGATAAGTTGATCGGTGATCCCATGCAAACTGGGGAACCGCAGGCTGTACCACGCCGAACGCATCACCGGCACGGCCACCAGCAGCGAAGCCACGCCCAGCAGCAGCTGACTGACGCCCGTCTGGTCCGGCGCCAGCCAGCGCCACACCAGGCCCAGTACGAGCAAGCCCAGCGCCAGCATGGCCAGGGTCAATTGCCGGGCAGCGCTGCGCTGCTCGGCGGAGGTCAACATAGGTGCGCTCATTGCTCGGCTCCCTGGATGATCAAGCGGGAGTCGTCTTTAGGGTCGACCGTGGTCACGGAACCCGCCTGGCCGAGAATCCTCGGCAGGCGCTCGCGGTACAGTCGCAGCAGCAAACCCGGGTCTTTGACCTGGGCGAGGCTGGCGACCGTGGCGGTTTGCGCCTTGGCACTGGCCAGGCGCTCGCTGGCCTGGGCGTGGGCAACCTGCACCACACGATCCGCTTGCTGATTGGCGGTTTGGGTGAGTTTTTCCGCTTCGGTGCGCGCATTGGCCACCGCTTTATCGGCTTGCTGACTGGCCGTCAGCACCGCATTGAACGCATTCACCGCCGGGCTCGGCAGGCTCGATTGCACATCAACGCGAGTGACTTCGATGCCCAGGCCCAGGCCGCTGGAGGTCAACTCCGACAGCCGCTTATTGATGCCTTGCACCAGGTCACCGCGCAAGCGTTCCCGCCGTTCGGCGGCGCTATTGTCGGTGCCGATCAGTTCCGGACGCGCCACCAGAATCGTGTCCAGATCCCGCGCCGCCGTCAGGGCCACGGCGCTGCGCGTGACCAGCCGATCCAAGGCCGGCAACACATGCTCGCCCTGCAACACAAAGGAATACGGTTCGGTGACCTTGTAGAACACCCGCACATCCAACTGCACCACGCCGGCATCGCCGGTCAGCAGATAACCGGAACCGGCCAGCGCATCGCTCAGCGGCGTGGCGAAGCTGGCCACGCGGTCAGCCTGCACCGCCGCCTCCGAACGCAGCAGGTTTTCCACCCGCCGCTCGATCACGCGGTCGGCAGCCGGCAGCAACACCACTTGCTCAAAGGGCTGCGGCCAGGCCAACAGCAAGCCAGCATTCTGGATGCGGTCAAGGGCGCCGAAGTGCAGCACCACGGCGCGGTTCTGCGGGTCGATCTGGCGCACATTGGAAAATGCCCAGGCCAAGGCCGCCAACACGGTCACCGCGTACAGCGCCATGAAGGTCAGGCGCCCGGCCTGGATCCAGGGGCTGTCCGGGCTGTCACGCTCGGTCATGGCTGGACGTCCTTCGGCCCGTCCACCAGTGCGCGAAACGGCGCGGCGTCGGTGCGCAGGATGATCTTGGTGCCCGGCGTCACCACGGTGCCCAAGGTATCCAGCGAGCGCAGCAAGTTGTACAGCTGAGGATTACCGGCGTAGGCCCGCCCGTAAATCTGCGCGGCCTCGACTCGCGATTGGGCTTCGATATCGGCGGCTTTGACTGTGGCGTCAGCCTGCACGATCCGCGCGTCGCGCTCGGCGGCGGAGCGGATCTGCGCTGCTTCGCGCTTGCCCACGGCGGTGCGTTCGGTGGCGATGGTTTCGCGCTCGGCACGCATGCGGTCGACGGTGGCGGTGAGGGTCACCGACGGCAGCGTCAGGCGCTCGATGCCGACCTGGGCGACGCGCACGCCGTAGGTGGTGAGCAATTGTTGATCAATCTGCTGGCGTAATTGCGCTTCGAAATCGGCGATGCGCACTTGGCTGGCATCCGTATTGATCAGGCTGGACAGATCAAAACTGGCTGCCGTGGTTTCCAGCGCCGAGCCGACGAAGGTGCGGATCTGCCGCGCCGCCTCATCCGGCTGATTTTGTACTGCACGCATAAAGCGCTGCACATTGTCGGCATCGCCTTGCACCTGCCACGCCACATAGGCCTGCACGATGATGCGCAGGCCGTCGCGGGTGCCTACGTCCTGCAAGCCGCTGGAGGTCGTGCGCAGGCGCAGGTCCACCGGGATCGCCGCCTCGAACGGCGCCGGCCAGCGCCAGCCCAGACCCGGCTCCAGCAGCACCCGCGACGGGTTGCCGAACCGCGTGATCACCGTGGCTTCGCCGGAACGCACCTGCACCAGGCTGGCCGCTGCGACCGCAAACAACACCAGCAACGCGGCCCAGGCCATGCGCCGCCAAGGGAAAGGACCAGCAGCGTGCACGTCACCGTGGTGGTGGTGGCCATGATGATGGTGATGACCGTGATCGTGAGAATGAGCGCTCAACAGACAGACTCCTTATTGAACGGCTTTACGCGGCAGCGAGGGATCGGCCGGCAAGGTAAAAGAACGCAGATCGATCGTCGGTGCACCATCGGCGCCCAGGCGATGATCCAGAATCAGCAGCCTGGCGTGGGCCAGACCTTGGCTGAGTTGGCCGAAGTACTGTTCCAGCACGAAGGCTTGGCCGGCGCTGGCGTAGGCTTTTTGTTCGGCGGTGAAACGCAGGTTGGCCACCTGGGCGCCGGCATTCACTTCGTGGGCAGTCGCCGTGGCTTGATCGCGGGCGGTGCTGGCTTGCAGCAGGGCTTGGTTGGTCTGCTCGCTGGCCGCGCCACGTTCGCGGGAGATCAGGGCCTGGGCGCCGATCTGCGCGGCTTGCACGCCGTGATAGGCATTGGCGGCGCCGGCCGGTGGGTGGATGGCTTCGACCACGGTGGCGAGGATTTCCACACCACTGTGGAGTTTGCGCAAATCCGCCTGCACGGCGCGGCCCACTTCGTCAGCCAGGCTGGTGCGTTGCTCGCCGAGCAATTCGTCGAGGGTGCGCGAAGCAAAATCGTGCACGAGGATGCGGCTGGCGGTGCTGCGGATCAGGCTCGGCACGTCCGCGCTGTTATAGGTGGCGGCCAGCGCGGCCTCGTCGGTCAGGCCGATGCGGTAGACGAAGCGCACATCCATATTGACGATCTGGAAGCCCTGTTTGTCGCCGCTACTGCTGGCGATGACCTGGGATTTGTCGTTCACGTGGCTGGCGTCCCACAAGCGATTGGCAATCAACGGCGCCGGGCCTTCCGCTGCGGCCAACTCGGGCGAGGCGGCTTCGCTGACGCTGGTGGCCAGTTCGTGCACCACGCCGTTTTCCACATTGATCACACGACCCAACGGCCACGGCAATCCGGCATGCAGGCCAGGGCCGAAGACCTGCACCGGTTTGCCGAAGCGCTCATAAATCCCACGGCCTTGCAGGGGCACTTCATGCACGCCGGTCAGCGCCCAGCCGACCGCCAGCACCACCAGCAGCACCGGCCAAAATGCGCGGCGCATGTAGGTAAAGGCCCAGATTTGCCGCAGGTCGATGCCGAAGCGGTTGTGCAATTCGTGCTGCAACGCCAGCAAAGGTTGTGGCGGCCAGCGCAGCAACCCGGCGATAAAACTTTGCGCCATCAGCCGCGGTTCGAGGTGCGGTTGGCGCGGGCTGAACAGTGACAGCGCGCCTCTGAACAGAAACTCCACCGCCACCAGCGCCGGCAGCAGCCCCATCAATACCGCCAGGCGCAACGGCCACACAGACTCGGCGCCAGCAAACAGCAGGCACATCGCGCTGACCACCAGGCAACTGATCGCCACCCGGCTCACCTGCGCCAGCTGCGAAGCTTCCGGCCATTGCGCGGCGGTTTCCTGGGCCAGGCGTCGTTCGAACACCAGCAAGCCAAACGCCAGGGCCAAGGCCAGCGCGGCGCCGATGCTGGCGGATTGACCGACAGCTGCAGCCGGCAACGCCAGGTTCCAGAACTCGACGATGCTGACCAGCGCCAGCAGCGACCAACCCGCGAGCCAAAGCACGGGCGTGCCGATCTGTCCGACCAAGCGCCCTGCCAGGCGTGCATAGCGACTTGTTTCTTCCTGCTTCAATTCAACCGTCGGCGCTTCAAGCGCCTGGGCGCGCCAATCGGCTACCCACCACGCCGACTGCAGGCAGGCCAACAGCACCAGCAACGCCGAGGCGCAGTTGATCAGCACCACCGGCCAGATCGACACCGGCGCAAACAGCGCGACAAACAACGCCAGCACCCAACCGCCGACGGCCAGGACCGTCAGGCCGATACCGGCCTGGCGCAACCGACGGGCATGGAACAGCCCCTGCTGAAAACGCGGCAGGCCTTCAACCGAAGCGCCGTCAGCTTCTAGATCCACTTGCATCCCGACACGCCCGCTTGCACATAATTCGTTACGATATAACACGGAGCGTGAAATTTTTGTTCGATGAACAGCGTTTTAAGCGGTACATCGATCCAATGTGGGAGGGGGCTTGCCAGATCGTGACTAAACCCCCATAAACACGCGCCATCACTGGTGAACGCCGTGATTAATCGGCACACTCCAAGCCAGTTTTTCGCGGGCTCACGGACAAGGAAGCGTCACCCCCCATGATTTCGATCTATCAGCTCAAACCGCGTTTTCAAAACCTGCTGCGCCCCCTCGTGCAGCGCCTCTACGACAACGGCACCACCGCCAACCAGATCACCGTGCTGGCCGGGGTGATTTCCCTGCTGGTGGGCCTGCTGATCGCCAGCTTCGCCCACCACCTGTGGCTGTTTGCGCTGATCCCGCTGTGGATGATTGCGCGCATGGCCCTCAACGCCATCGACGGCATGCTCGCCCGTGAATTCGGCCAGCAGTCGCGCCTGGGCGCCTACCTCAACGAACTGTGCGACGTGATCGCCGACAGTGCGCTGATCCTGCCCTTTGCACTGATCCCCGGCGTGAGCCTGGCGCCGGTGTTGCTGGTGGCCTTGCTCGCGGTGTTCAGCGAATACGCCGGTGTGCTCGGGCCGATGGTCGGTGCATCGCGGCGCTACGACGGGCCGATGGGCAAGAGTGATCGGGCCTTTGTACTCGGCGTGCTGGCCACCGGTGTAGCGCTGGGCTGGCTCGGCGCGGGTTGGGTCGACACGGTGATGTGGCTGGTCGCCGCCCTGCTCGCCTACACCCTGGTCAACCGCGTACGCCAAGGCCTGAAAGAAACCCCTTCCCCTTCTGCATAAGGATTTTGCGATGCGCGAACAGCAAGCACACACTTTCAGCACCCATGATGGCGTCGAGCTTTTTTACCGACACTGGCCGGCCACTTCCCCTGCGGAGGGCGAGCCACGCCAGGCGATCGTGCTGTTCCATCGCGGCCACGAGCACTCGGGGCGCATCGCCCATCTGGTCGATGAGCTGAACCTGCCCCAATTCGACTTCTTCGCCTGGGACGCCCGCGGCCACGGCCAATCCCCCGGCGAGCGTGGCGACAGCCCCAGCTTCGCCACCAGCGCCCGCGACGTGCAGACCTTCTGCGACCATATCGGCGCCACCTATGGCATCGAAGAGGAAAACTTCGCCGTCATCGCCCAAAGCGTCGGCGCGGTGATTGCGGCCACTTGGGTCCACGATTACGCGCCGAAAATCCGTGCGCTGGTGCTCGCCTCGCCAGCGTTCAAGGTCAAGCTGTACGTGCCGTTCGCCCGTCCAGGCCTGGCACTGATGCGCAAGTTTCGCGGCAACTTTTTCGTCAACAGCTACGTCAAGGCCAAGTTCCTCAGCCATGATCCGGAGCGGGTGGCGTCCTACGACAGCGATCCGCTGATCACCAAGGCCATCTCGGTGAATGTTCTGCTGGGCCTGTACGAAGCGGCCGACCGGGTTGTAGCCGACGCCCAGGCGATCCAGGTACCGACTCAACTGCTCATCTCCGGCTCCGACTTCGTGGTGCATCGAAAGCCCCAACAACAATTTTTCGACCGCCTTGGCAGCCTGAAAAAAGAGCTGCACATCCTGCCCGGTTTCTTCCACGACACCCTTGGCGAACGTGACCGCGCCGTGGCGGTGAGCAGCGCCCGGCGCTTTATCCTGCAAAACTTTGCACACCCGCTGGACCGCGCCTCCCTGCTCGACGCCGATAAACTCGGCGCCACCTGCGCCGAGTCCGAATCCCTCGCCGCGCCGCTGCCGCGCAATTCCCTGCGCGACCTGTACTGGCGCACGACCCGCGCCAGCATGGGCCTGGGCAAGAACCTGTCGGATGGGGTGAAACTGGGCTTCGACACCGGTTTCGACTCCGGCAGCACCCTGGACTACGTGTACCGCAATACGCCCACCGGCAAGGGCGGCCTGGGGCGGATGATCGACACCAACTACCTCAATTCCATCGGCTGGCGCGGCATCCGCCAGCGCAAGCTCAACGTCGAGGAACTGCTGCGCCTGGCCATGGCCAAGCTGCGTGGCGATGATCGCGAAGTGCGTATCGTCGATATCGCCGCCGGCCACGGGCGTTACATCCTGGAAGCCTTGCAGGGCGTGTCGCCGCTGCCGGAATCGATCCTGCTGCGCGACTACAGTGACATCAACGTGCGCGACGGTGGCGCGCTGATCCGCGAGAAAGGCCTGGGAGACATCGCACAATTCGTCAAAGGCGATGCGTTCGACCGCGCCGATCTGGCCGCTCTGGACCCCAAGCCGACCTTGGCCGTGGTGTCCGGGTTGTATGAATTGTTTGCCGATAACGCCATGGTCGGCGGTTCCCTGGCCGGCCTTGCCGAAGCCGTGGAGCCCGGTGGTTACCTGGTGTACACCGGCCAACCGTGGCACCCGCAACTGGAACTGATCGCCCGCGCATTGACCAGCCACCGCCAAGGTCAGGCCTGGGTGATGCGCCGCCGCAGCCAGGCAGAAATGGATCAATTGGTGGAGGCCGCAGGTTTCCGCAAGATCACCCAGCGTGTGGATGAGTGGGGCATCTTTACCGTGTCCCTGGCACAGAAGATCTGAACATGCGCGAACCCGGTTTGTTGAAACCCGCAGTGCTGTGGCTGCTACTGCTGGCACCGCTGTTTTTCAGCACCTACGGCTTTGCCACGTGGGTCACCAGCCAGCGCAGCGACGTGGGCACGCTGGTGTTCGGCTGGGAAACCCATATGCCGTTCTGGGCCTGGACCATCGTGCCCTACTGGTCCATCGACCTGCTGTATGGTTTCTCGCTGCTGCTGCCGAGCACCCGTCACGAACTCAAGCAGCATGCGCTGCGCCTGCTGAGTGCCCAAGTGATTGCGGTGAGCTGCTTCCTGATCTGGCCGCTGCGCTTCACCTTCGAACGGCCGGAGCTGGATGGCGTGTTTGGTTGGCTGTTTGCGGTGCTGGCGGGCTTCGACAAGCCGTTCAACCAGGCACCGTCGCTGCATATCGCGCTGCTGGTGATCTTGTGGGTCATGTTCCAACGTCATACCCAAGGTTTCTGGCGCTGGCTGGTGCATGGCTGGTTCGCGCTCATCGGGATTTCGGTGCTGACCACTTATCAACATCACTTTATCGACTTACCCACAGGCGCCCTCGCCGGCTGGCTGTGCGTGTGGTTGTGGCCGCTGGAACATCCGAGCCCGCTGCTGAATGCACGACTTGCCCGAGATGCGAAGCGCTGGCGGCTGGGCGTGCGTTACGGCTTGGGCGCGCTGGCGTTGATCATCCCGGCCTTTAGCCTTGGCGGGTGGTGGCTGTGGCTGCTGTGGCCAGCGGTTTCCCTGGGGTTGGTCACGGCGAATTACTGCGTGCTGGGGGCTGCGGGTTTCCAGAAGCGCGCCGATGGCCGGCTCACTCCCGCCGCTCGCTGGTTGTATGCGCCCTATCTGGCGGGCGCCTGGATCAACTCCCGGCTGTGGACACGCAAACATCCACAGCCTGACCGGGTTGTGGATAACGTTTGGCTGGGGCGGATTCCTACCGCAAAGGAGCAGGGTTCGTTCAGCGCCATCGTCGATCTCTGCGCCGAACTGCCGATTAATCCACAGGGCCGCGCCTATCAATGCATTCCCGTGCTGGACCTGATCGCACCGACACCCGCCGAATGCCTGCAAGCGGCTGAGGCCATCGAACGCCTGCGTGCAAGCGGCTCGTTGCTGGTGTGCTGCGCCCTGGGCTACTCACGCAGCGCCACTGCTGTCGCCGCGTGGTTGTTGCACAGTGGGCGAGCCACCACGGTGGACCAAGCGCTGACTATTATTCGTACAGCGCGGACCGATGTGGTCCTGCACCCCGCTCACCGTGAAGCGTTGGAGGGTTTGCCCCATGCCCGCTGATATGGAACTCCAGGTCGTCGCCAGCCTGCTGCGTCGCGGCCGCTCGCTGGATCAGTTATCCACAGGCCTGACCGTGGCCGGTGTGTTGTTCGGCCTGGCGCAATTGCTGATGCCGAGTGTTACGCCGATCTGCCTGTTGCTCAGCCTGTGGATGATCATCCTCGGGCTGCTGCAAAAGTACTGGGCGCTGCGTGTGGCCTTCGACGCCGACCTGTTCGCGTTGCTGGCCCGTGATACTGAGCGCACCGCCGACCTCGACCAGGCGCTGCAAACCCTCGGCCTGCAATCGCCCAAGCGTGCCGGCCGCCCCTGGACCGAGCGCCGTCGCGGCGCCCTCAAACTGTTGCGCAAACAAGCCTGGCTGCTGAGCGCGCAAGCGCTGCTGACCCTGGGCGTGATCCTCGCCAGCCCTTGGCTGCCTTTCGCCGGATAAGGAATCCCCATGTTCGAACCCGTGGTCGCCACGCTGATTACCTCCATGGCCCGCACCGTCACCGGGGCCCGCAGCCTGTGGCTGGGGTGTGCGCCGGTGCCGGTGCAACGCATCTATTTCGCCAACCACAGCAGCCACGGCGACTTTGTGCTGCTGTGGGCCTCGTTGCCGCAAAACCTGCGCAAATTCACGCGCCCGGTGGCCGGCAGCGATTACTGGAATAAAAGCGCGCTGCGTCGCTACATCATCAACCGGGTGTTCAACGGCGTGCTGATCGATCGCGAACGCAAAGAGCCTGTGGATAACCCTTTGCAGCCGATGCTCGCCGCCCTGGAAGGCGGCGATTCGTTGATCATCTTCCCTGAAGGCACGCGCAATCCGGAGGACGGCTTGCTGCCGTTCAAAAGCGGGCTGTACCACCTGGCAAAAAGTTACCCACAGGCCGAATTGATCCCGGTGTGGATCGCCAACCTCAACCGGGTCATGCCCAAGGGGCGGGTCTTGCCGCTGCCGTTGTTATGCACAACCAGCTTTGGTGCGCCACTGCAACTGGAGGACGGTGAAGATAAGGCGCTGTTCCTGGCCCGTACCCGCGACGCCTTGCTCGCCCTCGCCCCGGAGCATGTCTGACATGGATAGCCAAACCCTGATGTTATTCGGCGGGATCGGCGCGATCCTGGTGCTCGCCTCGCTGATCGGCCTGATCCTCAAACTGCGCACCCGTGGCACGCCAAACGCGGTGATCGACAACCTCAACGCCCGCATCAACGCCTGGTGGGTGATGGTGGTGGTGATCGGCATCGCCTTCTGGCTCGGCACCGGCGCGGTGATCCTGTTGTTCTACGCGGTGTCGTTCTACGCCCTGCGCGAATTCCTCACCCTCACGCCGACCCGGCGCAGCGACTACCCGGCGCTGGTGGCGGCGTTTTACCTGGCGTTGCCACTGCAATACCTGCTGATTTATTCGGACTGGTACGGGCTGTTCTCGATCTTCATCCCGGTGTACGTGTTTTTGCTGCTGCCGATCCTCGCCTCGCTGGGCGGCGACACCACGCACTTCCTGGAACGTGCCTCAAAAGTGCAATGGGGCCTGATGATCGCGGTGTTCTGCGTGTCCTTCGTCCCGGCGTTGCTGACGCTGGACATCCCCGGCTACGAAGGCCGCAACCTGCTACTGATCGCCTACCTGGTGATCGTGGTGCAACTGTCAGACGTGCTCCAGTACGTGTGTGGGAAATTGTTCGGCAAACACAAGATCGCGCCCAACCTGTCGCCGTCTAAAACCGTGGAAGGCTTTGTCGGCGGGATTTTGCTGTCATCGCTGATCGGTGCGGCGCTGTGGTGGACCACACCGTTCAACCCGTGGCAGTCGTTTTTGATTGCGCTGCTGATCAACCTGCTGGGGTTTGCCGGTGGGATTGTGATGTCGGCAATCAAGCGCGACCGGGGCGTGAAAGACTGGGGTCACATGATCGAAGGCCATGGCGGGATGCTGGATCGGTTGGATTCGGTGTGTTTTGCGGCGCCGATCTTCTTCCACCTGGTGCGCTACTGGTGGACGTGACCCCACCGTTCGCAGCACCAACGAGCTTAAAGGCTGACCGATAACCCTTGTGGTGAGCGGGCTTGCCCGCGCTGGGCTGCGCAGCAGCCCCTAACCAGACGCTGAGTTCCAACAGAAGGATCCCGGCGTGCGGCGTGTATCGGCGTCATCTTTTGTATCAAAGACCCTGTAAGATACGCCGCACTTAGCCAGGGATGCTCATCATGTTCGATTCGCTCAAAGCCATCAGCCGTCGTGTTGTCGGCGTGTTTCTGACCGTGGTGGGGGCCGTTTTCGGCCAATGGCATCCGCCGCTGTGGCTGCGGGCTATCGGCCGTGGCGTGGCGAAACTGGGCGCTAAAGCCCGTGCTTACCCGCGCCAGACGGGTGCCGGGTTGCTCGGGCTGGTATTGCTCGCAGCGGCTGGCTTCTACGGCTGGCACTGGTATTCCAACCTGCCGCAGCCACACACCGCGAGCTACTCGTTGCACAAACCCAACCTGACTGACTACACCCAGCCCACGCCGGTTGTGGATAACTTGCAGGTGCGTTTCGCCGAATCCGTGGCGCCGCTTGCCGCCATTGGCAAGCCTGTTACCGAGGGCATTACCCTCAAGCCTGAGGTCGCGGGCACCTGGCGCTGGGCAGATGACTGCAGCCTGTTGTTCGTGCCGGAAAAAGACTGGCCCATCGACGCCCATTACACCCTCGATCTGGCCAAGAAAAACCTGCTGGCAGACGGCGTATTGCTGGATCAGTACAGCACCCAGTTCTCCACGCAACCGTTCCGCGCCACCCTGGCCGCCAACGAGTTGTACCAGGATCCATCCAACCCGACGCTGAAACAGCTGGTGGCGACCTTCCGGTTTTCCCACCCGGTGGATGAAGACAACCTACGCAAGCGTGTAACCGTGACCCTCGGCAAAGGCCTGGCCTACCGCGACGCCCAGTTGCCCAATCGCCCGGAAATCACCTTCGACGAGAAGAAGCTCAACGCCTACGTACGCTCCGCCGCCCTGGCCACCCCGCTGGAAAGCACACCGGTCAGCGCCAAGCTCGACGAAGGCATCAAGGCCCGCGACGGCGGCAATGCCAGCGCCGCGCCATTGGTGGCCGAAGTCACCGTACCCGGCCGCTATCGCCTGACCTTTTCCGGCGCCGAAGTCCGCTTTGTGGATAACGAACGCGCCGAGCCAGAACCGGTGCTGATGTTCAGCAGTTCCAGCGCGGTAGCCGATGACACCATCGCCGGTAAGGTCCAGGCCTGGTTGTTGCCAGAAAAAGCCCAGGACGACACGCGCCCTTACACCACCAATGAGATCGACGACGCCCTGCTCGCCCGCAGCACCAAGGTCAACCTGACCCACGTGCCCAGCGTCGAACCGCTGAACACCCTGCATGCCTTCAAGTTCAAGGCTCCGGCCGGTCGTGCGCTGTATGTGCGCGTGCCCGCCAACCTGGAAGCCATTGGTGGTTATCTGGCAAAAAATCCTACGGCGTCGCTGGTGAGCATGCCGGCGTATCCGCGCACCTTGCAGTTCCTGTCTGACGGCGCCCTGCTCAGCCTTACCGGTGAAAAACGCTTGGGCTTCATGGCCCGTGGCGTGCCCGGCGCCCACGTGGAAATCGCCCGCCTGTTGCCCAACCAGTTGCAGCACCTGGTGGACCAGAGCAGCGGCAGCTTTGCGCGACCGAACTTCGGCAATGAGTACTTCGATCGCATGGTCGAGCGTCAGTCCCTGGACATTGCGCTGTCATCCAATGACCCGGCCAAAACCGTCTACGACAACGTGGACTTGAGCCACTACCTCACCGCCAACGGCGGCCGTCGCGGCATTTTTGTGCTCAAGCTCAGCCCACAGGATGAGCCGGCCGAGCGTACCTTCGACTACGACCGCAGCAGCACCAGTGACCTGCGGTTTATCGTGGTGACCGACCTCGGCATCATCGCCAAACGCTCCAGCGATGGCAGCCATGACGTGTATGTGCAGTCCATCGGCAATGGTTCTCCGGTGGCCGACGCGCAGGTCGACATCATCGGGCGCAACGGCTTGCCGGTTAGCAGCGGCCACACCGACGGCGAAGGCCATGTGCATTTCGCCAAGCTGGATGAACTGCGCCGTGAGAAAACGCCGCTGATGTATGTAGTCAGTCGCGGCAATGACCAGTCGTTCCTGCCGATTGCCCGTCAGTCCCAGCAGCTGGATTTGTCGCGCTTCGATGTAGGCGGTTTGGAAGAAGACGGTGCGATTGATCGCCTCAGCGCCTACCTGTTTACCGACCGCGGCCTGTACCGGCCTGGCGAAACTGCTCACTTGGGCATGATCGTGCGCAGCGGCAACTGGAAAGGCGCTCTGCAAGGCCTGCCGGTGGAGCTGCAAATCACCGATCCACGGGGTCTGGAAGTGATTCGCCAGCCGCTGAAGCTGTCCGCCAGCGGGTTTGAAACCTTTGATTTCCCCAGCAGCGAAGTCGCCCCCGCCGGGGACTACACCGCGACTTTGCAGTTGATTGGCCAGAAACAGACCCGCACCGACCTGGGCAGTGTCAGCTTCAAGGTCCGCGACTTCGAGCCGGACCGCATGAAAGTCAGCCTGAGCCTGCATGACACGCCGGTACCGGGCTGGATTGCGCCGGACCAGGTGGTGGCCAAAGTCACCGCCATGCACCTGTTCGGCGCCCCGGCCTCGGGCCGTCGCGTCACGGCAAAAATGTCCCTGAGCCCGACGCTTGCGGCCTTTGACCGTTACCCCGATTACCGCTTCCGCCTCAATGATTCCCTGGAAGACGCCAGCACCGAAGACCTGGCCGAAACCACCGTCGACGATAACGGCCAGGCGGTGCTCGACCTCAACCTGCAACGTTTCGCCAACAGCACGTATCGCCTGCAAGTGATGACCCAGGTGTTTGAGGCCGAAGGTGGCCGCAACGTCGCAGCGCAAAGTGCCTTGCTGGTGTCGTCCGCGCCCTACCTGGTGGGTGTGAAAAGTCAGGACTCGCTGTCGTACGTTGCCAAGGATGCGCCACGCCAGGTGCAGTGGATGGCCGTCGCGCCAGACCTTTCGCCGCTGGCGGTGGATGGCCTGACCAGCGAAGTGGTCGAGCACCGTTATGTGTCGGTGCTGGTGAAGCAATCCAACGGTACCTACAAGTACGAGTCGCGCATCAAGAACATCAGCCAACCGGCCTCACCGCTGGTGATGACCAAGGACGGCGCCAAGCAGACCCTGAACACCGGCACACCAGGGGATTTCACCCTGCAAGTGAAGGACGCCAACGGCAACCTGCTCAACCAGATCGACTACAGCGTGGCCGGGCGCGGCAACACCTCGCGCTCCCTGGAGCGTAACGCCGAGCTGCAGCTGCGCCTGGATAAACGCAGCTACGCCACCGGTGATGAGATCGCCATCAGCATTCGCGCGCCGTACACCGGCGCGGGCTTGATCACCATCGAGCGCGATAAGGTCTACACCCAGCAGTGGTTCAAGGCTGACAGCACCAACAGCGTGCAACATATCCGCGTGCCTGCAGGGCTTGAGGGCAATGCCTACGTTAACGTGCAGTTCGTGCGGGACATCGGCTCGTCCGAGGTTTATATGAGCCCGCTGTCCTATGGCGTGGTGCCGTTCAGCATCAACCTGGATGCGCGGCGCATGGCGCTGAAGGTCGAAGGCCCGGCGAAGATCGAGCCGGGGCAGACCCTGGATATCAAGGTCAACGCCGACCGGCCGGGTCGCGCAGTGGTCTACGCGGTGGACGAAGGCATCCTGCAAGTAGCGCGCTATCAGACGCCGGATCCGCTGGGTTTCTTCTTCCAGAAACGTGCACTGGAGGTCGGCACCAGTCAGATTCTTGACCTGATCTTGCCGGAATTCAGCCGCCTGCTCAGTGGGGCAGCGCCCGGTGGCGATACGGAAGGCGCCCTGGCCAACCATCTCAACCCGTTCAAGCGTAAACATCAGCCGCCGGTGGCCTGGTGGTCCGGGCTGGTGGATTTGCCGGCCGGTGAGACCGTGCTGCATTACCAGGTACCGGACAGCTTCAACGGCAAGTTGCACCTGTTTTCCGTTGCGGTGGATACCGACAGTGTGGGCGTCAGCGAGGCGACGACCGACGTGCGCGGGCCGATCGTGATCACGCCCAACGTACCGGCCTTTGTGGCGCCAGGGGATGTGTTCACTGTCAGCACCGGGGTGTTCAGCAACCTCGACGCCGCAGCGCAGGTGAAGTTTGAGGTACAGACCAGCGCCGGCCTCGTGGTGCAGGGCGACAAGGGCAGCACGTTGTCGCTGCAACCACGCAAGGAAGGCACTGCCGAGTTCAAGATCAAGGTCGGCGACACGCTCGGGTCGGCGGACCTGCGCTTTGTTGCGGTGCTGCCGGATGGCAAGCGGATCCAAGTGGCAGAAACCACCTCGATCCGGCCCTTGAGCGAACACCGCGTGGCCCTGAGCCTGGGGCGTTTCGACAGCGCCAGCAAAGAGCTCAAGCCCACACGTGAACTGTTCAGCCAACTGCGTGATGTGCAACTGGGCGTGGCCGCCTCGCCGCTGGTATGGGCCAACGGCCTCAAGCATTACCTGGATGACTACGGCTATGCGTGCACCGAGCAGTTGGTGTCCAAGGCCATGCCGGCCTTGATCTGGGGCGGCACCGCACCCGAGGCTGAGCAAGCCTTCAACAGCGCGGTACGCATGTTGCGCCAGCGTCAGAACCAGGCCGGTGGCTTTGGTTTGTGGGCGGCCAACCCGGACGTGGCGCCGTACGCCAGCCTGTACGCAACCGACTTCCTGATCGAAGCCAAGGAGCGCGGGCTGCCGGTACCGGAAGATCTGCTGGTACGGTCGAATGCGTATCTGACAGACCTGGCCAACGGCCCGAGCGAAGGCTTGTCGGAATTGCGCAACCGCGCCTACGCCAGTTACCTGCTGAGCCGTCAGGGGATTCTGGTGAGCGGCGCGCTGAGCGACATCCGCGAGCGCTACGAAAGTTACTTCAAGGACAGCTGGCAGAACGACCTGGGCGCCGCCTATCTGGCAGCCAGCTACAAGCTGCTCAAGCAGGATCGCCAGGCCGACACGCTGTTTCGCAAAATCCCATGGCGTTCGCTGGTGGATAAGTGGGACAGCGACGGTCTGTACTACGACCCACTCGTGCACGACGCCGAACACTTGCACCTGCTGGCGCGCCACTTCCCTGAACTGATGGATGACGTGCCCACGGCGCTGCTGGACAAGCTTGGCAAACGCCTCAATGAGCAGCGCTACAACTCACTGTCGGCAGCCTTGTTGCTGCGCGCCCTGGACAACTATGGCCAGCGTGCGCAAAGCGACATGACCCTCAAGGCCACCGCCTGGCTGGGCGACAAGCAGCAACAATTGCTGGAGATGGCCGGCCAGCCACCGCGCGCCGCCGTACCGGGCGCCACGCAGAAGCTGGTCATGGAAAAATCCGACGGCCCTGCGGCGTTCTACATGCTCAGCGAAGCCGGTTTTGATAAGGGCACCAAGCTCAAAGCCATCAGCAATGGCCTGGAAATCATCCACGAATACCTCGACCTCAAAGGCGAGCCGGTGAGCAAGGTGGCAGTGGGCGACGAGTTCCTGGTGCGCCTGCGCCTGCGCGCCACCGACCGTGATCAAGTGCAGCAAGTGGCTGTGGTTGACCTACTGCCGGGTGGCGTCGAGCCTGTGTATAACTTGCCGCCGGAGCCGGAAGCCGCGAGCAGCGAGGAAAGCGAGGGCGAGGAATCCGAGTACGTAGAAGCCAGCGAAGAAGAAGCCGACACCTGGCAAGCCCCCATCGGCGAGACCGAGTTGAGCAACTGGCAGCCGGACTACGTGGATGTGCGGGATGATCGGGTGGTGTTGTACGGCACTGCGCTACGTGATGTAGGCACTTTCGTGTACCGCGTGCGCGCCACCAATGCAGGGACGTTCAACACGCCACCGGCCTACGCCGAAGGTATGTACGAAACCACCCTGCAAGGGCGTGGCAAAGTAGGCCAGCTTGAAATTACCAAGCCTTAAACGCCTGGCGCCGCTGCTGGCCGCAGCGGCGCTACTGGCGGGGTTGCGGCTGTGGCCCCATGCGCCGCTGGAACAGGCCGTCACGTCCTCCAGAGTGGTATTGGCCGACGACGGCTCGCTACTGCGCATGACCTTGGCCCAGGACGGCCAATATCGCCTGTGGCTACCGCTGGAGCGCATTTCGCCTTCATTGATTGAGGCCCTGCTGCTCAAGGAAGACCGCAATTTCTACTGGCACCCTGGGATCAATCCCCCGGCGTTGCTGCGGGCGGCCATGGCCACCTACAGCGGCGGCCAGCGCCAGGGCGGCTCGACCTTGAGCATGCAACTGGCGCGGCGCCTGTGGGGCCTCAACACCCGCCAGGTGCCCGGAAAATTGCAGCAAATGGCGTTGGCGCTGTGGCTGGAGGCGCGCTACAGCAAGCACGACATCCTTGAGGCGTACCTGAACCTGGCGCCCATGGGCGGCAATATTGAAGGTGCCGAAGCGGCCAGCCGCATTTACTTCGGTAAAGCAGCGGCGCAGTTATCGTTGTCCGAAGCCTTGGCGTTGGCAGTGATC
Organism: Pseudomonas sp. 2822-17; assembly: GCF_002742485.1. Lineage (NCBI taxonomy): Bacteria > Pseudomonadati > Pseudomonadota > Gammaproteobacteria > Pseudomonadales > Pseudomonadaceae > Pseudomonas > Pseudomonas sp. 2822-17. The sequence goes on from NZ_LJRZ01000500.1 coordinate 616,519, forward strand.
CCGCAACAGCCGGGCCGGCGGGCGCGCTTCGGGCCTTCGCTGCAAAACGCCCGGCTGCGCCTGATGGCTGACTGGCGCGAGACTTATCCACAAGACCTGCGCAATGACAGTCTGCTGGACTTGCCCCTGGAAGCGCGCAATCGCCAGCAAATTCCTTTTTTGGCGCCGCACGTGAGCGAACAACTGCTGGCATCCCAAGCCGGTAACGAATTGAACAGCACCCTCAATCTGCCTTTGCAGCAATTGCTGGAGCGTCTGATCAGCGGGTTTATCGCCGAACGGCGCAGCACCGGTGTGGAAAACGCCACGGCGATCCTGATCGACAGCCGCGACCAGAGCGTGAAGGCGTTGGTGGGCTCGGCGGACTACTTATCCACAAGCATCCATGGGCAGGTCAATGGCGTGCTGTCACGGCGCTCGCCGGGGTCAACGCTCAAGCCGTTTCTCTACGGGCTGGCGTTGGACCAAGGGGTGATCCACCCCATGAGCATCCTCAAGGACTTACCGAGTAACTTCGGCTACTTCCAACCGGAAAACTTCGACGGCAGTTTTGTCGGGCCACTGACGGCGCGGGATGCGTTGATCCGTAGTCGCAATATTCCGGCCGTGTGGCTGGCCAGCCAGGTCAAGTCGCCGTCTCTGTACGGTTTGCTGCAACGCGCCGGCATCAAAGGCCTGCGCGACGAAGGCCATTACGGCCTGGCCCTGGCACTGGGTGGTGGCGAGATGACCCCGGAGGAGCTGGCGCGGCTGTATGTGATGTTAGCGGGAGACGGGCATTTACGGCCGTTGCGCTACTTGCAGGAACAGCCGCAAACCACCGGCGCGCAACTGCTCACGCCCCAGGCGGCCTTTATGGTACGCGACATGCTGCGGCGCAACCCGCGTCCCGATGGTCTGCCAGGCCGCCATTGGCGCACCGCCTGGAAAACGGGCACGTCATGGGGTTTTCATGATGCGTGGAGCGCCGGTCTGGTCGGCCCGTATGTGCTGGTGGTGTGGGTGGGTAATTTCGATGGTCGGCCGAACCCGGCGTTTATTGGCGCCAAGACGGCCGCGCCGTTGTTCTTCCGCATTGCGGACGCGTTGCCCCTGGCCTTGCCCAACGTCGCGATCAAAGCCGACAAGCCGCCCGCCGGGCTGGTGCGCATCGATATCTGCGCCGCCTCCGGCGAGCTGCCCAACCGCTGGTGCCCGCAAACCCGCAAAACCTGGTACATCCCCGGCGTCTCGCCGATTCGTGTGTCCAACCTGCACCGCCCGGTGCTGATCGACACGCGTACCGGCAAGGCCGCATGCCCGCCATTCGATCCGCAATACACGCGAGAGGAAATCTTCGAATTCTGGCCCAGCGACGTGCAACGCCTGTACCGCGCTGCCGGCCTGCCCCGCCGCACGCCGCCCAGCGTGATGAAAAACTGCCAACCCAACCGCATCACCGACCAGAGCGAAGCGCCGCAGATTCGCTCACCGCTGACCCAGGTGAGCTACCAACTGCGCCTGTCCCAACCCCAGGAAAGCATCCCGCTGAACGCCAACGCCGCCAGCGATGCGGCGACCCTGTATTGGTTTGCCGACCAGACCCTCATCGGCCAGGGCCCACCGCAAGCCACGCTGAACTGGCGGCCGGGCAAGTCGGGTGAATATCGGTTGCGGGTCAGTGATGATCAGGGGCGCAGTGCGAGCCGGGGGTTGCGGGTGGAGTTTGTGCCGTGAGCCTGGTTCAGTAAAAGCGCCGGTGCAGATCCGGGAACATCATCTGGGCGAACCAGACGGGCAACCCAGGAAAAATTGAGCGTGATTTCGCCGACGGCGCTTCGACCACCCCCATATCAATCAATTTCTTAAGCTGGTCGCTCGCCACGCGGTCATGCAGACCGGAGAACACTTTGAAGTCCGCACGGGCGATCTCTCCCTGCGTAAGCAAGATATGGATTGCCTTGGCCATTTCTTGCTTGAATCGACGCAGGGAAACCGGGGGACGGCCAGACAGGCTCCAGCCAGTGGTTTCCAGACATGAATTTATGCGTCATTTCGCTCATCTTTTCCGATTTATTTTCGGATCTATTTTTCCTGTAAGTCCAATACTAGCGGGATTAATAGAGAGTTTTATACATCTCTTTCCTCAAGATTTTTCCGATTTATTTTCTGTTTTTTTCTAACCGGCTAATTCAAGGTAGCTCGACTCCCCGCCTCCGGTAGCACCCGACAACCAACCCCATACAAAGCTCAGTCTGGTAAGCCCGGACTTATCCACAGCCACCGTGCCTCGCGACCATCCGGACAGCAGCTCACCGTCCAGCGTCAGGCATTGAAACAGCAGCTCAATGGTGTCGGCACCGGTGACGCGACCGACTTGCGTCCCCGTGCGGATTCGGCCGCCTTGGTAGGTGCTGGAAATAGCATCGCCGTCGACAAGGTAATGAAACACCGTGCCGGTACCGGAAAGGCCATGGGTGTTGCTGGCGACGGCAAACCGGCGATTGTGCAAAAGCTCGCCGGGTTGGTGAAAGGAAGAGGGGATCAACGTAGCGTCCTTGCGTTGAAACCTGGAGGCCGCGGGTGGTTACCAACAACATAGTTTGACACAGGCCCTCAAGTAAACCGGGGCCTTTAGGATGATCCGGGGTCCACACAACAGCAACATAGACTGACACAGGCGCGTCACATTTCAAATACGGTGCTCGATTGGTAACAACATAGATTGACACAATAGCGGCGGCGTTCATTAATGCCGAAACGCTATGCGAGCGCGACTTGCCACTCACCTGTGTGGGAGTGAGTTTTTCAGCACAGGCTCAGTGCGATGTCTAAATCTGTACGCAACCTTCGACCCGCCCCCATCAGCACATAAACTGTGTTTTTTGTTGGAAACAGGCAGTTGTGGGTGAAAGAAACACCCAGTGTTGTTTTGACCCAATCACCAGGTGCGAAGCGACCTTTACTATCTTGGATAACGGTCGAAGCGTAAACGAGAGCAGGAATTAGCTCCCTGTCCTTAATGGCTTTCAGCTGACTTGTTGTGACGTCGAGATCCAATATTGCCCAATCAGCAACAAGACAATAGGCACGGGAAGGGAAATGCAGGCGGGCGAGCGCTACAGCATCTGGTGTGGTGAGTTGGCATCCGTCTATTTTCTCACCATCAGAAAGCACTGAAATATAATCTGCCAAATTCATGACTACCTCCTGCCGATCAAAAAAACCGATTCGAACGAGAAGCATCACTCAGCTTAGCTGCTAGCGGATCACCAGGTTCCGATGCCGACGGATAGCAGCAGGGTGACCTCATGGCTGTTTCGTCTTCTCCCTTCATCTCACTGAACGGGATGATTTCTATCGAGCTGCCACCCGATAAAGTGGTTTGCGCCAGTACCCAGCTATGCCATTGCCGTGCGTGTATCTTTCTCAACGGTACGTGCCGATGTGAGTGAAACCTAGTGCTTCAATGGATGCCCGTGGATGCCGTATCGGCAAGGCGACGCCGGTATAGGCGCCTGAAATCCATGTTACTCAAGGGGCGGTAGACGCCGTTTGGCTGCGGCTGAATCAAAATGACATGCCCTCCGACACTTGAATCAGCATTTCTTCGACTAGATGTGTGCCAAAGGTTGTAGCAACCATCGACGATGGGCTTTCTCCCAAAAAGCGGGCTTTGGGTTTGGAAAGCCATTGTTTGGCCTTAACTTTGTCACCGAAGATCACCTCGGCCATGGCGGTAATATGTACAAACCGGAAAAGGCGATCGCTCTCAGGCAGGGTTAAGAGCTGATTGGCTGACAGTTTTGTTTTTAGCGTTTTGGGTTGAATGATTCTGTCGCGCTCTTCGTCGCTTAAGGTTCCATCATCACAAAGCATTTTGATCAGGCTGACCGAGAAGCCAGCTACTATCATGTCGTGAATGTTCAGATCCGAGGCATTGACAGAGATATGAAGAAGCCTCTCCAGACGCATGCGGTAAGCATGATAGACATCCTGACGCAGGACGCCAGAAACCATGGTCCGCAATGATGTTGCGTTGTGCACGGGCGTAAGCACTAGTGTGCCATTCGCTACGGTTAGCTCCAGGTCGTCCCCAACACCTAACCTCATTTGGTCAAGCAACTCTTGAGGCAGATCGATGATGATGTCGCCAGTACCGTCCTCAGTTTTTTGGCACTTGACTATCCAACGCTCGGTTTCACTCATGATCGTCCGGCCCTCATCCGCCATCAGAATGACACACATCATTATGCCTGGGCGCAGAGCTGACCAAAGGAATGGGCAACCGCTGACAGACACTGCCGCTGCTCGAACGCCGGATAACGAGTGAAAGGGCAAAAAATGGGTCAACGGCTATACCTGCCTTTCCACCTTCACATGGCTAAGCCTGAGCGTGATCAGGTAACTACACGAAAGGATATGACATGCACCCTGATGAGCTTTATGTTTCCGTCGATGTCGAGACGTCTGGACCTATACCAGGCGAATACAGTCTGCTTTCCATTGGAGCTTGTCTTGTAGCCCAACCTGAAACGTCCATCTATCTTGAACTACGACCTGACAGTCCGAAACACGACCCCGAAGCGCTGGCAGTATCGGGGCTGAGTCTGGAGAATCTGGAGCGTGATGGCCTCGCTCCGCAACAGGCGATGCTGACATTTGATCAGTGGCTGAAATCGTCCTGCCAAACGGGGCAAAAGGTCATTTTCGTAGGACTCAATGCGCCGTTTGACTGGTCATTCGTCAATTACTACTTCCACAAATACCTGGAAACCAACCCCTTTGGTTTTACCGCCATCGACATGAAGGCCTACTTTATGGGCGCTTTAGGTTGCAGCTGGCAGGAAACAAAATCATCCAAAATGACCGCTGCGCTGAAGCCACTCAGCGAGCCGAACCATAACGCATTGGATGATGCCCGCTTTCAGGCAGAGCTCTTCGCCCTGATGCTAGCGGGTAAAGATAAACGCTGACCTGCCTTCCACCTCACGGACTTAAAGCTCATCTGACCCAGGCTGCCTCAACATATCTGCCGTCCCTGAACGACCACGCCTTGATACCTTCAGGTTTTTCGGACTTGCCGACAATAACGGCTATCGGGTGCGGCAAATCCTGCGTGTAACGTGCGGCAAATTTGGAGAAACTTCCGATATCTGCCGGAGAGATCACCGGAACGGATTGGGGGTGTGTATGCCAGTAGCCCACCAGACGTAACCCTTGTTCGTTGGCAGCCCTAATCTCCTGACGGCACCGCTCCGCATCCAACTCTAGCCAAGACCAACCTGACCGATCGGCGCGATGAGGCACCGTGGCCAAGGCCAACAGCAGACCTTTCGGATCAACCGGATTGACGAATAACTGTCCCCCTCGCTCCACGCCAAAAAGGCCCTGCCGATGACTATCGAAGATGTTCGCGACAGCTTGGGACACCAATAGCTCGGTATTCACCTCCGGCCATCGCCAGCGCCATGCGATATCCGTCATACCGTTTCGTCCTTATCTTCCGGCCATCCACGCTCGAGTAGGATTTGCTGCGCCCCCTCTGGCAGTTTGGGCCCAAGGTATTGGCCTCCCAGGCTCAGCACATCTTCAGGTCTGTAAATGCTGCTGACCCAAGATGCAGTGGCGATGTTGCCAGTCAATGCGCGAAGGGCCGTGTGCGACACCATAGAGGCGATATTGGTCATCCCCAGCGAGCCGCCTGGGATAAAGCTCTCCCCACAGGCGGGTAGTGGAACAACACCTCCTCCCGGCCACTCTGTAAATCTATTCAAGAAATCGCCGACGTTCGTGAATAGATGACGGCCATCAAACGTACCGGCTGGTGCGAATAGCGCATGACCTACCTGGGTATGCGGTTCGCTCCAGGCTTGTAAGAGCCCCCAAGGAGCGCCGCTGGATTTCGCTCGCCATACAGTGACCTCCGACTGCCAATCTGCTGTCGTGATCACCACCAGATCTGCGTTATCGAACACTTCTGGTTTGCTGCTCATCACCACTTCGGCAAAAGTCGAATAAGCGGTGCATTCTGTCGTCGGAAGATCTAACAAAATCTTGTCCCTCAACGCTGAGGCTTTCAGTCTCCCTAGGCTATCCGCTCCAAGAACATGCCTCCCCAGATTGGCTGATACCAAGGTGTCAGGATCGATGAGGGTGAGGTGGCCGACACCGGATCGTGCCAACTGTATTGCCACCGCACTGCCTAACGAGCCAACACCAACGCAAACTACCCGAGCACTTTCAAGGTGCTGGGCAGTGCCGCTTATATCGCGGGACAGAATGGACGCTCGATCAAGCACGTCCAGGGCAGTTGCCCGGACGAGCGCCGGAGGATGTGCATTTGCGATAGCTGGCCGGCGGCGCGCTGTACGCAAGCCGAACTTTGCCCCCCGCTCCTGCTGTACGCCAAGCGAGCGCACATTCAGACAATATGTTGGAGCATCTGCCCCTCCTGGAAGCTCCAGAACAATCCATCGACTCGCCAACGTTCCATTCTGCTCAAACCATGCCAGCAATTGCTCGGCATCGTCGGGTTTAAGGTGGGGCGTTAGCCACGGCAATAAATCTTCTGGATCCGGGGTGCGGATATCCGGATAAGTCTGAAGCTTGACGTAAAAACCGGGAGTTTCGGCCGCGCGAATAACAGCGGAACGCCCGACAACCCGTCGGTAATGCCCTTTGAGTGCAGCTACGTTCGATGCTAACCAAACCGTTTCCTGACCGGATGGCACAGCCCGGCGCGGATCGCTGAGTGCAAACAACTGCGAGGCAGCCTGAGGTCGATCCAACAGTAAAAGGTTCTGGAATGACTGACCGTGCTGAAAAGACCAGTAGGTAGTGATCTCGTTCTGAAATTCGATATCGCGCGTTGCCTGGCTTGATCCCATCTTGGACAACGAAACGATCTGTGCCAAGCGAGCAAGGCTGTCCTCTACCACAACCTCCGGGGAGCCCATGATGGGGCGTTCCTGAAAGCCATGAAGGCAAAGCCCCGACCTGGTGGCATGCGGCCAAACCAGCCATGGAGAGGGTTCGACGTTCAGCCGCAAGAGCCCACGGGGAAAATTGGAGGGGAAACCAATACGCAGTCGCCGCTCCTGCCCCGTGTAATCGATGGGCAAGGGAAAGTAAAAGGACGCCGCTTCGTCAGCCCGCATGGGTGCGGGCTGGAGCAATGCATCGGCAGCGTCCTGACCTAGGGTATTTCGCAGTGCGGCGATTCCGCGCTGCAATGGCGTCGTAATAGGATCAACCAAGGCGTCCAACTGGCTTTACGCTCGACTGAGAGGTTGCGCCACCGCTGGCCCCTCCGAAGAGCGAACCCATCGAAGCAGAGTTTCGAGTAGTGCCATCCGGTCGGCCGGGCATGGTCCAATTCGCAGGGATCTCATTGTTCACTGCCGTAATGAGTGCCGGTGCAATACCGAAATTCTTTTTCACTGCCTCGGCAAAGGAATCATTGGATTCAAAACTTTCCAAACCCAGTGATACGGATGCACTGGCGTCCGCATGCCACTTGGCAAATGCTTGGCGATAGCCTTGCCCTTCGCCTGGTCGATTCCACTTTTCTGCAAAGTTTTCGCCGTTATCGGCAGGGTTGCAGACAAAGCAATCGTTTCCTCTATGCGCGATGTGCTGCGGCATTCTGCGGACGATTTCCAAAATTGCATCAAGCGGAGCCAAAGGCTTCGACTGCGATTCCTTCACGACATCCAGATATGCGTGAGTGGCCAGGGTGGTGATGACCGCAGATATGGGGCGTGTATCAGCGCTCCTTGTGTTGATGGCCCACTCATCGCGATGCCGCTTGAGCAGCTTAATGGTTGCACGCAGGGGATCTTGATCGATGTAATCCTGATAATGCGGCAAAGGATCTTGTGTCGCGGCATCGAGCATTCGCTGGCTTTTGGCAACTACCAAGCTTTCCAGAGAGATTTCCTGGGCGGAGGCAACCTGTAACCAATTCGAGTACGGGATAGGGCTGCTTGCTTTCCACCCTGTGACCCGATCTGGAACCTCCAGCTTTCCCTCGCCGTTTGCTTCGCCATTTCCGTTGATTGCGCGGGCAGGCGTGACGTCGATGTGGAAGCCTGGATTTTCGTCGGCATAAACGATGCGGATGCCACGACGTAACTGTTTAACTTCTTCCTGAACGCGGGAGCCTTCCCTAAAACGCTGCTCAATCGCTTCTAAAACTTCCTTCGCACTAGCGCCTTGAGCGTGAGGGAGCCAGATAATCGCGTCCGCATCAATGGTGTCCAGATCCGCAGGCGCGCCCGGGATTGGCTTGATGGTCGTTTTCAGCCGCATCGAGCCTTGAACAAAGATGTGGGCCTCTGCGAGCAGCGGGTTGTCGGAAGCCGAGAGGATTTTTTCCAGTTGGGAGTAGCGGTCATTGATTTTTTCGTACTGCGCTTCCGACAGCGAGATCTCCCGCGCGGCGCGAAGCAGAAAATATTCCCAACTGCTGCGCTTGGTCTGTTCGTTGCTCAATAGCATTTACCTAGCCTCCTGGGCCACCGAGCCCAATTGCAGTGTTTGCGTAAACCGATCATGGTTTTCTTTGTCCCGATCGAAGATCAGGTACGTATGTTGATGCTGCGTTGTGAGCAACGCGCCAAACTCGATGGCCAATGCCGCAGGAATTGCGGCGAAGACGTGGATAGGGTCAGGAGTCAGAGCTTCAAGCTGGCTCAGCCGTATTTGAAGTGCGTCGCGAAAGGCATGAATCACTCGACGGTTCTGTACCATCGCATAGCTTGGTTCTGGGATCGCCAGCTCTGCAATACGTGCACCGGGCAGAGCGTCAGTCACGTCGCGAACTGGGACTTGCGCAGAAATAGAAAGCACCAGCGCCAGTGGCCCGTCGCCTTCGGGGGGAGGTGTAAACAAAAAAGCGGGCGGCTCGGCGGACTGATCGGGCCAGCGCAAACGATGTTCGCGGTGAAAGGAGAAGATCAAGCGCTTGGAACGGTCGCCGATACTCTGGCCCAGCATCATCAAAGCCGGGATGTCGGCCAAGCCGACTACTGCCAGCGCAGGCGAATCGCCGTAGGTGCCGCCGCGACGCTTGAGTTGCTGTTCCAGCTCATACTGGATGCTGTCTTTGACGTTTTGCCAATAGGTAGCGTCGCGGCCGCGTGGTCCGGGCGCAGGGAAAGTGATTTTGATGCCTTGATCGAAGGCGGTTAATCCCTCGGCGGACATCGCAGTCAACAGATCGCGAACGGGAATATCGTTGATTGTCTGAAAATGCTGACTTTGGACGATGAGAGGAATGGCTCTACCACCATCGGGGGTCGTTGCGGCGAGTCGGATGCGTTCCAGGTACGCTTGGTGTAAACCACTCAAATCATTTTCAGGATACCCATCTGCGTCACGATCAATTTTGTCATGACAACCTGGGCACAGGAGCATCAGATTAGCGGTATCGTTTGTGTGCGCCTCAGCATCATGATCGGCGCGTCCCCGAGGGCCTTTGGGACTGGCGGGCAGAATATGCGCCACTTCGCCCCATCTCATTGGCTTGCCGGCACGATAGTCGAACGTCAGATCCGTACCGCACAGTTCACAATGACCAGCGGTCTGTGTCCATACGATCCGCTTCGTCTCATCATTTGTGTTGAAGCGCCCGCTTGCGGGCTTAGCGTCTTCTTGTTCTGCCATTCCGACCTACCCCCGAGAAACATCCATGATTGAAAACGATGATGGCAAGATAAGATCATATTAAGGTCATTTGCCTCAATTTCAAGAGAGATCTGTGGGTGACGAATGCTGAGTCGGCTTTGAGTCAGAATGCTTTTCTGGGTCATCGAAACACAGTGGTGGCAGCGTTCGTTCTCAGGCAAGTGCTGGTGGGTCATGGCACTGACCACAGCGTATGTATCGAAATTAGCGAGTTTATGCAAAAGACATAAACTCGCTAATTTCAATACACATCGCGAACAGGACTGATGAAAACGAGCTGTGCAGAGCAAACGAGGCTGCAAGTGCAGCCCCTTTTGTACATTTTCTACGCGTCAGTCCCTGCCAAGCTCAGCGGATAGGTTTCGGCGGCGCATGAGCTGATAGGCCGCTGGAATGACAAACAGCGACAGCAAGGGCGCCGTGACCATACCGCCAATCATCGGGGCGGCAATGCGGCTCATCACCTCGCTGCCGGTACCGCTTCCCAGAAGTATAGGTAACAAACCAGCGATAATCACCGCCACGGTCATGGCCTTGGGTCGAACGCGCTGCACAGCGCCTTCACGAATCGCGGCCATTAACTCGCGTTCTGTGTCGTCACCGAGGTCTTGACGCTCGGCCCAGGCATTTTTCAGGTAGAGCAGCATGATCACGCCAAATTCGGCAGAAACGCCGGCCAAGGCGATAAAGCCGACCCCGGTGGCAACCGACAGGTTGAATCCCAAAAGATAAAGAAACCATGCACCGCCCGTGAGGGCAAATGGCAGCGTGGCCATAATCAGCAGGGCCTCGTCAAAGCGGGCAAATGTCAGGTAAAGCAGCACGAAGATGATCAGCAGCGTGGCAGGGACCACCAGTTTTAGTCGTGCGTTGGCCCTCTCAAGAAATTCGAACTGACCTGAGTAGCTCAGGCTCATGCCGGGCTGCAACTTGACCTGCTCGCTGACGAGCCGGCGCAAATCGGCGACTACGGAGGCAATGTCCCGGCCGCGCACGTCGATGTACACCCAGCCTGAAGGCCGTGCGTTTTCACTTTTGAGCATCGGCGGCCCGTCGTTGACCTTGATCTTCGCCACTGTGCCAAGGGTGATCTGGCTGCCTAGCGGGGTGTAAATTGGCAACTGCTCCAAAGCGCCAAGCGAATCCCGCCACTCCCGAGGGTAACGGACGTTGATAGGGAAGCGTGCAAGCCCTTCAATGGTCTCGCCGACATTTTCACCGCCGATAGCGCCGGCCACGATTGACTGCACATCGGCGATATTCAGTCCGTATCGGGCGGCGGCTTCTCGGTCGATATCCACGTCGATGTAACGTCCACCGGTTAATCGCTCGGCCAGAGCCGAACTGACACCGGGTACGCCCTTGGCCACTCGCTCGACCGCTTGAGTCGCGGAATCAATCTCCGTCAGATTGGTGCCGGCAATCTTTACACCAATCGGACTTTTGATCCCCGTAGCCAGCATGTCGATTCGGTTGCGAATCGGTGGTATCCAGATATTGGTCAGCCCAGGAACCCGCACCACTCGGTCCAGCTCCTCCACCAGTTTTTCCTGAGTCATGCCTGGGCGCCATTGCTCCTGCGGCTTGAACTGGATAGTGGTTTCGAACATCTCCAGCGGCGCCGGGTCGGTGGCAGTTTCGGCACGTCCCGCTTTACCGAAGACATGTTCGACCTCCGGCACGGTTTTTATCAGACGGTCGGTTTGTTGCAGCAGTTGCGCCGCTTTCTGTGCGGATAATCCGGGCAGGGCCGAAGGCATATAGAGCAGGTCGCCCTCATTCAAAGGCGGAAGAAACTCGCCACCCAAGCGCGACAGTGGCCATAGCGCACTAAAAAACACCAACGCCGCCACCAGCAGCGTGACCCTCGGTCGCCGCAGCACTGCATCCAGAGCCGGCTGGTAGATCCGGATGAGCCAGCGGTTCAGCGGGTTGTTTTTTTCACTAGGAATCCGTCCCCGAATCCAATAGCCCATCAACACCGGCACCAAGGTCACTGACAATCCTGCTGCTGCGGCCATGGCGTAGGTTTTGGTAAAAGCCAGCGGGCCGAACAACCGCCCCTCTTGCGCTTGCAGGGTGAACACCGGAATGAACGAAAGGGTGATGATCAACAAACAGAAGAATAGAGCTGGTCCAACTTCAGCCGCTGCTTCGGTCATTACATGCCAATGACGCTCACCCTTCAGTTCCTCACCAGGATTGGCGACGTGCCAGGCCTCAATCTTCTTGTGTGCGTTTTCGATCATTACCACAGCAGCATCGACCATGGCGCCGATGGCGATGGCTATCCCGCCCAAGGACATGATGTTCGCGTTAATCCCTTGGTAGCGCATGACAATAAAGGCCATCAGCACACCGACCGGCAGGGAAATGATCGCCACCAGGGACGAGCGCAGGTGCCAAAGAAAGATCCCGCAAACCAATGCGACAACGATGAACTCTTCGATGAGCTTGTGGCTGAGATTTTCCACAGCACGGTCGATCAGCTTGCTGCGATCGTAGGTGGTGACGATTTCCACCCCGGCCGGCAGGCTGCTTTTGAGTTCGTCGAGTTTGGTTTTGACCGCCGCAATGGTCTCGCGAGCATTCTTACCGCTGCGCAAAATCACCACGCCGCCAACCGTCTCGCCTTCGCCGTCGAGTTCGGTGATGCCACGGCGCATCTCCGGCCCCAACTGGATCGTGGCGACATCGCCCAAGTTCACCGGCACACCGCCCGATCCCAGCTTGAGGGGGATCGCCCGAAAATCATTGAGCGTTTTCAAGTAGCCGGAAGCCCGCACAATGAACTCGGTCTCTGCCATCTCCAGCACTGCACCACCAGTTTCCTGGTTAGCCTTGCCGATCGCTTCGCTCACCTCGGCCTGCGTAATACGAAGGCTGGCCAATTTGAGCGGATCTAGCTGTACCTGGTACTGCTTGACCATGCCGCCCACAGTGGCCACTTCCGCCACATTGGGCAGGGTCTTGAGTTCAAACTTGAGAAACCAGTCCTGAAGGGCGCGTAGCTGCGCCAGATCATGCCCGCCAGTGCGATCCACCAGCGCGTACTGGAAGATCCATCCTACGCCTGTCGCATCTGGCCCCAACGCTGGCTTGGCGCTGGCCGGCAAGCGGCTTTGTACTTGGCTCAAGTACTCCAACACCCGCGAGCGAGCCCAGTACAAGTCAGTGCCGTCTTCGAACAGCACATAGACAAAGCTGTCACCGAAAAAGGAATAACCACGCACCGTCTTGGCACCTGGTACTGAGAGCATGGTGGTGGCCAACGGATAGGTGACCTGGTTCTCGACAATCTGGGGTGCTTGTCCAGGATACGGGGTGCGGATGATCACCTGCACATCGGACAAGTCTGGTAGCGCATCAATGGGCGTGCTCTGCACCGACCAAATGCCCCAGGCCGTGATGAACAGCGTCGCCAGTAGCACCAGGAATCGGTTGGTTACTGACCAACGAATCAGGGCGGCAATCATGGCTGGCCCCCTGATTTGTCCAGACGCTCAACGCGCAAGCCGTCGTCGGTCTGATTCACACCTATCCGGACCTTGTCGCCCGTTTTAAGGCCCTGCATCAGAGCGGGATTGGCGAGCGGGAACGTCATCGTCATGCCAGGCATGCCCAGCGTCTTAAAAGGGCCGTGAGCGAGAGTGACTTCTTTATCGTTGATCTCAACGATTTTCCCATCCGCTTCATGCAAACCGGCGGCGGCACTGGTGGGTGAAGGTTCCGCTGATTTGGCAACGATGCCTTTAAGACTGGCCTCTGAGTCGAGCAGGAACTGGCCAGAGCTAACCACTTTTTGGCCCTCTTCCAAGCCTTTCAATATCGCCGTCTTGCCATCGCTTTCCTGCCCAAGTTGCACCTCCACGGGACGATAGCGACCGGCGTCTTCAGCGAGCATCACCAGAGCACGTCGACCGGTGCGAATGACCGCCTCGCTCGGCACCCACAGCACACTTTGCTCCGTCGCGCGATTAAGGCTCACGCGTGCGGTCATGCCCGGCCTGAGACGGCCTTGCGGATTAGGCAATTCGACGCGCACGCGAAGGGTGCGACTATCGGAATTGGTTTCTGGAAGAATCGCGCTTACCACGCCGTTGAGCACGACGCCTGGGAACGCGGCCAAACGCGCCTCAGCCACTTGGCCCAGCTGGATCGACCCGGATTCAGTCTCCGGGACCGCCAGAGCCAGCCAGACGTTACTCAACCCATTCACGCGTGCCAGCGTTTGGCCGGCAGCCACTGTCATACCTTCGCGCACATCGAGTTCTTGCAACACCCCACTGATAGGGCTGGTGAGGGTCAGGTTCGGTTGGACTTTGCCACTGCGCTCTACTTGAGTAATCGATGCCGCCGGCATCCCGGTAAGCCGCAAACGCTGGCGAGCCGCTGCCAGCAAGCCCGCATCGCCGCTACGCTTGAGTGCGAGAAACTCCTCCTGAGCCGCAGCCCACTCCGGGACAAGAATATCCGCCAAGGCGGCGTTGGCTTTGATCACATCGCCAGGAGCATGGGCATACACGCGCTCGACGAAACCCGCCGTACGGGCCTGGATGACGGCGACGTCACGCTCGTTGAAGGTCAATACACCGACAACGTCCAGACTCGAAGCAAACACACCTCGATTGACCGTAGCCAGTCGCACACCAAGATTCTGGGTCAGGCTTGGATCAATGCGAACAGTGGCGCTGTCCCCCTTGCTATCCGCGTACTGAGGGACCATCTCCATGTCCATGAAGGGCGACTTACCCGGCTTATCGAATTTCTGTTGTGGGTACATGGGGTCGTACCAATACAGAACCTTGCGATCGACTGATGGCTCCGGCTTCGGCTCCGATGCTGCATCCGGTACTGCGCTCACCCTCGGTTGGGCCAACCAGTAACCACCGGCAACGCCCAAGGCAATTGAGATGCTGACAACAAAAACCCCTTTCCATGTTCGAGAGATCATTGAGCGGACTCCCCATAGGCGAAATACAGGCGAGCGCTGGTGAGAGCACGCTGCTCTTCAACATCAATCTGCTTGAGACGGGCTTCGATAAGCTCGCGCCGAGCGGCCACGACGGAGTTCAGATCGCCTTTGCCGGCGCGATAGCTGGCCATAGTGAGCTCGACCTTTTCTTTAGCCAAAGGGAGCAGGCTGGTCTGGGCTCGATGAACGGCGCGGTTCAGGCGCTCATAGTCCGCTAACTCATCCTCCAATTGCTGGGTGTGCTCGCGTGAAAGGACTTCACGCTCAGCCTCAAGCTGATTGAGTTCCGCATGCTTGGCTGCGATTTTTGGGTTTTGTCGCGAGTCAGGAAACAGTGGTAGATCCCATGAAAACTGCACGCTGACCATGTCGCCGAACTCTCGGCCGCGATGCTGATAGTCGACTTCCCAGCTCCAATCAGACCGCTTTTCCGCTTCGGCCTCGCGGACCCTGGCCTGCGCTTCGCGGGTCATTGGGGCAAACGCAGCCAATTCTGGGTGATGTTGAACCTTATGAGAGTAACCAGAGGCTTCTACAGGCCATTCAGGCAAGCTGCCCACGGGTTTATCGTTTGCGGCTGGTCCAATCCAGCGCTTCAAAGCTGCTCGGGCTTGCGATCGCTGGCGAATCAGATCGTCCTGCTGCTCTTCCAGTTGTGCCGCCTCCTGTTTGGGCGTGACGGCATCAGCAGGTTGAGCGCGGCCACCGGCAATCTGCGCGCGGACGGTATCGGCCAGCAGGCGGTTTTCCCTATAGAAGTCCTGGAACAGCGCGTCTTTACGCTCAACGGAATAGCTGCTGATCCAGGCCAGCGCCGTGGCCTGACGAACCTTTAGACGTTCGACCTGACGCTCAGCGGCAGCGCGCTCAATGGCTGCATCAGCAACCTCAATTCGGGCTTTTCGTTTGGCGCTGTTGGGCATTTCCTGACTGACACCGACCATTTGCATGGTCATGAAGTCCTGATCGATGCTCCAGCGATCCGGCCCCCCAATGGGATAGTTCTGTATACCTACCAGCAACTTGGGATCGGGTAGTTCCCCGGCTGGGATGGCTGCGCTAGTGGCGGCACGAATTTTTGCATCTT
This sequence comes from Pseudomonas sp. 2822-17, assembly GCF_002742485.1. Taxonomy (NCBI): domain Bacteria; kingdom Pseudomonadati; phylum Pseudomonadota; class Gammaproteobacteria; order Pseudomonadales; family Pseudomonadaceae; genus Pseudomonas; species Pseudomonas sp. 2822-17. The sequence goes on from NZ_LJRZ01000500.1 coordinate 632,250, forward strand.
GTGCAGTCAGCGACGGCGCATTGGTTTCAGCCAGTTGCAAAGCATCATCGAGTGTCAACGCAGCAGCGAAACTCGGCGTGGCCAATACGCTTGCCGCCAAGATGGCCACGAGGGGCCGCCCTGTGCAATAGCACTTGGATTTCATGTTCACGATTCCTGTGATGATCCACTGCGTGCTTCATGAGAGATGCACGCAGATATCCCATACCGCCTGACGCGGAATGAGGCTCAGTGTGGTACAGGAATCAAATGCGGGGAGGTCGCCATACCCCTGATGGGGTTTGCACAGGATGGGAATCTATGGAGATGGACGCTGCGAGGGGGCTCGACAGGGTCACCGGAGGCTTGATGATGGAGACTTGCAGCATGCCGCCGGTCTTGCACTCCTGGCCCGGCTTACAGGGTTTACCGTGCTCGGTTGGGCTTTTCATGTCATGGCAGCAGTCTTGGCCCATGCCGTCCATCATCGCCATGCCCATGGTTTGCATGGGGCACGGCTCTGTCGGCGCCTGAACACCCGCCATCCCGCTGAAGGGAAGCGCCAGGCTAATCAGGAAAATCAGGCAAAGCCGTAGATAGCGTGTCATGGGCTGAAGTGTAGCCAGTAGAAATGGTGCTAACAATCACGTTCTAGGCTTCTTGGTTAGCTGCCAGAAACCTCTATTGCGCGCTCATTTCCATTTCAGGACTTAGCGTGCCTAACCATGCGACAAGACAGATGATGAGGATTGCCATCAGGAATTCGAATTTCATGCTGCGGCGCAAGGCATTGACCGCTACAGAGTATTGACCATTGCGAACCGAGCGCTCCAATAGCGGGCTTAAGTGAAAGCGGTTCAGCGTCGCTAAAACGATCATCCCGGCAAAGAGCAGGATCTTCAAAAACAGCAACTGACCATAGGTACTGAGCATGACCTCATCAAGGTTGGGACCGACGATGAAAAGATAATTTACAACTCCCGTAACGCTTATGATCGCAACAATCACACCGCCGGCCGACTCAAAGCCAGTCAGCACGCGGGCAAGAATACGTGCTTCCTCCTCACCCTTCAGCGATTTCAACCGCAGCAGTAGAGCGAAGGCCGCTAGAGCACCCAACCAGCCACCTGCCGCTAATAAATGGAAAATGTCGCTGAGAAAATGCCAGTAGCGGCGGCTGCCTTCGTCCATGGCACCATGCCCTGTCCAGGCTAGCGTGGCCAACGCGATTGCTCCACAGGCGGTGACGATCCAGAGGCTGGGTGTCGGATATCGTTTATTCAACGCGACGCCCAGAATTGCCCCCACCAAGGCGGCTATCCGAACCATCCAGGTCAACCCAACATCGGTGCCCATGATGACCATTTCAAAAATGTGGTGATGTAGCTCCATAAGCTCCGATACACCGCTCATTGCTTTTGCAAGCAACAACATCGCAGCAAGGGACAGAGCTACACCTGCAATAGAAGTACCGTAAAGAAGCGACTCAAAGTTCAAGACCGTGCCCGATACCCTTTCCTTTCCCCTGAGACTGTACAAGCCGAATATGGCCAGTCCAAATAACAACATCAGGTCAAAATAGAGAGCAAAGCGAACCACGATATTTAATGAGTCGCTCATGGATCATTTCACTTTGAATGAAAAGTTGCCGGTGATCGGGTGGGTGTCCGAAGACACTGCACGCCATTCAACTTTGTAGGTACCGGTGGTCAGCGGTGCAGCCGGCGTAATCACCATCGTTTTCGGATCACCACCAGCAGCGACAGCGGCCTTTACACCCATGGGGGAGTTAGGCATGCCAGGCATGTCGGTCATGATCAGCTTTGCACCGGAAAACTGAGTGGTGAGATTCTCAGAAAAATGCAGTTCGATTTTCGACGGAGCCGCCGCATCCGAGCCTTCTGCCGGAGTGGAAGAAAGTAGTTTCGGATGTGCCTGGGCCACTGCACTCAGAAGCAAACCAGCAGTGATTGCAACGGCCACGGACGTAGTTTTAAGGAATGACATGCAAGACTCCTCACAGCAAGCGCTGTTGATTCGAGGTTTTTTGGGAGGAACTAGTTTTTAATTTCTTTAAAAACCACTGTTGATTAACTCGGAGCCCCCGTCCTCTTCGCCAGGTTGAACAGGAGAAACTCGCTAGCCCTAACGTTACAGTGCGAGAACACGATGCCACACGATCACAAACTGTTCGATTACATTTCAGTCAGCTTGATCCGATGTTTGGCATCGAGTCGTTGAGCGTAGCAAGGCCTGGAAAAGAGACGGCATACCGCAGGACCGGGGAGTTAAATCGATCTACAAAATCCGCAGAGGCGTAGCTAAGCGCAGAACGCCAACCCGCCGATGATCACAAATGTTCGTCGCTCAGCTAACCGTTGAATCGACGGCCGGAAACTCAAGATGAAAAGCCGTTTTTCCGTCGCCTGACGTACACCAGATCTTGCCATTGTGCGCCTCGACAATTGATCGGGTAATCGACAGACCTAGCCCTGCGTTGCTTGGACTTCCTTCTCGCCGCGCTGGGTCCACGCGATAAAAACGATCAAACAGCTTTTCAAGGTGTTCGGGGGCAATGGGCTGACCATGGTTTTCCACGACAACCGTTACCGACGCGTCCTTGTGCTGAATATCGACACTGATTGACGTCCCTTCATAGGTATAGCGCAGCGCATTTGAGAGCAGATTTGAAATAGCCCGGTCTAGCATAAGGGCATCACCTCGCACGCTCCCCCGTCCTGAAACCTTGAGCTCGATCCCGCGTTCATCCGCCAAGAGGCGATAGTACTCAAGCAATTTTTCCACGACCGCCACCAGGTCTATTGGCTTGTTCTCGTGGGTAATTAGACCGTTGTCTGACTTCGCCAGAAAAAGCATGTCATCAATCATCCGGCTCATGCGCTTCAAGTCATCAAGATTGGAGTACAAATTGTCTTCGTAGTCCTCGATGTTTCTTTTTCTTGAAAGCACCACTTCAGTGTGGGTCATCAAGTTGCTCACGGGGGTCCGTAGTTCGTGGGCAATGTCTGCCGAAAAGTTGGATAACCGGACAAACGCATCGTCGAGCCTGGATAACATGGCGTTGAACGACAACACCATCTGTTGAAGCTCTTTCGGAACGGGTGCCAGGGGAATACGCTCCTTGAGTGATTTTGCTGACATGGAGGCAGCAACCCGTGTGACCTGGCGGATAGGCCGCATGCCACTGCTAGCGACCATCCAGCCGAGTGCAGCACTGACCAATGCGCTGATCACCAACCCTATCCAAAACCATCGTTCGAGCGTCTCGAAAAAGGACATATGCTGCGTCACGTCAAAAATCAACATGACAGTTAATGGCTTTTCTTGTCCCGTCACTACGGATTGCGCAGTCACACCACGGAACATCTGCTCTTGCTCCCGCCATTCCCAGACGGTTGTGTTTGTGGTTGTGCGAAAGGCCTTCGGAACGTCGACCGGGCCGGGATCCGCAAACAGCACCTTGCCGTCGCCATCGATGATAAGCGCAGTCAAATCACGGTGTGCGCCCAGCAGCGCTTCTAACTCCGGTTTAGCCTCGCTGAATTGATCGATGTTGCTCAGCCCGGACAAGATCCGCTGGGTCGAATGGAGTTTTTCGTACAACGCCTGCTGATCCAGCATCTTGAAATGATGCCGGCTGAGGTTATTGAAACTGAGTCCGGCGACCGTGAGCACGGCCGTTACCGCGAGCATAAACATCAGGCTCATACGAGTCGTCAGGGACATCCGGTTCATCACGACTCCGAATCTGGTGCATCGAGCATGTAACCCATTCCCCTTGAGGTATGAATCAACTTGACCTCAAAATCGTCGTCTATCTTGGCCCTGAGCCGTCTCACTGCAACCTCGATAACATTGGTATCGCTGTCGAAGTTCATATCCCAAACCTGGGAGGCGATAAGTGATTTTGGCAGCACCTCCCCTCGACGACGCAGCAGAAGCTCAAGCAACGCGAACTCTTTGGCCGTAAGGTCTATGCGTTTGCCTCCTCGGATGGCTCGACGCTTGAGCAGGTCCACTTCAAGGTCAGCCAGTTTCATAAAGGTTTGCGAAGGTGCGCTGCTACCTCGACGCAGCAACGTTCTGACTCGAGCAAGCAATTCAGAAAACGCGAAGGGTTTGATCAGATAGTCATCCGCACCGAGTTCAAGTCCCTTCACTCGGTCTTCAACGCGGTCTCTGGCAGTGAGAAAAAGCACCGGGACGTCTTTCCCGGAAGCGCGAACCTTCTGCAGGACTTCCCAGCCATCCAAACCCGGCATCATGACGTCGAGAATCAGCAGATCATAGGCTTCGCTCAAAGCGTGCTGAAGCGCCTCTTTTCCATTCGTGAACCGGTCGACATTGAACCCGGCCTCGTTGAGCCCTTGCTGCAAATAGATACCTATTTTTGGTTCGTCTTCAGCGACAAGAAGTCTCATGAGGTCGTTCTCAGATAATGGTTAAGCGAAGTCTGCAACGAAAACTGGCAGCCAACCAGCAACTGACAGAAAAGTAATCTTGGCTTCAGGTAGATGTCAGCGAGTGCTGGCTAGGGTTCAGACATGAGCATTTCATTGGTGCTCGACCGACCTCTGAGCGATGAATCGTATGGAAGTCGGATTCCCTCATGAGGAGCTAACCCTATGAACCGCCTGAAAATGCTGTTTTTTGTAAGCTCGATACTCGTCTCGGCTTCTGTGTGGGCTGAAAGCGGTGGAGATCGTGTGATTGAGCGTATGGAAGGTTTGCGCGAAAAGGCCGAAGCCACGTTGATGAAAGCTGAACAAGCCCCTGAAGGAGAGCGTCACATCCACATGGCAGAGCACATGAAGATGCTTGGAGACATCATGAGCCAACTCCACAACGATCACCCAGATGCCTCAATGTCACCGCAGCAGCATCTAGCCTGGATGGAGAAGCACGACAAAATCGTCGATGACGTTTTGCGCCAGATGCAGCGCGAGCACAAATTGATGCTTTCAGGAAACCATCAATAAACGCCCCTGGATAAGTACTTGTCAGCATCTTGTTGCGGCGTCAATTGGACGCCGTATCTGTTTATAAAACTGACAAAGAAGTAATGCCCAAGTCAGTTAGCTGGCAGCTGAGCATCATTAGCATAGCCAATGTTCCCACGTATTCCTGAGGTCACCATGAAAACTACGCTCGCTACCCCGTTCATCGCAGCTATGACCCTGTTTTTCGCTGCCACGGCTATGGCCAATGCAGGGCATGAACAAGACGACATAGGTCAGCCTGGTGTGGCCTCTGACGTTACCCGCACGGTAGAGGTCGAGATGGGCGACATTTTTTTCAAGCCTAAAAGCATCGACGTAAAACCTGGTGAAACAGTCCGCTTTGTCCTACACAACGAGGGTTCGCTGCTGCATGAGTTCAACATCGGCAAAGCCGCTGCTCATGTAGCACACCAGAAAGAAATGGCAAGTATGTTCGAGAACGGAACACTGAGCCCTACCGGTACCGGGAAGATGAGCGGCATGAGCCACGGCATGGGCGGAATGAAGATGGTGGCAATGGAGCATGACGACCCTAACAGTGTCCTGATTGAGCCTGGCGCAACCCAAGAGCTGATCTGGACCTTCAACGACAGTGCAGGGCTTCAGTTTGCGTGCAACGTGCCGGGGCATTACCAATCGGGAATGGTCGGCGAGTTTGATCTGAAATAAACCGGAGTCGGCTGTTTCTGCCGGCCCAACGCAAGAGTTGGCTACGCTATGTCGCAAGGAACATAGCAACGCTTACTCAGCCTGGGTCCGGGCGCAAACATCACCGCACCACTGTGGCGCCGCAAATCACCGTTGTACTGAATATGCTCATTTCTAGTAGCACCTTACAAGGGGAATAGACATGCCTACCACATCTGGCCATCACGACCATAATCACACCCATGCTGCTTCCCGGGATGATGCTGATCTACATGACCCGGTGTGTGGAATGGCAGTCACTTCGTCGAGTAAATTTGCTGAGACTTACCAGGGACAGACGTATCGGTTCTGTAGCCTGAAATGCCAGGAGAAGTTTCGAGCGGACCCTGAGCGCTACAGTGGCCACGTGGTGCGCGACGAGTCAGGCAGCACAACGCCCGAGTCTGCGGTACAAACGGGCGCTGAATTTACGTGCCCGATGCATCCTGAAATACGGCAGACCGGACCCGGTAACTGTCCTAAATGTGGCATGGCACTAGAGCCTGTCATGCCGGCGCTTGATGAAGAAGAAAATCCTGAACTCCGGGATTTCAATCGCCGCTTCTGGTGGTCGCTGCCCTTAACCGTGGTCGTAACCGTGCTCGCGATGGCGGGTCACTCGTTACAACTTCTTCATGGTTCGACTCAAAACTGGATTGAGTTCGCTCTGGCGACACCCGTGACCTTGTGGGCAGGATGGCCTTTTTTTGTAAGGGGACTGGCCTCGGTTAAAAATCGCAGTCCCAACATGTGGACTCTGATTGGGTTGGGCACCGCCGCAGCTTATCTGTACAGCGTCATAGCAACGCTCTTCCCCGAAAGTTTTCCCGCCAATTTCATACAAGATGGACGTATCGGCGTTTACTTCGAAGCGGCAGCGGTCATCATCTCGCTCACGTTGCTTGGCCAGATCCTTGAGCTCAAAGCCCGATCACAAACTTCCGCCGCCATTAAGTCTCTTCTCGGCCTTTCGCCCAAAACTGCACGTCGGATCAATGCCAATGGCCAGGAGGAAGACATTCCTCTCACCCATGTGCACCTGGGAGACCACTTACGGGTGAGACCAGGTGAAAAGGTGCCAGTTGATGGTTCGGTACTTGAGGGTGAAAGTGCGGTGGATGAGTCGATGCTCACTGGCGAGCCAGTCCCGGTAATGAAGAAAGCTGGAGATAGCCTGATCGGCGCCACGCTTAATACGCATGGAAGCCTGGTAATGGAGGCGCAGAAGGTCGGTGCCGAAACCATGTTGTCTCAGATCGTACAGATGGTCGCGAGAGCTCAGCGTTCCAAGGCGCCGATGCAACGAATGGCCGACTCGATTGCCGGCTACTTCGTGATGGGTGTTATCACGATTGCGATAATGACATTTATCGGTTGGGGGCTTTTCGGTCCTGAGCCCAGTTGGGTGTTTGGTCTAATCAACGCTGTCGCCGTGCTGATCATCGCTTGTCCCTGTGCGTTGGGACTTGCTACGCCTATGTCGATCATGGTGTCGACAGGTAAGGCAGCCAGCATGGGTGTTTTGTTCAGAGATGCCAGTGCAATTGAAAGCCTTTGCAGAATCGACACGCTGATTGTTGACAAGACAGGCACCCTGACAGAGGGACGGCCCGTGTTTCACAGCGTGGAAGCCACTCCCACCTTCAATCCCGACGACGTCCTTCACTTGGCTGCCAGCCTTGATCAAGGTAGCGAGCATCCTTTAGCACATGCGATCGTCGATCACGCCCGAGCCGAGAACATCAAGCTCACCAAGCCCGAATCCTTTGAGTCTGATTCGGGTATCGGGGTCAGTGGCGTTGTCGATGGCAAAAAGCTCCAGCTGGGGAACACAGCGTTGATGGAAGCCGCAGGCGTGAGCACCAACTCCCTACAAGAGCGCGCTGAGGTGTTGCGACTTGACGGCATTAGTATTATCTACCTCGCAGTCGACGGCGCATTGGCAGGACTGTTGGCCGTATCAGATCCGATCAAGCCAACCTCAAAAGAGGCCGTCACCAAGCTTAAGGCTCACAACGTGAAAATCATCATGGCTACTGGGGACGGGCTTACTACCGCTCGGGCTGTCGCCAGGGAAATGGGGATTGAAGAGGTCCACGGTGAAGTCAAACCCCATGACAAGGAGCGCCTGGTGGCAGATCTACAGCAACACGGGCGAAAAGTGGCCATGGCGGGTGACGGGATCAACGATGCTCCGGCCCTAGCGCGAGCAAATGTCGGGATAGCCATGGGAACGGGGACTGACGTGGCGATGAATAGCGCGCAACTCACGCTGGTAAAAGGTGACCTGATGGGGATCTTACGAGCACGAGCTCTTTCAGTCGCCACAGTTAAAAACATGCGCCAGAATTTGGGCTTCGCTTTTCTCTACAACTCAATGGGTATACCTCTTGCCGCTGGTTTGCTCTATCCATTGACGGGGCACCTCCTGTCGCCAATGATCGCTGCTATAGCCATGAGCGTCAGTTCTGCATCTGTAGTATTCAATGCATTGAGGTTGAGGAATAGTCGAATTGACTGAGCGTCGATGACGCTCACGAACTTAATCAGATAATCGTTGACCTTGCCATGGTGTCAACGTCGATGCTGTCGTTGCGGGGAAAAGACACCGCTCAGCACGAGGGTAATTAACATGGTCGTCTTAGATGTATCAGGCATTGGTTGCGGCAGCTGCGTCGGCAAAATCACCAGAGCGATCCAGGCACTGGACAACAACGCTACGGTCTCCGTCGATCGATCAACCGGGAAGGTGAGTGTTGAAAGTAGCGAAAACGCGGAACAGCTTCGTAAAGCTGTGGAGGCGGTTGGTTTTCCTTCCAAGATCAGCCGTTGAACGGAGACTCCTGTTCCTGAGTAGAGCGTCGTCTGGAGGTGAATACCTTTGAATCCGAAAGTACCTGAGCCGCTGTATCAGCCAAAGTTGGCTCGCATGCGCCTACGCTGCTAGTCACCGCGCAGAGCTTTGAGCAAACCCTTGAATGCTCCATTTAACCGAGTAAAAGCGGCATCGAAACGTATCGCGTTTTCCGTGTATTTTGCGACCTCGACCTGCTGATCGACAGTATTTTGGTCCAAGGCAGGTTGAGCCGGTGTGCTGTAAAGCAAGTCGCGCCCGTACACAGCCACTGCCGATTCTTTCTTAAGAAAATGCTTTGCGTTTGTTGTTTTCAAAGAAAACGCAGTGGTAGCAGGTTCTTTTGTTTGGCTGGCGAGCACAGCAGAAAAATCCAAGTCCTGGGCTTTGAAGTTCGGAGTGTCAGCGTTGGCGATATTGTTACTCAAGATCTCAGCTCTTTGGCCGCGATAAACTAACGCTCTTTCTGCGAAGCCTAATGCTTTCTCAAAATTAATACTCACAATTAATTACCCTCGGTGGTATTACTATCTTTTTGCTCATCGACACTCAGCTTGCAGCAGCGCATACAAGTCTTCTATTAATTTTAATGCAGAGACCTAAAAGCATCGCCTCCGTAAGAGCTAACGAAAACCAAGCAATGATTACACTTCAATCTCATATTCGATCAAGAAAAATATCCCAAACTGACACAACTGTAATCTTGGCCTAAGCTTCCTGACAGGGGATGTCTCTTATAGTCCAACTGAGCCTATTGCTCACCCCCAAAGAGTCCAATCCATGATGTGATTCAGAGGGGATATTTTCACACACCTGAGATAGCCCATATGAACACCATCAAAACCTTGTTCGTCGTCGCAGCGCTGACTGTTTCCACTCTGGCCATGGCTGAAGGCGGCGGTGACCGGACTTTCGCACGTATGGAAGTGGCCAGGACGAATTCGATGGAATCGTACCAAGTAGCTCAAACGCAGAGCGCTCAACCGCCTGTCGCTGAAAGCAAAGCCAAAGCGATGGATCATAAAAACTGCTGAACGATTGGGCACGCGGCCAAGCTGACAGAAATGTAATCACGAAGGTGGTTTAGATGTGGCAATTTCTGAGCTCGCTTGCAATGAAAAATTCGTCTTTTTTTCGGCAAGCGAAGCTCATCTTGCCAACTCACGGGTTGATTTGAACGGCTCCCTTTTGACTGATCGGAAATAAACGGCATGCATTCCAAACCCTCTAGACGGACATTCGTTAAAGGCCTGGCCGCCGGCGGCATCCTTGGCGGCTTTGGTCTGTGGCGCACTCCTGTATGGGCAGTGACCAGTCCAGGCCTGCCGAGCGTCCTCACCGGCAACGAATTCGATCTGTTTATTGGTGAAACGCCGGTAAACATCACTGGCTCGCCGCGCACAGCCATGACCATCAATGGCTCGTTACCGGGGCCTTTGCTGCGATGGCGCGAAGGGGAGACGGTCACTCTGCGCGTGAAGAACCGTCTGGACCAAGACACCTCCATCCACTGGCACGGCATTATTTTGCCTGCCAACATGGATGGCGTACCGGGTTTGAGCTTCCACGGCATCGCGCCCGACGGCATGTACGAATACAAGTTCAAGGTCCATCAAAACGGCACGTACTGGTACCACAGCCATTCTGGGTTGCAAGAGCAGGCAGGTGTTTACGGGCCAATAGTCATCGATTCGAAAGAGCCTGAGCCGTTTCAATACAATCGCGACTATGTGGTTATGCTGACTGACTGGACCGATGAGGATCCTGGTCGCGTCATGGCCAAACTCAAGAAACAATCGGACTACTACAACCACCACAAACGTACCGTGGGCGACTTCATCGACGACGTCAGCAAGCAAGGTTGGTCTGCTGCCGTCGCCGACCGGAAAATGTGGGCCGAAATGAAAATGAACCCAACTGATCTGGCAGACGTCAGCGGGGATACCTACACCTACCTCATGAATGGCCAAGCGCCGAACGGCAACTGGACCGGTATTTTTAAGCCTGGCGAGAAGCTACGCCTGCGCTTTATCAATGGCTCAGCGATGAGCTATTTCGATGTTCGCATTCCGGGTTTGAAAATGACCGTGGTGGCGGCCGACGGCCAATATGTCCAACCAGTCAGTGTCGATGAATTCCGAATCGCCGTGGCAGAAACCTATGATGTGATTGTTGAGCCTGTCACCGAGGAGGCTTACACAATCTTTGCCCAGTCTATGGATAGAACCGGCTATGCGCGGGGGACCTTGGCAGTTCGTGAAGGACTGAAAGCACCGGTACCGGCGATCGATCCGCGTCCGCTGTTGACCATGGATGACATGGGCATGGGCGGTATGGCTGGCATGGACCATGGCAGCATGGCTGGCATGGGCGGCGGCGATATGAAACAGGGTGACATGTCAGGTATGGCTGGCATGGATCACAGCAAGATGCAGGGAATGGACCAAGGTGACATGACCGGGATGACCGGCATGGGCAGCGGTGACATGACCAACATGGCCGGCATGGACCATAGCAAGATGGCAGGTATGGACAAAGGTGACATGTCCAACATGGCCGGCATGGACCACAGCAAGATGGCGGGGATGGACAAAGGCGACATGTCCAACATGGCCGGCATGGCCGGCATGGATCACAGCCAGATGGCAGGGATGGGCGGTATGGGAGGCGAGATGCAGTCTCACCCAGCGTCCGAAACCAACAACCCGTTGGTTGACATGCAGGCCATGAACCCAACGCCAAAACTGAACGATCCAGGTATCGGGTTGCGGAACAACGGTCGACGAGTGCTCACTTACTCAGATCTCAAGAGCACTTTTCAAGACCCTGATGGCCGAGAGCCCAATCGCACCATTGAGCTGCATCTGACCGGTCACATGGAAAAGTTTTCCTGGTCCTTCAACGGCATCAAATTTTCTGATGCTGAACCCCTTCGTCTCAAGTACGGGGAGCGTCTTCGCATCACCTTGGTAAACGACACCATGATGACGCACCCCATCCACCTTCATGGAATGTGGAGCGACCTTGAAGATGAAAACGGCAAGTTCATGGTACGTAAGCACACAATCGACATGCCACCGGGTACCAAGCGCAGCTATCGAGTCACCGCCGATGCTTTAGGTCGCTGGGCCTATCACTGCCACCTGCTTTTCCATATGGAAATGGGCATGTTCCGTGAAGTACGGGTTGATGAGTAACGGAGACGATCTGTGAGCACACACCTAAATCGTAAATCGCTGGTCGGTTGCCTCTTTGCCTTTGGCCTGATGGCTGGATTCTCCTGCGTAGCATTGGCAGTCGAAGAACGTGGTGATCATTTACCTGCTACTTCTGCGGATGCGCCGAACAAGACTGCGACCACGTCAAACGAGGCAACGCCGAATCACGCGACGATGCCTCATACCAAGATGCGCCATGAGTCGATGGATCATGACCAAGAAAACAAGAAGGCGGATTGAGATCATGACCAGGAATTTTTTACGCCCAACGTTGATGGTATTGGCAGTTTCTACGAGTCCTGTCTTCTTTGCCGTGGCTCACGCCGCTGAAGAGATGGATCACTCCAAGATGAACCATGGCTCCATGGGAGCGATGGACCATAGCAACATGGGGGCTATGGACCACAGCAAGATGAAAATGGACGACGGTCAAATGACCGGCATGGAAAGTATGGATGAAGGGACGCCGACAACCAGTCGAACCCCTGTCCCCGTACTTACCGATGCTGACCGTGCAGCCGCCTTTCCAGATGTCGCTGGTCATGGTGTCCACGACAAAACAATCAACTCTTTCATGCTGCTGGATAAGTTTGAATACCAGGATGCTGACAACGGTAGTGCGTTGGCCTGGGATGCGAAAGGATGGATCGGCGGTGACATTGATCGGCTGTGGTTGCGCTCGGAAGGCGAACGTACCAATGGCGTGACGGAAAGCGCTGAATTATCCGCGCTCTGGGGGCACTCCATCGGACCGTGGTGGGACGTCGTCACCGGTGTACGACAGGATTTCAAACCAGGGTCCCCTCAAACCTGGGCCGCACTTGGCATTCAGGGCATGGCCCTCTATAACTTCGAGGCCGAAGCGACTGCCTACATCGGTGAGAACGGTCAATCGGCTGCTCGGCTGGAAGGCGATTACGACATTCTGCTGACGAATCGATTGATCTTGCAGCCGACGGCCGAGGTCAATTTTTATGGGAAGAATGACCCTCAGCGCGGCATCGGGTCCGGACTAGCCAACACCGAAGTGGGGCTCCGATTGCGTTATGAGATTGTCCGCCAATTTGCCCCTTATATCGGGGTGAGTTGGAGCCGTTCTTATGGCAATACGGCAGACTTTGCACGTGAGGAAGGTGAAGATGCCAGCGAGGCACGCTTTGTCGCCGGTATCCGGATGTGGTTCTGAGAACCGGGCATGAAGATTACACTGAAGGCGCTGATAGCTGCTGGTCTGGCCACCGTAGCAGCGGCTGCCGGCGTGGTGTATTTCGGCGTGATCAATGTCGGGGCAGATGATCCCCACTCTGCCCCCGTCTACGCACTACTTTCTATTGCTCGGGATCGCTCGATCGAAGTGCGCTCGCGCGACATTCAGGTCCCCGACCTGAGCCAAAAAGCCCTCATCCGTGAAGGTGCTGGCAACTACAACTCGATGTGTGTCGGTTGCCATTTGGCTCCGGGCCTTACAGGCACCGAACTGAGCAACAGCCTTTACCCCGCACCTCCGAACCTTTCGAAACTGGGCGTCGATGGGCACCCAGCCGCAGCTTTTTGGATCATCAAGCACGGCATTAAATCCACCGGCATGCCCGCGTGGGGCAAAAGCATGGCCGATCCCTACATATGGGGGATGGTCGCATTTCTCCAGCAACTCCCGTCACTGGATGCAGAGCAATATAAAGCTCTGATCACGAGTAGCGGTGGCCATCAACACGGTGGTGGCGAAAGCGTGATGCACAACCATGAGGGTCAGCATGGAACGACCCAGGGGCAAAGTGGCGCAGGTGCTGCCAACCAAAGGGCGGAAGTCCGCGCTCATGATGACGAGAAAAACACGGCACATGCCCATGGCCCCTCCGCAGCGCTGTCTGCAAATGAGCCTGCTGACCACGCCGATCATAAGGGTGGGGAAGCTTCAGATGACGCGGCCCCGACTCCAACCGTACAGCCCAAATCACATACACATACTGATGGGAAGGAACATACCCATGCGAAATAATTCTCTTCGTCGCAGACGGGCACTTCGTCTCGCTGCTTTCGTGGCTCTGTTCATCAGTTCAGCCAGTCACGCAGCAGAGCCATTGACGATCGATGTACATCGCGACGCTAATTGCGGGTGCTGCAAGAAATGGGTCCAGCACCTTGAAGCCAGCGGCTTTACCGTCGTTGATCACGTGGAAACCAACATGAGCGCGATCAAGCGCGGTTTCGGAATTTCTCCTGAGCTCTCGTCCTGTCACACAGCAACCATCAACGGAAAGTTTGTTGAAGGTCACGTGCCCGCCGAGCAAATCATTGCGATGAGCAAACGTGATGACCTGCTCGGGATTGCCGTTCCAGGCATGCCGGCCGGCTCCCCAGGAATGGAAGTGGACGGGAAACATGACGCGTATAAGGTAATCGGCTTGTCAAAGGCAGGCACAGACCACGTCGTCGCTGAATACCCCGAAAACTGATCTTCTAATCTCGCTCCTGCATGGTGAAGGTCATGGCCGTGCAGAGGACATAGCTCATTTCGAACGTAAAAAAGGCGCCACTAGGGCGCCTAAGCCACCTCCCAAACCAAAGGAAAAACAAGGAGGCGGGATGTATCAGGTGGTCGAGCAATTGTTTACTGCACGTTAGAAACCCCTCGACTGACGGACATGATTTCATAAAGTGGATAACTTCAGGCTTTCCTGAAAATTACTTCTACGTCAGCGAGCAGTAAGCTAGTTTCGGACAAAGGAAAATTATGCAGTTCTTAAATAATTTTCATTGTCTAGCTTCCATGGGGGCAGTTGTCGGCCATGACCTTATATTCCACGGTGTTAAGCTTGCCCGTAGAGTCTTCATAGGTCATGCGTGAAGGAGCAACCCCACAGGTTTTATTGGCTTGCGTGACACTGACGACCTTCTGGATATCGAGGTTCATACCATATTCATAATGAACAACTTCAGGAGGAGTCTTGCCGTTCCTTGAGGCATATTGCTCCATTGCTTGTTGGTTCTCTTGCATCATTCGACCATACACGCGGTCACCGCCTCCTTCAGCCATGGCTAATGAAGATAAGGTCAAAATCGAAGCGGCGCAAAACGCTTTCACTGCTGTCATTGCTTTCATGATTTTCTCCTAAAGCTCAATTTACTGAGTTAAAGAGTAACAAGTGAAAGCTTTCAGAAAGCTGCCGCGAAGGTTACTAATGTGAAAGGTGGACGCTACCCCGCATTTACGCTTTCAAGCCAGATAGGATTTTTGTTAACACCCAAGGTTGGCAGACGGTGACGGAACAAAGATGCCCTCAAAAGCTTATTTGAACCGGTGGTCCCTCCCAATTCCTCGATACGCCGGTAGACCTGAGCAGGACCTCCGCGTCGACCCCGGTTCTTGCCAGGCTTTCCAGATCCCACTCGAAGAAACTGCAAAAAGCCAGGAAAACCTTGCTTGATACCGCTGAGGTCAATCTTACCGTCGAGTAATTCACGGGGAGCTTCATCCTGATGAGTTCAGAGACAGTCCACACTAAAGTTCTTAGACGGAAATGCCATACTGACTCCTGATGAATCTTGATCTGTTGATAAGTAAGAGGGAACCTCTGCTTGCGTAGATCCAGCTCATGAGGTAACGAACCTGGGAGCAGCGATTGTAAATTCCGAATGTTCACTCTCTTCGGATCTTTCGTAACTTTATACAGCTCATCTACGCCCGCTTCGATAAGGGCTGCATAGGCGTCGTCTCTTGAGTCGATGGACTTTTCGACCTTAACTGTAGCTTTTTTAGGTGCATGGAGTTTTGCCATTAACCATGCGTTATCATTTTCTAGAATCCATTGCGTAGGTTTGTACGCCTTCTTCCAGAGGTACTCGATATCGGCATCGGTACGTAGCGCTAAAAGCAACTCGATTTTTTGGCGATATCTAGTTTTTTGGCTTAGACGCGATTCTTCGACTTTGGGCGCTCGCGGAGAAACAGCGGCACTCAGCAGGATAGACTCATTTTTCAGAGCCTCTTCAAAGCCATCTGCACTGGAAAACAAGTGAAGAGCAATGATCAAATGCCGCGCGAGCGGCATATTTAGCTGACCTTTGTCTGATTTGAGCCGGATCCATTGCTCATGCTTCCCGGTGTTATAGGCCGGATCAATTTGCGCCAAAAGCTCGTCGCCGTAAGCGCTTTGGATGCTGTCGAACAGTTTTGCAATACCCGCATTTTTTCCGAAAATGAATCCGCGCTTCTTGCATTGGCGGACGTAGCACGAACTCAATACCGTACTGCCTATCGGAGGGATATTGCGTTGCAGGATATCGTGTGCGAACAGAGCGACTTTCTGTTCCATCTTTGACCCCTTGTGTATTGCTGCGCTGTTTAACGGGCTCCAGCCGCATGCACATGGCTCAGTCAGATTGGGAAGCAGCTTCAATTTACGGTAGAACGGGCGAGAGCACTCGGGGCAGGCATGGATCAATGCGTCGCCATGACGCCAACAGACGGCAACACCGGGTATCTGGTGAGATCGATGCCAGTAGGCAGAACCCCGCTCAATCAGATCTTCCTGAACGCAGGTAGGACAAAGCTTAGCCTTGCCATGGGTGGACTCTTCTCTGCGGGGCACCCGTACCACCCCGTCATAACCCAGTGGCCCTACGTCGTTCTCCGGCCCCTGCTTAACGCCAAGAAACGGCCGGTAAGCAGGAAAAGTAGTATTGCTACTGATCAACTCTGCGAGATTGCTCTCCGATTGCCCCGGCAGCCTGTGCGCGAGCCTCTCGATCTGCTTGGGTACGATGCCACCGATGCAAAAGGGTTTCGATGCGAACAAATCGCGATAGGTTTCCGTCGCGGTTCTGTTACCTGACAGATAGTGATAGCGGGTGACACGAGAGTGCAGCATTTCATCCGGCATCGACACGGGAAAAAATAATAGATCAGACATCATTTACCAATTAAAGGTAGGGGTCGAAGAGAACGTGCATCCGGGGGCAGTATATATGCAACCCGTAAAATTCTGTATCCGATCTGGATTTGGAAATGACACAGCCGCTCAACTTTTAATCGCAGTGAATTCATCTAAACCCCGCCGCGCCCGTACTCCTTGAAATACAGAACACGTATCGATAACCCGGATAGGTCAGCCAATGGCGATTGCAAAACTAATTCGGTTACATGCTGATCGTGATGATCCAGCGTATGCCGGACCTATTCTGGAGGGTGCAATTTTTCATTTACAGAAAAACAATGTTTCATTGTGAATTGATTTAGAACTTTTTAGATGGAGGGAATGCCTGGCTGGATTAGAGCGTGGGCCGAATGCTCGCGACCCTGTAGAGCGAAGAACGTGATACAGGCTTGCCCTCCGAGAGCAATTTGCGCCTAGCCCATCGCAGACGCCTATCGTGAAAGCCTTCAATTGGTTCACATACTTTGTCGAGCATTGCTGCACAGAGAGGAAGCTTGCAGAGCTGCTTTTCGAAGCGAGACAGAACATGAAGCTCCCGGCCAATTCTGGTACGCGAAATGCGAACAGGCTTACCCGCAAGAGCATAAAGCGCGTCAGCACACTGACGGACTTCGCCGGCCAGTCTCGCATCGAGGGCAGCGAACATTTCGGTGCTTTTTAGACGGGGCGTACGATGGGGGCTTGGGTTTACAGTGGACTCCGAAAGCCAATGCCTATCGTGGTGATACAGCCACGCATACCCCCTGCAGGCATGTGCTTTGTGAAAACGATAATCAGCCTCGAAAGCCGCGCGTCTTGCGCATAGCGCAATGTGAAATCGTGCCTCCCTCCAAGCATCTTGCCCGCCGGGTACATTTCGGATGTGCCGATAGACATACGCCAATGAAACGCCTAGAACACCAGCGATCTTTTTGGCATCAGCTCCCTCAAGAGCAAGTTTCCACACAGCGGCTGACGAACAGTCCAGGCCTTCACCAGGCATCACCGGAGAAAGGCGCGTGTGAAGTCGAATGTGAGCTTTCGGATCACATGCCACCGCCTGTTTCACTGGGCATTGACCATGCAGCAAGCTCGCCATGTCAATGCCCAAAGCGCCAGCCAATAAAATGTATTTGAGCGGATGGTGGGAGGTTATAGGCGTACGAAGCAGCTTCGTGACCCATGAGGCGGGTATACCTGCACGAACATCTCCGAGTATAGAAAATTCCCATTCTCGCGGGAGTGCGGCAAAAAAATCGGCCATGTGCTGCGCCAGCATGTGCAGGTGCAAGCGATGGTTATCAGAGGCAAGGTTGAGCTGCGTTGCCCTTTGTAAAAGCGTGTAGCGCACCGCCTCCGCCGACAAAGCATTGACTTCAGACTCGATGACCTGAAGCGAACGCAACGCTATTTCGTGAAGCGGCGGCATACACCGCAACGGGGTGTCGAGAAGTACCGTGTGTGCTTGCACATTCTCATCACTGGGCAGATTGAGTTGTCGAGAGCTGCGGCTGGACCAGCGAGGATCAAGGATCCTGAGTGACGTGCCGTGATGCGGACATACAAGCACGCCTGGAAGCATGTGGACCCTGTGCCAGTAAGCGACTCCCCGTTGAGCCTGATCTTGGGCGATACATTCTGGGCATAACCGCACTCGGGAGGCGAATCCAATACGGCTCGCGTTGACGCCCAGCTTTAACATCAAGCCTTTACCATCAGCGGTCATCAGCGTCCGAGCGTGTTCAACCTGGCTCACCCTCAAAAACGGCGCGTAATAGGGTAGTAATGTGTGGCGCATCAGGACCTCGGCTACCGATAGCTCGGTACCGCTGGGTAGCGCGTCGACAAAATCCCCTAAGTGACTCGGGAATGCCACATTTTGCGAAAAAGCTGCCGCCGATTTCAGTCCGGCAAATGCTGCTTGGCAATTACGAACACCGCAAAGACGGGCATAACGAGAAATCACGCTGTGCAGCGTCTCGTCGGGAAACGCGGCGGGGAAGAAATGGAGTTTAACGTGCACTTCACCCCCTCCTACTCACGCTTTGTGATACATCGGTGAGAACTCAAACAGGTCCTCGTTGAGCCAGCCCGCAGCGCGCAGAGCGTCGAGGGGAGAGTCATGTTCGCTAAGCGCTTTAGCCTCTGAGTTTTCCACAGCAGTAGCAATCGGCGATGGGTGATCTTTCGCAAAAATGGTCGGAGATGGGTCTGCCGGCTTCTCACGGGATACAACGCTTCGAAGCAAGGTGAGGCGATCCTCTCGTGCCAATCCATCGAAAACCATCATTTCGCTCAGCTGATCCTCAATCGGCAGCAAATCGTCAAACTGTCGCATTCGCTTCGGATCACGGCTACGCAGAGCTGAAAGGGCTGGCTTTAGAATCTGCATTTTTGAGTTGCTTACCTTCACCAGGATCTCGGCAGTCAAACACTCCGAGCCACTCTGGACCGCATAACGCTGACTCAATACCAGCAGCTTGACCAGGAAATCCGTGACGCCTTGAGTGTGCTCATACAGCGAGTCAAAAATCTCGTCGGTCAGCTCAGCCGTCTGCTTGCACCACTGATAGCTCCAGAGATTTTCGACTAACAACCGCCACTCCTCATCATCCTTTTCGAATCGTTTGAATTCGAGCGTACCGGCACCACAGACTCGGCGAGCAGTCCGCATGGCTTCTGAGAACAGGCTGATCGTCGAGTTCGTGCCACTGAAAACCACCGGGATACCGATGTTGTTTACCAAGTGCAGGAAAAAATTCAGCATGCTCTCTTTACCACCGGTTTTCGCCAAGTGGAGGTTTTGCAGCTCGTCGATCAACAAGGCGCCGATGAAAAACGTGCTGGCCACCTGCTCCATCTGTTGCAGCGCATCATTGATGTTTCGATGCCTGTAGCGCTTGTGGTAGTCCTTATCTCCTAGAGCGTCACCAACCGCATAAAAAAACTGCTGGCAAAACCCAGCCAGCGATCCATCCCGAGGGCAGTCAAGCTTCAGCCATGTGATTTGGGTATGAACAAACTGCTTTCCCTCATAGCGCTCATGACGGATTGTCTGTGGATAAAGGCTCAAGATGGCGTGGAGCGCCGTCGACTTGCCAATGCCGCTCAGGCCGACGACGGTAAACGTTTCTGCAGTGGACTTGAACGCATCGTGGTAACGCTGAGCTCCCGATAAAGAATGCAAATGCCGGACGGTAGCGGGCGACATCGGGTTACGCCCAACATACCCTCGACGAATGAGCAGTGAGAACAGGGCCTCCAGTTCCAGATGTAGCAAAAACGGCTGTACCACGGTTCTTAGCCGGTCGATACAGTGAATTCGAGTGGCTCCTTCGAGCGTCAGCTCTTTCGGATCCACCGGCTGAGGAAAATTCGAGATCAGCTCAACAGCCGCGGCCTCCGACAATATCGGAGGCAAAGCTTCGATAAGCGGGTTACCCGCATACTCACTAATGTCCTGTCTGACGTAATTGGCAAACGTCTGTGCACCTTTCATTTTGCCTGTCCTGGCCGAATTCTTTTGAGCAAATCGATAACCTGCGCAGTCCGCTCGCCGGCATATGAATCATGCGCTTTCGGTGTCAATTCAGATTGAAATGAAGCTGGCTCCGCCCTAACGCCTTCAGGAACAACCGCATTTTCACGCTCACGGAGACGTTCTTCTGCGCGGTTCTCGCGGATGTTTCCAGTGGCCTCTGCCTTGGTGGGCGGAGCAGGTTCCAGTTTTCGTTCTGCGAGTGCATGACTGATGATCTGGTGGACCTGATCGCTAAGCTGCACACGGCTTTCCAGCTCGGCTCGCCGGCGAGTAGGCGGTTTTTGGCGATAGGCTTCGAGCAGATCAAAAATCTCGTCCGAGCGGTAATTCGCGTAACCGGCATCCGATCGTCGAAGATCACAACGGATAAACTGCTTGGCCTCTCCCTGAATCCAAATGTGTGCCGCCGAGTTCGGATCGAACCAACACTCTATTGACCAAACGCCCCCTTTGCGAGCCTTGGCAAACCAATCTTTTTCTATGGCCATATCACACACGTAGTGCATGCCGCGAAACATAACCCCACCCTTTTGAACGGTCGCGCGCTCGCGAGGCAAGAGATGGAGGTAAACCAGCTCGTCAGGACGTTTGTTGGATTCGATCACGTCCTTGTCGCAGGCCCAATTCCATATCCCGTTGGGTGTAGGTTCAACGCCGTCATTCATCATCGCCTGCGTCAGTCGTTCAGGCTGTCGATGGTGCCCGTTATAGTGGAGTACGCACTTGATGAGAATTTGGGTGAACTCTTTGAGATTCAGCGTGGCATCGAGCCGGTAATCTCGCTCGCCTCGCTCTTTGTCTCGCGCTGCTACCCCGCCAGGTAGCCATCTGATACCCGTCAAATCATTCAAAATGCCAAACCGACTTTCCACCATAGGCTTCCAATCCGGCCGATAAGGCGGAGCAGTGCCCATCTCAATTCCCAATCCTGACGATAGCCCCTCTGCTGCGAGTGACAGCATCTCTCCTCGGTCGGCGTAAATCTGGTGGGGCAGGTGGTGACAATTCCAATCATCTGCATTGATTTCGACGCCGTTCTGAGCGCAGAACTCGACTTTGGAGGTAAACGCGTTGAACAGCGCTTGCCTGGCCCCATTCCAACTAGGGCCCTCCAATCCTACATAGAGACCAGCAATCATTCCGGAGAAGCTATCCACAACGATATACACTACGGGCCGGCCAATGAGCATCCGCCTGGAGTAGCTGTTGACCAAATAAATATCGGCAATAGTCGCGTCGATCTCGAACTGATGACAGGGTCCACGCAGCCAATCGCGAACGGTACCTGAAAGCGGACGGCAGTCCTTTAACCATCTCCTCAATCCTTTACGGCCACGCTCGGTTGCAATCTCGTCGAAAAAAATCTGTCCCCAATATTGGAACTGCCTCAAGCTGGGGAGTTCTGAACCAGGCAACAAACGAAGCTCTTCTTCACTGTTTTTAGAGATGTCTCGGACTGAGTAAAATCGTCTCAACATTTCGTCATATGCGCTCGAAATGGAAGATTTCTTATCTCTTACATAAAGAGCATATCCAACACGGATGCATCGTTTATCAACCGCACTGAGCATCTTGGAAGGCGAAGTAAGAACGCCTTGAAATTTAGGCTTTCGCCCTGGTGGCCTGCTCGGATCATATTTTCTATCGGCAACACCTACCGCCGTATAATTATTAAGCAATGAGTTGCGAACTTGACCATAAAACCAATATCGGTAAAGAAGCCGATAGATCGTTTTCCGCTGGATTCCGAGCTCTGACGCCCGTCTGCTAACAAGCCGGCCTAACTCACCTCGTACAAATATTTGTCCCGGGTATTCAGGATCTAATAGAGGGGCGATGACGGCCCACTTTTCGTCCCGGCCTTGCTTGGCTCTCTCATCCAACTGTTCCTCAAGCACAAGCATAAACTCGGGCGTGGTGATGGCTGCTGGTTTGGTGTGACCAGACGCTATCGAGCGACGCAGCTCCTCCAGACCAACCGCGTACGGCTGCCGGGGTGGGTCAGCTAGATCCATCAAAACTGCTAAGTCATGCGTTTCATCCTGATAAAGGAGCCTGGCTATCGTAGCAATGACCGACAGATCGGTTACAGGTTCGAAAACGTCATTAACGAGAACAGTCATGACATTTTCTCCTTCAACGATACTTGGACAGGGCTCGGTGAAACTTCGAAGCCAGGAACTAGACCAGTAAGGTGGAGAGGAGTGTTAACCAAATCGATTTTCAGTATCTTGTTCCAAACCAGATGAAAGAAAATCGCTTGAGCGTCTATATAGGAAATGGACAAAAGTGATGCTGTTTTTCTTAGACAGGTGGCCAAGGTCCACGAATATTCCCGGCTGTTTACAAGGCACTCGATAAAATTCGAATGCAACGGCGCTTTCATTAAATCACGAGAGAGCTTCGAGTACCTCCTGATTAGTCCAAGATTTTTAATCAAATCTCGTGTAAAAAACTCGTCTGTTACGATTTTCCAATCAACACCTTGGCTTTCCCAAAAACGCTTTTCAATTTCAAGTTTTTCAAGCGTTCTTTTACTTCCGTTGCCAATTAAATCGGAACGATACTTCACCGTCCTAGCTACCGATTTGAATTTTCCGCTCGGGTCCTTAACAGTTAACAGGAAGTCTGTTGTCATCACATAAGGCAGTGTTGTTCTAGGGTATCTTGGATAGCGTACATCGATCGCCGACGCTATCGCTTGCGCACGCTCTGTGGGTAGTAAAGGGTATTGCTCCCGGATATCCACGACGTCTTCAGAAAATTCACACACAAGGAAGTAGGAACGCTCGAGATCTGACAGGAGGTGATGAATCCTCTCGATCTTCACACCTTGAATCTTGTGCGAACGACCTATCGACGGGACATCTTGTACCCGCAGCCAAGGCACGTAGCTTGCCCCGGCGCCTTCGCCAAATCCATTTGCAATGTGCCGTTCAATGTCCTGCTGTGATGCAAATTTACGACCTCGCAACCCACGCCTCCTCAGTCGATGCGGACCGCTTCACCTCGCGTCGAGAAAAAGTCGTAGAAGGACACGACCGCCAAAGCGGCCGCATTCAAAACATTTTCCAGACTACACCCGCTGAAAGTTGAAGCGATGAATCCAGACCAAAGGGAAAGCCTGGAAAGGAAAACCCCCGTAGATACGGGGGTTTGAGCCTTGTGTCAATCTATGTTCGTGCGTGTCAAACTTTATTGTTTTGTGTCAATCTTTATTGTTGAAAACCAGCGGGGGCCTCCAGGTACGTGGGGTGTTACTCGACTGTCACCGATTTGGCCAGGTTGCGCGGCTGGTCAACGTCGGTGCCCTTGAGCACGGCCACGTAGTACGACAGCAGTTGCAGCGGGATGGTGTAGAGGATCGGCGACAGGGTGTCGTTGATGTGCGGCATGTTGATGACGTGGGTGCCTTCAGCGTTGGTCATGCCAGCTTTCTCGTCGGCGAATACCACCAGTTGGCCGCCACGGGCGCGTACTTCCTGCAGGTTGGATTTGAGTTTTTCCAGCAGTTCGTTGTTCGGCGCCACGGTTACCACTGGCATGTCGTCATCCACCAGGGCCAGGGGGCCGTGTTTGAGCTCACCGGCCGGGTAGGCTTCGGCGTGGATGTACGAGATTTCCTTGAGCTTGAGGGCGCCTTCCATCGCCACCGGGTATTGCGCGCCACGGCCGAGGAACAGGGTGTGGTTCTTGTCGGCGAATAGCTCGGCGACTTTCTCTACCACGCTGTCCATGGCCAGGGCTTCGCCCAGGCGGGTCGGCAGGCGGCGCAGTTCTTCCACCAAGGTGGCTTCGACGCCTTCGGCCAGGGTGCCGCGCACTTGGCCCAGGGACAGGGTCAGCAGCAACAGGCCGACCAACTGGGTGGTGAAGGCTTTGGTGGAAGCCACGCCGATTTCGCGACCAGCCTGGGTCAGCAGGGTCAGGTCGGACTCACGCACCAGCGAGCTGATGCTGACGTTGCAGATCGCCAGGCTGGCGAGGAACCCCAGCTCCTTGGCGTTGCGCAGGGCGGCCAGGGTGTCAGCGGTTTCGCCGGACTGGGAGATGGTCACGAACAGGGTGTCGGGCTGCACCACCACCTTGCGGTAGCGGAATTCGCTGGCGACTTCGACCTGGCAAGGGATGCCGGCCAGTTCTTCCAACCAGTAACGGGCAACCATACCCGCGTGGTAGCTGGTGCCGCAGGCGACGATCTGCACATTGCGCACTTTGGCGAACAGCTCGGCGGCTTGTGGGCCGAATGCGTTGACCAGCACTTGGTGCTGGCTCAGTCGACCTTCCAATGTGCGTTGGACCACGGCCGGTTGTTCGTGGATTTCCTTGAGCATGAAGTGACGATATTCGCCTTTGTCGGCGGCTTCGGCACCGTCACGGTATTGCACGGCTTCGCGTTCGACGGAGTTGCCGTTCACGTCCCAGATCGCCACGCTTTCGCGGCGGATGTCGGCAATATCGCCCTCTTCCAGGTACATGAAGCGGTCAGTCACCTGGCGCAGGGCCAGTTGATCGGAAGCGAGGAAGTTTTCCCCCAGGCCCAGGCCGATCACCAGCGGGCTGCCACTGCGGGCGGCAACCACGCGGTCGGGTTGGCTGGCGCTGACCACGGCCAGGCCATAGGCGCCGTGCAGTTCCTTGACCGTGGCCTTGAGGGCGGTGGTCAGGTCGCTGTGGTCCTTGAGCTTGTGGTTGAGCAGGTGGGCGATGACTTCGGTGTCGGTGTCGGAGGTGAACACGTAGCCCAGGCTCTTGAGTTGCTCACGCAACACTTCGTGGTTTTCGATGATGCCGTTGTGCACCACGGCCAGGTCGCCGGAGAAGTGCGGGTGGGCGTTGCGTTCGCACGGCGCACCGTGGGTGGCCCAACGGGTGTGGGCAATACCCAGGCGGCCGACCAGCGGCTCGCCGGCCAGGGCCTGTTCCAGCTCGCTGACCTTGCCTGGGCGACGCATGCGCTCAAGCTTGCCGGCGTTGCTGAAGACGGCCACACCGGCGCTGTCGTAGCCACGGTATTCCAGGCGCTTGAGGCCTTCGATCAAAATCGCGGTCACGTTACGTTCGGCGACTGCGCCTACAATTCCACACATGGTGCTTCTCCTAGATGATTGCCGCACATATCAGCGTAATGCCGCGGGCTTGGATCTGGTCGCGGGCCTCAAGCGGCAGGCGATCATCGGTGATAAGGGTATGGACGCTGCTCCAGGGCAGTTCCAGGTTGGGAATCTTGCGGCCGATCTTGTCGGATTCGACCATCACCACCACTTCACGGGCGACCTCGGCCATCACGCGGCTCAGGCCCAGCAGTTCGTTGAAGGTGGTCGTACCGCGCTGCAGATCGATGCCGTCGGCCCCGATGAACAGTTGATCAAAGTCGTAGGAACGCAAAACCTGCTCGGCAACCTGGCCCTGGAACGAGTCCGAGTGGGGGTCCCAGGTGCCGCCGGTCATCAACAGCACTGGCTCATGTTCCAGTTCGCTCAAGGCGCTGGCCACGTGCAGGGAGTTGGTCATCACCACCAGGCCGGGCTGGTGGCCGAGTTCCGGAATCATGGCGGCGGTAGTACTGCCGCTGTCGATGATGATGCGGGCGTGTTCGCGCAGACGCATCACCGCCGCACGGGCAATGGCCCGCTTATGGGCCGAGACCGGTTGAGCGGCATCGCCGACCAGTTCCTGGGGCATGGTGATTGCGCCACCGTAGCGGCGCAGCAGCAGGCCGTTGCTTTCGAGGGCGGCCAGGTCCTTGCGGATGGTCACTTCCGAGGTTTCGAAACGTTTGGCCAGTTCGTCCACGCTGACTTCGCCCTGTTCATTGAGCAAGGCCAGGATGTTGTGGCGTCGTTGGGGTGTATTTCGTTTCGACATGGTGAGATAAGTTTCGTTTCGAAAGATAACGAAGGCAATCAAAACCTATTGAGAAGGTAGCGTCAAGCGTCGAGACCAAATTTTTCGAACAACACACGACAAATGTGGGAGGGGGCTTGCCCCCGATAGCAGTGTGTCAGTCGGTACATAAGCTGACTGATGCGCCGCGATCGGGGGCAAGCCCCCTCCCACATTGGAGCTAAGTTACCTGGGGGATGTGGATAACTCAGGTCTTTTTGACTTTGACCGGGCGTTTCCAGCCGTCGATATTTCGTTGGCGGGCGCGTGCTACGGCCAATTGGGACTTATCCACATCCTGGTTGATGGTTGAGCCCGCGGCAGTGTTCGAACCATCGCCGATTGTCACGGGTGCAATCAGCGAATTATTCGAGCCGATGAATACGTCCTCACCAATCGTCGTCTGGTACTTGTTGGCGCCATCGTAGTTGCAGGTGATCGCGCCGGCGCCAATGTTGCTGCGAGCACCGATCACCGCATCACCCAGGTAGGCCAGGTGGCCGGCCTTTGCGTCGTCGCCCATTTGCGCGTTTTTCAGTTCGACGAAATTGCCGACATGCGCCCTGGCGCCCATCACCGTACCCGGACGCAACCGTGCAAACGGGCCGGCATCGCTGCCCTCGCCCATCAAGGCCCCGTCGATATGACTGTTGGCCTTGACCACCACGCCTTTACGCAAGGTGCTGTCCTTGATCACACAGTTCGGGCCAATCACCACGTCGTCTTCGATGATCACGCGACCTTCCAGGATCACGTTGATGTCGATCAGCACATCTCGGCCCACAGTCACTTCACCGCGCACGTCAAAGCGAGCCGGATCACGCAGGGTTACGCCGAGCGCCATCAGGCGACGGCCTTCGCGCAATTGATAGTGACGCTCAAGCTCTGCAAGCTGCTTGCGGTCGTTGGCGCCCTGCACTTCCATCGGGTCGTGGGGCTGTTCGGTGGCGACCAGCAGGCCATCACTCACGGCCATCTCGATGACGTCGGTGAGGTAGTACTCGCTCTGGGCGTTGTTGTTGGACAGGCGGCTCATCCAGTCAGCAAGCTTGTTCGCAGGGACGGCGAGAATCCCGGTATTGCCTTCGGTGATGGCGCGTTGGGCTTCGCTGGCGTCCTTGTGTTCAACGATGGCGGCGACCTTGCCGTCAGCATTGCGCACGATGCGCCCGTAGCCGGTGGGGTCGTCCAGTTCAACGGTGAGCAGGCCCATCTGGCCAGGCACTACGTGCTTGAGCAGGCGTTGCAGGGTTTCCACTTCGATCAGCGGCACGTCGCCATAGAGGATCAGTACCGTATCGGCGGTGATGAACGGTACGGCTTGCGCGGTGGCGTGGCCGGTGCCCAGTTGCTTGTCCTGCAATACGAAATTCAGGTCGTCCGCGGCCAGGCGCTCACGCACGGCATCGGCACCGTGGCCGATCACCACGTGGATGCGTTGCGGGTCCAACTGCCGGGCGCTGTGGATAACATGGCCAAGCATGGAGTTGCCGGCCACCGGGTGCAGCACCTTGGGCAGGGCTGAACGCATGCGGGTGCCCTGGCCTGCGGCGAGAATGACGATTTCAAGAGACATGAATGGCTACCAATCCTGGGCGGTCCGGGTTCAGACCAGAGAAGTGTTTTGCTAAAAAAGAAAAAGGGTAGCCGAGGCTACCCTTTTTAATCAATCGCGCTTGAAGCATTGCGGCTAGGCCGCTTACTTCTTGCGGATCTGCTGGAGCGTGCGCAGCTGGGCTGCAGCCTCGGCCAGACGTACAGCAGCAGCGCTGTAGTCGAAGTCCGCACCCTTTTCGTTCAGGGCCTTCTCGGCAGCCTTGACGGCTTCCTGAGCGGAGGCTTCATCCAGGTCGCCAGCACGTTGCACAGTGTCGGCAAGTACCTTGACCATGTTCGGCTGAACCTCAAGGAAACCACCGGAGATGTAAAACACCTCACGTTCCCCGCCTTGCTTGGTCAGAGTGATCGGACCTGGCTTCAAGCTGGTGATCAACGGCGCGTGGCCCATGGCAATACCCAGGTCACCGAGTTCGCCGTGTGCAATCACCATTTCTACCAGACCGGAGAAGATTTCCCCTTCCGCGCTGACGATATCGCAATGGACTGTCATAGCCATCTGATTGCCTCAACCTGATGAGCGCCCGTTTCCGGGCGCCTGGATTACAGTTTCTTGGCTTTCTCGATCGCTTCTTCGATGCCGCCGACCATGTAGAACGCTTGTTCTGGCAAGTGGTCGTAGTCACCGTTGAGGATGCCTTTGAAGCCAGCAATGGTGTCTTTCAGGGAAACGTATTTACCCGAAGCACCGGTGAAGACTTCAGCCACGAAGAACGGCTGCGACAAGAAGCGCTGGATCTTACGAGCACGGTTTACCAACTGCTTGTCGGCTTCCGACAGCTCGTCCATACCCAGGATCGCAATGATGTCCTTCAGTTCTTTGTAACGCTGCAGCACGTACTGAACGCCGCGAGCGGTGTCGTAGTGCTCCTGGCCGATCACGTTCGGGTCCAGCTGGCGCGAAGTCGAGTCCAGTGGGTCGACCGCTGGGTAGATACCCAGGGAAGCGATGTCACGGGACAGAACGACGGTGGCGTCCAAGTGGGCGAAGGTGGTCGCTGGCGACGGGTCGGTCAAGTCATCCGCAGGTACGTATACCGCTTGGATCGAAGTGATCGAACCTTCCTTGGTCGAAGTGATACGTTCTTGCAGAACGCCCATCTCTTCAGCCAGGGTCGGCTGGTAACCTACTGCAGAAGGCATACGGCCCAGCAGTGCGGATACTTCAGTACCGGCCAAGGTGTAACGGTAGATGTTGTCGACGAACAGCAGAACGTCGTTACCTTCGTCACGGAACTTCTCGGCCATGGTCAGGCCAGTCAGTGCTACGCGCAGACGGTTACCCGGCGGCTCGTTCATCTGACCGTAAACCAGTGCCACTTTGTCCAGAACGTTGGAGTCCTTCATCTCGTGGTAGAAGTCGTTACCCTCACGGGTACGCTCACCCACACCGGCGAACACGGAATAACCGCTGTGCTCGATGGCGATGTTACGGATCAGTTCCATCATGTTTACGGTCTTGCCTACACCGGCACCACCGAACAGACCGACTTTACCGCCTTTGGCGAACGGGCAAACCAGGTCGATAACCTTGATGCCGGTTTCCAGCAGGTCGTTGCCGCCAGCTTGTTCCGCGAACGAAGGTGCTGGACGGTGAATGCCCCAACGCTCTTCGGTGTCGATCGGACCCGCTTCGTCAATCGGGTTGCCCAGTACGTCCATGATCCGGCCCAGGGTCGCTTTACCGACCGGTACGGAAATGGCAGCGCCAGAGTCGATAACGTCCAGACCGCGCTTCAAGCCTTCGGTGGAACCCATCGCAATGGTACGAACTACGCCGTCGCCCAGCTGCTGCTGAACTTCCAGAGTAGTTTCCGCGCCTTGTACTTTCAGCGCGTTGTAGATGCTCGGTACGCTGTCGCGTGGAAATTCCACGTCGATAACGGCGCCGATGATTTGAACGATACGTCCGCTACTCATAGCTGGATCCTCTGAATATTTGAACCGTTAAACCGCGGCAGCGCCGCCGACGATTTCCGAGATCTCTTGGGTGATCGCAGCCTGACGCGCCTTGTTGTAGATCAGCTGCAAATCGCTGATCAGATCACCGGCGTTATCGGTAGCGTTTTTCATCGCGATCATCCGCGCCGCTTGTTCAGCTGCGTTGTTCTCGACCACCGCCTGGTACACCTGCGACTCCACGTAGCGCACCATCAAGCCGTCAAGCAGCTCTTTGGCGTCTGGTTCGTAGAGGTAGTCCCAGTGGTGCTTGAGTTCCTGATCCGGAGTCGCCACCAGTGGAATCAATTGCTCCACGGTTGGCTGCTGGGTCATGGTGTTGATGAACTTGTTGGATACCACGGACAGGCGGTCAATCCGGCCTTCCAGGTACGCATCCAGCATCACCTTCACACTGCCGATCAAATCATTGATCGACGGCTCTTCACCCAGGTGGCTGATAGCTGCAACGACGTTACCGCCGAAGTTGCGGAAAAAGGCCGCACCCTTGCTACCAACGACACACAGATCGATCTCGACGCCGTTTTCGCGGTTTACCGCCATGTCCTTGACCAGGGCCTTGAACAGGTTGGTATTCAAACCACCGCACAAACCACGGTCACTGCTCACTACCACATAACCCACACGCTTAACTTCGCGGTCGATCATGAACGGGTGGCGGTATTCCGGGTTGGCGTTGGCCAGATGCCCAATTACCTGGCGGATACGCTCCGCATAAGGACGGCTAGCAGCCATGCGCATTTGTGCCTTGCGCATTTTGCTGACCGCCACTTTTTCCATGGCGCTGGTAATTTTTTGCGTGCTTTTGATGCTCGCAATCTTACTGCGAATCTCTTTTGCGCCTGCCATGTAACACCTATCAGGTTAGCAAGCGGGAGCCTTGCGGCTCCCGCTGCGGCTTACCAGGTTTGGGTGGCCTTGAACTTCTCGATACCGGCTTTCATGCCAGCGTCGATATCGTCATTGAAGTCACCCTTCACGTTGATCTTCGCCATCAATTCGGCGTGATCGCGGTTGAAGTAAGCAATCAGCGCTTGTTCAAAGCTGCCGACCTTGGCGATTTCAACGTCGGTCAGGAACCCACGCTCAGCGGCATACAGCGACAACGCCATGTCAGCGATCGACATTGGGGCGTATTGCTTCTGCTTCATCAGCTCGGTAACGCGCTGACCATGCTCAAGTTGCTTACGGGTCGCTTCGTCCAGGTCAGAAGCGAACTGGGCGAATGCCGCCAGTTCACGGTACTGAGCCAGAGCGGTACGGATACCACCGGAGAGCTTCTTGATGATCTTGGTCTGAGCGGCACCACCCACACGGGATACCGAAACACCGGCGTTCACTGCAGGACGGATGCCCGAGTTGAACATGGCCGATTCCAGGAAGATCTGACCGTCGGTGATGGAAATCACGTTGGTCGGAACGAACGCGGAAACGTCGCCAGCCTGGGTTTCGATGATCGGCAGTGCGGTCAGGGAACCGGTTTTGCCGGTCACTGCGCCGTTGGTGAACTTCTCTACGTACTCTTCCGAAACGCGGGATGCGCGCTCCAGCAGACGGGAGTGGAGATAGAACACGTCGCCTGGGTAAGCTTCACGGCCTGGTGGACGGCGCAGCAGCAGGGAGATTTGGCGATAAGCCACTGCCTGCTTGGACAGATCGTCATAAACGATCAGCGCGTCTTCACCGCGGTCGCGGAAGAATTCACCCATGGTGCAACCGGAGTACGGTGCCAGGAATTGCAGCGCAGGAGATTCCGAAGCACTGGCAGCCACGATGATCGTGTTGGCCAGGGCGCCGTTTTCTTCCAGCTTGCGAACCACGTTGGCGATGGTCGATTGTTTCTGACCAATAGCTACGTAGACGCAGAAAATGCCGCTGTTCTTCTGGTTGATGATCGCGTCGATTGCCAGAGCGGTTTTACCGATCTGACGGTCACCGATGATCAGCTCACGCTGGCCACGGCCGACAGGAATCATGGCATCGACAGCCTTATAGCCAGTCTGTACAGGCTGGTCTACCGACTTACGCCAGATCACGCCCGGAGCAACTTTCTCGACCGCGTCGGTCTCGGTGTTGCCCAGTGGACCTTTGCCGTCAACAGGGTTACCCAGTGCGTCGACTACGCGACCCAGCAGTTCCTTACCAACCGGAACTTCCAGGATGCGGCCTGTGCACTTGGCGCTCATGCCTTCAGCCAGACTGGTGTACGCGCCCAATACAACGGCACCTACGGAGTCTTGCTCCAGGTTGAGGGCCATACCGTAGACGCCGCCCGGAAACTCGATCATCTCGCCGTACATTACGTCGGCCAGACCGTGAATCCGCACGATGCCGTCAGATACGCTGACGACAGTGCCTTCGTTACGGGCTTGGGAGGTCACATCGAGCTTGTCGATGCGGCCCTTGATAATTTCACTTATTTCGGAAGGATTGAGTTGCTGCATTGCTCTGCTGCCCCTTCAAACTCAAGATTTCAATGCTTCGGCAAGATTCGCGAGTTTGCCGCGAATCGAGCCATCGATAACCAGGTCGCCGGCGCGAATGACAACACCCCCAATGAGGGATGGGTCTTCCGCAACTTGCAGGCGCACTTCCCGGTCGAGTCGTGCACTGAGAACCTTGGCGAGTTTGTCTTGCTGTTCTTGGTTCAATGCAAAAGCACTGGTCACTTCAACGTCTACCGATTTCTCTTGCTCGGCCTTGTACAGGTCGAACAGAGCGGCAATCTCCGGCAGAAGCAGGAGACGGTCGTTTTCGGCAATGACGTTGATGAAGTTCTGTGCCTTCACATCAAACTTGTCGCCGCACACTTCAATAAAAGTGGCGGCCTTGTCTGCGCTCGTCAGTCGCGGGGCCTTGAGCACGCGCTGCATGGTGTCGTCTTGCGACACTGCTGCAGCCAGGCCGAGCATGGCTGACCAAGAGGCCAGCTGCTGGTGGGCCTGGGCGTGCTCGAAGGCTGCCTTAGCGTAAGGTCGGGCCAACGTGGTCAATTCTGCCATGATCGCCCTCGCTTAAATTTCAGCAGCCAGTTTGTTAACCAGCTCCGCGTGCGCGTTTTGATCGATTGTGGCACCCAGGATCTTCTCAGCACCGCCAACGGCCAGAGCACCCAGTTGGGCACGCAGCGCGTCTTTGACACCGTTCAGTTCCTGCTCGATCTCGGCCTGAGCCTGAACCTTCACACGGTCAGCGTCGATACGGGCTTTTTCAACAGCCTCTTCAACGATCTGGTTACCGCGTTTCTTGGCTTGCTCAATGATTTCGGCTGCTTGAGCTTTCGCTTCGCGCAGTTGTTGACCCGCTTTATCTTGGGCCAACTCCAGGTCGCGAGCTGCTCGTGCTGCAGCGTCCAGTCCATCCGCGATCTTCTTCTGACGTTCGTGCAGAGCTGCGATGACCGGAGGCCATACGAACTTCATGCAGAAAACGACAAAAATCAAGAACGCTAAGGACTGACCAATAATGGTTGCATTAATGTTCACGCCAATACCTCGCTCATTCGTTGCACAACACACCAATCACTCGAAAAGACGAGTGATTAACCGGCGAGTTGACCAACGAAAGGGTTCGCGAAGGTGAAGAACAGAGCGATACCAACACCGATCATGGTCACGGCGTCGAGCAGGCCGGCGACGATGAACATTTTAACTTGCAGCATTGGAACCATTTCTGGCTGACGCGCTGCGCCTTCCAGGAACTTGCCGCCCAGCAGGCCGAAACCAATGGCAGTACCCAGGGCGCCCAGGCCGATCAACAGTGCAACAGCGATAGCGGTTAGACCAACTACAGTTTCCATCTTTCCTCCCGACTTTTACGTCGTATGGTTTAGGTTTTTTAGATTTTAAAGCGGTAAAACAAATCGTTTCATAGCCCTGTTGGGCCACCTTCCCGTTTCACCGGGAAGGACATCAGACTAGTCGAGACTGGTCTTAATGGTTCTCTTCGTGCGCCATCGACAGGTAGACGATGGTCAGCATCATGAAGATGAAGGCCTGCAGGGTGATGATCAGGATGTGGA
Organism: Pseudomonas sp. 2822-17; assembly: GCF_002742485.1. Classification (NCBI taxonomy): domain Bacteria; kingdom Pseudomonadati; phylum Pseudomonadota; class Gammaproteobacteria; order Pseudomonadales; family Pseudomonadaceae; genus Pseudomonas; species Pseudomonas sp. 2822-17. Next base: position 665,949 of record NZ_LJRZ01000500.1, read on the forward strand.
ACACAGCCCACGCCCACTGCAGAACAATGCCCAGGCCGCTAAGCCAGAGCAGGCCGCTGCCGAACATCACAGCGATCAGAATGAACACCAGCTCGCCGGCATACATGTTGCCGAACAGTCGCAGAGCCAGGGAAATCGGCTTGGCGATCAGGGTCACGAATTCCAGCAGGAAGTTCACCGGGATCAGCAGGGCTTGAACGAAGATGTTCTTGCTGCCGAACGGGTGCAGGGTCAGTTCGCCGATGAAGCCGCCGATGCCCTTGACCTTGATGCTGTAGAAAATGATCAGCGCGAATACCGACAGAGCCATGCCCAGTGTGGCGTTCGGGTCAGTGGTGGATACGGCGCGGAATGGAATGTGTGGGTCGCCGGAGATCGCCATGGCCAACTGAGGAATCCAGTCAACCGGGATCAGGTCGACGGCGTTCATCAGGAACACCCAGACGAATATGGTCAGCGCCAGCGGTGCAATCACCGGGCTACGGCCATGGAAGCTGTCTTTCACGCTGCCATCGACGAATTCGACCAATACTTCAACGAAGTTCTGCAAAGCACCTGGCTGACCCGAAGTCGCCTTCTTTGCCGCCATGCGGAAAATCAGGACGAAGATCAGACCCAGTGCGACCGACCAACCCAGAGTGTCCAGGTGGAAAGCCCAGAAGCCCATTTCTTTGGCTTCTGCTGCGGAGTGGGCAAAGCCCCAGCCGCCGTTGGGAAGCTGACCGAAGGTCAGGTTCTGCAAGTGGTGCTGGATATAGCCCGAAGCGGTTGTTTCTGCCATGGTTGCCTCAAACGCCCTAAGGTTTCGAAAGTCTTGTTTTCATTAGCAGGGGAGCGAACCAGCTGACCAGTTGGGTCAACACGAAGACGCCGAATACAGCCAGCGGCGCCAATGGCTTCACACCTGCAAAGGTCAGTGCAAACAGCACTGCCGTCAAAATCAGTTTCCCTGCCTCGCCAGCATAAAAAGACCGGACGATAGCCTGGGCTGCTCGGGCGCCGGAAAACCGAAAGGCCCTGTGAGCAAAATACATATTGGGCAGCAAGGCTATCAGGCCTCCGCAGAGTCCTGAATATCCGGCTACGACTCCATGCCAGTACCAAAGCGCCAATGCGGCGATCAGCAAGATGACAAATTGAGCCAATAAAACCGGAAAAACGGCCAAGCGATGGAACGGCAACGTGTTTGGCGTGCGGGTTTCCATCACTCTTGCTCCTCAATGGTCGGCTGCCGGAAATCAATAACTTGGCATAATTTGTGCCGACAAAATGCGCGCAGAGTATAGGGGCGGTTCTGCCCCTATTCAACTGCCGGGTAGTGATTTCCGATCACGCGCTACATAAGCAAATGTTTCAGCGGATGTGGGCAAGGACGCCCTGAAGCTCATCGAGGGAGTTATATCCGATCACCAATTGGCCTTTGCCCTTCTTGCCGTGGCGAATCTGCACCGCAGAGCCCAGGCGTTCGGCCAGGCGTTGCTCAAGACGCGCGATATCCGGATCAGGTTTGGCGGTTTCGACCGGTGCAGGTTTGCCACTGAGCCACTGGCGAACCAGCGCTTCAGTCTGACGAACGGTGAGCCCTCGTGCGACAACGTGTCGCGCCCCTTCAACTTGTTGATTTTCCGGCAAACCGAGCAAAGCACGGGCATGACCCATTTCCAGATCGCCATGGGACAACATGGTCTTGATGACTTCCGGCAATGCGATCAGGCGCAGCAAGTTAGACACGGTGACGCGGGATTTGCCCACCGCATCGGCCACTTGCTGCTGGGTCAACTGGAATTCCTGCTGCAGACGCTGCAATGCGATCGCCTCTTCGACCGGATTGAGATCTTCACGCTGGATGTTCTCGATCAACGCCATGGCGATGGCGGTTTCATCCGGCACATCACGCACCATCGCAGGGATGGTCTCTTTGCCGGCCTGCTGGCTGGCACGCCAGCGACGTTCACCGGCAATAATTTCAAAACGACCGCCGCCAATCGGACGCACCACGATCGGCTGCATCACGCCCTGGGCCTTGATCGAGTTGGCCAGTTCTTCCAGCGCCTGTGGATCCATGTCCCGGCGTGGCTGGTATTTGCCGCGCTGGATCAGGTCCAGGGGCAAGTGCTGCAGCTCGCGCTCGTCGGCCTGCACCGCTTGTTCTTCAAGCGATGTGACGGTCGGACCACTCAACAGTGCATCCAGTCCACGTCCGAGACCTCGTTTCTTGACGGCCATGGGGATTCCTTAAGTTGGCTGGGCTGCAGCGGTGCGAGAGTTGCGGCGTTGGCGGCGAACCATCTCGCCGGCCAGAGCCAGGTAGGCAATGGCGCCACGGGACGATTTGTCGTACGCCAACGCGGGCATCCCATAGCTTGGCGCTTCGGCCAAACGAATGTTGCGCGGGATCACGGTGTCGTAAAGCTGCTCGCCGAAGTGTTCCTTGAGCTGTGCCGACACATCGTTCATCAGGCTCAGGCGCGGGTCGAACATGGTGCGCAGCAAGCCTTCGATCTGCAGGTTCGGGTTGAGCAACTCGGCGATCCGCTTGATGTTATCCACAAGGTCGCTCAAACCTTCCAGCGCGTAGTACTCGCACTGCATGGGGATAATCACCCCATCGGCCGCCACCAACGCGTTGAGTGTCAGCATCGACAGCGACGGTGGGCAGTCGATCAAGATGTAATCGTAGTTCTCGCGGATCGGCGCCAAGGCGCTGCGCAGACGGCTTTCTTTCATCTGCATTTCCAACAGCACCACTTCCGCCGCGGTCAAATCGCGGTTGGCCGGCAGCAGTTGATAACCGCCGTGTTCGGAATAGTGCATGGCCTGGGCCAGGTCGCACTCACCGATCAGCAAGTCATAGACCGAGTTTTCCAGGCCGTGTTTATCCACACCGCTACCCATGGTGGCGTTGCCCTGTGGATCGAGATCGATCAACAGCACCCGGCGCTTGGTCGCGACCAGGGATGCTGCGAGGTTGATGCAGGTGGTGGTTTTGCCCACGCCACCTTTCTGGTTCGCTATCGCGAATACCTTAGCCATTCTTGCTTGTGTTCCCAATCATGCCGTGCGGCGCAGTATCAGCAGATGGCGTTGGCCTTGGCAACCGGGTACGGCCAAGGCGTGTTCGCTATCGAGGTGGAAGTCTGTCGGCAATGCTAACAGCTCATCGCTTGGATGGACGCCCTTCATTGCCAGCCAGCTGGTATCGCGGTCACCCAGGTGGCGTGTCCAGTTGCTGAAGTTCTCCATGCTGCTGAACGCCCGGGAAACAATTCCGTTGAAAGGCAGTTCAGGCGTGAATTCTTCGACACGGCTGTGGATAACATGGAGGTTATCCAGCTTGAGTTCGAGTTTGACCTGGGTCAGGAAGCGGGTTTTCTTGCCGTTGCTGTCCAGGCAAGTCACTTGGGACTCGGGAAACAGGATGGCCAGGGGAATACCCGGCATGCCGCCGCCACTGCCCACGTCCAACCAGCGACCGTTTTCGATAAACGGCATCACGCTCAGACTGTCGAGCAAATGCCGGGACACCATCTCGTCGGGATTTCGCACCGCGGTAAGGTTGTAAGCCTTGTTCCATTTGATCAACAGGGCCAGATAGCCCAGCAGCAACTCGTGCTGGACTGCGGTCAGATCAACGCCCAACTGGCGTGCACCTGTGGATAACTCTTCGGCATGTTGCGAGGTGACCAACGAACTCAAGCGCTTTGCTCCAACTGACGGCCCGCGCCGCGTTTTTTCAAATGAATCATCAACAGCGAAATGGCTGCCGGAGTGACGCCGGGGATACGTGAAGCCTGGCCCAGGGTTTCTGGTCGAGTTATCCCCAGCTTGCTTTGAATTTCTTTCGATAGACCGGAAATCCCGGTGTAGTCGATATCCACAGGCAACTTGGTGTCTTCACTGGCGCGCAGTCGAGCAATCTCGTCCTGCTGGCGATCAATGTAACCGGCATATTTGGTCTTGATTTCGACCTGCTCGGCGACCTGTGGATCTTCTGCGCCGCCCCCCGTCACTTCGACCAAGCCAGCGTAGTCGATTTCCGGACGGGAAAGCAGATTCAGCAAGTTGTACTCGTGGGTCAGCGGCGTGCCGAATTTTTCGGCAATTGCGTCGCCCTGCTCAGTGCCTGGGCGAACCCAGGTGCTTTTCAGGCGCTGCTCTTCCAGTGCAATGCTTTCGCGTTTTTTGCAGAAGGCTGCCCAGCGCGCGTCATCGACCAGACCCAGTTCGCGACCTTTTTCGGTCAAGCGCAAGTCGGCATTGTCTTCACGCAGGATCAGGCGATATTCGGCGCGAGACGTAAACATCCGATACGGTTCCTGGGTACCCAGGGTAATCAGGTCGTCGACCAACACGCCGATGTAGGCTTCATCGCGGCGCGGGCACCAGCTGTCTTTGCCCTGAGCACGCAGTGCCGCGTTGGTTCCGGCCAGCAAACCTTGGGCGCCGGCCTCTTCGTAACCGGTTGTGCCGTTGATTTGGCCGGCGAAGAACAACCCGCCGATCACTTTGGTTTCCAGGCTGTACTTCAGATCCCGCGGATCGAAGTAGTCGTACTCGATGGCATAACCGGGGCGCACGATGTGCGCATTTTCCATGCCGCGAATCGATTGCACGATCTGGATTTGCACGTCGAACGGCAGGGAAGTGGAAATCCCGTTCGGGTACAGCTCATGAGTGGTCAAGCCTTCGGGCTCGATGAAGACCTGGTGACTGTCCTTGTCGGCAAAGCGGTGGATCTTGTCTTCGATCGACGGGCAATAACGCGGGCCAATCCCTTCGATCACGCCGGAATACATTGGCGAACGGTCGAGGTTCGCGGCAATGATCTCGTGAGTCCTGGCATTGGTGTGGGTAATCCAGCAGCTCACCTGTTTTGGATGCTGCTCTTTGGAGCCCATGAACGACATCACCGGGATCGGCGTATCGCCGGCTTGCTCGGTCATCATCGAGAAATCCACAGAACGCCCATCGATACGCGGCGGGGTCCCGGTTTTCAGGCGACCGACGCGCAGCGGCAATTCACGCAGGCGTTTTGCCAGGGCAATCGACGGCGGATCACCGGCTCGGCCACCGGAATAATTTTGCATGCCGATGTGGATAAGTCCGCCAAGGAACGTACCGGTGGTCAACACCACGGATTCAGCGAAGAAACGCAGACCCATTTGGGTAACAACACCTTTCACCACGTCTTGTTCGACGATCAGGTCATCGGCTGCCTGTTGAAATATCCACAGGTTCGGTTGGTTTTCCAGGGTTTCACGTACCGCAGCCTTGTACAGGATGCGGTCGGCTTGTGCCCGAGTAGCCCGCACGGCGGGGCCTTTGCGGCTGTTGAGCACGCGAAATTGAATACCACCTTTGTCGGTCGCCATGGCCATGACGCCGCCAAGGGCGTCGATTTCCTTGACCAGATGGCTTTTGCCGATCCCACCAATGGCGGGGTTGCAACTCATTGCACCGAGGGTTTCCACGTTATGCGTGAGCAACAGGGTTTTTACGCCCATGCGTGCTGACGCCAGTGCTGCCTCGGTACCGGCATGACCGCCGCCGATGACGATCACTTCAAAACGGGAAGGGAAATCCACCACGCACCTCGTGCCTGCTTATGTAGGTAATCAGGAATTGATTGTTGAAAGAGTTTTAGAGCTTTGGCGGCAAGTATAGGGACTTAGCCCTTCCTAAAGAACCCTTTGCACAAAATTTAACCAGCTGTGGATGAATCACTGACAATAGAAATTAAAAAGAAAGAAATTTATAAGATCTTTGTTTTTATGTTTATTTTTACTGAGCAGGTTTTCTGTGGATAGATCTATACAGCCCTTTATTTCCGTTGTGTACAGCGATTCAAAAGTCTGTGGTCATGTGCCAATGAGGCCCTTGGATAAGTGCTTTAAGCCTGTGGATTAAACAGGTTGTTATCCACAGATGGGTTTTTGCTCAGGTTTCAGGCCCTGTTATCAACTGGGCACAGGGGCGGTTATTCACAGGGCTTAATCCACAGAAATTGTTGAATTGGGCTGTATTTCACCCACGATGAGGCCATCCAAACTCATCAGTCCGTTGGAGCGGGCGGTAGAAAGAGGGCTATTGTGAGAAAACGATAGGGCAGTTAATAATAGCGATTATCATTAAGCCACCTTGTCTCGCTCCTATGTCTGCTCCTTCGCACACAGCTGTAGTCCAGCACATCTACGAGCAACACCATTCCTGGCTGCACGGGTGGCTCAAAGGCAAGTTGCATAACACCTGCGATGCGGCCGATGTGGCCCACGATACGTTCGTGCGTATCCTGGGCGGTCGTCATGCATCGCAGATCCTGGAACCGCGCGATTACTTGGCGACCGTTGCCAGGGGGTTGGTGATTGATCGGTATCGCCGCCACGCCATTGAACAAGCCTATAGGCAGACTTTGGCCGAACGCCCTGAAGTCATGGCCATCAGTGAAGAAGACAAGGCAATCATCATTGAAACGCTGGTGGCTGTGGACAAAGCGCTTTGCGGCCTCGGTGACCGGGCGCGGCGAATCTTCATGCTCTCGCAGATCGACGGGCTGACTTATCAACAGATCGCTGATCAACTGCAGGTTTCACTGACCACGGTGAAAAAGCACATGATCCGCGCACTGACGGAATGCTCGCTGATCATGGCCACCTTGTAATGGCGGCCCCTGATCGCAAAATCTTCGAAGCGGCTGCCAGTTGGTATGTGCAGTTTCAAGCCCAACCACCCACTCCGGCCGAACACCATGCCTGGCAGCAATGGCTCAATGGAGATCCTTCCCACCAGGCCGCGTGGAACCAGATGGAGCAAGTGCAGCGCAGCCTTGGCGCACTGCCTGCGGATTTGACGCGCCGTGCGCTGTCCAACACGCAACAACGCCGCCAGGTACTGAAGTGGATGTTGCTGCTGGGTGGCACCGGGTATTTGGGGTGGAATGTTCAGCAACATACATCCCTGGGCAACGTGTGGGCAGACTACCGCACCGGCGTAGGTGAACACCGGCGCATCGCGTTGGCCGACGGCACGCAGGTCGATCTCAATACCCACACCTCGATAGACGTGGCGTTCGATGCGCGCCAGCGATTGATCCGCCTGCGTGAGGGGGAAGTACTTATCCACACGGGCAAGTCTGGCGGGCAGACACCGTTTTACGTCGAAACCCGCCAAGGCCGGGTTCAGGCATTAGGCACGCGGTTTACGGTACGCCAGCTGTCGGATTCCACACGCGTTGGGGTACTGGAAGATCGGGTCAGCGTGTCGCCCGCAGATCAACCTGACCACAGCCAAATCCTCAGTGCGGGTGAAAGCGTCGACTTCGACCGCCACAAGGTTGGGGATAACCATCCGTATCGCAGCACTCAAGCCGCCTGGGTCGACGGGCAATTAATTGTGCTGGATGCTCGGCTGGGTGATGTGATCGACGAGCTTGCCCGCTATCGGCCGGGCGTCTTGCAGTGCGACGCAGCCTCTGCACGTCTGCGCGTCTCCGGAACGTTCCGCCTGGATTCCACCGATGCCGTGCTTTCCAACCTGCAAGCGACCCTGCCTATCCAGGTGAAATACTTCACTCGGTATTGGGTATCGGTGAGTCGAACCGGCTGATCGCAAAAATAATCTACGGGGGGGGGTTATCTTTTTTTTACGTGGCGCGGCCCTACAGGTAATCACGATGCTACCTTCAGGGCTTACCCACCTATGCGCCTTCCCACCAAGCTTCGCCAGCGACTTTCTTACCACGGCATAACCTACGGCCTGCTGAGGGGCACTGTCGCCACCACGGTTGCTTTGCTCTCGACCGGCGGCGCCTTTGCAGCCGTTACGGTGCAGCACTACACCATTGCTGCCGGGCGGCTGGACAATGCCTTAAGCCAATTTGCCGCCAAGGCCAATGTGATTCTGTCGTTCTCGCCTCAGCAGACCGCGAGTTTGAGTACGCCAGGGTTGGAAGGTGACTATTCGGTGGAACAGGGTTTTGCGCTATTACTGCAAACCTCAGGCCTGCTGGCTGTCGTCCAGGCCCCTGGAAGCTATGTGCTGCAAGCCGTGCCATCCGGGCAACTCACGCTCTCACCGACCACCGTGAGTACTTATCAACAGGACGGTTTTAATCAAGAGATTGCCGGGGATGTAGGCTACAAGGCGCTAAACAGCCGCATCGGCACCAAGACCAGTACGCCCTTGTCGGAAACACCGCGCTCGGTATCGGTGGTCACCGGCCAACGCATCAAGGACCAGAAATCCCAGACGCTGACCGAAGTATTGGGTTATGTGCCCGGTATTTTTGCGCCGCCCTTTGCTGCCGGCGATAGCCTGGCAGGGGATTTGTTCTTCATTCGCGGTTTCAACGCCACCGATTACGGCTACGGCCTGCTGCGCGATGGCCTACGTGTACAAGGGAATCGGTACGACACCACTAGCGAACCCTACGGCTTAGAGCGTGTGGAAATCTTCCGTGGGCCCTCTTCACTGCTGTACGGCGAAAATGCCCCAGGTGGGCTGGTGAACCTGGTGAGTAAACACCCTACTGCGACGCCACAGGGTGAGGTGCAGTTGGGTTATGGCTCCCACAACCGTCGCCAGGTGGGTGTGGATATCTCCGGCCCGCTCAATGAAAACGGGAATATCCTCGGCCGGATGGTGATGCTTGGGCGTAAATCCGATACGCAAACTGACCATGTCCCGGATGATCGGCTCTACATTGCGCCCTCCCTGACCCTTAACTTCGATGACTTCAACACCCTGACTCTGCTGGCCAACTACCAGAAAGACCACACCAACCTTGAACTCGGCCTACCGGCGGCCGGCACCTTGCTCACCAATCCCAACGGCAAGCTGTCCAAACGCACCATGCTCGGTGACCCGGATTGGAATACCTTTGAGCGCGAAGCCTGGAACACCGGTTACGAATTCAGCCACAGCTTCAATGACGATTGGCAGTTTCGCCAGAACTCCCGCTACATGCAGTCACGTATCACCCGTCATGAAACCTGGCCGGGCGACTTGAACAACCAAGGCTTCGGCACGCAACTGAACATGAATGCCTACGACCGCTACAACAAGTCGATGGTTTACTCCCTGGATAACCAGCTGGAAGGCAAATTCCAGCTGGGCAGCCTGGAAAACACGCTGCTGTTCGGCGCGAGCTACGACCGTACTTCGTTTAACCAGGACTGGGATGCGGGGTTCGCCGGCACGATCAATGTGTATGACCCGGTGTATCTGCGTGACCCGACCACCCCGCAGGCGGTGCAAAACACCTTGCTCGCGCAACAGATGAAAGGCGTTTATGCACAGATCCAAAGCAAGTACGACCATTGGTTGTTCCTGCTCGGTGGGCGCCAAGATTGGGTCGACAGTGATTTCCGGGACAAGGTAAAAAGCGCCACGGACTCCAGCACCACCGAGCAGAAATTCACCTACCAGGGTGGTGTGATGTACCAGTTCGACAACGGCCTGACGCCGTATGTCAGCTACTCCACCGCATTTGTCCCGGTGCAGCAGATCTCGGTGGCGGGCTCACCGCTCAAGCCCATCACCAGCCGGCAATACGAAGTGGGCTTGAAATACGAACCGATCGGTTGGGACACAGCGATGACGTTGTCGGTGTACGACTTGCGCAAACAAGACGATACCTATCTCGACAGCACCACCAATACCTATCGCCAAGTGGGAGAAAGCCGCGCCAAAGGTGCGGAACTCGAAATCAATAGCAACATCACACCGAACCTGAATCTGACGGCGGCCTATACCTATACCGACGCACGGATTACCAAGGACACGGCCGGTTCGTTGGTCGAAGGGCACCAGATGACAGGTGTTCCACGCAACCAGGCCTCGGTGTGGGGCAAATACCGATTCTTGGATGGCCAACTCAAAGGCCTTTCCCTGGGCGGTGGCGTGCGCTACTTCGATAGCGCCTATTCCTACACCAAGCCGACTCTCTACGGGAAGCTCGACCCCGGCAGTGTCACGTTGGTGGATGCCGCGATTGGTTACCAGATTGATACCCACTGGTCGATCGACCTGAATGCCAAGAACCTCTTCGACAAGGAATATGTATCTGGTTGCAACGACGCAGGGCGCTGCTACTGGGGTGACAGCCGTACCTTGCTCGGTACGGTGTCTTACAACTGGTGAGACGCTGTGGATAACTCGGTTATTTGCCGATACAGAAACTGGAAAAGATCCGCCCCAGCAAATCATCGGAGCTGAACGCGCCAGTGATTTCCCCCAGCAGCTGCTGTGCCTGACGCAGATCTTCGGCCAGCAGCTCCCCTGCCCCCGCCAAGGTCAGCTGAGCACGTCCGTGCTCCAAGGCTGCGCTGGCATGGCGCAGTGCCTCCAAGTGCCTGCGACGGGCACTGAAGCTGCTTTCGGAGGTCTGCTCGTAGCCCATGCAGGCCTTGAGATGGTCACGCAGCAATTCCAGTCCATTACCTGCCGACTTGGCACTCAGGCTGATCGTGACGTGGCCATCCTCGCTGGTTTCCATGGCAATGGCTTCGCCCGTCAGGTCGGCCTTGTTGCGGATCAAGGTGACCTTGGCCGGGTCCGGCCGTTGCTCCAGGAATTCTGGCCAGAGTGCAAAAGGGTCCACAGCCTCAGGCGCGGTGGCGTCTACCACGAGCAGCACGCGATCGGCCTCGGCGATCGCCTTGAGCGCTCGTTCCACGCCGATCTTTTCCACCTGGTCATCGGTGTCACGCAGCCCTGCGGTGTCGACCACATGCAGAGGCATGCCGTCGATGTGGATATGTTCTCGCAGGATATCCCGGGTGGTCCCCGCAATCTCGGTAACGATAGCCGCTTCACGGCCGGCCAGTGCATTGAGCAAACTGGATTTGCCGGCATTCGGGCGACCTGCGATCACCACGGTCATACCGTCGCGGAGCAAGGCGCCCTGCCCGGCTTCGCGCAGTACTGTGGATAACTCTTCACGGACTTTATCCAGCATCGCCAGTACGTGGCCATCGGCCAGGAAGTCGATTTCTTCTTCCGGGAAATCAATCGCCGCCTCCACGTAGATGCGCAAGCTGATCAATTGCTCCGTCAGGTTATGCACACGCAAGGAAAACGCGCCTTGCAGCGAGCGCAGCGCATTGCGTGCCGCCTGTGCAGAACTGGCTTCGATCAAGTCGGCAATGGCTTCGGCCTGGGCCAGGTCAAGTTTGTCGTTGAGGAATGCCCGCTCGCTGAATTCACCTGGGCGGGCCAGCCGGCAGCCGAGTTGCAGGCAGCGCTGCAGCAGCATATCGAGGACTACAGGACCACCGTGGCCCTGCAATTCCAGAACATCTTCACCGGTGAACGAGTTCGGCCCTGGGAAATAAAGGGCCAGGCCCTCATCCAGCACGCTTTGGTCTGCATCCAGAAACGGGCCGTAATGGGCATAACGCGGTTTTAATTCCCGACCACTGATGGCCTGTGCAGCCACGCCGGCGAGCGGCCCTGAAATTCGAACGATGCCCACGCCGCCGCGACCTTGAGCGGTAGCGACAGCAGCGATGGTTTCACGAGGAGCGCTCATCAGCAGGTTCCAGAACAAAAGTGACGGAAAGCAAAACGCCCCACTAGGGGGCGTCTTGAGTGGTTATCCACAGAGTAAATTACGCCTCGGCTTTTTTGGTGGCCGCTTCGATTTTACGTGTGATGTACCACTGTTGAGAGATCGACAATACGTTGTTGACCACCCAGTACAGAACCAGACCAGCTGGGAACCACAGGAAGAAGAAGGTGAAGATGATAGGCATCATTTTCATCACTTTTGCCTGCATCGGATCCGGCGGTGTTGGGTTCAGACGCTGCTGGATGAACATGGTCGCGCCCATGATGATCGGCAGGATAAAGAACGGGTCTTTAATCGACAGGTCAGTTATCCACAGCATGAACGGTGCCTGGCGCATTTCTACGCTTTCCAGGAGTACCCAGTACAACGAAAGGAACACTGGCATCTGCACGAGGATAGGCAAGCATCCACCCAGCGGGTTGATCTTCTCTTTCTTGTACAGCTCCATCATGGCCTGCGACATTTTCTGCCGGTCATCACCATGTTGCTCTTTCAACGCAGCCAGCTTCGGGGCAACGGCACGCATACGCGCCATCGACTTGTAGCTGGCAGCCGACAGTGGGAAGAAGATCCCCTTGATCAGCATGGTCAGGAAGATGATCGAGAAGCCCCAGTTACCCACAATGCTGTGGATATGTTGCAGCAGCCAGAAGATCGGCTGGGCAATGAACCACAGAATGCCGTAATCCACAGTCAGTTCCAGACCTGGGGACAACTCTTTCAGTACCGCTTGGCTTTTCGGGCCGGCGTAAAGGGTAGCGCTGGTTTCAGCCTTGGCACCTGGTGCGACGTTCAGCACCGGGCCAGTAAAGCCGATGATGTAGTTGCCTTGGCTGTCTTTACGGGTTTGAACCAGGTTGGCTTCACCTTTGTTCGGGATCCATGCGGTCACGAAGTAGTGTTGCAACCAGGCGACCCAGCCGCCTTGGACGGTTTCTTTCAGCGCGCCCTTGTCGATATCTTTCATCGACACTTTTTTGTACGGCTCGCTACTTGTCCACAGGGCTGCGCCCAGGTAAGTCGCGGTGCCGGTGGCGGTGCTGGAAGAAGGATCGGAGCTGCCATCACGCTTGAGTTGGGCAAACAGGTTGCCGCTCCACGGTTTTTCGCTGGTGTTGTCGATCAGGTAAGTGACCTTCAAGTCGTACAAACCGCGAGTGAAACTGAAGCGCTTGATGTAATTGACGCCGTCGAGACTGAATTTCAGGTCGACGTTCAACTGATTTTGGCCATCAGCCAGTTGATAAGTCTTCTTTTCGGTCGAATAAACCGGACGACCGGTAGCACGCGCATCCGGACCATTGGTGCCGGTCAGGCCGCTTTGCGCCAGATAAGTACGTTCACCGCCATTATCGAACAGTTGGAACGGTACATCTGGATGATCTTGGCGACGTGGATAAAGCGGCAGTTTCAACTGCGCGATATCACCACCTTGTGGGTCGATAGCCAGGTCGAGCACATCCGTTTTCACAAGGATGAGGTCTTTATTGGTGACCACTGGCGTTTCTAAAGGGGCGGTTGTCTCGCCATTCGCGCTGGGAACATCGGCACTCGCGGACGCATTGGTACCCAACGGAGTGTCCGGAATAGCCGGCGCAGCCTGATTGGTAGCAACATTCTGAGTCGGCAGGGCAGCTTGGCCATAATCCTGGTTCCACTTAAGAACCATGACATAGGACACGATTGCCAGGGCGACGATCAGGATCGTGCGTTTAATATCCATGATTACTCGGCCATCGAAGAAGAACGGGAGGTAGGGATAGGTGGAACCGGGTCATAACCACCGGGATTCCACGGATGACAGCGACCTAAACGACGAAAGGTCAGCCAGCCACCGCGCAGAAGACCATGATTTTCTATGGCCTCTAACGCGTAGCAGGAACAACTGGGGTAGAAACGACAGTGACTGGCCATCAGAGGACTAATGGCATAGCGATAAAACTGGATCGGAACGAGTGCCAGTTTACGCATCGGTGCTGTCTACCCCTACAGTTTCGGTGCTGACTGCTGGTGCTGGCTTGTTGGTACGCGCCAGACGTTTCCAGAGCTTGCCGAAATGCTGAATCAATTCGGGGTTTTCTACATCCCCCAAGCCTTTGCGCGCGACGATAACAATATCCCAACCAACCAGAGTGTCCTGGTGGAGGCGAAACGATTCGCGCATCAGACGCTTGAGGCGATTGCGCTCAACGGAGAGCTTTACGCTCTTCTTGCCGATCACCAACCCGAGACGGGGGTGATCAAGATCGTTGTTACGCGCAAGGAGCAGGAGATTTTTCCCCGGAACCTTGCCGGTGGGGGAGTCAAAGACTGCCTTGAAGTGCCGGGGGGTTAGCAAACGCTTTTCCCGACTGAAGTCCTGACTCACCACCAGTACCGGATTATCAAACTGCCAGACGCGCACGACCTTTGGCGCGGCGACGCGACAGGACAGCACGGCCGTTCTTGGTAGCCATGCGAGCACGGAAGCCGTGAGTACGGGCGCGTTTGATGGTGCTTGGTTGGAAAGTACGTTTCATGGCGTTGTTACCTGGTTCGTCCACAACGGGCCGGAATGGCCCCCGTTTTAAGAGACCGGCGATTCTAGAGAAAGCAAGCCTCTAGGTCAATTTCCAACCAGCTTTTCCTTCAATTAGATCGCTATAGGGCAAAACGCCCTTTTCTATCCGCCGGCCTTCCACGAGCAATGTCATAGATATAAAAATAAAGAAGGAAGTTATTTAAAGCTTTTCTGTAAAGCTTATAAAAGCTAGGCAGGCCATCCTCTGTGGATAACTGCGTTAAGGCCATATTGCACGTGGTGTACAGAGGATGACAACACGGGGGAGAAGCAGTGCTCTGCCTGTGCTGCGCTGTCGGATAAGCTGTGTGTGGAATGGCATGTTATCCACAGGCCAGTTACCCACAGACTTTCACCCCCACTTGTGCAACGAGCTCAGGGGCGCTTATCCACAGAGCTTATGCACAGACCATTGGTCGCCTTTTTCCCCGATAAGACGTTGATTTTGGGTGCCCTGTGGGCAACCTACATGTGGATAAGTGGGCGGCTCGCCGCTACAATGGCGGCTGTTTTTGCCTCACCGGCTTTCAACTTAGGGGATATCCGTGTCAGTGGAACTTTGGCAGCAGTGCGTGGAGCTTTTGCGCGATGAGCTGCCTGCCCAGCAATTCAACACCTGGATCCGTCCGCTACAGGTCGAAGCCGAAGGCGACGAGTTGCGCGTTTATGCGCCCAACCGTTTCGTTCTCGACTGGGTCAACGAGAAGTACCTGAGCCGCGTTCTCGAATTGCTCGACGAACATGGCAACGGTCTCGCGCCCGTTCTCTCCTTGTTAATAGGCAGCAAACGTAGCTCGGCGCCTCGCGCTGCGCCGAATGCGCCGTTGGCGGCGAGTGCCTCGCAGGCCCAGGCCGCAGTGGCACCTGTTAACAATTCACCCGCGCCGCTTGCCCAGACGCCTTCGAAATCAGCGTCGCAGAAAAATGCGCCTATTAATGAAGAGCCGTCTCGCGACAGCTTCGACCCAATGGCTGGCGCCAGCTCGCAACAGGCACCGGTTCGCGCCGAACAGCGCACCGTGCAGGTAGAAGGCGCGCTCAAGCACACCAGTTACCTGAACCGCACCTTTACCTTCGAGAATTTCGTCGAAGGTAAATCCAACCAGCTTGCTCGCGCCGCGGCCTGGCAAGTGGCGGATAACCCCAAGCACGGTTACAACCCGCTCTTCCTTTATGGTGGCGTTGGCTTGGGTAAGACTCACTTGATGCACGCTGTGGGTAACCACCTATTAAAGAAGAACCCGAATGCCAAGGTCGTGTACCTGCACTCGGAGCGCTTCGTAGCTGACATGGTCAAGGCCTTACAGCTCAATGCCATCAACGAGTTCAAGCGCTTCTATCGCTCCGTTGACGCCTTGCTGATCGATGACATCCAATTCTTCGCGCGCAAAGAGCGTTCCCAGGAAGAGTTTTTCCATACGTTCAACGCCCTGCTCGAAGGCGGCCAACAGGTCATCTTGACCAGTGACCGTTATCCGAAGGAAATCGAAGGCCTGGAAGAGCGCTTGAAGTCGCGCTTCGGCTGGGGTCTGACCGTTGCGGTCGAGCCGCCGGAACTCGAAACCCGCGTTGCGATCCTGATGAAAAAAGCTGATCAGGCTAAGGTCGATCTACCGCACGACGCTGCGTTCTTTATCGCCCAACGCATTCGCTCCAATGTGCGTGAGCTGGAAGGCGCGCTCAAGCGGGTCATCGCTCACTCGCACTTCATGGGGCGCGACATCACCATCGAACTGATCCGCGAATCCCTGAAAGACTTGCTGGCACTGCAGGACAAACTGGTGAGTGTGGATAACATCCAGCGCACCGTGGCCGAGTACTACAAGATCAAGATTTCCGATCTGCTGTCCAAGCGCCGTTCGCGCTCGGTGGCTCGTCCGCGCCAGGTGGCCATGGCTCTCTCCAAGGAGTTGACCAACCATAGCCTGCCGGAAATCGGCGATGTGTTTGGTGGTCGCGACCACACTACGGTCTTGCACGCATGCCGCAAGATCAACGAACTTAAGGAATCCGACGCGGATATTCGCGAGGACTACAAGAACCTGCTGCGTACACTGACCACTTGATGACACCAGCGCAGCTTATTAAGGCAAGGGACTAGACCATGCATTTCACCATTCAACGCGAAGCCCTGTTGAAACCCCTGCAACTGGTCGCAGGCGTCGTCGAGCGCCGACAGACCTTGCCGGTGCTCTCCAACGTATTGCTGGTTGTCGAAGGCCAGCAGTTGTCCCTGACTGGCACCGACCTGGAAGTCGAACTGGTTGGCCGCGTGCAACTGGAAGAGCCCGCCGAACCTGGCGAGATCACCGTGCCCGCGCGCAAGCTGATGGATATCTGCAAAAGCCTGCCGAACGACGCGCTGATCGACATCAAGGTTGATGAGCAAAAGCTGGTGGTCAAGGCCGGTCGCAGCCGTTTCACGTTGTCGACCTTGCCAGCCAATGACTTCCCGACCGTGGAAGAAGGCCCCGGCTCGCTGACGTGCAGCCTGGAGCAAAGCAAACTGCGTCGTTTGATCGAGCGCACCAGCTTCGCCATGGCCCAGCAGGACGTGCGTTACTACCTCAATGGTATGTTGCTGGAAGTATCCGAAGGCATTATCCGTGCAGTGGCCACCGATGGTCATCGTCTGGCGATGTGCTCGATGCGTGCCGATATCGGTCAGCCAGACCGTCACCAGGTGATCGTGCCGCGTAAAGGTATTCTTGAGCTGGCGCGCCTGCTCACTGAGCCGGATGGCAATGTCAGCATCGTATTGGGTCAGCACCACATTCGCGCCACCACCGGCGAGTTCACCTTCACGTCCAAGCTGGTCGACGGTAAATTCCCGGATTACGAGCGCGTGCTGCCTAAAGGCGGTGACAAGTTGGTGATCGGCGATCGTCAGGCACTGCGTGAAGCGTTCAGCCGCACAGCGATTCTGTCCAACGAAAAATACCGTGGTATTCGTCTGCAACTGGCCAACGGTCAGCTGAAAATTCAGGCCAATAACCCGGAGCAGGAAGAGGCGGAAGAAGAAGTAGGCGTTGACTACAACGGCGGTTCGTTGGAAATCGGCTTCAACGTGAGCTACCTGCTGGACGTACTTGGCGTGATGACCACTGAACAGGTGCGCCTGATCCTGTCGGACTCCAACAGCAGCGCCTTGGTGCAGGAATCCGACAACGACGATTCGGCTTATGTTGTTATGCCGATGCGCCTGTAATCATGCTCAGCAGACGCTAGATGTCCCTCAGTCGCGTTTCAGTCACCGCGGTGCGCAACCTGCACCCGGTGACCTTCTCCCCCTCCCCCCGCATTAATATCCTCCACGGTGCCAACGGCAGTGGAAAAACCAGCGTGCTGGAAGCTATCCACTTGCTGGGGCTCGCCCGTTCCTTTCGCAGTGCGCGCTTGTTACCGGTTATCCAGTACGAACAATTGGCGTGTACTGTCTTTGGCCAGGTTGAACTGGCGGAGGGCGGATACAGCAGCCTGGGGATATCACGTGATCGTGGCGGTGAATTTCAGATTCGTATCGACGGGCAAAATGCGCGCAGTGCTGCGCAATTGGCAGAGATCCTGCCATTGCAGTTGATCAACCCTGACAGCTTTCGGCTGTTGGAAGGCGCACCCAAAATCCGCAGGCAATTCCTCGATTGGGGAGTGTTCCACGTGGAACCGCGCTTCATGGCCACTTGGCAGCGCCTGCAGAAGGCCCTGCGGCAGCGGAACTCGTGGCTGCGGCATGGTACACTTGACGCCGCTTCGCAAGCGGCCTGGGACCGGGAACTGTGCCTGGCCAGCGACGAAATAGATGAATACCGCCGCGCCTATATCAAAGCCTTGAAACCAGTCTTTGAGCAGACTTTGAGTGAGTTGTTGGATCTCGAAGGGCTGACGCTGAGCTACTACCGTGGTTGGGACAAAGAGCGTGAACTGAGCGCAGTGCTCGCCACGTCCCTGCAGCGGGATCAGCAAATTGGCCATACCCAGGCCGGACCCCAACGGGCAGATTTGCGTCTTAGATTAGGCGCTCATAACGCTGCGGATATCTTGTCCCGCGGCCAGCAGAAGTTGGTGGTGTGTGCGCTGCGTATCGCTCAAGGCCACTTGGTTAGCCAAGCCCGACGCGGCCAGTGTATTTATCTGGTGGATGACTTGCCGTCTGAACTCGACGAGCAACACCGCCGCGCGCTATGCCGCTTATTGGAAGACTTACGCTGCCAGGTGTTTATCACTTGTGTAGACCATGAATTATTGAGGGAAGGCTGGCAGACGGAAACGCCAGTCGCTTTGTTCCACGTGGAACAAGGCCGTATCACCCAGACCCACGACCATCGGGAGTGAAGGCATGAGCGAAGAAAACACGTACGACTCGACCAGCATTAAAGTGCTGAAAGGTTTGGATGCCGTACGCAAACGTCCCGGTATGTACATTGGCGACACTGATGACGGTAGCGGTCTGCACCACATGGTGTTCGAGGTGGTCGACAACTCCATCGACGAAGCTTTGGCCGGTCACTGCGACGACATCAGCATCATCATCCACCCGGATGAATCCATTACCGTGCGCGACAACGGTCGTGGCATTCCGGTAGATGTGCACAAAGAAGAAGGCGTTTCGGCGGCAGAGGTCATCATGACCGTGCTCCACGCTGGCGGTAAGTTCGACGATAACTCCTATAAAGTATCCGGCGGTTTGCACGGTGTAGGTGTTTCGGTAGTGAACGCGCTGTCCGAAGAGTTGATCCTGACCGTCCGCCGTAGCGGAAAGATCTGGGAACAGACTTACGTCCACGGCGTTCCACAGGAGCCGATGAAAATCGTCGGCGACAGTGAATCGACCGGCACGCAGATTCACTTCAAGCCATCGGCTGAAACTTTCAAGAATATCCACTTCAGCTGGGACATTCTGGCCAAGCGTATCCGTGAACTGTCCTTCCTCAATTCCGGTGTGGGTATCGTCCTCAAAGACGAGCGCAGCGGAAAGGAAGAGCTGTTCAAGTACGAAGGCGGTCTGCGGGCATTCGTTGAATACCTGAACACCAACAAGACTGCGGTCAACCAGGTGTTCCACTTCAACATCCAGCGTGAAGACGGCATCGGCGTAGAAATCGCCCTGCAGTGGAACGACAGCTTCAACGAGAACCTGTTGTGCTTCACCAACAACATTCCACAGCGCGACGGCGGTACTCACCTGGTGGGTTTCCGTTCCGCACTGACGCGCAACCTGAACACCTACATCGAAGCCGAAGGCTTGGCCAAGAAGCATAAAGTCGCCACCACGGGTGACGATGCACGCGAAGGCCTGACCGCGATCATCTCGGTAAAAGTGCCGGATCCCAAGTTCAGCTCCCAGACTAAAGACAAGCTGGTGTCTTCCGAAGTGAAGACAGCTGTGGAACAGGAGATGGGTAAGTACTTCTCCGACTTCCTGCTGGAGAATCCGAACGAAGCCAAGTTGGTCGTCGGTAAGATGATCGATGCCGCGCGTGCCCGTGAAGCCGCACGTAAGGCTCGTGAGATGACCCGCCGCAAAGGCGCGCTGGATATCGCCGGCCTGCCGGGGAAACTGGCTGACTGCCAGGAGAAGGACCCTGCCCTCTCCGAACTGTACTTGGTGGAAGGTGACTCTGCTGGCGGTTCCGCCAAGCAGGGTCGTAACCGTCGCACCCAGGCCATTCTTCCGTTAAAGGGCAAGATCCTCAACGTTGAAAAGGCCCGCTTTGACAAGATGATTTCCTCCCAGGAAGTCGGCACCTTGATCACGGCGCTGGGCTGCGGTATCGGCCGCGATGAATACAACATCGACAAGCTGCGCTATCACAACATCATCATCATGACCGATGCTGACGTCGACGGTTCGCACATCCGTACCCTGCTGCTGACCTTCTTCTTCCGTCAGTTGCCGGAGTTGATCGAGCGCGGCTACATCTACATCGCCCAGCCACCGTTGTACAAAGTGAAAAAGGGTAAGCAAGAGCAATACATCAAAGACGACGACGCCATGGAAGAGTACATGACGCAGTCGGCTCTGGAAGATGCGAGCCTGCACTTGAACGATGAAGCCCCGGGTATTTCCGGCGAAGCATTGGAGCGTCTGGTTAACGACTTCCGCATGGTGATGAAGACCCTCAAGCGCCTGTCGCGCCTGTACCCTCAGGAGCTGACCGAGCACTTCATTTACCTTCCGGCCATCACCCTGGAACAGTTGGGCGATCATGCACACATGCAGGATTGGCTGGCCCAGTACGAAGTACGTCTGCGCACCGTCGAGAAGTCTGGCCTGGTGTACAAAGCCAGTCTGCGTGAAGACCGTGAACGTAACGTGTGGCTGCCAGAGGTTGAACTGATCTCCCACGGCCTGTCGAACTACGTCACCTTCAACCGCGACTTCTTCGGCAGCAACGACTACAAGACCGTGGTTACCTTGGGTGCCCAACTCAGCACCCTGTTGGACGACGGCGCTTACATTCAGCGTGGCGAGCGTAAGAAAGCAGTCAAGGAGTTCAAAGAGGCTCTGGACTGGTTGATGGCCGAAAGCACCAAACGTCACACCATCCAGCGATACAAAGGTCTGGGCGAGATGAACCCGGATCAACTGTGGGAAACCACCATGGACCCTGCCCAGCGTCGCATGCTGCGCGTGACCATCGAAGACGCCATTGGTGCGGATCAGATCTTCAACACCCTGATGGGTGATGCGGTCGAGCCTCGCCGTGACTTCATCGAAAGCAACGCTCTGGCAGTGTCTAACCTGGACTTCTGATCCAGGCGGGACCCGCAAAACAAAAAGGCCAACGTTATGCGTTGGCCTTTTTTATTACGTGGAAATCAGTATTTTTTGAATGCTCCACGTGGAACATCACCCTTTTCAACCATGGGAAGCAGTCGCCACGCTCTCCAACCGGTACCCATACCCATAAATCGTCAACAGCTGCCAACCTCTATCAGCGGTAAGGCCGAGCTTGTTGCGCAGTCGATAGATATGCGTATCCAATGGCCGTGAGGACACCATTTCTTCATGGGTCCAGAACCGCTCATAAAGGTACTCGCGAGACAACGGTCGCGCTAAGTTGGCGAACAAGCAACTCGCCAGGCGGTATTCGCGTTCAGTAAGGTTGATCGGTTTTCCCGCGCGGGTGACGGTCAACTCGGCGTCGTCGAAGGTCAGATCGTTGAAACTTTGTACTTCCTGGGTCGCCGACTTCTGCAGGCCATGGCGACGTAGAACGGCGGTAACCCGAGCCTTGAGTTCGTTGGGACGAAAGGGTTTGCTGACGTAGTCATCGGCGCCACTGTTCAACGCGGTGACGATATCGCTTTCAGCATCCCTGCTGGTGAGCATGATCACGGCGGGTGGCGACTCCATGTGCTCACGGGTCCAGCGCAGCAACGCAATGCCGGTGATATCGGGCAGTTGCCAATCGAGTATCAGCAGGTCAAAGGTTTCCCGCCGCAACTGACGTAGCAGGTCCTCACCACGCTCGAAGCAATGCAGGGTCCAGGGCTGTTCGGCGGTGCTGGGGATTTGTCGCAGTGTCTGTTCCACCCTTCGCAATTCAGCGGGTTCGTCATCCAGTATTGCGACACGCATGGGTGGGTCCTTTCATTTTGAAGAGTACGGCAGTCGTAGTGAGGGCACGTACTGCGCAGATGCCAGCCATCGAATCTGAAGAATTGTGCGCAGATTCGTTAGCCCCTTGGATCTCTCGGTAGGCTGGGTTCAATGAGTGATCAACCCAGTTAAAGTCCTCGGTACCGATGTGGGAAAGATACCGGCTCCAGGCCGTAAGGAAAAGGATCAGCCGACGCGTGCGCTGTCGTAGACTTCTGTGCCCCGATGGTAGATACCTTGATGCTTCTACCTTTATGAGCCTCACGCTGGAAAACTTTTCCACTGCCGCGAAAATGAGCTTCACTGGGCTCTATGCCACTTCCTTTCGTATGCCAACAACAGGGACACGCTGATCAATGATGCTCTGGGGCAAGGCTGAAAAACGTCAACCCACCCATGCCCAACGGCTGTTCCACGGTTTGGTTCGTGAGTGGTTGTGGATCGGTTTGCTGTTGTTGCCGATCACGGCGTACCTTTCGACGAGCGCTGGCCTGGCGTTGAACAATCCGCTGTACGACAGCCTTCGCCGTCTGACGCCGCTGCCGGTGGACCCACGTATCTTATTGGTGACCATCGATGACGCCAGCTTGAAAAAGCTCGGGCAGTGGCCTTGGCCCCGTAGTTTGCACGCCGACCTGATCGACCGCCTGAGTGCTGCACAACCCACCGCCATCCTGTTCGACGTGATATTCAGCGATCCTGCCGATCTCGCTACTGACAAACGCTTGGCCGACGCGGTGTGCAACGCCGGCAACGTATTGTTGCCCCTGGCGCGTGATGATTCTGCCAGCGATAGCCAGCCCAGAGGAGAACTGCAGCCACTGCTTAAATGTGCCAAAGGCATAGGGCATATCAACGTGGAAGCGGACAGCGATGGCGTGGTGCGCAGGCTGTATTTGCGCGAGGGCCCACCCGATGCCACGGCGCCTCAGTTGGCATGGCTAGCGTTCACGATGAGTGGCCAACCCTCAGAGATGCCAGGTGAGCCTCGCGATTCGAACTCCCAGGGCTGGCATCAGGAACATGCAGTTCGCATCCCGTATATCGACCCCGACAGCCGTTTTCCGAGTGTGTCTTATGTCAGCGTATTACGCGGCGAAGTCGCTCCTGAGCGGTTGCGTAACCGCCTTATTTTGGTAGGCGCCCCAGGTTCGGGCATGGGCGATCGTTTTGTCACACCGCTTTCCCCCATGATGGGCACTACAGCGGGTGTAGAGATCCAGGCCAACGTGCTCAACGGCCTACTGCAAGGACGTAGCGTCGTGGATCTGCCCCAATGGCTGTCAGCCGTGATGGCAACGTCCTGGGTGGCGCTGCTGCTGGGCCTGCTGCTCTATCGCCCACGCTATGCACTATGGATGACGCTGGGGTGTATGTTCACGGCCTTGCTCGGCTCATTTGCCCTATTGCGTTTGGGCTACTGGTGGTCGCCTGCGGCCTGCCTGATCGGTTTGCTGCTCAGCTACCTGATCTGGAACTGGCGGCGTCTGAGCGTGATCCTGGCCTACTTTGGCTGGGAGTTGGCGCGGTTGGATAACGAACCCAAAGTCTTGCCCGAACGCCGCCGAGCGCCGGCCAGCAAAGGTGATGTGTTGCAGGGGCGCATCTTTGCCCTGGAGCAAGCGGTGAGCCGCACGCGGGACACCCGGCGCTTTATGGCCGACGGCCTTGAGTGCCTGCCGGTGGCGACGCTGATCACGGACACCCAAGGCAATATATTGCTGGCTAACCGGATTGCCCGCGACGTGTTCGGTAATGATCTGGTCAACCAAAACCTGTTGGACCAGCTGGTTGATCTGGGTTATCCACCGCTGCACAACGGCGTGCGCCCTGCCCTTTCGGCATTGGAGTTGGTTGAGTTTCGGGATATCCACCAACGTAGCCTGCGCATGGAGCTTGCACCTCTGCTACCGGCCGAAGGGGATGTGGCGCTGGGTTGGCTGCTGAGCCTCACTGACCTCAGCAAGGAACGTGAGGCCCAGCAGCACCGAGAAACCATGTTGCGTTTCCTGTCCCATGATCTTCGTGCGCCGCACTCGGCGATTCTTGCACTGCTCGACGTACACAGCGCCGAGTCGCCAGTGTTTGCGCAGATAGAGCAGCAGGTACGCCGCGCCTTGAGCCTGACTGAATCTTTTGTTCAGTTGGCAAAAGCCGAGGCCGACGGTTACCACTTCCAGCCAACGCTGTTCGCCATGCTGGTTATGGATGCTTTTGACCAAGTGGCGCTGATCGCACAGCTCAAGGGCATTCACCTGGTCCACGATCTGGATGAGGCAGATGAGGGGATGGTGTCAGCCGATCAGTCGCTGCTCACCCGTGCGTTATTCAACGTGCTGGAGAACGCGATCAAATACTCGCCGTCCGGCACCACCGTCCGGTTGAGACACAGCAGCACGCAAGGCTGGTTGGAATGCCGGATCAGTGACCAGGGCCTGGGTATAGCTGCCGAAGATTTACCGGAGTTATTCAGCCAGTACAAACGCTTTGATTCAGCCCAAGGCAGCGATGGGTTGGGACTCGGGCTGACCATGGTCAAAGCGGTCGTGGAGCGTCATGGAGGACGTATCGAATGTGAAAGCAGTGTGGGCAAAGGCACCACATTCAGCCTGCAATTGCCCTTGCTGGACGAGTGCTAAAACGTGCTTTTGCGCTGTGCATAAAAAACCGGTCACAAGGACCGGTTTTTTTATGCGGAAAAAACTTATGCACGTTTTTAGGGATTTTTAGGTCTCTGGAAATATGTAAGTAAATCAGCTTGTTATGAAGCAAAAAAGCCAATTCGCCAACAATCCGTGCACAGGTTATCCACAGATGCTCATACCACCGGAGTGTCTACCACAACCGGCTCCGGCGGCAGGGAACCCATGGCCCGTTGCTGCGCTTCATTCCACGCCTGCGCGCGTTCATTCAGCGCGGCAATGGCGCGTGGGCCTTCGCCTTCTGCGTACATAGGTTCGCCAATCACCACGGTGATGGTGCCTTCGCGTTTTGCCCAACCAGTCTTCGGCCAGAACTTGCCGGCGTTATGCGCAATCGGCAACACCGGCAGATGGGCGTTGACCGCCAGGGCCGTACCACCTCGGGAGAATTTACCCACGGTGCCAAAGGGCACCCGCGTACCTTCCGGGAAGATCAGCACCCAAACGCCGTCCTTGAGCAGCTCGTCGCCCTTCTTGGCCACGTGCTTGAGCGCCGCCTTGGGGTTGTCACGGTCGATGGCGATCGGGCGCAACATGGCCATGGCCCAGCCAAAGAACGGTACGTACAGCAATTCGCGCTTGAGCACCTGGCTCAACGGCGAGAAGTACGCGGAGAGGAAGAACGTCTCCCAGGTGCTCTGATGGTTAGACAAAATCACGCAGGGCTGGTCCGGGACGTTTTCAGCGCCCTTGATCTCAAAACGGATGTTCAGGAACACCTTGGTCAGCCACAACGCGCAGCGGCACCAATAGACGTTGATAAAGCGATAGCGCGCCTTGAACGGCAGGAAGGGCGCAATAAAAAAGCTCAGGGTGCACCAGAGAAGCGAACTGGTGCCCAGCAGCAGGTAAAAGAAAAAGGTTCTGATGGCCTGCAAGATCGACATGGCGGCATTTACCGTTGCGGGACACGGCCCGCCTGTTGAAAAGCGCACTCCCGAACACTCCTTGGCCAGGATGTCGAGGGCGGCTAGTTGTTGATAAGTTCTGCGGCAACGGCCGCCAGATCGTCAAAAATCAAAGTGCCTACCGGCAGGTTTTTCGCCTGGGTCTTTTCGCCTTTCCCGGTCTTTACCAAAACTGGCTGAGAGTCGACGGCTTTGGCCGCCTCCAGGTCACCGAGGCTGTCCCCGACGAACCATATCCCAGCTAACGGCACCTTGTAATGTTCTGCAATGGTTTTCAACATGCCAGGCTTGGGTTTACGGCAATCGCAGCCCTCATCCGGCCCGTGGGGGCAGTACGTCACCAACCCCACCTCACCGCCCTGCTCCGCCACTAACGTGCGCAAGCGCGCGTGCATGGCGTCCAGGGTAGCGATGTCGTAGTAGCCACGGGCAATGCCGGACTGGTTGGTGGCAATCGCCACTGTCCAGCCGGCTTTGCTCAACTGCGCGATGGCCTCGATCGAACCGGGCAGCGGTATCCACTCCGCCACTGACTTGATGTAAGCGTCGGAGTCGTAGTTGATCACCCCGTCCCGATCGAGAATCAGCAGTTTCACCATGGTCAGCTCAGGGTCGAAATGTCGGCGATGTTGACGAACAAGCCGCGCAGACGCGCCAGCATGGCGTAGCGGTTTTTCCGCACGCCGGCATCTTCGGCATTGATCATCACCGCCTCGAAGAACGCATCCACCGGCTCACGCAAGGTGGCCAGGCGCGCCAGTGCTTCGGCGTAGTTACGCTCGGCGATCAGCGGCTTCACGGCGTTTTCTGCCTTGGCGATGGCCGAGTTCAGCGAGAACTCCTTGGCATCGGCAAACAGGCCAGGGTCGACATCGCCGTTGCCCAGGCCTTCGGCCTTGCTCAGCAGGTTCGACACGCGCTTGTTCACAGCGGCCAGGGCATCGGCTTCCGGCAATTTGCGGAAGGCCTGCACAGCTTGTACGCGCTGATCGAAGTCCAGCGCCGAACCCGGTTGCAGGGCACGTACCGACAGGTAGACGGAAACGTCCACGCCTTCGTCTTCGTAGCGCGCACGCAGGCGGTCGAACACAAACTCCAGCACTTGCTCGGCCAGGCCGGCTTGCTTGACCTTGGTACCGAACTGGCCGACCGCGAACACCACGGCTTGGGTCAGGTCGAGGTCGAGCTTCTTGTCGATCAGGATACGCAGCACACCCAGGGCTGCACGGCGCAGGGCATACGGGTCTTTGCTACCGGTAGGCAGCATGCCGATACCGAAGATACCCACCAGGGTATCCAGCTTGTCGGCGATGGCCACGGCCGCGCCGGTCAGGGTGGTTGGCAGCTCTGCACCGGCACCGCGTGGCATGTACTGCTCGTTCAGTGCCAGGGCAACGTCTTCGGCCTCGCCATCGTTGAGGGCGTAGTAGTAGCCGGCAACGCCTTGCATCTCAGGGAATTCGCCGACCATCTCGGTGGCCAGGTCGCACTTGGACAGCATACCGGCGCGGGCGGCCGAGGCCGCATCGCCGCCAATGCGGGGTGCGATATAGGCAGCGAGCTTGGAAACGCGCGCAGCCTTGTCGTAGACGCTGCCGAGCTTTTCCTGGAACACCACGTTTTGCAGGCGCAGGTTGAAGTCTTCAAGCTTCGACTTCTTGTCTTGCTTGAAGAAGAACTCGGCGTCGGTCAGGCGCGGGCGGACGACTTTCTCGTTACCGGCGATGATCTGCTGCGGGTCTTTGCTTTCGATGTTGGCCACGGTAATGAAGCGCGGCAGCAACTTGCCGTCCACATCCAGCAGGCAGAAGTACTTCTGGTTGTCCTGCATGGTGGTGATCAGGGCTTCTTGCGGCACGTCGAGGAAGCGTTCTTCGAACGAACACACCAGCGGCACTGGCCATTCAACCAGCGCGGTTACTTCGTCGAGCAGGCTTGGCGGCACGATGGCGGTGCCTTCCTGCAGGCGGGCCAGCTCTTCAGTGCGCTTGCTGATCAGCTCGCGACGCTCATTGGCATCGGCCAGCACGTAAGCGGCACGCAGGTCGGCGGCATAGTTCGCCGGCGAGGTGATGCGTACGGCTTCAGGATGATGGAAGCGGTGACCACGGGAATCGCGGCCAGCCTTCTGGGCGAGGATGGTGCAGTCGATGACCTGGTCACCGAGCAGCATCACCAGCCATTGGGTTGGGCGGACGAATTCTTCTTTGCGTGCACCCCAGCGCATGCGCTTGGGGATCGGCAGGTCGTTCAGGGAGTCTTCAACGATGGTCGGCAGCAGGCTGGCAGTCGGCTTGCCGGTGATGACCTGGCTGAAACGCAGTTTCGGACCGCTCTGATCGATCTCGCTCAGCTCCACGCCACACTTCTTGGCAAAACCAAGGGCGGCCTGGGTAGGGTTGCCTTCAGCGTCGAAAGCTGCCTGGCGCGGCGGGCCGTCGAGGTTGATGCTGCGGTCCGGTTGCTGGGTTTCCAGCGCGGTCAGCAACACGGCCAGGCGACGTGGCGCGGCGTAGACTTTCTTGGCTTCAAACTTCAGGCCGGCAGTCTGCAGGCCTTTTTCGATACCGGCCAAAAATGCGTCGGCCAGGGTGTTGAGGGCCTTGGGTGGCAGCTCTTCGGTGCCCAGTTCAACCAGGAAATCTTGAGCACTCATTGTGCAGCCTCCAGCTTAGCCAACACTTCATCACGCAGGTCCGGGGTGGCCATCGGGAAGCCCAGCTTGGCGCGAGCCAACAGGTAGGCTTGGGCGACGGAACGCGCCAGGGTGCGTACACGCAGGATGTATTGCTGGCGCGCGGTTACCGAAATGGCACGGCGGGCGTCCAGCAGGTTGAAGGTGTGGGATGCCTTCAGGACCATTTCATAGCTTGGCAACGGCAGCGGCTGGTCGAGTTCGATCAGGCGCTTGGCTTCGCTTTCATAGAAGTCGAACAGTTCGAACAGCTTCTCGACGTTGGCGTGTTCGAAGTTGTAGGTCGACTGCTCCACTTCGTTCTGGTGGAACACGTCGCCGTAGGTCACCTTGCCGAACGGGCCGTCCGCCCATACCAGGTCGTAGACCGAGTCCACGCCCTGCAGGTACATGGCCAAGCGTTCCAGGCCGTAGGTGATCTCGCCGGTCACCGGGTAGCACTCGATGCCGCCCGCTTGCTGGAAGTAAGTGAATTGCGTCACTTCCATGCCGTTGAGCCAGACTTCCCAGCCCAGGCCCCAGGCGCCCAGCGTCGGCGATTCCCAGTTGTCTTCGACGAAACGGATATCGTGGACCAGCGGGTCCAGGCCAACATGCTTGAGCGAGCCCAAGTACAGTTCCTGGAAGTTGTCCGGGTTCGGCTTCAATACCACCTGGAATTGGTAGTAGTGCTGCAGACGGTTCGGGTTTTCGCCGTAGCGGCCGTCAGTCGGGCGACGACTGGGCTGCACATAAGCGGCGTTCCAGGTTTCCGGGCCAATGGCCCGCAGGAAGGTAGCGGTGTGGAAAGTGCCGGCGCCTACTTCCATATCGTAGGGCTGAAGTACCACACAACCTTGCTCGGCCCAGTATTGCTGGAGGGCGAGGATCAAGTCTTGGAAGGTACGCACGGCTGGCGTAGGCTGGCTCACGAAATTCACCTGTTACTTGGGCTGCGATTTAAAGAGCGGGAGTATACCCGATTCGGCCGCGCCACCATCCCCTGGAGCCTTATGCCACGCTGCTTTTGGTGTTCTGAAGATCCGCTGTACATGGCTTATCACGATCAGGAGTGGGGAACGCCGCTGCGCGATGCGCAGGGCTTGTTCGAGTTGCTTTTACTCGAAGGGTTCCAGGCGGGCCTTTCCTGGATCACCGTTTTACGCAAACGCGAGCATTACCGAAAGGTCTTGTTTGGTTTTGATGCGCAGCGCCTGGCGCACTTGAGCGACGACGAGATCGAAGCGCTGATGCTCGACCCTGGTATCGTGCGCAACCGCCTCAAGCTCAACGCCACTCGCCGCAACGCCGCGGCCTGGCTGGCGCTGGAAGATCCGGTGGGCTTGCTCTGGTCGTTTGTCGGCGGCGTGCCCAAGGTCAATCACTTCAAGGATCGCAGCGAAGTCCCGGCGATCACCCCCGAGGCTGAAGCCATGAGCAAAGCCCTGAAAAAGGCCGGCTTCACCTTTGTCGGACCGACCATTTGCTACGCGTTCATGCAGGCCTCGGGCATGGTCATGGATCACACCCAGGACTGCGACCGTTACGCGGACTTGGTCAACGCCGGTTAGAATGCGTGCTTTGCGCACCACACACGAATGGGAGTGACCTGTGGAAAAGTTTAAAGGCGCCTTGCTGGTAGGCGCTCTTCGGTTGTTTGCCCTGCTGCCCTGGCGTGCCGTCCAGGCCGTCGGCACGGCGATTGGCTGGATCATGTGGAAAACCCCCAACCGCTCTCGCGAGACGGTGCGGATCAACCTCTCCAAATGTTTCCCGGACATGGACCCGGCCGCTCGCGAACGCCTGGTTGGCCAGAGCCTGATGGACATCGGTAAGTCCCTGACCGAAAGCGCCTGTGCCTGGATCTGGCCGGCGCAACGCTCCATCGACCTGGTGCGTGAAGTCGAAGGCCTCGAAGTGCTGCACGAAGCATTGGCCTCGGGCAAAGGCGTGGTCGGCATCACCAGCCACCTGGGTAACTGGGAGGTGTTGAACCACTTCTATTGCAACCAGTGCAAACCGATCATTTTCTATCGCCCGCCCAAGCTCAAGGCGGTGGATGAGTTGCTGCGCAAACAGCGCGTGCAGTTGGGCAACCGCGTGGCGGCGTCCACCAAGGAAGGCATTCTCAGTGTGATCAAGGAAGTGCGCAAAGGTGGCCAGGTGGGTATTCCCGCTGACCCGGAGCCGGCGGAATCGGCAGGGATCTTCGTGCCGTTCTTTGCCACCCAGGCGCTGACCAGCAAGTTCGTGCCAAACATGCTCGCGGGCCACAAGGCTGTTGGTGTGTTCCTGCACGCCCTGCGACTGCCGGACGGTTCTGGCTACAAAGTAATCCTCGAAGCGGCGCCGGAAGACATGTACAGCACCGACACGGCCACGTCCTGCGCGGCGATGAGCAAGGTGGTGGAGCGCTATGTCGGCGCCTACCCGAGCCAGTACATGTGGAGCATGAAACGCTTCAAGAAACGCCCGCCGGGTGAAGCGCGGTGGTACTGATTCACCGCTGATCTAAAGAACAACACAAACCAAATGTGGGAGGGGGCTTGCCCCCCGATTGCAGTCTGTCAGCTACTGATATTTGGCTGATACACCGCTATCGGGGGCAAGCCCCCTCCCACATTTGATTTGCGCTTAGGCTTGGCGGTCGAGTTTCTTCAGGAACACCGTCATTTCTTTTTCCGCCTGTTTGTCGCCATGGGCCTGGGCCGCTTCTATGCCCTTTTCCCATGCCAGCCGTGCGGCGGTCAGATCATTCAAGCCAAGTTGCGCCTTACCCAACAACTTCCACGCCGCTGAATACTTCGGATCAAACTCAACGCACTTGCGCAAATGCTCGGCCGCCTTGGCATTGTCCTTCAGATCCAGATAACCCTTGCCCAGCCCAAAGCGCAGCAGCGAATTATCCACACCCTTGGCGAGCATTTTTTCCAGGGATTCGAGCATGTCGGTCACTCCGGTTGATCAGAAAAAGCTCAAACCCACGTGGAACAACTTCTCCACATCGCGGATATGTTTTTTATCCACCAGGAACAGGATGACGTGGTCGCCGGTAGCGATCACTGTATCGTCGTGGGCAATGATCACTTCTTCATCGCGAATAATCGCGCCAATGGTGGTGCCCGGTGGCAGGCCAATATCGCGGATGGCCTTGCCGATCACTTTGCTCGACTTCGCATCGCCGTGTGCGATCGCTTCGATGGCTTCCGCCGCGCCACGGCGCAGGGAGTGCACGCTGACGATATCGCCACGGCGTACGTGGGCCAGCAAGGTGCCGATAGTCGCCAGTTGCGGGCTGATAGCGATGTCGATATCGCCGCCCTGGATCAAGTCGACATAAGCCGGGTTGTTGATGATGGTCATCACCTTCTTGGCCCCCAGCCGCTTGGCCAGCAGCGAGGACATGATGTTGGCTTCGTCATCGTTGGTCAGGGCCAGGAAGATGTCGGCGTCGGCGATGTTTTCTTCCATCAACAGGTCGCGGTCCGAGGCGCTGCCTTGCAGGACGACCGTGCTGTCGAGGGTGTCGGACAAATGCCGGCAGCGCGCCGAGTTCATCTCGATGATCTTCACTTGATAGCGGCTTTCGATGGCCTCGGCCAGGCGCTCACCGATCTGCCCGCCGCCGGCGATGACGATGCGTTTATAGTTTTCGTCAAGCCGGCGCATTTCGCTCATCACGGCGCGAATATTCGCTTTAGCCGCGATGAAAAACACTTCGTCGTCGGCCTCGATCACCGTATCGCCCTGGGGCAGGATCGGCCGGTCACGCCGGAAAATCGCTGCTACGCGGGTTTCCACATTGGGCATGTGTTCGCGCAGCTGGCGCAGCTGCTGGCCGACCAGTGGGCCGCCATAATAGGCCTTCACTGCGACCAACTGCGCTTTGCCGCCCGCGAAGTCGATCACCTGCAGGGCGCCCGGAATTTCGATCAGGCGCTTGATGTAGTGGGTCACCACCTGCTCCGGGCTGATCAGCACGTCGACCGGGATGGCGTCGTTATCGAACAGGCCGGCGCGGGTCAGGTAGGCGGCTTCGCGGACACGGGCGATCTTGGTCGGGGTGTGGAACAGAGTGTGGGCGACCTGGCACGCGACCATGTTGGTCTCGTCGCTGTTGGTCACGGCCACCAGCATGTCGGCATCGTCGGCCCCGGCCTGACGCAGCACCGTAGGAAACGACGCACGACCTTGTACGGTGCGGATGTCCAGGCGATCGCCCAAGTCGCGCAGGCGCTCAGCGTCAGTGTCCACCACGGTGATGTCATTGGCTTCGCTGGCCAAATGTTCCGCCAGTGTGCCGCCCACCTGCCCTGCCCCAAGGATGATGATTTTCATCCGGTCACTCCCTCAAAAACCATTCAGCCGCGTGCGGCGGCAATCTTGATCAGTTTGGCGTAGTAGAAGCCGTCGTGTCCGCCTTCTTGCGCGAGCAATTGGCGACCGTGCGGCTGCTTGATGCCAGCCGTCGTGGCGAGGTCCAGCTCCCGGGCGCCGCTGGTGCGGGCGAGGAAGGCTTCGATCACCTCGGTGTTTTCGGTAGGCAAGGTGGAGCAGGTGGCGTAGAGCAGGATGCCGCCGACTTCCAGGGTTGGCCACATGGCGTCCAGCAGCTCACCTTGCAGGGTGGCCAGGGCGACGATGTCGTCGGGTTGGCGGGTGAGCTTGATGTCCGGGTGTCGGCGGATCACGCCGGTGGCCGAGCATGGCGCGTCGAGCAGGATGCGCTGGAATGGTTTGCCGTCCCACCAGGTGGCGGTGTCGCGGCCGTCGGCGGCGATCAGGTCGGCACTCAGGCCCAGGCGTGCGAGGTTTTCTCGTACGCGCACCAGGCGCTTGGCTTCCAGGTCGACAGCGACGACACCGGCCAGGTCTTTTTCGACTTCCAGGATGTGACAGGTCTTGCCGCCCGGGGCGCAGCAGGCGTCGAGCACGCGTTGGCCGGGCGCCAGGTCGAGCAAATCGGCTGCCAATTGCGCGGCTTCGTCCTGCACGCTGATCCAACCCTCGGCAAAACCCGGCAGGCTGCGCACGTCAGTGGCGGCTTCAA
Source organism: Pseudomonas sp. 2822-17 (assembly GCF_002742485.1). Taxonomy (NCBI): domain Bacteria; kingdom Pseudomonadati; phylum Pseudomonadota; class Gammaproteobacteria; order Pseudomonadales; family Pseudomonadaceae; genus Pseudomonas; species Pseudomonas sp. 2822-17. The sequence goes on from NZ_LJRZ01000500.1 coordinate 699,012, forward strand.
GCACAATGCCATCGACGCTGTACACGCACGGCGTGGCGTTGATGCCCGCGTCTGTGAGCAATTGCAGGTAGGCGTCACGCGCGTGATGACGACGGTTGACCCGCAAAATCATCGGTGGATGCGCATTGTTGGCCGCGCAAATGGCTTCCCACTGCTCGGGCCAGAACGCCTTCAGGGATTTTTGCAGCCAGCGCGGGTGGGCGGTACGCACCACCGGGTCATGTTCCAGCTCTGCCAGCAGCGCTTCGCTTTCGCGCTGGGCGCGGCGCAGTACGGCATTGAGCAAGGCCTTGGCCCAGGGTTTTTTCAGCTTGTCGGCGCAACCGACGGTTTCACCGATGGCGGCATGGGCCGGCACGCGGGTGTAGAGCAACTGATAAAGCCCCACCAGCAGCAGCGCTTCGACGTCAGCATCGGCCGCCTTGAATGGCTTTTGCAGCAGCTTGGCCGCCAGCGCCGATAAGCGCGGCTGCCAACGGGCGGTGCCAAAGGCCAGGTCCTGGGTAAAGCCGCGATCGCGGTCCTCGACCTTATCCAACTGCGTCGGCAGTGAACTGTTCAGCGAAGCCTTGCCGTTGAGTACGGCGGCGAGAGCCTTGGCGGCGGCCAGACGTGGGTTCATTGCGCGGCCACCCCAAGTACGGTGCCCAGGGAAAATTTCTCACGACGGCTGTTGAACAAATCGCTGAAATTCAGCGCCTTGCCGCCGGGCAATTGCAGACGGGTCAGGCACAGGGCCTGCTCGCCACAGGCGACCAACAGGCCGTCTTTGCTGGCGCCAATGATTTCACCGGGTGTGCCTTTGCCGTCGGATAACGTGGCGGCCAACACTTTCAAGGCTTCGCCATTGAGGGTGCTGTGGCAGACCGGCCACGGGTTGAAGGCACGCACCAGGCGCTCCAGCTCCACGGCCGGACGGCTCCAGTCGATGCGCGCTTCGTCTTTGTTCAATTTGTGGGCGTAGGTGGCCAGGTTGTCGTCCTGCACTTCGCCTTCCAGGGTGCCGGCAGCGAGGCCAGCGATCGCTTGGATTACGGCGGGCGGGCCCATTTCGGCCAGGCGGTCGTGCAGGCTGCCGCCAGTGTCTGCGGCGGTGATCGGCGTCACCACTTTGAGCAGCATCGGGCCGGTGTCCAAACCCGCCTCCATGCGCATCACGGTTACACCGCTTTGAGCATCACCGGCTTGCACCGCGCGCTGGATTGGCGCCGCACCGCGCCAGCGTGGCAGCAGTGACGCATGACTGTTGATGCAGCCCAGGCGCGGGATATCCAGCACCACTTGCGGCAGGATCAAGCCGTAAGCCACCACCACCAGCAGGTCAGGCTTGAGCGCAGCCAGCTCGGCCTGTGCCTCGGCGTTGCGCAGGGTCGGCGGCTGCAGCACAGCAATGTTGTGCTCCAGCGCCAACTGCTTGACCGGGCTCGGCATCAGTTTTTGCCCGCGACCGGCCGGGCGATCCGGCTGGGTATACACCGCAATGACATCGTAAGGGCTGGCAAGCAGCGCCTTGAGGTGTTCGGCGGCGAATTCGGGGGTGCCAGCAAAAACAATGCGCAGTGGCTCGGTCATGGGAGGTCTCGGTTAAAAGCAGTCACAAAAGAAAAAGGCTTGCCGCAGCAAGCCTTTGGAAGGAGGGCATCAAGCTTGCTGGCGATGCTTTTTTTCCAGCTTCTTCTTGATCCGATCACGCTTGAGCGTGGACAGGTAATCGACAAACAACTTGCCGTTGAGGTGGTCGCATTCGTGTTGGATGCACACCGCCAGCAGGCCTTCGGCAATCAGCTCGAACGGCTTGCCGTCGCGGTCCAGGGCCTTGATCTTGACGCGCAGCGGGCGCTCGACGTTCTCGTAGAACTCCGGCACCGACAGGCAGCCTTCCTGGTATTCGCCCATCTCTTCGGTCAGCGGTTCGAACTCTGGGTTGATGTACACCATCGGTTCGCTGCGGTCTTCCGACAGGTCCATGACCACGATGCGCTGATGCACGTTGACCTGGGTGGCGGCAAGGCCGATACCCGGGGCTTCATACATTGTTTCAAACATGTCATCGACCAACTGACGAACCTTGTCGTCCACTACGGCCACCGGTTTGGCGATCGTGCGCAGGCGCGAGTCGGGGAATTCGAGGATGTTCAAAATAGCCATAAGCGTAATTGCTGCACATGTGAGGTAAAGGCAAATCGGCGGTGGGATGGACCCATACGGCCGGTGTGAAAGGCTTGAAAGCCGCGAAGGCTCTGGCATTTCACGCGAACGCACATAATAAAGGAGATTCACCCCATGAGGAAATCGCTACTCGTCTTGCTGCTGTGGGTTCCGTTTGCCGCAGCCCTGGTTCCCCAACCTGGCCCGCGTCTGGATCTACCGACGCAACAGGCCATCCAGCGCTTTTTATTGCACAACCGCATTCTGGATACGCCCCGGGATCTGGACACAGCGCCTTACATTGTCGCGGCCGAGGCCGGGCGCGTGCTGGGCACCCAGGGCGAGCGTGTGCACGCCAGGGGCGACCTGGACCCGGCCCAGCCGAGCTATGGGATCTTTCGCCGAGGCAAGGTCTATACCGACCCCCAGACCCAGGAACTGCTGGGTATCAATGCCGATGACATCGGTACTGCTCGTTTTGTGATGGCGGGGGACCTCAGCACTCTCGCCGTGCAACGGGCCACCCAGGAGGTGCGTCCTGGGGACCGTCTGCTCCGCGCGCAATTGCCCACGGCGCTGGAGCCTCAGAAATCAGCGCCTTTCATTGAAGGAAAAATCATCGATATCCCGAGGGGCGTGACCCAGATCGGCGTGCTGGACGCCGTCACCCTGAACAAGGGCCGGCGCGACGGGATGGTCGAGGGCCAATTGCTGGCCGTCATCAAAACCGGCGCCACCGTCCGTGACCCGCTAACCGGCGCCCCCACGAAGCTACCCGATGAGCGCGCCGGCACGCTGCTGGTGTTCCGCACCTACGAAAAACTCAGTTATGGCCTGGTTCTCAACGCCTCGCGCCCACTGGCCGTGATGGACCGTTTCGAGACTGCTGAGCAAACGCAATAAATAGCCTGCTAAATAAGTTACCAACAGAGTTATCCACAGCTTGTTCCGGTCAAGGATGATCAGATGTTTCCGATAAACCGCAGTGAAATTTCCCCGTCAGAACTGGAGGCCCGACTACGCTTGCACAGGCTGCCGGAGGTAGGGCCGAAGCGTTTCAGGTTGTTGATCGAAGCGTTCGGCTGCGCTTCAAAGGCTATCAGTGCACCGGCCAGTGCCTGGCGTGCGCTGGGGTTGCCCCCCGTCAGCGCCGACGCCCGGCGCAGTCCGCAAATCCGTGACGGCGCCAGTCAAGCATTGGCCTGGTTAGGGCGCCCGGCCCAGCATTTGCTGATGTGGGACCAACCGGAGTACCCCGCTCTGCTCGCCCAGATCGACGATGCGCCACCGCTGTTATTCGTCGCTGGCGACCCTTCAATCCTCGAAAAACCGCAACTGGCGATGGTCGGCAGCCGGCGCGCGTCGCGCCCTGGCATGGACACTGCCGCGGCGTTTTCTCGCAGTTTGGCCAGTGCCGGTTTTGTCATCACCAGTGGCCTTGCGTTGGGTATCGATGGCGCGGCGCATCAAGCGGCATTGGATGTGGGTGGACATACCATCGGCGTGCTTGGCACGGGCCTGGAAAATTTTTATCCACAGCGCCACCGGCGGCTCGCCGAGGCGATGATTGCCCAAGGCAGTGCCGTGGTGTCCGAGTTTCCGCTGGATGCCGGGCCCCAGGCGAACAACTTTCCTCGGCGCAATCGCATCATCAGTGGCCTGTCGTTGGGCGTACTGGTGGTGGAGGCCAGCGTGGCTAGTGGCTCGCTGATCACCGCGAAGCTGGCCGCCGAGCAGGGCCGTGAGGTGTACGCGATCCCTGGCTCCATCCATCACCCTGGGGCCAAGGGTTGTCATCAGTTGATCCGCGAGGGTGCGACGCTGGTGGAAACCATCGAGCACATCCTTGAAGGCTTGCGGGGCTGGCAGGCATTGTCGCGCCCCACGCCGATGCCGGTGACCCATCCGTTGGTGGCGTTGCTGCACGCGGCACCTCACACTAGCGAAGCCCTGGCGATTGCCAGCGGCCGACCTTTGTCCCAGGTGCTGGCGACCCTTACCGAGTTGGAACTGGAAGGCCTGGTCATCTGCGAAAGCGGGCGCTGGCTTGCACGCTGCTAGGTTTTGTAACGAAGATCGGTAAACTGCGCAGAGCTTTAGTCCGGAGAGTAAACAATGGTCAACAGGTGGCGTGTGCTGGAAGCCGCACGGGAAATTCGCGCAGGCGCGGTGATTGCCTATCCAACCGAGGCGGTCTGGGGCCTGGGTTGCGACCCTTGGAACGAAGAAGCGGTGGACCGGCTGCTGGCGATCAAGAATCGCTCGGTGGACAAGGGCCTGATCCTGGTTGCCGACAATATCCGACAGTTCGACTTCCTGTTCGAAGACTTCCCGGATACCTGGATCGACCGCATGGCCAGCACCTGGCCTGGGCCGAATACCTGGTTGGTGCCGCATCAGGATTTACTGCCGCAATGGGTTACCGGTGTGCATGACACCGTGGCGCTGCGGGTCAGCGATCACCCCTTGGTGCGTGATTTATGCGCGCAGGTGGGGCCGTTGATTTCCACCTCGGCCAACCCGCAAGGCCGCCCGGCTGCCCGCACGCGGATTCGTGTGGAGCAGTATTTCCGTGGCCAGGTTGACTTGGTGTTGGGTGGCGCCTTGGGCGGGCGCAAGAACCCCAGCCTGATTCGCAACCTGGCGACGGGTGAGGTGGTGCGGCCTTCCTGAGACCGCGTCGAATCGTCGAACCGCCCCTCCCACATTTGAACCGTGTCCGTCATGACAACACGGTCAACTGTGGGAGGGGGCTTGCCCCCGATGGGGCCCTCAAGGCAACAGAATGGTCGACCCCGTGGTACGCCGCCCCGACAACTCCGTCTGCGCCTTCGCCGCCTCCGCCAGCGAATACCGCTGGTTGATATCAATGCGCACCTTGCCGCTTTTAATCATCAAAAACAGATCATCCGCCATCGCCTGCAAGTTCGTCGGGTTGTTGGCGTAGGTCGCCAAGGTCGGACGGGTGACGTACAGCGAGCCTTTGGCCGACAGTATCCCCAGGTTCACGCCATCCACCGCGCCCGACGCGTTCCCGAAGCTCACCACCAATCCACGTGGCGCCACGCTGTCCAGGGACGTCAGCCACGTATCCTTGCCGACGCCGTCGTACACCACCGGGACCTTTTTGCCGTCGGTCAATTCCAGCACGCGCTTTGCCACGTCTTCCTTGCTGTAATCAATGGTTTCCCAGGCGCCGAGGGATTTGGCCAAAGCGGCCTTTTCTGGCGAACTCACGGTACCGATCAACTTCACGCCCAGCGCCTTGGCCCATTGGCAGGCCAGGGAGCCCACACCCCCGGCAGCGGCGTGGAACAGGATGGTTTCGCCGCCCTTCAGTTCATAGGTCTGGCACAGCAGGTACTGCACAGTCAGACCTTTAAGCATGGCCCCGGCGGCTTGCTCGAAGCTGATATCGTCCGGCAGGTGCACCAGGTTGGCGGCGGGCAATACGTGCAGTTCGCTGTAGGCGCCAAGCGGGCCGCTGCCATAGGCCACGCGGTCGCCGACCTTGAATTGGCTGACTTCGCTGCCAACGGCGTCAACCACGCCGGCGCCTTCTGCACCCAGGCTGGACGGCAAGGCAGGCGGCGCATACAGGCCGCTGCGGAAATAGGTGTCGATGAAGTTCAGGCCAATGGCCTCGTTACGCACCCGAACCTGCTGCGGGCCCGGCTCCGCCGGCGTGTAGTCGACATATTCAAGTACATCGGGGCCGCCATGGGCGCTGAACTGGATACGTTTTGCCATCTGCCTTCTCCTTGGTTCGAACTCGCGTAGCCGCCTATCGAACTCCTAAGCTTGATCTTCGTCAACTGCGAGGGCATAGGGTGCGGTGTTATCCTGTGCGCCCATTTGCCGCCGACGCCCAATGGCCTCGCGTAGCTTTGCCCGATTCAAGGTGATGCCATGACTACCCGCACCGAGGCTGTAAAGGCCTACCTGCTTGACCTGCAAGACCGCATTTGCAGCGCCCTGGAAACCTTCGAGACGGACACTCGCTTTATCGAAGACGCCTGGACCCGGCCTGCCGGCGGCGGCGGTCGCACCCGTGTGATCGAAAACGGCGCGGTGATCGAAAAAGGCGGCGTTAACTTTTCCCACGTCTTCGGCAGCGGCCTCCCACCCTCCGCCAGCGCACACCGCCCTGAACTGGCCGGTCGCGGCTTTGAAGCCCTCGGCGTGTCGCTGGTGATCCACCCGCACAACCCCCATGTGCCGACGTCCCACGCCAACGTGCGCTTTTTCATCGCCGAAAAAGAGGGCGAAGAGCCGGTGTGGTGGTTCGGCGGCGGCTTTGACCTCACCCCGTATTACGGCAACGAAGAAGACTGCATCCACTGGCACCGCGTGGCCGAGCAGGCCTGTGCGCCGTTCGGGCCGGACGTGTACTCGCGCTACAAGGCCTGGTGCGATACCTATTTCCACATCAAGCACCGCAACGAGCCCCGTGGCATCGGCGGGCTGTTTTTCGATGACTTGAACGAGTGGGACTTCGACACCTGCTTCGCCTTCATCCGCGCCATCGGCGATGCCTATATCGATGCCTATCTGCCGATCGTGCAGCGCCGCAAGGCCACGGCCTATACCGAGCAGCAGCGCCAGTTCCAGGAATTCCGGCGTGGCCGCTATGTTGAATTCAACCTGGTCTACGACCGTGGCACGCTGTTCGGCCTGCAATCGGGCGGGCGTACCGAGTCGATCCTGATGTCGTTGCCGCCGCAAGTGCGCTGGGGCTATGACTGGAAAGCCGAGGCCGGCAGCGAAGAAGCGCGCCTCACCGATTACTTCCTGCAAGACCGCGACTGGCTCGGCCTTGCCGCGCCTAAGGCGACCGTCTGATGGATCGTTATGTCGTATTCGGCAACCCCATCGGCCACAGCAAGTCGCCGCTGATTCACCACATGTTCGCCGAGCAGACCGGCGAACAATTGGACTACAGCACCTTGCTTGCTCCCCTGGAGGATTTCACCGGGTGTGCCCGTGAGTTTTTCCTGCAAGGGCGTGGCGCCAACGTCACTGTACCGTTCAAGGAAGACGCCTACCGCCTGGCCAACAACCTCACCCAACGCGCCCAACGCGCCGGGGCGGTGAACACGCTGAGCAAGTTGGCCGATGGCACGCTGCTGGGTGATAACACCGACGGCGCCGGCCTGGTGCGCGACCTGACGGTCAACGCCGGGTTGAGCCTGCAAGGCAAACGCATCCTGTTGCTGGGTGCCGGTGGCGCGGTACGCGGGGTGTTGGAGCCGTTGCTGGCTGAGCGACCTGCTTCCTTGATCATCGCCAACCGCACCGTGGCAAAGGCCGAGTTGCTCGCTGAACTGTTCGACGACTTGGGCCCGGTGTCTGCCAGTGGTTTCGACTGGCTGCGTGAGCCGGTGGACGTGATCATCAATGCCACGTCTGCCAGTCTGTCAGGCGATGTACCGCCCATTGCCGGCAGCCTGATCGAACCGGGTAAGACCTTTTGCTACGACATGATGTACGCCAAGGAGCCGACCGCGTTTTGCCGTTGGGCGTCCGAGCAAGATGCTGCGGTGGCGATGGATGGCCTGGGCATGCTGGTTGAGCAGGCGGCCGAAGCGTTTTTCCTGTGGCGCGGTGTGCGCCCGGAGTCGGCGCCGGTGTTGGCTGAGCTACGTCGTCAGTTAGCCTGATACATTTGAACCGCGTTCAGTTCTCGAAATGGAGGGGGCATTTGTCGGCCCCTTCCAGCTTCTTCAGTTCTTCCACTACCTGCGGCCGCGCCCCGCGCAATGTCAGGCTACGCCCCAGCCCCTTCAATCGCCGCGCCTCCTGGTGCAGCATCTCCACCCCGGAATAGTCGATAAAGTTGATCTGCTGCGCTTCGATCACCACCCGCTCGCCCTGCAAACGTTGCAGGCGCACTTGCAGGTAGTGGCTGGCGCCGAAAAAGATCGAGCCGCCGACGCGCAATACGTCGTCGCGACCGTCGCGCCATTGCTGAACCCGTGGCTGCGACGTGCGTTTGAGATAGAAAAACAGTGACGCCAGCACCCCCGCATAGATCGCCGTTTGCAGCTCCAGCAGCAAGGTGGCGACGAAGGTCAGGCTCATCACCACAAACTCGGCGCGGCTGACCCGGAACAATGCGCGAATCCCGCGGTGATCCACCAGACCCCAGCAAATCAGCAGGATGCTCGCCGCCATGCTCGGGATCGGAATATGCGCGATCAGCGCAGCGCCAAATAACGCAAACAGCGCCACCCACAACGCGGAAAACATCCCGGCCAACGGCGAGCAGGCACCCGCCTCATAGCTGAGGCCCGAGCGGGTAAAGGACCCGGCCGACAAGTAGCCGGAGAAAAATCCGCCGATGATATTGGACAAACCCTGCGCGCGAACTTCTTGATTCGCGTCGAGCAACTGTTGCGAACGTGCCGACAACGAGCGGGCAATCGACAGGCTGGTCACCAGCCCCAGCATGCCCACCGCCACGGCGCTGGGTAGCAGGCGCAGGATCATGTCCAGGTCCAACGGTAACGGGCTGAACGGCGGCAGTTTGCCGATAAACGAACTGACCAATGCCACATGCCCGAACATCGCCGGCCACAGCCATGCGGCGACGCTGCTTAAGGCCAGTGCGATCAACAGTGTCGGCCAGCGCGGCACCAGGTACTTGAGCACTGCGCCCACCAGCAATGTACTCAAGCCCAAGGCGAGCGAGGCGTGGTCCCATTGGCCGCCATGCTCGATCAACGCCAGCAGGCTATTGATCGCCGTGGCCTGGCTCGGCAAGTCCAGCCCCAGCAGATTGGGCAGCTGACCGAGCGCGATCACGACGGCGGCGCCCAAGGTGAAGCCCAGCACTACCGAATGAGAGACAAAGTTCACCAGCGCGCCAAAGCGCAGCATGCCCAGCAACCACTGGAACACCCCCGCGAGGAACGTCAGCAATAGGATCAAGGTGATGTAGTCCTGTGAGCCCGGTACGGCCAGTGGACTGACACTGGCATACAGCACGATGGAAATCGCCGCCGTAGGGCCGCAGATCAAATGCCAGGACGAGCCCCACAGGCAGGCGATCAGCACCGGAATGATGGCGGCATACAGGCCGTACTCCGGTGGGAGACCGGCGATCAGGGCGTAGGCAATCGACTGCGGCAGGGCAAGCACGGCGCCACTGAGGCCCACCAGCGCATCCCGGCCGACACTGGCACGGGTTTGGCGTGGGAGCCAGCTGAGGAAGGGGAACAGTGTGTGGCGGTTGGGCCGTGGCATCAGAGGCTCGGATTTAAAGGGTTAAACCAGAATAACATTGGGCTGCACGTAGATACCGTCTAGAGCCTCACCGGGCAAGCGCAAGCTTCGGATCGTAGCAGCTGTCGAGCCTTGGCGAGGCTGCGTAGCGGACGTATTGACACCCCGCGATCTGCGGGGCGCCAACGCAGCCTCGCTTGCGCTCGACAGCTGCTACAAGGCGAAATGTGCGCTTGCCCGGTGAGGGTGAAGACGGTATCTACGACCCGAAACTTGAAGACGGGATCTACAGGGGAAGGCAGCAGGCGTTAGAGTTTGGCTTTGACTGCGGCCAATGCATCCTGGCCATCCACGGTTTTAACCCCATCAAGCCACTTATCCAGCACAGCCGGATTGGCCTTGATCCACGCCTTCGCAGCCTCGGCATTGCTGACCTTGTTGTTGGCCACCTCGGCCATGATGCTGTTCTCCATTTCCTGGGTAAAACTCAAGTTGGTCAGCAGTTTTCCTACGTTCGGGCAGGCCTGTGCATAACCCTTGCGAGTCAGGGTGTACACGCTGCCTGTGTCACCAAAGTACTTTTCCCCGCCTTTGAGGTAGTGCATTTTCAACTGCACGTTCATTGGGTGCGGGGTCCAGCCGAGGAAGGTGACGAAGCGTTGTTTTTTCACCGCCCGTGACACTTCAGCCAGCATCGCCTGTTCGCTGGACTCGATCAGTTTCCATTGGCCGAGCTCGAAGTCGTTCTTCTTGATGATTTCCTGCAACGAGATATTTGCCGGCGCGCCGGAGCCGATGCCGTAGATCTTCTTGTCGAACTTGTCGGCGAATTTGTTCAGGTCGGCAAAGTCATGCACGCCCGCGTCCCACACGTAATCCGGCACGGCGAGGGTGAACTCGGTGCCGTCGAGGTTTTTTGCCAGTTGCACCACATCGCCGTTGGCCACGAACTTGTCGTAAAACCCCTGCTGCGCGGGCATCCAGTTGCCCATGAAGACATCCACCTGGCCGTCCTTGAGCCCGCCAAAGGTAATCGGCACCGCGAGGGTGTCGACCTTGGGTTTGTAGCCCATGCCCGTCAGCAGAAAACCGGTGATGGCGTTGGTGGCCGCGATATCGCTCCAGCCTGGATCGGCCATTTTCACGGTTTCACAGCTGGTGTCTGCATACACATTGGCGCTGCCCAGCACCAGCATGCCCACTATCACAGATAACTTTTGCATGGCCTTCCCTCTGTATTTATTGGTTTTGGCAGGGTTGTGGATAACGTGCCTTGCGCTCCAGGTCATCGAGGTCGATATGGTTGCGCATGTACTGCTGACTGGCGTCTACCAGTGGCTGGTGATCCCAGCTCTTCAGCTTGCCTTGGGTCAGCGCCTCGAATACCAGGCGCCGACGGCGTTGGCTGGCGAGCACCTGCTGGTGGATCGCCGGGATGTCCCATTTGGCCCGCGCTTCACTTAAAAACGCCTCGAACAGTGACCGATGCTGCGGTGACTGGCTGAGATCTTCCTGCTCGTGCGGGTCGTTGTGCACATCGAACAGCAGGCAGGGATCGTCTTCGCTGTAGATGAATTTATAGGCGCCCCGGCGAATCATCATCAGCGGGCTGATGGTGCCTTCGGCCATGTACTCGCCAAACACTTCGTCGTGCCCGCCCTGCCCTTGCAAGTGCGGGACCAGTGAGCGGCCATCCAGTGGCAGGTGTGGGTCGAGTTCGCCGCCGGCCAGTTCCACCAGGGTCGGCAGCAGGTCGGCGGTGGACACCGCGTGGGAAACGCGGCCCGCCGCAAACTGCCCCGGTGCACAGACCAGCAGCGGCACGCGGGCGGCCATTTCAAACCAGTGCATTTTGTACCAGAGGCCGCGCTCGCCGAGCATGTCGCCGTGGTCACCGGAGAACACGATGATGGTGTCGTCGGCCAGGCCGGTGTCTTGCAGGGTTTGCAGCAGCTTGCCGACATTGCTGTCGATGTAGCTGCAGGCACCGAAGTAAGCCCGGCGCGCATCCCGGATCTTATCCACAGGCAGCGGCTTGTCCCATAGGTCGTAGACCTTGAGTAGGCGTTGGGAATGCGGGTCGAGATCAGCTTGCGCGGGTGTTGCAGGCAACGGGATGTCGTTGTCGTCGTACAGATCCCAGAATGGCTTGGGAATCGTGTACGGGTCGTGGGGATGGGTCATCGACACGGTCAGGCAGAACGGCTGGTCGCCGTCTTCACGAATATGGTCGAACAGGTACTGTTGAGCCTTGAACACCACCTCTTCGTCGAAATCCAGCTGATTGGTGCGCACGCAGGGACCGGCTTGCAGTACCGAGGACATATTGTGATACCAACTTGGGCGCACGTCCGGCTCATCCCAGTTCACCGCCCAGCCGTAGTCAGCGGGGTAGATGTCGCTGGTCAGGCGTTCTTCATAGCCGTGCAACTGGTCCGGCCCGCAGAAGTGCATCTTGCCCGACAGCGCCGTGCGGTAGCCGAGGCGCCGCAGGTAGTGGGCATAAGTCGGTACATCGGCGGGCAAATCCGCCGCATTATCGTAGGCGCCGATCTTGCTCGGCAATTGGCCGCTGACCAAGGTGAAGCGCGACGGCGCGCACAGTGGGCTATTGCAATAGGCAGCGTCGAACACCACGCCTTGTTCGGCGAGGCGGCTGAGATTTGGCAGCTTGATCGGGGAAGATCCGTAGAACGGCAGCATCGGCGCGGCCATTTGATCGGCCATGATGAAAAGAATGTTCTTGCGCTTCATGGGTTCTCGGCATTCCATAGGCGGTGTTTATGCGAATGAGCATGCGGCCCATTGAAAATGGGGTAAAGCCCATAAAAAGCAATGTCTAGGATAAGCACAGCTTATGTATGAGTCCCTGGGTGACCTGTCTCTCGACCTGCTGCGCGCATTTGAAGCGGCGGCACGCCATCGCAGTTTTACCGCCGCCGCGATGGAGCTGGGCACCACCCAGCCCGCGATCAGCCAGCAGATCAAGCGCCTCGAAGAACAGCTGGCGGTGCGCCTGTTTGATCGCATCTATCGCGGTATCGAACTGACGGACGCCGGCGCCCTGCTGTTCGAGCACGTGCAAGGTGGCCTGCAGAGCATCAATCAGGGCCTCAGCGCCATCACCCAGCAGGACCAGCACGAAGTGCTGCAAGTGGCCACCGACTTCGCCTTCGCCGCCTACTGGCTGATGCCGCGCCTGCACCGCTTCCACCAGGCCAATCCTCAGGTCGATGTGAGCCTGGTGACCAGTGAACGCAACCACGCGACCCTGCGCAGCGACATTGACGTGGCGGTGCTGTTTGGCGACGGCCGTTTCAAGCAGGGCGACAGCCTGTGGCTGTTCAATGAGGAAGTGTTTCCGGTGTGCAGCCCGCAGTGGCTCAAGGCGCAACCCGCACCACTGACCCTGCAGAACTTGCACGATGTGCCGCTGCTGCACCTGCGCCAGGAAAACAACAGCCAGTGGTTCGACTGGAGCGGCGTGTTCCGCGAGCTGGGCATCACCGCGGCGCCCACCCCCGGCCAGCTGCGCTTCGACAACTACACCCTGCTGATCCAGGCGGCGATTGCCGGCCAGGGCGTGGCCATCGGCTGGCGCCATTTGGTGGATAACCTGCTGGAGCAGAACTGGCTGTGCCGACCGATCAGCGACACCGTGATCTCACGTTTCGGCTACTACGTGGTACAGCCCCAGCGCAAACGCCGGGGGCAGTTGGTCGAGCGTTTTGTCGAGTGGCTGGTGGCCGAGCAGGCCAGCAGCGCGCAGTCGTTGACCGGGCTGGCCCTGCCGTCGATTGCGGTCTAGGATTTGGCGCATATTGGATCCGGAGTCCGTCATGCAACGTATCAAGGGCTATCACGCCCATATCTACTTTGACGCAAACACCCTTGAGCAGGCGCGCACCCTGTGCGAAGACGCTGCCAAACTCTTCCCGCTGCGCATGGGGCGTGTACACGAAAAGCCCGTCGGCCCGCACCCGGACTGGAGTTGCCAATTGGCATTCGACGCCGAATACATCGGCGTCGTGCTGCCGTGGCTGGTGATCCATCGCGACGGCTTGGTGGTGTTCCTGCACCCGGATACCGGCGACGATTTGAAGGATCACACCGACTACGCGATCTGGATGGGCGCCATGCGTGACCTGAACTTGTCAGCCTTTTCTTAAATTTTGTCCCTGAATGTGGGATTGATATTTATATATTGAGACTTTCTCGCCCATAGGTTTATATTCGCCGCATCCGCTCTGAACTCAGGTGAAGCGATGCAGGCGCAATTGATCGCGCTCGATTGGGGGACCAGCTCCCTTCGTGCTTACAAACTCGGCCCCGCTGGCGTGGTGTTGGAACAACGCTCGCTGGCGTCGGGCATCATGCATTTGCCCAGTGAGCCCCGGGACATCGCCGGCGTGCGTTGCAGTGACGGTTTTGAATTGGCCTTCGACGCGGCATGCGGTGACTGGCTCGACGCCCAACCCGGCTTGCCGGTGATTGCTTGCGGTATGGTCGGCAGCGCCCAAGGCTGGAGCGAAGCGGCTTATCGCAATACTCCGGTCGATGTCGCCAGCCTCGGCCAGGCTCTGCATACCGTGCGCAGCCTGCGCGGTGTCGATGTGCACATCGTGCCGGGTGTGATCGAGCAGGTCGGTTTGCCCAATGTGATGCGCGGCGAAGAAACCCAAGTGCTGGGCGTGCTGCAGGGTCTGGGCGCTGAAGTGTTGATTGGCCTGCCGGGCAGCCACTCCAAGTGGGTCGAGGTCGTCGATGGCCGTATCACTCACTTCGATACGTTCATGACCGGTGAAGTCTTCGCCGTGCTGAGCAAGCACAGCATCCTCGGCCGCACCCAAAAGACCCCCGAAGCCTTCCAGGCCGACGCCTTTGACCGCGGCGTGCACGTGGCGTTGTCCCAAGACGGCCAGCGCGGCGTGCTGTCGACCTTGTTCAGCGCCCGCACCCTGGGGCTCACCAGGGAACTCGCTGGCGACCAGCAGCCCGATTATCTGTCTGGCCTGTTGATCGGCCACGAACTCGCCGGCCTGCCGGCCAGTGCCCGCAAGACCCCCATCATTCTGGTGGGCGCCGCACCGCTGTGCGCCCGCTATCAACGCGCCCTCGCCCTTTGCGGCTTCGCCCACGTCAGCCTGGCGCAGGAAGCCACCGAGCGCGGCCTGTGGCAACTGGCCGTGGCGGCCGGGCTGGTTCAACCTGTATCGGAGGCCTGACATGCTCAAGCAAGCACTCGCACAAAACGGTTTGATCGCAATCCTGCGCGGCCTGCGCCCGGATGAAGCCCAGGCGGTCGGCCGGGTGTTGTATGACGCCGGTTTCCGCGTGATCGAAGTCCCGCTGAATTCGCCGGACCCGTACACCAGCATCCGCACCCTGCGCGACAGCCTGCCCGCCGATTGCCTGATCGGTGCCGGCACGGTGTTGACACCCGAACAGGTCGGGCAGGTCAAAGCGGCTGGCGGCCAAGTGATCGTCATGCCCCACAGCGATGCCAAGGTGTTGCGCGCCGCCAAAGCGGCGGGCCTTTACCTGTCGCCGGGTGTGGCCACGCCGACCGAAGCCTTTGCGGCCCTCGCCGAAGGCGCCGACGTGTTGAAGTTGTTCCCAGCCGAGCAAATGGGCCCGGCGGTGATCAAGGCGTGGTTGGCGGTACTGCCGGCGGGCACGCTGCTGTTGCCGGTAGGCGGCATTACCCCGGACAACATGCAGGTGTTTACCGACGCCGGCGCCAAGGGGTTCGGGCTGGGTTCCGGGTTGTTCAAGCCGGGTATGACAGTGGATCAGGTAGCGAGCCGTGCCCAGGCTTATGTCGCCGCCTGGAAAGCCCTGAGCTGATATCAAGTTCCGCGCCCACAGGCGCCGCATCTATAAGAGAGATAACAGATGAAAATCACCAAACTGACGACCTATATCGTCCCGCCGCGCTGGTGCTTCCTCAAGGTCGAGACCGACCAGGGCGTGACCGGCTGGGGTGAGCCCGTGGTCGAAGGCCGCGCACACACCGTGGCGGCTGCGGTTGAAGAATTGTCTGACTACCTGATCGGCAAAGACCCACGCAATATCGAAGACATCTGGACCGTGCTCTATCGCGGCGGCTTTTACCGTGGCGGCGCCGTGCACATGAGCGCCCTCGCCGGTATCGACCAGGCGCTGTGGGACATCAAGGGCAAGGCCCTCGGTGTGTCCGTCAGCGACCTGCTGGGCGGCCAGGTGCGCGACAAGATCCGCGTGTACTCGTGGATCGGCGGCGACCGTCCGGCCGACACCGCTCGCGCTGCCAAAGAGGCCGTGGCTCGCGGTTTTACCGCCGTGAAAATGAACGGCACCGAAGAACTGCAGTTCGTCGACAGCTTCGAAAAAGTCGACCTTGCCTTGGCCAACGTGGCGGCCGTGCGAGATGCGGTCGGCCCTAACGTGGGTATCGGCGTCGACTTCCATGGCCGGGTGCACAAGCCCATGGCCAAGGTCCTGATGAAAGAACTGGACCCGTACAAACTGATGTTTATCGAAGAACCGGTGCTCAGCGAAAACTACGAAGCGCTCAAGGAACTCGCACCGCTGACCAGCACGCCGATTGCCCTGGGCGAGCGCCTGTTCTCACGGTGGGACTTCAAGCGCGTGCTCAGCGAAGGCTACGTCGACATCATCCAGCCGGACGCCTCCCACGCCGGCGGCATCACCGAAACCCGCAAGATCGCCAACATGGCCGAAGCCTACGACGTGGCCCTGGCCCTGCACTGCCCGCTGGGCCCGATCGCCCTGGCGGCTTGCCTGCAACTGGACGCGGTTTGCTACAACGCGTTTATCCAGGAGCAAAGCCTGGGCATTCACTACAACGAGAGCAACGACTTGCTCGACTACGTGCGTGATCCAGGCGTGTTCGACTACGACAAGGGCTTCGTGAAGATCCCCAACGGGCCGGGCCTGGGCATTGAGATCAACGAGGAATACGTGATCGAACGCGCGGCTATCGGCCACCGCTGGCGCAACCCGATCTGGCGCCATGCCGACGGCAGCTTTGCCGAGTGGTGATTTCTGCCTGAAAGAACACGCTCAAGAATGTGGGAGGGGGCTTGCCCCCTCCCACACTTGATCCGGTTTCTTCAGAAGGCCCACCTCAATAAACATAAGAAGAGGCAACCCCCATGCACCCTGAATCCCTCACCGGACAGGCGCCTTTAGTCACGCCTACCCGAAAGCGCTACTTCATCATGGTGTTGCTGTTTATCACCGTGGTTATCAACTACCTCGATCGCAGCAACCTGTCGATTGCCGCGCCGGCGTTGACCAGTGAGTTGGGGATCGACCCGGTGCACGTCGGCCTGATTTTCTCCGCGTTCGGCTGGACCTACGCTGCCATGCAGATCCCCGGCGGCTGGCTGGTGGACCGCGTGCCGCCGCGCATCCTCTACACCGCCGCCTTGCTGTTGTGGTCCATCGCGACCGTGATGCTCGGTTTCGCCGCCAGCTTCATTGCGCTGTTTGTACTGCGCATGGCTGTGGGTGCGCTGGAAGCCCCGGCCTACCCGATCAACAGCCGCGTGGTCACCACCTGGTTCCCTGAGCGCGAGCGCGCGACGGCGATCGGTTTCTACACCTCCGGGCAGTTTGTCGGGCTGGCGTTCCTCACGCCCGTACTGGCCTGGCTGCAACACTATTACGGCTGGCACATGGTGTTTGTCGTCACCGGTGGCGTCGGTATTTTGTGGGCGGCGATCTGGTACGCGGTGTACCGCGAGCCAAAGGACTTCAAAGGCGCCAACGAGGCTGAAATCCAACTGATCCGCGACGGTGGTGGCCTGGTGGATATGCAGGCGCAAACCGTCAAGGCGCCGTTCAGCTGGGTCGACCTGGGCATCGTGCTGAGCAAGCGCAAACTCTGGGGTATCTACCTGGGGCAGTTCTGCCTCAACTCTACCCTGTGGTTCTTCCTGACCTGGTTCCCAACCTACCTGGTGAAATATCGCGGCATGGACTTCATCAAGTCCGGTTTGCTGGCATCGCTGCCGTTCCTGGCTGCGTTCGTGGGTGTGCTGTGCTCGGGGATTTTTTCCGACTGGCTGATTCGCCGGGGTGCGTCGGTAGGCTTTGCGCGTAAGTTGCCGATCATTGGCGGGTTGTTGATTTCCACAGCAATCATCGGCGCCAACTATGTGGACTCAACCGCATGGGTGATCGCGTTCCTGGCGGTGGCGTTCTTTGGTAACGGCCTGGCGTCGATTACCTGGTCACTGGTGTCGACCCTGGCACCGGCACGGTTGCTGGGCCTGACGGGGGGCGTGTTCAACTTCATCGGCAACCTGTCCGCGATTGCCACGCCGATCGTGATTGGTTTTCTGGCCAGCGGCGATTCGTTCGCGCCAGCGATTACCTATATTGCGGTGCTGGCGTTGCTTGGGGCGTTGTCCTACATCCTGCTGGTGGGCAAGGTCGAACGGATCCAGTTGTAAAAGAAGGGCGACCCCAGGGTCGCCCTTCTTTTTTGGATTACGGCACCGACATCTCGTTGCGGAACACATTCAACGGGTCCCAGCGCTGTTTGGTACGCCGCAGGCGGCTTTCGATGATCAGATTCGGAAAGAAGATGCGGTACCAATGGGGGTTTTTGGCATTGGCGGGGTTGCCACCAAGGTGCGTCATGTCCAGGTCCGGGTAATTGATGTAGCAACCCTCGAACTCGCTGTTGATCGGCACGCCGCCGTCATTGGCAAAAGCGCTGAAATAAAGCCCCTGGATCCAACGTGCGTGAGCCTGGTCCGAGGCGGCGCTGGCATCGCGCCAATAACATTGCGGTTGCCACTTCAAATAAGAGGAGCGCTGCGCCGCCGACGATTCTCGACGTACTCCCGGAGCGGGATCATTGATGCGCCCTCCAAAGGATTGGATCTGGATCAGGCTCTGGGTCAGGTCGTTATCGGGGTCGTCCAGGGTTAACGTGTCCCATATGGCTTGCAGCACCTGGGGTGTAAACCCTCCTTTTTGGTAGGCCGACTTATACCGGCCACGTTGGTTATCCCCCGAGCCATTCAATGCCTGCTGACACGGCAGCCAATCCAGGCGCCGAGCAGCGTCCCGCGCAGCGGGTAAGGCATTGATGGTGCGCCCGCCGGCACTGCCGCGCGGCAGGTGGATTACGTGAAACGGCACCAGAGATTCGGTGGCGGGCAGTGCAATGGCGGCGAGCATCCGGGTGACGAAATCGTCGAAAGGTGCCTGGTCGTTGAGTTCGCCATCCTTGTCCACGTAGTGGATGCCCAGCGTCAGGTTGCCCGTGTGCTGATGGCGCATCTCTAGCTTGGTCGCCAGCCCCCAGGTGTCCGGGTTGCTCTGATTGTTGGCAAACCACAGCTGATAGGCGGCCAACAGGTTGTCGAGTGCCGGCTTGGTCAATAGCGCCCAGTCCCATTCCAGCACCAGCCAAAGCACCTCTTTGGGGGCGTCCGGCAATGCCTTGAAGTAATAGCTGGTAATGATGCCGAACTGGCCGCCCCCCGCACCGCAGCATGCGGCGAACAGGTTGAGTTCGTCTGGATCCGTGCTGTCACGGCAGACGTGCAGCGGTATCAGTCCGTTGCCCTGGGTATTGGGTACCAGCATGTCGACGCCGTCCAGCCAGTCGCAGACCAGCCCGTGTTTGCGTGACAACAGCCCGTAGCCGCCCCCGCAAATATGCCCGCCCAGCCCGACCGAATAACACGAGCCGCCCGGCAGCGTCTTGCCCGCCAGTTTGTACAGCGCGACATAGGCATCCCAGTTCTGGCCGCCGGCTTCCAGGCGAAAGGCATAGCGATAGGGCAAGCCCGTCACCAGTTGAGACTCGATTTGCCCATTCGGGTCATAGGCCAGTTGGTTCATCTGCCCGATATCCAGAATCGACAACACTTCGCCGGGGGAATCGGGCATTTTGTTGGCGACAAATCCCTCGTAGCAGTGGCCGCCGCTGCGCACGGTAATCCGCCCGTTGGGAACCGCCAACGCCTGTGCTGCAGCGTCGATGATGTCCTGGGGGCTGTAGCAGAGGTAAATCAGGTTGGCGCCATTGGGTGACGATTGGCCCTGAACGTTGCCCAGTGGCCAGCGCAGGTTGAAGCCTTTCTGCAGAGTGGTGTGGCGGCGGTCCGAAGCGGTGATGAGATCAAATGCCATGATGTACTCCTGAGAGCCAAGGATGACTTCTGATGCAGCTAACTTAACGACCGGGAGGCAAGGAATGTGGGGCTTGCGAGGTGGTTAGACGGCAAGAGGCATGAAGTGCGTTGAAGGGTGAGCAAAACGCTCACCCTTCAAGCCTAGCGGACATTCGAGAGGTTATTCGGTCAGTTCAGCACACCGTCCAGAATCTCGTAGACGATGCCTGTACCCACAGCAATCAACACCACATCCGGTCCCGAACGGCGCCATTCGTAACCCTGGTACACCGGCAGGCGGGCCAGGGCGCGGTTGTCCAGGCGTTCGCCGTAATAGCCGCGAGGCAGTGGCTCGCCGCGAACCAGGCGCACATTTGGCGGCGGCGGTACGCCCCGGGAGAACTGGCCATGGTTGTCGTGGATGATCTGGCGCACCGGGCCGAAGTCCTGGGGTGGGCCGCCGCGACGGTTGGCCTGTGGGCCACGATGGTCGTCGCCCCGTTGCTCGTGCTGGCCTTGCGGGCCGCCACGGTCATCACCTCGCTGGTCAGGCGGCGCGGCTTGCACCAGAGCGCTGGCGCCAAGCACCAGCACGCCAAGACCTGCAATCACGGTTTTGGGCATTTTCATCGGGTATTCCTCAGGGCACACAAACAAAAAAGGGACGTCGAACGCAGTTCGAAATCCCTTGGTCTTGCTGTTTAGGCCGTGAAGCGCCGAGTTGATTCCTCTGTATCAGGAACTTTACCTCTGGCTACATGGCGCTTACTTACGGGCGTTACGCACACCTTCCGACAGCGCCGCGCAATGGCTCAACACCCCGTCGATGGCTTGCTGGTTGTTGCTGGCATTGGCGATGTGATCGATCAACGCTGATCCCACTACCACACCGTCCGCCAGGCGAGCGATGGCCGCGGCTTGTTCCGGCGTGCGGATACCAAAACCGATGCTAATCGGCAGGTCGGTATGGCGGCGCAGGCGGGCCACGGCTTCTTCGACGTGCTCCAGGGTGGCTGCACCGGCGCCGGTCACACCGGCCACCGAGACGTAGTACACAAAACCGGAGCTGCCGTTGAGGACGGTCGGCAGGCGCACGTCGTCGGTGGTCGGCGTGGTCAGGCGGATAAAGTCGATACCTGCCGCCTGGGCCGGGTCGCACAGCTCGCCGTTATGTTCCGGGGGCATGTCGACCACGATCAGGCCGTCGACACCGGCTTCCTTGGCGTCGGCGATGAACGTGGGCACGCCGTATTTGTGGATCGGGTTGAAGTAGCCCATCAACACCAGCGGGGTGTCGTTGTTGTCTTTGCGGAACTCGCGAACCATCTGCAGGGTTTTCAGCAGGTTCTGCTTGGCTTCCAACGCCCGGATGTTGGCCAACTGGATGGCTGGGCCGTCGGCCATCGGATCGGTGAAGGGCATGCCCAGCTCGATCACATCGGCGCCGGCGGCCGGCAGGCCCTTGAGGATTGCCAGGGACGTGTCATAGCCAGGGTCGCCAGCGGTGACGAAGGTCACCAGGGCGGCGCGGTTTTGTTCTTTGAGTTGGTCAAAGCGCGTTTGCAGGCGGCTCATCAGTGTTTCTCCTGCTGGGACTGTTCCATATGGTGCATCACGGTCTGCATGTCTTTGTCGCCACGGCCGGACAGGTTGACCACCATCAGGTGATCCTTGGGCAGGGCCGGTGCGCGTTTGAACACTTCGGCCAGGGCATGGGCGCTTTCCAGGGCAGGGATAATCCCTTCCAGGCGGCAGCATTTGTGGAAGGCATCCAGCGCTTCGTCGTCGGTCACCGAGGTGTACTGGACGCGGCCGATGTCGTGCAACCAGGCGTGTTCCGGGCCGATGCCAGGGTAATCCAGGCCGGCGGAAATCGAGTGGGCGTCGATGATCTGGCCGTCGTCGTCCTGCAGCAGGAAGGTACGGTTACCGTGCAGTACACCCGGTACGCCACCGTTGAGGCTGGCCGCGTGCTTGCCGGTTTCGATGCCGTGGCCGGCGGCTTCCACGCCGATGATCTCGACGCTGGTGTCGTCCAGGAACGGGTGGAACAGGCCCATGGCGTTGGAACCGCCGCCGATGCACGCCACGAGGCTGTCCGGCAGGCGGCCTTCCTGGGCTTGCAGCTGGGTGCGGGTTTCCTTGCCGATCACGGCCTGGAAGTCGCGCACCATCGCCGGGTACGGGTGTGGACCGGCCACGGTGCCGATCAGGTAGAAGGTGTCGTCGACGTTGGTCACCCAGTCACGCAGCGCTTCGTTCATGGCGTCTTTCAGGGTGCCGGTGCCGGCAACCACCGGGATCACTTCGGCGCCCAGCAGCTTCATGCGGAACACGTTGGCCTGCTGGCGCTCGATGTCGGTGGTGCCCATGTAGATCACGCATTGCAGGCCGAAACGCGCGGCGACGGTGGCGGTGGCCACACCGTGCATGCCGGCGCCGGTCTCGGCAATGATGCGTTTTTTGCCCATGCGCCGCGCCAGCAGGATCTGGCCGATGCAGTTGTTGATCTTGTGCGCGCCGGTGTGGTTGAGCTCTTCGCGCTTGAGGTAGATCTTGGCGCCGCCGCAGAACTCAGTCAGGCGCTCGGCGAAATACAGCGGGCTTGGACGGCCCACATAGTCGCGCTGGAAGTAGGCCAATTCCTCGTTGAATGCCGGATCGATCTTGGCCGCTTCGTATTCGCGGGCCAGGTCGAGGATCAACGGCATCAGGGTTTCGGCAACGTAGCGGCCGCCGAATGCGCCAAACAGGCCGCTGGCGTCAGGGCCGTTGCGTAGATCGGTCTGGGACTGAGTCATGGGACGCTCCAGGAAAAAAGGTGTGTAACTGACAATGAGGGCCACTCTACCCCTGACGCTCCCGACTGAAAACCGATAAGATCGCCGTAACCTGTCAGGAAAACTCACAGATGAGCCGAGACCTTCCACCCCTCAATGCCCTGCGCGCGTTTGAAGCCACCGCGCGGCTCAACAGTGTCAGCCAAGCGGCTGAGCAGTTGCACGTGACTCACGGAGCAGTCAGCCGACAGTTGAAGGTGCTTGAGGAACACTTGGGGGTCAGTCTGTTCATCAAAGACGGGCGCGGCCTTAAACTCACAGATTCCGGCGTTCGGCTACGGGATGCCAGCTTCGAGGCATTCGAGCGGTTGAGGGATGTATGCGCCGAACTGACCCAGGCCAGCGCCGACGCGCCGTTTGTGCTCGGCTGCTCGGGGAGTTTGCTGGCGCGCTGGCTGATCCCGCGCTTGGGGCGTTTGAACTCAGACTTGCCGGACTTGCGCCTGCACCTGTCAGCAGGTGACGGCGACCTTGATCCTCGGCGCCCCGGCCTGGATGCCCTGCTGGTTTTCGCCGAGCCACCGTGGCCGGCGGACATGCAGGTGTATGAGCTGACCAGTGAGCGCATCGGCCCGGTGATGAGCCCGCGCTTCAACGGTTACGAACGGCTGCGCCAGGCGCCCGCCTCGTCTTTATGTGGCGAAGCGCTGCTGCACACGACCTCGCGCCCCCAAGCCTGGCCCAGTTGGGCGCAGCAACACGGCATCGAACCCGGCGCGTTGAAACACGGCCAGGGTTTTGAGCATTTGTATTATTTGCTGGAAGCAGCAGTGGCCGGGCTGGGTGTGGCGATCGCGCCGCAGCCGTTGGTGGCCGAGGACGTGCGTGCAGGTCGGCTGGTGGCGCCGTGGGGTTTCAGTGAAACCCCGGCGCACCTGGCATTGTGGCTGCCCAAACGCGCCGCAGACGGGCGCGCCGGGCAACTGGCGCAGTGGCTCAAGGCTGAGCTTTCGCGCCAGCCGGGGAGCCAGCCGGGAAGTTAGTCACCACGCTTGCACAGCAGATAAGCGGCGAGCAGGCCCAATGCACCGACAGCCACACCGGCTGTAGTCCATGGGTGCTCTTGCGCGTAATCCCGGGTAGCGACACCGGTTTCACGGATTTTGACTTTGCTTTCTTCATAGGCGTCGCTGATCAGGTGGCGGGAGTGCTTGAGGGCATTCTCGGCATTGCTTTTCAGGGCCTTCAAGGTTTTGCGCGACTCATCCGACGCATCGTCCTTGAGGCTTTCAAGGGACTTGAGCAGGCTCGAAATCTCGGCTTCCATGCTTTCCAGCGACGCTTTGCGTAAAGAAGTGTTGGCCATGTGGACTCTCCTGAAGTGATTGAGTGGCGTGTGTAGATACCGACTCCAGCGGTTTCAGAAAGTGCAGTAAATCTGAACTTTCGAGTAGGAATGGCCGCCAGAAGCAGTACGAACATTGACTGCTACGCTTGCTTAACGACCCTAGGAGAACTGCCATGAGTGATCACCACACCTACAAGAAAGTCGAATTGGTTGGCTCATCGACCACGAGTATCGAGGACGCCATCAACAATGCCATTGCTGAAGCCAACAAGAGCATCAAGCATCTGGAGTGGTTTGAGGTGACTGAAACCCGCGGGCATATCGAAAACGGCAAGGTGGCCCACTACCAGGTCACCCTCAAGGTGGGGTTCCGAATTGCCAGTAGTTGATCGGGCGAGTTGAACTTTGCCCGCTGGCCGATTGCCATAACCTGCGCTACAACCAATGGGTGCCGACGCCACAAGCGTCGGCACGCTCTTTTTGATCAGCGCAAGGAAAGTAACGGATGAAGAAGTTCCTGTTAGCGGTAGGTTTGTTGAGCATTGCCGGCACAGCCCTGGCGGCAGGCAAGCCTTGTGACGAGCTGAAAAGCGAAATTGCCGCGAAAATCGACGCCAAGGGCGCTTCGGGTTATTCGCTGGAAGTGGTGGATAAAGGCGCCTCGACCGACGCTAAAGTGGTCGGTAGCTGTGAAGGCGGCACCAAGGAAATCGTCTACAAACGCGGGTGATTGCGTGTTTCAGACATAAAAAACCGACGCAGGTGCGTCGGTTTTTTTTTCGCCTGGGTTTTAGCCCTTCATCAACTGCGCCAGCAGCTCGTAGGAATGAATCCGGTCGGCGTGTTCATACAGGTCGCTGGTAAAGATCAGCTCGTCGGCGCCGGTTTGCTCGATCAACACCTCCAGTTTGGCGCGGATCTTCGCCGGGCTGCCGACCATTGCCAGGCCGAGGAAGCTTCCCACCGCATCTTTCTCATGGGGCAGCCACAGGCCGTCCATGGTATCGACCGGCGGGCGCTGCACCAGGCTTTGCCCGCGCATCAACGCGAGGATGCGTTGGTACACCGAGGTGGCCAGGTAGTCGGCCTGTTCATCGGTGTCAGCGGCCACCAGCGGAATGCCGAGCATCACATAGGGCTTGTCCAGCACCGCCGATGGTTTGAAGTGATTGCGGTACACGCGAATCGCTTCGTGCATCAGGCGAGGTGCGAAATGGGAGGCGAAGGCGTAGGGCAAACCCCGCTCGCCTGCCAGTTGTGCGCTGAACAGGCTGGAACCGAGCAACCAGACCGGCACGTTGGTGCCGGTGCCGGGTACGGCAATGATGCGTTGGTCGGGTGTCCGTGGGCCCAGGTAGGCCATCAGCTCGGCAACATCTTCAGGGAACTCATCGGCGCTGCCGGAGCGTTCTCTGCGCAGAGCGCGCGCGGTCATTTGATCGGAACCCGGCGCACGGCCCAGGCCCAGATCGATACGGCCGGGGTAGAGGCTTTCCAGGGTGCCGAACTGTTCGGCGATCACCAGCGGCGCGTGGTTGGGCAGCATCACGCCACCGGAGCCGACGCGGATCGTCGACGTACCGCCCGCCAGATAACCCAGCAACACCGAGGTGGCCGAGCTGGCGATGCCGTCCATATTGTGGTGTTCAGCCACCCAAAAACGGTTGTAGCCAAACTTTTCCACGTGCTGGGCCAGGTCCAGGGAATTGCGCAGCGACTGCGCCACGCTGCCATTGGCCCGCACGGGCACCAGGTCGAGGGTCGAGAACTTCACGTCGGACAGCGATTTCATAAGCCTGCTTCTCCAATAGGGGCGCAGGCTTTTTAGACGATCCAAAACCTGCCGCTTCATGTGCATGCTCTATGCAATGAGGGCATATACCCGAGATTCAATAGCTGAGTAGAAATTTCCTACTGGATTGCTAGGTTTCTCCGACAAGAAGATGAACTTTGCCAAGCGGTCTATCCTCAGAACCCTTACTGACGCAAAACCACCGTTCGAGGAGACCGCTATGAGTATCGTTAAAAAAGCATCCGCGCATTGGGAAGGTGACCTGAAGACGGGCCTGGGGTCTATCTCCACGGAAACCGGCGTGTTGCGCGAAGCGCCCTACGGCTTCAAGGCACGTTTTGAAGGCGGCAAGGGTACTAACCCGGAAGAACTGATTGGTGCGGCGCATGCCGGCTGTTTCTCCATGGCGTTTTCCATGATTCTGGGCGATGCGGGGCTCAAGGCTGACAGCATCGACACCCAGGCCGAAGTGACGCTGGACCAGGTCGATGGCGGCTTTGCTATTACGGCTGTGCACCTGATCCTGAAAGCCAAGATCCCAGGCGCGAGCCAGGCGCAGTTCGATGAGCTAAGCAAGAAGGCGAAGGAAGGCTGCCCGGTGTCCAAAGTGTTGAATGCAACAATCAGCCTGGACGCCACGCTGGTCAACTGACCGCGTAGGTCCACTGTGGGAGGGGGCTTGCCCCGATAGCGGTCTTTCAGTCATATAAATGTCGACTGATCCACCGTTATCGGAAGCAAGCCCCCTCCTACATTCAGTTCTGCGTTAAATCAGAACTCGTGATTCCAAACTGTGGTCGAATAGCCATATGCAGCCTAGGCGCACACCCGTGCGCAGTGCATTCAGGGAGCTTCACACATGAAACGTTTTGCCTTGGCGATCATCTGCGGTGTGTTGGCCACTTCGGCCGTGGCCGCGCCGAAAGATTGTGAAGAGCTCAGGAAAGAGATCGAGGTCAAGATCCAGGCTAACGCGGTGCCGTCCTACACCCTGGAGATCGTCAGCAAAGAAGAAGCTGATAAGCACGACGTAGCCATGGTCGTCGGCAGTTGTGAGAACGGCACCAAGGCGATCGTCTACCAAAAAAATAACGACTGATCAGAGGCAGTTCACGCTGCGCTCTTCAGCCAGTAACTGGCGGGCGGCGTTATACAGGCGGATATTCGGCGTGTAGCCCAACGAGCGTCCTTCCAGGCGATAACGTTGGCCTGCTTCGAAATGGTCGTACTGCAGCGTAATGAAGCAGGTTCGCTCGGTCGTTTGGCCAAAACTGCTGAAATTTCCGCCCGTAGGCACTTCAAAATCAAAACGTACCATCAGCTCGTGGCCGCCAGGCGGGACTTGGAAGTAGCGTCCGTCGTTAAGGTTCTTGCCGTCCAGGCGCTGTGCCATCACCAGCTTGGCGCCCGGCGTTGGCGTGGCAAAATCAACCCATGCTTGTTGCGGATCGGCGGGAGGCATCGGGGTTGACGTACAGGCGCTGATGAACAAGGCGGCGACGCAAAGCAAGAGCTGACGCATGACAGGCACTCGATGACAGGACGGGTATCTCGGTCAGTATAAACACGAACCCATCAGCCAAGAGCAGTCAGGTATGGTCAGGCGTTTTCTTCCAGGGTTGATGGTGTTGCTGCTCAGTGGCTGTTCCAGTGTCAGCTACTACAGCCAATTGGCGGGTGGCCAGTGGCAGCTGTTGCAGGCTCGAGAGCCCGTTTCAGAGGTCGTCGCTGACCCATCCCGCCCGCAGCAACTGCGCGAGCATCTCACCCAATCCCAAAAAGCGCGAACCTTCGCCAGCGAGCACCTGCACCTGCCTGACAACCAGAGTTACCGGCTGTACGCCGATATTGGCCGGCCTTATGTGGTCTGGAATGTCTTCGCCACGCAGGAATTTTCCCTGTCTCCTGAAAATCACTGCTTCCCCATTGCCGGTTGCGTGGCTTATCGCGGTTATTACAGCCAAGGTGCCGCACGGGGTGAGGCGGCGTTGTTGCGTCAGCAAGGCATGGATGTGTCGATTGGCGGGGTCGAAGCCTATTCCACGCTGGGTTGGTTCAATGACCCGATCATCAGTTCGATGATGCATTGGGGTGATGAACGCCTGGCCACGCTGATTTTTCATGAGCTCGCGCACCAGCGTTTTTATGTGAAGGACGACACGGAGTTCAACGAATCATTTGCCAGCTTTGTCGAGCAGGAAGGTACCCGACAATGGCGCGCCGCCCGTGGTTTGGGGCCTCTGAGCAATTTGACGTTGAAGCAGCGTGACCAGTTTATCCAACTGATCCTCGACACGCGCAAACGCCTGGAAAAACTCTACGCGCAGCCGCTGTCTGCCGAGTCGATGCGCCGGGCCAAGGCGGCCGAATTCGAGCACTTGCGCCGTGAGTACCGGCAGATGCGCGACAGCCAGTGGAGTGGCGACAAGCGTTATGACGCCTGGATCAACCTGCCGATGAACAACGCGCGGCTGCTGCCGTTCGGGCTGTATGACCAGTGGGTGCCGGCGTTTGCGGCGTTGTTTGCGCGCGAAGGCGGGGATTGGGTGAAGTTCTATGCGGCGGTGGAGACGTTGGGTGGATTGCCGGTGGCGCAGCGCAAGGCGGCGTTGAGGCAGTTGGCGGGGGGGGGATCTTTAGGGACTCATCGGGCAAGCCCCCTCCCACCTTGTCCGGCGTACACCTTTCAAAAATGTGGGAGGGGGCGGCGGCCTCAAGCCCGCTGCAAAAACGCCTGATGCATCTCTGCCAACGTCTCAAAGTGCCAGGTCGGCGCTTCGGCATTCAACTCTTCAAAGCTGCCAAACCCATAACCGACGGCCGCCGAATCCAGCCCATTGCTACGCGCTCCGATCAGGTCGTGCTTGCGATCACCAATCATCAAGGTCGTGGCCGGGTCCAGGTCTTCCTCGCACATCAGATGCGCGATCAGCTCGACCTTGTTGGTCCGCGTCCCGTCCAATTCGCTGCCGTAGATCACCTTGAAGTGCTTGGCAAAGTCGAAATGTCGGGCGATTTCACGGGCAAATTCCCACGGCTTGGAGGTGGCTACGTACAGCTGGCGGCCCTGGCTGCTCAAGTCTTCCAGCAGCGGCGTCACCCCGTCGAACACGCGGTTTTCATACAGCCCCGTGGCTTTGAAGCGCTCGCGGTAAAAATTCACCGCCTCCCAGGCCTTGGCTTCATCGAAGGCGTAGAACTGCATGAACGCTTGCAGCAACGGCGGGCCGATGAAGTGTTCGAGTTTGGTCAGGTCCGGCTCGTCGATGCCCAGTTTGCCGAGGGCATACTGGATCGAGCGGGTGATGCCCTCGCGTGGATCGGTGAGGGTGCCGTCCAGGTCGAACAACACGGTTTGGTAAGGCAGGCTCATTGGTCAAATCCTTCAGCCAGGTGCAGGTCTTTGAGCTTCACGTAGTTCGCGGCGCTGTAGGTGAAAAAGGCGCGCTCCTTGTCAGTCAGCGCCCGGACCTGTTTAACCGGGCTGCCCACATACAAGAAGCCGCTGTCGAGTTTCTTGCCTGGCGGCACCAGGCTGCCGGCGCCTATGATCACGTCGTCTTCCACCACGGCGCCGTCCATCACGATACTGCCCATGCCGATCAGGATGCGGTTGCCCACGGTGCAACCATGCAGCATGACTTTGTGAGCGATGGTCACGTCGTCGCCGATCAGCAGCGGGAAACCATCAGGATTGAAGGGGCCGGCGTGGGTGATGTGCAGCACGCAGCCATCCTGCACGCTGGTGCGCGCACCGATGCGGATGCGGTGCATGTCGCCGCGAATCACGGTCAGCGGCCAAACCGAGCTGTCGGTGCCGATTTCGACATCGCCGATCACCACCGCCGAAATATCGACAAAAGCCCCGGCGCCCAGGGTTGGCGTGTGGTTCTGATAGGTGCGAAGGGTCACGATAGCCTCTCTCTCTTCTGCTGATAGCTGCGGTGGGCGTTGATTGTAATTAAGATGGCCCCATCTTTGTTCTTACATGTTTCTTCAGCCAAGGTGCCAACCGTGAGCGCGAACAACCCTCTTCTGCAGTCCTACGACCTGCCGCCGTTCTCGGCGATCCGTGCCGAGCACGTGCAGCCGGCCATCGAACAGATCCTCGCCGACAACCGCGTTGCCATCGCAGGCATCCTGCAAAGCCAGGGTAAAAATCCGACATGGGCCGGGCTGGTACTGGCCATGGACGAACTGAATGACCGCCTGGGCGCCGCCTGGAGCCCGGTCAGCCATCTCAACGCGGTGTGCAACAGCGCCGAATTGCGCGAGGCCTATGAAAGCTGCCTGCCCGCATTGAGCGCGTATTCCACCGAAATGGGCCAGAACCGCGAGCTGTTCCAGGCCTTCGAAGCCTTGGCTAACAGCCCCGAAGCCGCCGGTTTCGACGTGGCGCAAAAAACCATTCTTGAGCACTCCCTGCGCGATTTCCGCCTGTCGGGCATTGACCTGCCACCTGAGCAGCAGAAGCGTTATGCCGAAGTGCAGAGCAAACTTTCCGAGCTGGGCAGCAAGTTCTCCAACCAACTGTTGGACGCCACCCAGGCCTGGACCAAACATGTCACCGATGAGGCTACGCTCGCCGGCCTGACCGACTCGGCCAAGGCGCAAATGGCTGCTGCCGCACAGGCCAAAGGCCTCGACGGCTGGCTGATCACCCTGGAATTTCCCAGCTACTACGCGGTGATGACCTACGCCCACGACCGGGCCCTGCGTGAAGAAATCTACGCGGCCTATTGCACTCGTGCGTCGGACCAAGGCCCGAATGCCGGTCAGAACGATAACGGCCCGGTGATGGAACAGATCCTCGACCTGCGTCAGGAACTGGCGCAACTGCTCGGTTTCGCGTCGTTCTCCGAACTGAGCCTGGCCACCAAAATGGCTGAATCCAGCGATCAGGTCCTGAGTTTCCTGCGCGACCTGGCCAAGCGCAGCAAGCCGTTTGCCGCCCAGGATCTGCAACAGCTCAAGGCCTACGCCGCCGAACAAGGTTGCGCCGACCTGCAAAGCTGGGACAGCGGTTTCTACGGCGAAAAACTGCGCGAGCAGCGCTACAGCGTGTCCCAGGAAGCCCTGCGCGCCTACTTTCCGATCGACAAAGTGCTGGGCGGCCTATTCGCCATTGTGCAGCGCCTGTATGGCATCGAGATCGCCGAGCAGAAAGGCTTCGACACCTGGCACCCGGATGTTCGCCTGTTTGAAATCAAGGAAAACGGCCAGCACGTCGGCCGCTTCTTCTTTGACCTTTACGCCCGCGCCAACAAGCGTGGCGGTGCCTGGATGGACGGCGCCCGCGACCGTCGTCGCACCGTTGACGGTGTGCTGCAAAGCCCGGTGGCCAATCTGGTGTGCAACTTCACCCCGGCTGACAGCGGCAAGCCTGCCCTGCTGACCCACGATGAAGTCACCACGCTGTTCCACGAATTCGGCCACGGCCTGCATCACCTGCTGACCCGCGTCGAACACGCCGGCGTGTCCGGCATCAACGGGGTGGCCTGGGATGCGGTGGAGTTGCCGAGCCAATTCATGGAGAACTGGTGCTGGGAGCCAGAAGGCCTGGCGCTGATCTCCGGCCATTATGAAAGCGGTGAGCCGCTGCCCCAGGACCTGCTGCAAAAAATGCTCGCGGCGAAGAATTTCCAGTCCGGCCTGATGATGGTGCGCCAGCTGGAGTTTTCGTTATTTGACTTCGAAATGCACGCCACCCATGGTGATGGCCGCAGCGTGGCGCAGGTGTTGGAAGGCGTACGCGACGAGGTGTCGGTCATGCGTCCGCCGGCCTACAACCGCTTCCCCAACAGCTTTGCGCACATCTTCGCCGGTGGTTATGCGGCTGGTTACTACAGCTACAAGTGGGCAGAAGTGCTGTCGGCGGATGCCTTTTCCAAGTTCGAAGAGGACGGCGTACTCAACGCTGACACCGGTCGTGCATTCCGCGAGGCGATCCTGGCCCGTGGTGGTTCACAGGCGCCGATGGTGCTGTTCGTCGACTTCCGCGGACGCGAACCGTCGATTGACGCACTCTTGCGCCACAGCGGCCTGAGTGAGGACGCGGCAGCATGAGTGAAGGGCCTGTGATTACCAAAAAACAATTCATCGCCGGGGCGGTCTGCCCGGCGTGCAGCGAGCCGGACAAGCTGAAAATGTGGACCGAGGACAACGTGCCGCACCGCGAATGCGTGGCCTGTGGCTATACCGACACCTTGAATGATCAAGGGCTGTCAGTGCCTAAGGAGCTGGGGACGCGGGTCAATACCTCGGCACTCAAAGCGCCGGCGGATCCCAAGGTTCAGGCAGTGCAATTCTTTCCGAACCCGAAGCTGAAAAAAGACTAAAAGTTTCACGCACACCTAATGTGGGAGGGGGCTTGCCCCCGATAGCGCAGTGTCAGGCAGCCTATGTATCGGCTGACCCACCGCTATCGGAGCCAAGCCCCCTTCCACATTTTTTTGCCTGCGTTTATTCGACTTAGGTCGTTGAATCCGTTCTCCACATCCTTAGCCTGCTATCATTTGTAACCATTGATTGCCAAAAATAGACGAGCCGCTCCCCAGAAGCGACCGAATAAACCCGTGACCACATGATGAGGTGCACCCATGTCTGATCAAGATCAAGACAACCCCCGGCGTGACTTTTTGCGCAAATCCTTGACCTTGATCCCGGTGGTCACGGTTGCCAGTACCGGCCTTGGCGGCTCGATATTGATGGCCACGCCTGAGCCTGCCCAGGCCGCGCCGGCCAAGCCTGCGGCGAGCGACAAGGCCTACGAGCCAAGCTATTTCACCGCAGAAGAATGGGCGTTTATCAACGCCGCCGTCGAGCGCTTGATCCCCGCCGACGCCCAAGGCCCAGGTGCCCTGGAAGCCGGTGCGCCGGAATACATCGACCGTCAGATGAACACGCCGTATGCCAGTGGCGCGCTGTGGTTCATGCAAGGTCCGTTCAACGCCGACGCTGCGCCAGAGATGGGCTGGCAGAGCAAGTTGGTACCCAAAGAGATCTATCGCCTGGGCATTGCTGCGACGGATGCCTGGTCGAAAGCCTTCAACGGTAAAGCTTTTGCTGCGCAAGACAGCGCTACCCGAGACGATATGCTGCGCCGTCTAGAGGCTGGCGGCAGTGAAGTAACGGCGCATTTCGAGGCGGTGCCGCCAAAGATGTTCTTCAACCTGTTACTGCAAAACACCAAGGAAGGCTTCTTCTGCGACCCGATCCACGGGGGCAATAAAGGCATGGTCGGCTGGACCATGATCGGCTTCCCCGGCGCCCGCGCCGACTTTATGGATTGGGTGGAACGCAACGAGCAATACCCCTTCCCGGCTGTTTCCATCCGTGGCGAGAGGGCATAACCGTGGCGACCATCATGAAGAAAGTGGATGCAGTGATCGTAGGCTTCGGCTGGACTGGCGCGATCATGGCCAAGGAGCTGACGGAGGCGGGCCTCAACGTGCTGGCGCTGGAGCGCGGCCCGATGCAGGACACGTACCCGGACGGCAACTATCCCCAGGTCATCGACGAATTGACCTACAGCGTGCGCAAGAAACTCTTCCAGGACATCTCCAAGGAAACGGTGACCATTCGCCACAGCGTGAATGACGTCGCCCTGCCTAACCGTCAGCTCGGTGCTTTTTTGCCGGGTAATGGCGTGGGCGGCGCGGGTTTGCACTGGTCGGGTGTGCACTTTCGTGTCGACCCGATCGAGCTGCGCATGCGCAGCCATTACGAAGAACGCTACGGGAAAAATTTCATTCCCAAGGACATGACCATCCAGGACTTCGGCGTCAGCTATGAAGAACTGGAGCCGTTCTTCGACTACGCGGAAAAGGTCTTCGGCACCTCCGGCCAAGCCTGGACCGTCAAAGGCCAACTGGTGGGCGAAGGCCGTGGCGGCAACCCTTACGCGCCAGATCGCTCCAACCCGTTTCCGTTGCAGGCGCAGAAAAACACCGTCTCCGCACAGCTGTTTCAGAAAGCGGCTGCCGACGTGGGTTACAAACCCTACAACCTGCCCTCGGCCAACACCTCGGGGCCTTACACCAACCCTTACGGCGCGCAAATGGGGCCGTGCAACTTCTGCGGTTTTTGCAGTGGCTACGTGTGCTACATGTACTCCAAGGCCTCGCCGAACGTGAACATCCTGCCGGCCTTGCGCCAGGTGCCGAACTTCGAACTGCGCCCCAATTCCCACGTGCTCAAGGTCAACCTCGACAGCACCAAGAAGAAAGCCACGGGCGTGACCTATATCGACGCCCAAGGACGCGAAATCGAGCAGCCGGCGGACTTGGTGATCCTCGGCGCGTTCCAGTTCCACAACGTGCGGCTGATGCTGCTGTCGGGCATCGGCAAGCCGTACGACCCGATCACCAATGAAGGCGTGGTGGGCCGCAACTTCGCCTACCAGAACATGGCCACCATCAAAGCCTTTTTCGACAAAGACACTCACACCAACAACTTCATCGGCGCGGGCGGTAATGGCGTGGCGATGGACGACTTCAACGCGGACAACTTCGACCATGGGCCCCATGGCTTTGTGGGCGGTTCGCCGATGTGGGTCAACCAGGCCGGCAGCCGGCCGATTGCCGGGACGTCCAACCCGCCTGGCACCCCGGCCTGGGGCAGTGCGTGGAAGCGCGCCACCGCCGATTACTACACCCATCAGGTGTCGATGGATGCCCACGGCGCCCATCAATCCTACCGTGGCAACTACCTGGATCTGGACCCGGTTTACCGCGATGCCTACGGCTTGCCGCTGCTGCGGATGACGTTCGATTGGCAGGAAAACGACATCAAGATGAACCGCTTCATGGTCGAGAAAATGGGCAAGGTCGCCCAAGCGATGAACCCCAAGGCCATTGCGGTACTTGGTAAAAAAGTCGGTGAGCATTTCAACACTGCGTCCTACCAGACCACCCACCTCAACGGTGGCGCGATCATGGGCACCGACCCGAAAACCAGTGCGTTGAACCGTTACCTGCAGAGCTGGGATGTACACAACGTGTTTGTCCCAGGCGCGTCCGCTTTCCCACAGGGCCTGGGCTACAACCCTACTGGCCTGGTGGCGGCGCTGACCTACTGGTCGGCTCGGGCGATCCGTGAGCAGTACCTGAAAAACCCCGGCCCACTGGTTCAGGCATAAGGAGCGATGACCATGAAAGCATTTGTTATCGCGACGTTGGCGCTGCTCAGCAGTTGCTCCATAAGCGCTGCCGAAACCGACCTGATCCAGCAGGGCGAATACCTGGCCCGCGCCGGTGACTGCGTGGCCTGCCACACTGCCAAGGGTGGCAAACCCTTTGCGGGTGGGCTGCCGATGGAAACCCCGATTGGCGTGATCTACTCCACCAATATCACCCCGGACAAGACCGGCCTGGGCGACTACAGCTTCGACGACTTCGACAAGGCCGTGCGCCATGGTGTCGCCAAAAGCGGTAGTACGCTTTACCCGGCGATGCCCTATCCGTCTTATGCGCGTGTCAGCGACAGCGATATGCAGGCGCTGTATGCGTACTTCATGAAGGGTGTGGAACCCGTTGCCCAAGACAACAAGGACAGCGACATTCCGTGGCCCTTGAGCATGCGTTGGCCGTTGGCGGCGTGGCGTTGGATGTTTGCCCCTGAAGTGGCGGATACACCGGCTGAGGCAGCGATTGACCCGGTTATCGGCCGTGGCGCCTACCTGGTGGAAGGTTTAGGCCACTGCGGCGCGTGCCATACACCGCGTGCCCTGACCATGCAGGAAAAAGCCCTGAGTGCTACCGATGGCACCGCGTTCCTGTCCGGCAGTGCGCCGTTGGAAGGTTGGATCGCCAAGAGCTTGCGTGGCGACCACAAGGACGGCCTCGGCAGCTGGAGCGAGGAGCAGCTGGTGCAATTCCTCAAGACCGGTCGCAGTGATCGCAGCGCGGTGTTTGGTGGCATGAGCGACGTGGTCGTCCACAGCATGCAGTACATGTCGCAAGACGACCTGACCGCTATCGCCCGTTACCTCAAGAGCCTGCCGGCGGTCGATCCCCAGGATCAGCCCCATGTGTACGACAAGCAGGTAGCCCAGGCGCTGTGGAAAGGCGATGACAGCCAGCGGGGTGCCTCGGTGTATATCGACAACTGCGCGGCCTGCCACCGAACCGATGGCCATGGCTATACACGGGTGTTCCCGGCCCTGGCGGGTAACCCGGTAGTGCAGACGGCGGATGCCACCTCGTTGATCAACATTGTGTTGAACGGCGGCACTTTGCCGGCTACGCACGCGGCGCCGTCGACCTTCACCATGCCGGCGTTTGCCTGGCGCCTGTCGGACCAGGAAGTCGCCGACGTGGTCAGTTTCATCCGTGGCAGCTGGGGCAACAAAGGTGCGCCAGTGAACGCCAGCGACGTCGCCGACCTGCGCAAGAACGATATGCGCACCACTTCGGGCGATGATTTGGGGCAGGCCACGCAAAAGCACTAAATCCTGGCTGGCCGCCAAACGGCACTGGTCAGACACCTCGCGCCTCGATACTGTATATAAAAACAGTATCGAGGCGCTTTTATGTCTACGCCGTTGCCGCCCCGTGGCCGGGGCACGGCCACCAACCTGCACAACCGCTTTGCGCCAACGGTCAGCGTGGCCGAGGACGACGGCTGGTACCAGGAAGTGCCGCCGACCCAGGGCACCGAAGTGCGTATTGAGACGGCCAAGACCATCATCACCCGCAATACCTCGCCGGACCTGCCGTTTGATCGCTCGATCAACCCGTATCGCGGTTGCGAGCATGGCTGCATCTACTGCTATGCGCGGCCCAGCCATGCCTATTGGGACATGTCACCGGGGCTGGATTTCGAAACCAGACTGATCGCCAAGAGCAATGCGGCCGATGTGCTGGAGCAGCAGCTGTCCAAGCCCGGCTACGTGTGTGCGCCGATCAACCTGGGTTCCAATACCGACCCGTACCAGCCCATCGAGCGCGAATACAACATCACGCGGCAGACCCTCGAAGTGTTGCTGCGCTACCGACACCCGGTGACCATCATCACCAAGGGTTCGCTGATCCTGCGTGATCTCGACCTGCTCACCGAGTTGGCCCGCCAGCGCCTGGTGGCGGTGATGATCAGCCTCACCAGCCTGGACGATGAGCTCAAGCGCATCCTGGAACCGCGCACCGCCGCGCCCAAGGCGCGGTTGCGAGCGATCCGGGTGATGCGTGAGGCGGGGATTCCGGTGGGCGTGCTGTGCTCGCCGATGATCCCGATGATCAACGACAGTGAACTGGAAAGCCTGCTGACCGAAGCGCACGCCGCTGGTGCGCAGAGTGCGGCGTACATGATGCTGCGCTTGCCGCTGGAGGTGGCGCCGCTGTTTGAAGAGTGGCTGGCAGCCCATTATCCGCAGCGTGCGGCCCATGTAATGAGCCTGGTTCGGCAGGTGCGCGGTGGTGAGGTGTATGACAGCCGCTTCGGCGTGCGCATGCGGGGCGAAGGGCCGTTCGCCGATTTGCTGGCCCAGCGTTTCAGCAAGGCGATCAAACGCCTGGGGCTCAATCGCCGTGAAGGATTCAACCTGGATTGCACGGCGTTCTGTCCACCGGGCAGACAGATGGCATTGTTGTAGACTGATCAGCAAGAATGCACCTTGCTTGTAGGAATAGTCGCGTTTTGACATCACTGAAACCCGCGATCTAGAGCGGTTCATTCAGTTTGAGTTAAGTTTCGACGGTTACCTTGCTCAGCGAGTGACTGATGAGTCGGCGCCTGGATTTTGGAGTTTTACAACTATTCCACTGGCCGGGCGTCGAACTGTCCTGAACACTCCCCTGCACTAATCAAGAGGATGAATCATGAGTGATAAGGATAAACAGCCGTTGGCTGCGTCGGCTTCAGCCCCTCAAGTGGCGGAGTCCGCCGATGCAGCGCTAAAGCATATCGTTGACGGTTTTTTGCATTTCCATCACGACGTCTTCCCCCAGCAGGAAGAACTCTTCAAGAAACTCGCCACGGCCCAGAGCCCGCGGGCGATGTTCATTACCTGCGCCGACTCGCGCATCGTGCCCGAGCTGATCACCCAAAGCTCGCCCGGCGACCTGTTCGTGACCCGTAACGTCGGCAACGTGGTGCCACCCTACGGCCAGATGAACGGCGGTGTTTCAACCGCTATCGAGTACGCGGTACTTGCCCTGGGTGTGCAGCACATCATCGTCTGCGGTCACTCCGACTGTGGCGCCATGCGTGCGGTACTCAACCCCGACAGCCTGGAAAAAATGCCGACGGTACGGGCCTGGCTGCGGCACGCCGAGGTGGCCAAGTCGATGGTCGAGGACAACTGCGACTGCGCCAACGAAGGCGAGAGCATGAAGGTGCTGACCGAAGAAAACGTCATCGCCCAGTTGCAACATTTGCGTACCCACCCTTCCGTGGCCTCACGCATGGCCAATGGTCAGTTGTATATCCACGGTTGGATCTACAACATCGAGACCAGCGAAATCCGCGCCTACGATGCCGACCAGTCGGCGTTCCGACCGTTGAGCGGCGACGGGCCGATTCCTTGCGCGACGCCTAAAGCGCGCTTCTAAAACACTTCCCTGCCGGGTAATGCGGTGGCTGCCATGGATGCAGCCAGGCTTTACCGCGCCCGGCGAATGCCTCGGGAGAGTCATCATGCGTGCTGCTCAATTGAAAGCTGTATTGCCACGGGAGCTGCTCGCCTCGGTGGTTGTGTTTCTGGTCGCCCTGCCGCTGTGCATGGGCATCGCGATTGCGTCCGGCATGCCGCCGGCCAAAGGTCTGATCACCGGGATTATCGGTGGCCTGGTGGTGGGTTGGCTGGCGGGTTCGCCGCTGCAGGTCAGTGGCCCGGCGGCGGGTCTGGCGGTGCTGGTGTTCGAACTGGTGCGCCAGCACGGCATGTTGATGCTGGGGCCGATCCTGCTGCTGGCGGGCTTCCTGCAATTGGTGGCCGGACGCTTGCGCCTGGGCTGCTGGTTCCGCGTGACGGCGCCCGCAGTGGTGTACGGCATGCTGGCGGGGATTGGCGTGTTGATTGTGCTGTCGCAGATTCATGTGATGCTTGACGGCGCGCCCAAGCCTTCTGGGCTGGACAACCTGGCGGGCTTCCCGGCTGCACTGTCCGAAGCCATCCCGACCCTTGGTGGCGGGCTCGGCTGGCAAGCGGGTTTGCTGGGCCTGTCGACGATGCTGGTGATGTACCTGTGGGATAAATTCCGCCCGCAACCGCTGCGGTTCGTGCCGGGTGCGTTGCTCGGCGTCGGCCTGGCTACGGTCACCAGCCTGGTGCTGGCGTTGCAGGTCAAACGCGTGGAAGTCCCGGAAAACCTGGCTGACGCCATTGATTGGCTGCGCCCCAGCGACCTGCTGAACCTGGCTGATCCTCAACTGCTGATTGCAGCCTTTGCCGTGGCATTTATCGCCAGCGCCGAAACCCTGCTCTCGGCGGCGGCTGTCGACCGCATGCACAACGGCCAACGTTCCGACTTCGACAAAGAGCTGTCCGCCCAAGGCGTCGGCAACATGCTCTGCGGGCTGGTCGGTGCCTTGCCGATGACCGGCGTGATCGTGCGCAGTTCGGCCAACGTCCAGGCGGGTGCAACCACCCGTCTGTCGGCAATGTTCCACGGCGTATGGTTGCTGGGCTTCGTGTTGCTGCTGTCGAGCGTGCTGCAAAGTATCCCGGTGGCGAGCCTGGCCGGGGTGCTGGTGTACACGGGGATCAAGCTGGTCGACGTCAAGGCGTTCAAGGCTTTGGGGCGCTACGGGCGGATGCCGATGTTCACCTATGCGGCCACGGCGCTGGCGATCATCTTTACCGACCTGCTGACGGGTGTGCTGGTGGGCTTTGGTCTCACGTTGGTCAAGTTGGCGTTCAAGGCGTCGCGGCTGAAAGTCAGCCTGATCGACTTGCCCCAGGAGGGCGAGATGGAGCTGCGTTTGATTGGTGCGGCGACCTTTCTCAAAGTGCCGGCGTTGACCCAGGTGCTGTCGACGGTGCCTGCGGGGACCACGGTGCATGTCCCGCTCAACAACCTCAGCTATATCGACCATTCCTGCCTGGAATTGCTGGAGGAATGGGGTCGGGCCAACGCGGCGAAGGGTTCGAAGCTGGTGATTGAGGCGCGTGGGTTGAAGCGACGGTTGGAAGGCAGGATTCGCACGACGACAGGGATCGGCTCCGCGCCATCAATCGGCTGACGGAACCGGATCAACATGTGGGAGGGGGGCAAGCCCTCTCCCACATTTGTTCTGTGTCGAATTCAAGGTTTAAGCCGGCTGATCCAACGCCAACTCCACCCCCAACTGCCGCGACAGGCACGGCCAGCGCTTCCAGGCGGCCTCGGTGTCCGGGCTTTTCAGTTGCTCGCGATACGCTTCGACCGACTCCAGCGCGAAGCTCTCGTCGTTAAGCATCTCATCCACCGCCAGGTGCACGGCTTGATCCAACTGGTTGGCGAAATCTTCACCGATCAATTGATGGGCAATCACGTTAGCCACGGTGGTATCCGCCGGGATCAACGGCTGACCGAAGTGCTTGATATACACATCGTTGACTTCTTCCACCAGCCGGTGGGCCAGGTAGGCCTCGTCCAGCAGCCCGTCCAGGCCTTCGTGGCCTGCCAGAATTGCGGGCGGTTGCAGGAAAAAATGCTCGGCAATCTTCAGTACCGGCTTGATCTGGCTTTCGATCCCGGCTTCGCGAGCCACGTCATTGGCAGCATCGAGCAACTCCGGCACGAGGTCGATGTAGGCAGTGACAAAGCGGGTCATGACCACGTTGCGATCACCTTCAGCCAGGGAAATGGCTGCATGCAGGTGCGGCAATTGTTTTTCCAGCTGCTGGGCAAGCTGGCCCGTAGTGGCTTCGTGTTGATGGGCACGGGAAATCTGCTCGCGCAATGCGGCGGTGTTCATGAAGGCTCCAATGAATCAGGCGTAGGAAAAGGGAGAAGTTAAGGTAGCTCGTTTATACGAGCGCCTAAGACGCATTTGTCATAATTATTTCATGGTTATGCACAGGCGTTATATCGAATTGCCATCGTTCGTCGGAAAATCGATTCCGCACCCGGTTTTATTGGCTCCGGCCGTGCCTTTTTGCTTCATTTGTCCTTACACATTGCGGGGTTGCAGTCCCTGTCTATACTCGGATTTGTACGCGATTAGCTGATGACGCCAGACTGCATAAGCAGGCAAGGCTAAGCGGTTGTAAGCAGTATGGAAGCCGCTCCCTTCGACGCAGGTGCAAACCGGCGGGATAACAAGAACGATAAGGGGAACCCGCAATGATGCGACATCCACACGTTTGGATGGGCCTCCTGTTGTGGTCGGTATTCGGCCAGGCGCACGCCGCCTGGACAACGAATATGGCGC
Source organism: Pseudomonas sp. 2822-17 (assembly GCF_002742485.1). Classification (NCBI taxonomy): domain Bacteria; kingdom Pseudomonadati; phylum Pseudomonadota; class Gammaproteobacteria; order Pseudomonadales; family Pseudomonadaceae; genus Pseudomonas; species Pseudomonas sp. 2822-17. The sequence continues at coordinate 739,797 of NZ_LJRZ01000500.1, forward strand.
CAGGGGCAACAGAAGTCAGTCACGCTGTGTTCGACCTGCACATGACCATTTTCTGGATCTGTGTGGTGATCGGCATCATCGTGTTTGGCGCCATGTTCTGGTCGATGATGGTCCACCGGCGTTCTACCGGTCAGGTCGCGGCCAAGTTCCACGAGAGCACCACCGTGGAAATCCTCTGGACCGTCGTGCCCTTGCTGATCCTGATCGCGATGGCCATTCCGGCGACCAAGACCCTGATCAACATCTACGACAGCAGTGAGTCGGATATCGATATCCAGATCACCGGCTACCAGTGGAAGTGGCATTACAAATACCTGGGCCAGGATGTGGAGTTCTTCAGCAACCTGGCCACGCCCGCCGAGCAGATCCACAACCAGGCCACCAAGGGCGAACACTACCTGCTGGAAGTCGACCAGCCGCTGGTGCTGCCGGTGGGCGCCAAAGTGCGCTTCCTGGTCACAGCCGCCGACGTGATCCACTCCTGGTGGGTGCCGGCGTTTGCGGTCAAGCGCGACGCCATTCCGGGTTTCGTCAACGAGGCTTGGACCCGTGTCGAGAAGCCCGGTATCTACCGTGGCCAGTGCGCCGAGCTATGCGGCAAGGACCATGGATTCATGCCCATCGTGGTCGAGGTCAAGTCCAAGGCCGACTACGACACCTGGCTGGGTGAGCGTAAGGCCGAGGCCGCCAAGCTCAAGGAGCTGACCTCCAAAGAATGGACCCTTGAAGAACTGGTGGCCCGTGGCGACAAGGTTTATCACACCACCTGCGTGGCCTGTCACCAGGCCGAAGGCCAGGGCCTGCCGCCGATGTTCCCGGCGCTCAAAGGTTCGAAAATCGCCACCGGGCCTGCTGCCGATCACCTGAGCATCGTCTATCACGGCAAGCCCGGCACTGCCATGGCGGCCTTCGGCAAGCAACTGTCGGAAGTGGATATCGCGGCCGTGGTGACCTACGAGCGCAACGCCTGGGGCAACAACAAAGGCGACATGGTCACGCCGAAAGACGTGCTGGCCATCAAACAGGCGGAAAGCAAATGACAGCCCTCATTGCGTTTGCCCCGCCCCGCCCCGCCCATTCGTTTGCAGGAGAACGGCCATGAGCGCTGTGATCGATGACCATGGCCACGCCGGTGACCATGCCCACGGCCCCGCCAAGGGCTTGATGCGTTGGGTGCTGACCACCAACCACAAAGACATCGGCACGATGTACCTGTGGTTTGCGTTTGCGATGTTCCTGCTCGGCGGTTCGTTCGCCATGGTGATCCGGGCCGAGCTGTTCCAGCCTGGCCTGCAGATCGTCGAACCGGCATTTTTCAACCAGATGACCACCATGCATGGCCTGATCATGGTGTTTGGCGCGGTGATGCCGGCGTTTGTCGGCCTGGCCAACTGGATGATCCCGCTGATGATCGGCGCGCCCGACATGGCCCTGCCGCGCATGAACAACTTCAGTTTCTGGCTGTTGCCGGCGGCGTTCCTGCTGCTGGTTTCGACGCTGTTCACCCCCGGCGGCGGGCCGAACTTCGGCTGGACCTTCTACGCCCCGCTCTCCACCACCTACGCGCCGGAAAGCGTGACGTTCTTTATCTTTGCCATCCACCTGATGGGCATCAGTTCGATCATGGGCGCGATCAATGTGGTCGCCACCATCCTCAATCTGCGTGCGCCCGGCATGACCCTGATGAAAATGCCGCTGTTCGTGTGGACCTGGCTGATCACCGCGTTCCTGCTGATCGCCGTGATGCCGGTGCTGGCGGGCTGCGTGACCATGATGCTGATGGACATCCACTTCGGCACCAGCTTCTTCAGTGCCGCCGGTGGCGGTGACCCGGTGTTGTTCCAGCATGTGTTCTGGTTCTTCGGCCACCCCGAGGTGTACATCATGATCCTGCCGGCCTTCGGCGCCGTCAGCTCGATCATCCCGACCTTCTCGCGCAAGCCGCTGTTCGGCTACACCTCGATGGTCTATGCCACGGCGAGCATCGCGTTCCTGTCGTTTATCGTGTGGGCGCACCACATGTTCGTGGTCGGCATCCCGCTGGTGGGCGAGTTGTTCTTCATGTACGCCACGCTGCTGATCGCTGTGCCGACCGGTGTGAAGGTGTTCAACTGGGTCAGCACCATGTGGCAAGGCTCGTTGACGTTCGAGACGCCGATGCTGTTTGCGGTGGCCTTCGTGATCCTGTTCACCATCGGCGGCTTCTCCGGGTTGATGCTGGCGATTGCCCCGGCGGACTTCCAGTACCACGACACCTACTTCGTGGTAGCGCACTTCCATTACGTACTGGTGCCCGGCGCGATCTTTGGCATCTTCGCATCGGCCTACTACTGGCTGCCGAAATGGACCGGCCACATGTACGACGAAACCCTGGGCAAGCTGCACTTCTGGCTGTCTTTCGTGGGCATGAACATGGCGTTCTTCCCGATGCACTTTGTGGGGCTGGCGGGCATGCCGCGTCGGGTGCCGGACTACAACCTGCAGTTCGCCGATTTCAACATGGTCTCGTCGATTGGCGCGTTTATGTTTGGTGCCACGCAGATCTTCTTTTTGTTCATCGTGATCAAGTGCATCCGTGGCGGCCCACCGGCGCCAGCCAAGCCGTGGGATGGGGCTGAAGGCCTGGAGTGGAGCGTGCCTTCGCCGGCGCCGTACCACACCTTCACCACGCCGCCGGAGGTCAAATGAACACCTTTTTTCGGTGTGAACACCGTCAATGTGGGAGGGGGCTTGCCCCCGATGGCGGTGTATCGGCCTACATCTTCATTGGCTGTGAAATCGCAATCGGAGGCAAGCCTCCTCCCACCTTGACCGAGTTCGGCTTAGGTGGTCGCCATGGCTGACTCCGTGCCCCTCAAGCGCCTCGTCACCCGGCTGCTGATCCTGGTGGTGGCGATGTTCGCCTTCGGCTTTGCCCTGGTGCCGATCTACGACGTGATGTGCAAGGCGTTCGGCATCAACGGCAAGACCGCCGGGCAGTACGAGGGTTCGCAAGTGGTGGACCCGACACGTCAGGTGCGCGTGCAGTTCTTATCCACCAACGCTATCGACATGGTCTGGGACTTCTACGCCAAGGCCGACGAGGTGGTGGTCAACCCCGGCGCCGTGACCGAGATGCTGTTCGTGGCCCACAACCCCACCGACAAGCCGATGACTGCTCAGGCCGTACCGAGCATTTCCCCGGCCGAAGCGGCGATGTATTTCCACAAGACCGAATGTTTTTGCTTCACCCAGCAGGTGTTGCAGCCAGGCGAGCGTATCGAGATGCCGGTGCGCTTTATTGTCGATCGCGACATGCCCAAGGATGTGAAGCATTTGACCCTGGCGTACACGCTGTTTGATATCACTGCGCGCCAACCGCCCGTGGCTGCCCACACCGGCGGCTAGCTACTGTTTGCCCCCTCAATCGGGAGAGTGAATACATGTCGAATCATGATACGTACTACGTACCGGCGCAGAGCAAATGGCCGATAATTGCCACGTTTGGACTGCTGATCACGGTGTATGGCCTAGGTGTGTGGTTCAACGATCTCAAGGCGGCGCGCCCGGAATCCCACGGCCCGTGGATCTTTTTCGTCGGCGGGCTGCTACTCGCCTACATGTTGTTCGGCTGGTTTGGTGCGGTGATCAAGGAAAGCCGCGCCGGTTTGTACAGCCCGCAGATGGACCGCTCGTTTCGCTGGGGCATGAGTTGGTTCATCTTTTCCGAAGTGATGTTCTTTATCGCGTTCTTCGGTGCGCTGTTTTATGTGCGGCACATGTCCGCGCCCTGGCTGGCCGGTGAAGGCTCGAAGGGCGTCGCGCATATGCTGTGGCCAAATTTCGAATTTGCCTGGCCGTTGCTGAACAATCCTGACCCAAAACTCTACCCCGCCCCCGAGGGCACCATCAGCCCGTGGGGGTTGCCGCTGGTCAACACCATCCTGCTGGTGAGTTCCAGCGTGACCATTACCATCGCTCACCACGCACTGCGCAAAGGCCATCGCGGCGCGCTGAAGATCTGGTTGGCGCTCACCGTGCTGCTGGGCCTGGCATTTCTCGGGTTCCAGGCCGAGGAGTACATCCATGCCTATAAAGAGCTGGGCCTGACGCTGGGCTCCGGTGTATATGGCGCGACGTTCTTTATGCTCACCGGTTTCCACGGCGCCCACGTGACCATCGGCACGATCATTTTGTTTGTGATGCTGATGCGCGTCCTGCGTGGGCACTTCAACGCCGAGCATCAGTTTGGTTTCGAGGCGGCCAGTTGGTATTGGCACTTTGTGGATGTGGTGTGGATCGGGCTGTTTTTCTTCGTTTACGTGCTGTGAGGCTTCTTACCACGGCGCGTGGGAAACCAACTGGCTGCTGAAAAATCCCCAGGTGATCAGCGCCAGGGTGATCACGGCCAGTACGACACGCACGGTCAAGGCAGTGACGAGGCGATTGGAGTTGCCCTCGTCCTTCACCAGAAAGAACAAGCCACTGAACAGGCTCACGACAGTTGCGATCAGCATCAGGGCAATGGCTGCTTTGAGCATGGTCGGGCTCCTGGACATTGAAGAAGAGCTGCGGGCAATGAAAACAAGTATAGCCAGCGCCATAAAACAGTTTCGTCCCGGTATTGCGCCGACAGTGGTGGTGTTGCTGCTGCTGCCGTTGATGGTGGGCTTGGGGTTCTGGCAGCTGTCACGCGGGCATGAAAAGCAACGCTTGCTCGACAGTTACGCCGAGCGCCGCGTGGCGGCGCAGATGAGCAGCGCCCAACTCAACGACTCCACAGATCCGGCATTTCGCCGTGTGCATCTGCGCGGTCAATTCGACGCCGATCACAGCGTATTGCTCGACAACCGCATGCGCGATGGCAAGGCCGGTGTCGAGTTGCTGCAACCCTTCCACGACCAGGCCAGCGGCCTGTGGTTGTTGCTCAATCGCGGCTGGCTGCCCTGGCCGGATCGGCGTATCCCGCCCGCCTTCACCACACCAGAACAACCGCTGAATCTCGATGCCTGGGTGTACGTCGCTCCCGGCGAAACCTTCCAGTTGCAGGCCGACCCGGCGGGCGCGCCATGGCCGCGATTGCTCACCGCCCTGCATCCCGCGGCGCTGTGGGCGGAGTTGGGCCGCAACGGTTTTGCCTATGAGCTGCGCGCTGACGCCGGCCCTGGTACCTATCAAACGACTTGGCCGGTGGTCGCCATGGGCCCTGAGAAACACCTGGCTTATGCCGTGCAGTGGTTCGCCATGGCGCTGGCGCTGCTGGTTCTTTACCTCTACCTCGGATCGCACAACAAGAAGGAGAAGCCCCATGGGAGCGGCCACGAATCGACTCAACATGTCTGACCTGCCCGATCGGCGCAAAGGCCGCTGGCAACTGCTGCTGATCCTGCTGATGGTGATCGGCCCGATGGTGCTGGCCACCTTTATGTACAAGCTGCAGTTCTGGGTGCCGGACAGCCGCAGTTATCACGGCGAGATGATCGGCAATGGCCAGACCCGCGCCGACATTGGCGTGCAGGCGGATGAACAGCGCTGGCAACTGCTGGTCACCGCGCCCACGGCGTGTGCAGCCGATTGCCAGCAACTGGTGTACCTCGCCCGGCAATTGCAGATCGGCCTGGGGCGCGATGCCTCGCGCGCCAGCCATGCCTTGGCGAGTGCGCAGCCGGTGGGCGCCGACTACGAAATCAGGTTGAAAGCCGAATACCCTCAATTGCAGCGTTACGCGCTGGATGTTTCGACCTTTACCAAAAACGCTGCCGCGCCGGGCGATGCGCAGCTGTGGATCGTCGACCCCCACGGCAACCTGGTGCTGCGCTACGACGCCAGGGTCAAGGGCAAGGACCTGCTCAACGACCTGCGCCACCTGCTGAAACTGTCGAATATCGGATAGGGGCATCGTCATGGCCAAACCTGGATTTCGCCTCGCGTTGTTTGCCACCTTGCTGGCGCTGATCGTCGTGCTGCTCGGCGCCTACACGCGCCTGACCCACGCCGGCCTCGGATGCCCGGACTGGCCCGGTTGCTACGGCTTTATCAGCGTGCCGCAAAGCGAGGCCCAGTTGGCCCATGCCGAGTTGCATTTTCCCGACACGCCGGTGGAGGCCGACAAAGGCTGGGCCGAGATGACCCATCGCTACTTTGCTGGCACTTTGGGTCTGTTGATTGTGTTATTGGCGGCGCGCTCGTGGAGTCACCGGCGTGATCCTGGCCAGCCAGTCAAATTGCCGCTGTTTCTGCTGGCCGTGGTATTTGCCCAGGCAGCATTTGGCATGTGGACGGTGACGCTCAAGCTGTGGCCGCAAGTGGTGACGGGCCATCTGCTGGGCGGCTTTGCCACCTTGAGCCTGCTGTTTTTGCTGACCTTGCGCCTGTCCGGCGTGCTGCCCGCGTTGATCGTGCCCAGGCGCCTGCAATATTGGGCGACGGCCGGGTTGGTGTTGGTGATCGGGCAGATTGCGCTCGGCGGCTGGGTCAGCTCCAACTACGCGGCCGTCGCCTGTGTCGACTTGCCCACCTGCCATGGCGAATGGTGGCCGGCGGCCGACTTTGCCAATGGCTTTCACCTGACCCAGCACATCGGTCCGAATTACCTGGGCGGCCAACTCGACAGCGAGGCGCGCACGGCCATTCACCTGACCCATCGTCTCGGCGCGGTGCTGGTAACCCTGGTTCTGCTGGGCCTGGCCTGGCAACTGCGTGCGGTGGGCATGACGCGGCTGGCGGGCTTGTTGTTGATCGCCCTCGCTGCGCAAATCTGCCTGGGCGTGAGCAATGTAGCGTTCGGCCTGCCGCTGGCGGTCGCGGTCGGGCATAACGCGGGCGGTGCTGGCTTGCTGCTGACGCTGGTGCTGGTCAATTACCACGCGCGAACCAGCCTGGTCAGGGTGCGCAATCAATCGCCGTTCGGCTGGCGATTTATCCCGCGCAAACACGTATCGGGGCTCATCACCCTTAAAGGAGAGATGCCATGGCGACCGTGATCGGCGCGCGTCACGATCAGGCGATCTGGCGTGATTACCTGGAGCTGACCAAGCCGAAAGTGGTGGTGCTGATGCTCATCACCTCGCTGGTAGGCATGTTCCTCGCGACCCGTGCCGGCGTGCCATGGACGGTGCTGATTTTTGGCAACCTGGGCATTGCCCTGTGTGCCGGCGGCGCGGCGGCGGTCAACCATGTGGTGGATCGGCGGATCGATGCGGTAATGGCGCGCACTCACAAGCGGCCGCTGGCGCAAGGGCGGGTGTCGCCGATGGCAGCGCTGGCCTTTGCATTGTTTCTGGCTGTTGCAGGCTTGGGCCTGTTGCTGGCGTTCACCAATGCCCTGGCGGCGTGGCTGACCTTGGCCTCGCTGCTCGGTTACGCCGTGATCTACACCGGGTTCCTCAAGCGTGCGACGCCGCAGAATATCGTCATCGGCGGGCTGGCCGGCGCTGCGCCGCCGCTGTTGGGGTGGGTCGCCGTCACGGGGCACATCAGCGCCGAGCCGCTGCTGCTGGTGCTGATCATCTTCGCCTGGACCCCGCCGCACTTCTGGGCCCTGGCCATCCATCGCAAGGAGGAATACGCCAAGGCCGACATTCCGATGCTGCCGGTGACCCACGGCGAGCATTACACCAAGGTGCATATCCTGCTCTACACCTTTGCCCTGCTGGCCGTGAGCCTGATGCCCTACGTGATCCATATGAGCGGACCGTTGTACCTGGCGTGCGCGCTGGTGTTGGGTGCACGCTTTCTGCAATGGGCCTGGGTGTTGTACCGTGGCGGTCGGCCGCACGCGGCGATCAACACCTTCAAGTACTCTATCTGGTACTTGCTGCTGCTGTTTATCGCCCTGCTCGTAGACCACTACTTATTGTTGAACCTATGACTCGAACTCAAAAAACCGTCTTCATCCTGGTGGCCATCGTCGCGTTGATCATGGGCCTGACCGTCAACAAAGTACTCAGCGGCAAAGGCCAGGGCGACCCCACCGCGCTGATCGACGCGGGCATCATCCTGCTGCCGCAAAGCCGGCAGTTGCCGCCTGTGAGCATGACCAATCAGGACGGCCAGCCGGTGGTCATCAACGAGTTGAAGGGTAAGTGGAGCCTGTTGTTCTTCGGCTACACCTTCTGCCCGGATATCTGCCCGACCACCCTCGCCCAGTTGCGCCAGATCAAGAGCGAACTGCCGAAGGAGGCTGTGGATAAGTTGCAAGTGATCCTGGTCAGCGTTGACCCGCATCGCGACACGCCGACTCAGCTCAAGCAGTACCTGGGCTATTTCGATCCGCAATTTGTGGGCCTGACCGGCGCGAATGTGGAGGATGTGCAGAAGGTGTCGAATGCGGTGAGCATTCCGTTTATTCCGGCCGATACCAGCAAGCCGAACTACACCGTCGATCACAGCGGCAACCTGGCGTTGATCGGCCCGGACGGGACGCAGCGTGGGTTTATTCGGGCGCCGTTGAACAACCAGAAGCTGGTGGCGCAGTTGCCGGGGTTGTTGCAGCGCAACTAACAGGCGACCCCAAACAAATGTGGGAGGGGGCAAGTCGAATCGTCGCACCGCCCCTCCCACATTTTTGATCTTCAGCGTATTGGAGATCGAACCAGATCAGAACGCCGGCTTGATCGCGCCTTTGTACTTCTCTTCGATGAATTGCTTCACTTCAGGCGTGTGCAGGGCGGCTACCAGTTTCTTCACCGCATCCGAATCCTTGTTGTCTTCGCGGGTGACCAGGATGTTCACGTAAGGCGAGTCGCTGCCTTCGATGACCAGTGCGTCCTTGGACGGGTCCAGCTTGGCTTCCAGGGCGTAGTTGGTGTTGATCAGCGCCAGGTCGACCTGGGTCAGCACGCGCGGCAGCGTGGCGGCTTCCAGTTCGCGGAACTTCAGGTTTTTCGGGTTTTCGGTGATGTCCTTGATGGTCGACAGGATGTTGGTCGAGTCCTTCAAGGTGATCAGGCCGTTCTTGGCCAGCAGCAACAGCGCACGGCCGCCGTTGGTGGCGTCGTTGGGGATCACCACGTTGGCGCCGTCAGGCAGGTCGGCCAATTTTTTGTACTTGCTGGAGTAAGCGCCCAGAGGTTCCAGGTGCACCGCGCCGACGCTCACCAAGTGAGTGCCCTTGGCTTTGTTGAATTCATCCAGGTACGGCTGGTGCTGGAAGAAGTTCGCGTCCAGGCGCTTTTCCGCGACCTGTACGTTGGGCTGCACGTAGTCGGTGAAGACCTTGACCTGCAGGTCCACGCCTTCCTTGGCCAGGGCAGGTTTCACGAATTCGAGGATTTCCGCATGCGGCACCGGCGATGCGGCGACCGTAATGGTTTCGGCGTGGGCGGAAAACGCGGCAACGGCGGCGAAAGCAACCAGTAGTTTTTTCATCCAACAAGCTCCTTGTTTGGGCATGTGCCGGCTTTTTACCGGCAATGGCCGTTATTTTCGAGAAAAGTGCACCACCAGCCGGTCGCCGACGGTTTGCAGAATTTGCACCAGGATCAACAGCATCACCACGGTGACCACCATTACATCGGTCTGAAAACGCTGGTAACCGAAACGGATCGCCAGGTCACCCAGGCCGCCGGCACCGACCACACCGGCCATTGCCGTGTAGGACACCAGCGTAATCGCCGTCACCGTAATCGCCGCGAAGATGCCAGGGCGTGCTTCGGGCAACAGGGCGTTGGTGATGATCTGACGGGTGGTGGCGCCCATGGACTGGGTGGCTTCGATAATGCCGCGATCAACTTCACGCAAGGCGGTTTCCACCAGTCGCGCAAAGAACGGCGTAGCGCCTACGACCAACGGCGGGATCGCCCCGGCCACACCCAGGGAGGTGCCGGTGATCAGTACGGTGAACGGGATCATCACGATCAGCAGGATGATGAATGGCAGCGAACGCAGGATATTCACGATCAGCGACAGCAGCGCGTACAGGCCCTTTTGCTCGAACAGCTGGCGCGGGCTGGTCAGGAACAGCAGCACGCCCAGCGGCAGGCCCAGCAGCACGGTGAAAAACAGCGAGCCGAACAGCATGATCATGGTGTCGCCGGTGGCGAGCCAGATTTCGGACCAATCGATATTGGCGAAGAAACTCAGGAACATTTCCATTAGCGCAGCACCTCCATGTGGACGTCTGCGGCGGTGAAGCGGGCAAAGGCCGCTTCCATGTCACCGCCGGTGACCGCGAGGGTCAGTTGCCCATAGGGGATGTCTTTGATGCGGTCGATACGGCCGGCGAGGATGCTGTAGTCCACCCCCGTTTCGCGGGCGACGGTGCCCAGCAGCGGCGCGTAGGTCGCGTCGCCCTGGAACGTCAGACGCACGATGCGGCCCGGTACGTGGGCGAAGTCGTCACGCTGCTCGCCTTCGTCGACCTGCTCGGCTTCTTGTACAAAGCGCTTGGTGGTCGGGTGCTTGGGGTGCAGGAATACGTCCGCCACCGAGCCTTGCTCGACGATCACGCCGGCGTCCATCACGGCCACCTGGTCGCACACGCGGCGGATCACGTCCATTTCATGGGTGATCAGCACGATGGTCAGTTTCAACTCGCGGTTGATCTCGGCCAGCAGTTGCAGGACCGACGCTGTGGTTTGCGGGTCGAGGGCGCTGGTGGCTTCGTCGCACAGCAGGATCTTTGGCTTGGTCGCCAGGGCACGTGCGATGCCGACGCGCTGCTTCTGGCCGCCGGACAACTGCGCCGGGTACTTCCTGGCATGGTCCGACAGGCCAACGCGGGCGAGCAGTTCAGCCACGCGCAAGTCGATGTCCTTGCGCGACAGTTCGCCGGCCAGGGTCAGCGGCAGTGCCACGTTATCAGCGACAGTCTTGGACGCCAGGAGGTTGAAGTGCTGGAAGATCATCCCGACCTGCTGACGGAAACGGCGCAGGCCGTTGGCGTCCAGCGCGGTGACTTCTTCGCCGTCCACCGTGATCTGGCCGCCACTGGGCTCTTCCAGGCGGTTGATCAGGCGCAGCAATGTACTTTTGCCCGCACCCGAGTGGCCGATCAGGCCAAACACCTGACCGTTTTCGACGCGCAGGCTGGTGGGATGCAATGCGGGAATATCCTTACCGGCGACGCGGTAGGTTTTATGGACGTTTTGAAACTCGATCACGTAGCGAACCTTGTGGGGCGCATTGAAAAGGGATCAGCGGTTAGCCGGGCGCGCATTTTAGCCTGTCCATCCAGTGTTTCTTAGCATTTATTTCGCATTCAACCTGTGATTTGGCAATAACGCGATCAAAGGTCATAAAAAAGGAACGGCCCAAAACCCCGTCAGTCACTACTAAAGCAACTCGATTTCCCAGGTGCAGTGCCTGGGGTTTTGCTCAAACGAGCCGGGGACCGCTCTGGCCACTTTGAATAAGGAGTTTTGACTGATGAGTACCAACAAGCCAGCCACCCCGCCGAAGAGTGAACTTGCGGGCACCGACACCCTGGACCGTGGCAACACCAACGCCAAATTGCAAAGCCTGGAACAGTTTCGCTCAGACGCCACCGGCCAAGCCTTGCGCACCAACCAGGGCGTGAAGATTTCCGACAACCAGAACAGCTTGAAGGTCGGCGCGCGCGGGCCTTCGCTGCTGGAAGACTTCATCATGCGTGAAAAAATCACGCACTTTGACCATGAGCGTATCCCCGAGCGCATCGTGCATGCTCGCGGCACAGGCGCCCATGGCTATTTCCAATCCTACGAGAACCATTCGGCGCTGACCAAAGCTGGTTTCCTACGCGACCCAGGGCATAAAACCCCGGTATTCGTGCGCTTTTCCACCGTGCAAGGGCCGCGAGGTTCCGGCGATACGGTGCGTGACGTGCGCGGTTTTGCGGTGAAGTTCTTTACTGATGAAGGCAACTTCGACCTGGTGGGCAACAACATGCCCGTGTTCTTCATTCAGGACGCGATCAAGTTTCCGGACTTCGTGCACGCGGTCAAACCTGAGCCGCACAACGAGATTCCTACCGGCGGCTCGGCCCACGATACCTTTTGGGATTTCGTCTCGCTGCAGCCGGAGTCGGCGCACATGGTGATCTGGGCCATGTCCGACCGTGCGATTCCAAAAAGCCTACGGAGCATGCAGGGCTTCGGCGTGCACACCTTTCGCTTTATTAATGCGAAGGGTGAGTCCAATTTCGTCAAGTTCCACTGGCGCCCTACGGTCGGCACCTGCTCCCTGGTGTGGGATGAGGCGCAAAAGCTGGCGGGTAAAGACACCGACTATCACCGTCGCGACCTGTGGGAGTCCATTGAAGGCGGCGACTATCCCGAGTGGGAGCTGGGTGTTCAGGTGATTCCGGAAGACAAGGAGCATGCCTTCGACTTTGACATCCTCGACCCCACCAAGCTGATTCCCGAAGAGCTGGTGCCGATTACGCCACTGGGCAAGATGGTGCTCAACCGCAACCCGGATAACTTCTTTGCCGAGGTCGAGCAGGTTGCGTTCTGTCCAGGCCATATCGTGCCGGGGATCGACTTTTCCAACGATCCGTTGCTGCAAGGTCGTCTGTTTTCCTACACCGATACGCAGATCAGCCGACTCGGTGGCCCGAACTTTCACGAACTGCCCATTAACCGGCCGGTGGCGCCGTTTCACAATGGCCAGCGCGATGCCATGCACCGCATCACGGTTGATAAGGGCCGTGCTGCCTACGAGCCGAATTCGATTGATGGCGGTTGGCCGAAAGAAACCCCGCCTGCGGCGCAGGACGGCGGCTTTGAGTCGTATCACGAGCGCATCGATGCCCATAAAGTGCGTGAGCGCAGCGAGTCGTTCGGTGATCACTTCTCCCAGGCGCGTCTGTTTTTCCACAGCATGAGCAAGCACGAGCAGGAGCACATCATCGCGGCCTACAGCTTTGAGCTGGGCAAGGTAGAGCGTGAGTTCATTCGTGCGCGGCAGGTTAACGAGATTCTGGCCAATATTGACTTGGAACTGGCTAAGCGCGTGGCGCAGAACCTGGGTTTGCCGGCGCCGAAAAAAGGCACTGTGCCGCAGCGCGAGTCGTCGTTGGCGCGCTCTCCTGCGTTGAGTCAGGCCAACTTGCTGTCGGGTGATATCAAGACGCGCAAAGTGGCGATCCTGGCTGCCAACGGGGTTGATGGTGCGGCGATTGATGCGTTGAAAAAGGCGCTGGAAGCTGAAGGCGCGCAGGCCAAGGTCCTGGGGCCGACATCGGCACCGGTGACCACGGCGGATGGCAAGCAACTGCCGGTGGATGCTTCCATGGAAGGGTTGCCGTCGGTGGCCTTTGACGCGGTGTTCGTGCCGGGTGGTAAAGACTCGGTCAAGGCGTTGAGCGGAGATGGCGTGGCGTTGCACTACCTGCTGGAGGCGTACAAGCATTTGAAGGCGATTGCTGTCGCCAGTGATGTGAAGCCGTTGTTGGACCAGCTCAAGCTTGAAGCGGATGCGGGGCTGATCGTTGGCTCGGATGCAAAAGCGTTCAAGGCGTTTTTTGCCGCGATTGCCCAGCATCGGGTTTGGGATCGTGAGCCGAAGGCTAAAGCTATTCCGGCTTAAGTTTTTGGTTGGTTGTTAGATTGCTATCGGGGGCAAGCCCCCTCCCACATTTGAATGTATTCACAGTTCAATTGTGGGAGGGGGGTGCGACGATTCGACTTGCCCCCGATGGCTTCACTCCGCCTTGCGCGGAATCAAAACCACCTGCGCCGGAATGTTCTTCAGAATCTGCCGGTGAATCTTCAGTTCATACGCCGAATCAATGCGCTTCACCCGTTTGGTCAGCAGCGTGGCCAACCACGGGTAATCTTCGGTGCGCGGCGCCTGGATGCTCACGTCACACTGGTAATTCACCACGTCGGTGGCGATTGCGTCCAACTGATGGCGCAGCTCTTCGATATTGGTGAGGTTCAAGGCCACCGTGGTGCTGGGCGCTGCCGGGTCGATGACCTTGGCGGCGGGTTTGGCTTCGGCGGCTTTGAGGGCCTCTTCGGCTTTATCCAGTTCGACCTTGCGGGCGTGGGTGATGGCGCTGTTGACGCCGCCGGTCAGGGCCGGTGCCTTGGGCATCAGCGCGCGGGCGCGGCTCAGGGCGGTGGCGGCGGCGTTGACGTCACCTTTTTGCAGCACGATCTGGCTGCGCTGCAGGTAGGCTTCGGCCAATTGGCGCTGGTAAGGCTCCAGCGTCGGGTCGTTGGGCGACTGGGCCTGTAGCGTGGCCAACTGGTCTTCGGCAGTGGCAAGCTCGCTGCTGGCGAGGTTTTGCTCCAGCTGCGCGATGGCGGCAGCACGCGGGTCCGTGGCCTCGGGGGCGGCGGGCGGTGTGCTTTGACAGGCGCCCAGCAGCAGGGAAAATGCGGCAAGGAGCAGATAACGGGAGGTGAACAGCTTCATTCCTGCGACTCTCTATTTGCGCAAAAAGCGAGCAAGTCTACACCCCTCGACGGGGCAGGACAAAACTCAGCAGAAACAGGGCGGCCGCCGCGACCACAATCGACGGCCCAGCCGGCGTGTCCTTGAACCAGGACAGCGCCAAGCCCCCGCACACTGCCAGCATCCCCAGCAGGCTGGCGCCAATTGCCATCTGCTCGGGTGAGCGGGCGTGGCGTTGGGCGGCGGCAGCGGGAATGATCAGCAGCGACGTGATCAACAATACGCCGACAATCTTCATCGCGACAGCGATCACCACGGCGATCAACAGCATCAGGGCCATGCGCAACCCCGACACGGGCAGGCCTTCGACCCTGGCCAATTCTTCGTGCACCGTGATTGCCAGCAGCGGGCGCCACAGGGCAACCAGCAGCACCAGCACGGCTGCACTGCCGCCGAGGATCCAGGCAAGATCGGTGGGGCTGATGGCCAACAGATCGCCGAACAGATAGGCCATCAGGTCGATGCGCACTTCATGCATGAAGCTCAGTACTACCAGGCCCAGGGACAGCGTGCTCGGCGCAAGGATGCCCAGCAGGGTGTCCGAGGCCAGTGGCTGGCGCTGTTGCAGGGTCACCAGCAGTACCGCCAGCAGCAGGCAGCCTACAGTCACGGCGATGGTCGGGCTCACATCCAGCAAGAAGCCCATGGCCACGCCCAGCAACGCGGCGTGGGACAAGGTGTCGCCAAAATACGCCATGCGCCGCCAGACCACGAACGAGCCCAGTGGGCCTGCCACCAGCGCCAGAGCCAATCCTGCCAGCAGGGCGTAAAGCAGAAAATCAGCCATGCTTGCAGCCATCTCCATGAACGTGGGTGTGGGGCGTCGCGCTATCGTCCACGACTGCGCCATGCAGATCATGGGCGTGGTCGTGATGGTGGTGGTAGATCGCCAGGCTCTGGGCGTTCTTGCCGAACAACTCGACGAACGCCGGGTCGCCGCTGACCTGTTCCGGGTGGCCGGAACAGCACACGTGGCGGTTGAGGCATACCACCTGGTCGGTGGTGCTCATCACCAAGTGCAGATCATGGGAGACCATCAGCACGCCGCAGCCATGGCGGTCGCGCAGGCGGGTGATCAGGCTGTACAGCTCGGCTTGGCCGGCGACATCAACGCCCTGTACGGGCTCATCCAGCACCAGCAGCTCAGGCTCGCGCAACAGGGCGCGGGCCAGCAGCACGCGCTGCATTTCGCCGCCGGAGATGCTTTGCACGGGGCTGTCGATCACCTGTTCGGCACCGACTTCCTTGAGTGCAGCTTGTGCGCGGACGCGATCTACGCCGGGCACCAGGCGCAGGAAGCGCAGCACGGAGAGCGGCAAGGTTGGATCGACGTGCAGTTTCTGCGGCATGTAGCCGACGCGCAGCTTGGGCTTGCGCCACACGCTGCCGGTGTCGGGCTTGAGCAGGCCAAGCACGGCACGCACCAAGGTGGTCTTGCCAGCGCCATTCGGGCCGATCAGGGTAACGATCTGCCCCGGCTCCACGCTCAGTGCGATGTTATCCAGCACATTTTGCCCGGCGAACGTGACCCCAACCTGCTCCAGGCGGATTAACGCGTTGCTCATCAAGCCCCCTGGCAGCCCGAGCACAGGCCGACCACTTCGACCGTTTGCCCCTCGACCTTGAACCCGACGTCGGCGGAGCTTTTGATAATCGCGTCACTGATGCTTTTTTGTTCAAGCTCGATGGCGGCGTGGCACTCGCGGCAGATCAGGAACTGGCCCTGGTGCGCGTGTTCCGGGTGGTTGCAGCCAACAAAGGCGTTGAGCGAGGCGATGCGGTGCACCAGGCCGTTTTCCAGCAGGAAATCCAGCGCGCGGTACACGGTGGGCGGCGCGGCGCGGCGGCCGTCCTGCTCGCTGAGCACGCCCAGGATGTCGTAGGCGCCCAGCGGCTTATGGCTCTGCCACACCAGTTCCAGCACCCGGCGACGCAAGGCGGTAAGGCGCAGGCCCTTCTGCGCACAGAGAGTGTCGGCTTCCGACAGCGCAGTGTGCACGCAGTGAGAGTGGTCGTGGGGACGGCTGGCAAGCGGTGTTTTAGGCATGAGCGGCGACAGACATTTGATAGAGACGTTATTATGTTACCCGTTCCTACGCCATTGAGTGGTCATCGTGTCCCGACTTTTTCCCGTTTTTGTCGTTTTTATCACCAGTTTGTTTATCACAGGCCCAGTTCAGGCCGAGGTCCGGGTACTCACCAGCATCAAGCCACTGCAACTGATTGCCACGGCTGTGCAGGACGGTGTGGCTGTTCCGGAGGTGCTGTTGCCGCCCGGTGCATCGCCGCATAACTTCGCGTTGCGCCCATCCGACGTACGGCGTGTGCAGTCGGTGGATCTGCTGTATTGGATCGGGCCGGATATGGAGAGTTTTCTGCCTCGCGTGCTGAAAGGTCGCACAGCGACCACGGTAGCGGTGCAAGATCTTCCGGGAATGAAATTGCGTCGTTTCGGCGAAGATAGCCATTCCCACGCCGACGATGCCGACGAACATGACCACGATCACCGCCCAGGCAGTCTGGATGCGCATTTGTGGTTGTCCACGGTGAATGCGCGGGTGATCGCGGCGCGCATGGCCGCGGACCTGAGCGCAGTCGACCCGCAGAATGCGGAGCGTTATCAGAGCAACGCACGAGCCTTCGAGGGTCGATTGGACGCGTTGGATGCCCGACTGAAAAAGCGTATGGCGGGCATCGCTGGCAAGCCTTACTTCGTGTTCCATGAAGCCTTTGATTACTTCGAAGAAGCTTACGGCTTGAAGCACGCGGGTGTATTCAGCGTCGCGGCCGAAGTGCAGCCAGGCGCCCAGCATGTGGCGGCAATGCGCACGCGATTGCAGGAAGTGGGCAAGACGTGTGTGTTCAGCGAGCCGCCGTTGCGCCCGCGTTTGGCCGAGACGCTGGTGGCTGGGCTGCCGGTGAAGCTGGCGGAATTGGATGCGTTGGGCGGGTACACCCCGGCGACAGCTCAGGGTTATGAGCAGGTGCTGGATAAGCTGGGGAATGATTTGGCTGGGTGCCTGGAATCGCTGTAACCCACAGCGCAGATCAAATGTGGGAGGGGGCAAGCCCCTCCACATTTTTAGAGCGCGAACGGCAGTTGGACAGTGACCTGTTGGCGTTGCGCCAGCCGATGCTCAAACTCCGCAGGGTCATGAATCAGCACATCCTGTCCGGCAAACGACTCTGCGGCAATCAGGCGTGACAGCCAGAACCGCACGCATGCCACGCGCAGCATCGTCGGCCACAACTCGGCTTCCTTCGCGGTAAACGGCCGCAGTCCAGCGTAAGCGCCCAACAATGCACGAGCGCGTTGCCCGTCGATGACGCCATCGGCATCCGAACACCAGTCATTCAGGGCGATGGCCACGTCGTAGAGCATCGGGCCCGAGCAGGCGTTGTAGAAGTCGATCAGGCCCGTCAGGTGAGTGCCTTCGAACATCGCGTTATCACGGAATAAGTCGGCGTGGACGTTGGCGCGTGGCAGGGCGAGGATGTGCGCTTTGTGCGCCGCGATCTCATCCAATGCATCTTGCAGCAGGCGCTGCTGTGCGTCATTCAGGTGCGAAATCAACTGCGCGCCTTCGCTGAGCATCCAGTCCAGGCCGCGATCGGTCTTGCGCTCCAGCACCTTTTCGCCTTGGGTCGCCAGGTGCAGGTGGCCAAGCAACTCCCCCACCTGGGCGCAATGTTGCGCGTTGGCTTCCTTGATGTGCTTGCCGGCCAGGCGCGGTTGCAGCAGCGCCGGTTTGCCTTTGAGTTCGCGCAATGCCAGACCGTCGGTGGTGCGCAGGGCGTAAGGCACGGGCAGGTCGGCGTCGTGGAGCACGTCGAGCAGCTCGATGAAGAACGGCATCTCGGCGACAGGGCCGCGCTCAACCAGGGTCAGCACGAACTCGCCCTGTTCCAGGCTGATAAAGAAATTGGTGTTTTCGCTACCAGCGGCGATCCCCTGGAAATCAAGCAGGCGGCCGAGCCCGTAAGGGGCGAGAAAGGTTTCCAGCTCGGGCCGAGCCAGGGGGGTGAACACAGACATGGTTAAAACTGCCAGTACGGGCGCCGCAGGGTGCGGCGCCAATTGAAATTAAGAAATCATTTCCATTCGAAGATCTTCCATGACGGGATCAGCATATCCGGCTGGTCAGAGCGGATGAAGTTCGCGTCGGTTCCGTCCGCACGCACCAGGAAATACGGTGGAGCCCCCTTCGGGGTGACCTTGATGGCGTACAGGAAACCATTTTGGCGGTATTCCTGGATGGTCTTGTCGCCTTCCGTGCGAATGGTCACTTCCGGATCGCCCGAAGGCGCATTGTCTGCCGCCAAGGCAGCCATCGGAGCGAGTGCAATCAAGCCAGTCAACAGCAGGCGATTGAATGTACGCATGATAACCTTGTCCCTTTGTTTTCATTGGTCCGGCTATTCTAGCGCCTGACCCGCCGAAAAGGTTGATCCTGCTCATGAGCCAAGCGCCCCTCGTCCTGGTGGACGGTTCTTCTTACCTGTACCGCGCCTTCCACGCGCTGCCACCGCTGACCACTTCCAAAGGCCTGCCGACCGGTGCGGTCAAGGGCGTGTTGAACATGCTCAAAAGCCTGCGCAAACAGTACCCGGACAGCCCGTTCGCCGTGGTATTCGACGCCAAGGGCGGGACTTTTCGCGATGACATGTACGCCGAATACAAGGCCAACCGCCCAAGCATGCCCGATGACATGCGCGTGCAGATCGAGCCCCTGCACCAGAGTGTGATCGCCCTGGGCTTTCCGTTGCTGTGCGTCGAAGGCGTCGAGGCCGATGACGTGATCGGCACCCTGGCCCGCAGCAGCGCGGCCGCTGACCGTCCGGTGGTGATCTCCACCGGCGACAAGGACATGGCGCAACTGGTCGACGGGCACATTACCTTGGTCAACACCATGACCGGTAGCGCCATGGACGTGGACGGCGTAAAGGAGAAATTTGGCGTCGCTCCGGAGCAGATCATCGACTATCTGGCATTGATGGGTGATTCATCCGACAACATTCCAGGCGTTCCGGGCATCGGTCCCAAGACCGCTTCCGGCTTGCTGGTGGGTGTGAATGGCGGCCTCAAAGAGCTTTATGAACAGTTGGATATTGTGCCGACCCTGCCGATCCGCGGCGCCAAGACGCTGCCTGCCAAGCTTGAAGAGCACCGGGAGATGGCGTTCCTTTCGTACCAGTTGGCGACGATCAAGATCGATGTGCCATTGGACGTAGGCCTGAGCGATTTGCACCTGATTGAACCGGACCGCGAGAAGCTGCTGGAGCTGTACACGCTGCTGGAGTTCAAGAGCTGGATTGATGAGATCCAGCGCGATGCCAAGCGAGTTGAGCTGAAGGCGGCGCCCGTTGTTGAGGCAGCCGTTGAGCTCGCAGCGCCGGTAGAAACGTCCTACACCACGATTCTCGACCAAGCCACGTTCGATCTGTGGCTGAAGAAGCTCAACGACGCGAAGTTGTTCGCGTTCGACACCGAAACCACCGGAATCGACGCCCAGCAGGCGCAGTTGGTTGGTGTTTCCTTCGCCGTGCAGCCTCATGAGGCGGCCTATATTCCGCTGACCCACTCCTACATCGGTGCGCCGGAACAGCTTGATCGTGACGCCGTACTGCTGGCGTTGAAGCCGTTACTGGAAGATCCGGCCAAGCTGAAGGTCGGCCAGCACGCCAAGTTCGACATGAACATCCTGGCCAACTGCGCCATCGGCGGCGATCCGGCAAATGGCATCACTGTGCGCGGCATCGCCTTCGACACAATGCTTGAATCCTACGTGTTGAACTCCACCGCGACGCGCCATGATATGGACAGTCTGGCCAAGAAGTACCTGGACCACGACACCGTCAGCTTCCAGGACATCGCCGGCAAAGGCGCCAAGCAGCTGACGTTCGACCAGATCGCGCTTGAGCAGGCCGGCCCCTATGCGGCCGAGGATGCGGATGTGACCTTGCGGTTGCACCAGGCGCTGCACGCGCAGTTGGCTGCTATCCCGAGCCTGGCCAGTGTGCTGACGGACATCGAAATCCCTCTGGTGCCGGTGCTGGCGCGTATCGAACGCCAGGGCGCCTTGGTGGATGCCCAGTTGCTTGGCGTTCAGAGCATCGAGTTGGGCAACAAGATGGTAGAGCTGGAGCGCCAGGCATTCGAGATCGCCGGTGAGGAATTCAACCTGGGCTCGCCCAAGCAGCTCGGGGCGATTCTCTATGAAAAGCTGGGCCTGCCGGTACTGAAGAAGACGGGCAAGGGGCAGGCGTCTACTGCCGAAGAAGTGCTGGCCAAGCTGGCCGAAGATGATTACCCGCTGCCCAAGGTACTGATGCAGTACCGCAGCATGAGCAAGCTGAAAAGCACCTACACCGACCGCCTGCCCGAGCAGATCAACCCGCGCACCGGGCGGGTTCACACCTCTTATCACCAGGCCGTGGCGGCGACCGGGCGCTTGTCTTCCAGTGACCCGAACCTGCAGAACATCCCTGTGCGTACCGCCGAAGGGCGGCGGATTCGTCAGGCATTCGTGGCGCCAAAGGGCTACAAACTGCTGGCGGCGGACTATTCGCAGATCGAGCTGCGGATCATGGCGCACTTGTCCAAGGACGAGGGCTTGATGAATGCGTTCCGCAACGATCTGGACGTGCACACCGCCACGGCGGCCGAGGTGTTTAAGGTTGAATTGACTGAGGTCACGTCTAATCAGCGTCGCAGCGCCAAGGCGATCAACTTCGGCCTGATCTACGGCATGGGCGCGCAAAAACTCGGCAAGGACATCGGCGTCGATACCAAGACGGCCAAGGCCTATATCGACGTGTACTTTGCCCGCTACCCTGGCGTTCGCGAGTACATGGAGCGCACCCGCGCCCAGGCTGCCGACCAAGGTTATGTAGAAACCTTCTTCGGTCGCCGGCTGTATCTGCCGGATATCAATTCCAATAAGCCTCAGGAGCGCGCAGCCGCAGAACGCACGGCGATCAACGCGCCGATGCAGGGCACTGCGGCGGACATCATCAAGAAAGCCATGGTGCTGGTGGACAACTGGCTGACCGACTCGGGCCTGGATGCCAAGGTGATCCTGCAGGTACACGACGAATTGGTGCTGGAGGTGCGAGAGGATCTGGTCGCGCAAGTCAGCGAGAAGATTCGCGAACACATGAGCGCGGCAGCACAGTTGGATGTGCCGTTGGTTGTCGACGTGGGCGTGGGCGATAATTGGGACGAAGCCCACTGATATCGGGCATTTGCCACCGCCGACGGTGGTGGCAGAGTGCTTTAGTTCAGAAGTCGCCGTGGGTTATTTCCAATAGTTTTTTGATCCTGTCGGAACTTAACCCGTGAACTGCTACTCAGAGTTACTGAATGGGTGGTGAAGCCCTTCAATGCTCCTATGTTGTGTTAAGTGTTGGCAGATATCTGGACCCCGCCCTAGCGGTCCAGTACTTGAACCCCGAACTTCCCCTCCCCATACGAAGTCCGGGGTTTTTTTTGCCCCCAAGAAAGTGAATCGCGAAAGTTACTCCGCGATTTCCGCGCCCTTGTCGGCCAATTCCATCCAGCCGGCCAGCACGGTGTAGGCGTCTTCCAGGCCCATGCGCTTAGGCGCCGAGAACAGCTGGATGGTGATCGCATCGCCCCAACCCTTGCGGATTTCTGACTGCACTTTGAGCAGCGTGTTCTTGGCGGCGCCGTAGGTCAGCTTGTCGGCCTTGGTCAGCAGGATATGCATCGGCATGCCGCTGGCGACGGCCCAGTCGAGCATTAGCAGGTCGAAATCGGTCATTGGATGACGGATGTCCATCATCAGAATCAATCCCTTCAAACTCTCCCGGCCACCCAGGTAAGCCTCAAGGTGACGCTGCCAGTGCAGCTTCAGCGGGATAGGTACTTTTGCATAACCGTAGCCGGGCAGGTCGACCAGACGCCGATCATCGTCTAGCTTGAAGAAATTGAGCAGTTGCGTGCGACCCGGAGTTTTAGAGGTGCGCGCGAGGCTGGCGTGGGTCAGGGTATTCAGCGCGCTGGACTTACCGGCGTTGGAACGGCCGGCAAAGGCGACTTCAAAGCCCTCGTCATCGGGGCATTGGTCCACTTTGGCGGCGCTGAGCATGAAGGTGGACTGTTGGCACAGGCCGAGGATGGGATTCTTGAGTTGCATGAGATTTCCGATGTGGGCGGTGCCGAGAAAGGGTGCGGCAAGCGGTGTCGTTTCCGTTTCAGTAGCGCCAGTATATAATGCCGCAGATTTTGTGTGTGCTTTGTCCCAGCGAAGGATGAGGTACACGGGAGCGAAAGACCTTTATTGCGCATTAGAACGCAAAACGCTCTCAAACCCTGAAAAGGTCGATGTATGACCTGATGGTTGCTCGCTTTTGGTGCCCTGATGCCGCTTTAAGGCGCTCAGGCTACACAGGAACCGGAAGCGCTGTACAACCGAGTTTGCGTGGCTACGCTGATGCAACACGTGACCCAGGGTTTCAAGGCAATGCCGCCGCGTGGTTTGTGCATGGACTGCAGTACTGAGGATTACCAGGCCGTCATTGAGTTGGCGGTGAGTAAACCCGGTAGATAACTCTTAAACCCTTAGCCGTAGTTGGATTAGCTGATGAACAAACTGATCGTGAGTCTGCTGTTGACCATGGGCATCACTGGCGCTGCCGTCGCTGCAGAGGGCCCCCTTAAAGGTGATGCCGCTGCCGGTCAGGCGAAAGCCGCCGTATGTGGTGCTTGCCACGGGCCGGATGGCAACAGCCCGGCGCCGAACTTCCCCAAACTGGCGGGCCAGGGTGAACGCTACCTGACCAAACAACTGCACGACATCAAGGACGGCAAGCGAACGGTGCTGGAAATGACCGGCCTGCTGGCGAACTCCAGCGATCAGGACCTGGCAGACATTGCGGCGTATTTTGCCAAGCAGAAAGGCAGTGTGGGAGCTGCCGATCCCAAGTTGGTTGCCCGCGGCGAGAAGCTGTTCCGCGGTGGCAATCTGGATAAAGGTCTTCCTGCCTGCACCGGCTGCCACTCACCGAATGGCGCTGGTCTTGAGGCTGCGGCCTTTCCACACTTGAGTGGCCAGCACGCTCAATACATTGCCAAGCAACTGACGGATTTCCGCAAGGAAGAAGGCGGCCGGGCAAACGATGGCGACGCAATGATCATGCGCACCATCGCCCGCAAGCTGAGCGACGAAGACATCGCAGCCCTGTCCAGTTACATCCAGGGCCTGCACTAAGCGCCTTCAACGTTAACGCTCGATTAATCGCGCGATGCAAGCATAAAAAGGGTGGCCCAGGCCGCCCTTTTTTGTGGCCGGTGCCGTTACACTAACGAACTCATGCCCGCGTAGACCTGTCACACCTAAAGGTCGCGTGAGGCGACTTTATTTGTCCAGGAGTAAAGCATGCGTAATCTGATCCTCAGCGCCGCTCTCGTCACTGCCAGCCTCTTCGGCATAACCGCGCAAGCTGCCGACGTGCCGCTTGAAGCCGGTAAAACCTACGTTGAATTGACCAACCCAGTGCTTGTCTCGGTGCCGGGCAAGATCGAAGTGGTAGAGCTGTTCTGGTACGGCTGCCCGCATTGCTACGCGTTTGAGCCAACCATCAACCCATGGGTTGAAAAACTGCCGAAAGACGTGAACTTCAAGCGCATCCCGGCCATGTTCGGCGGCCCATGGGATGCCCACGGCCAACTGTTCCTGACCCTCGAAGCCATGGGTGTGGAGCACAAGGTCCACAACGCGGTATTCAATGCGATCCAGAAAGAAGGCAAGCGCCTGACCAAGCCAGACGAAATGGCTGACTTCGTTGCGACCCAAGGTGTCGACAAGGACAAGTTCCTGGCCACCTTCAATTCGTTCGCCATCCAGGGCCAGATCAAACAGGCCAAGGAGCTGGCGCAGAAGTACGGCGTGCAAGGCGTGCCGACCATGATCGTCAACGGCAAGTACCGTTTCGACCTGGGCACCACTGGCGGTCCTGAAAATACCCTCAACGTTGCCGACCAGCTGATCGCCAAAGAGCGCGCAGCCAAGTAAGGGGCTTCCCATGCGCCGCTGGGGTACCACCGAACGTGTCGTTGGCCTGCATGACCCGCAGGTCAATGAACATCATCTGGAATCGACAGGCTTGCCGGCAGACAATCGTCTGCGCCTGCTCAGTTTCAATATCCAGGTGGGTAACAGTACCGAGAAGTACCGGCACTACCTCACCCGTGGCTGGCAGCACTTGCTGCCCCACAACGGGCGGGCCGGTAACCTGCAGAAGATCGGCGACCTGCTGAATGATTTCGACCTGGTCGCCCTGCAGGAAGCCGACGGCGGCAGCATACGCTCGGGCTACATCAATCAGGTGGAGCATCTGGCCCACCTTGGTGCTTTCCCCTACTGGTATCAGCAACTCAATCGCAACTTGGGGCGCCTGGCGCAGCACAGCAATGGTGTGCTCAGCCGCTTGAAACCAACTGCGATCGAAGACCATCCGTTGCCGGGCCCCAAGGGGCGTGGCGCGATCCTCGTGCGTTTTGGCGAAGGACCTGAAGCCTTGGTGGTGGTGATGATGCACCTGGCACTTGGCGGGCGCACGCGCAACCTGCAGTTGGCTTACGTGCGCGAGTTGATTGGCAAATACAAGCACCAGGTACTGATGGGGGATATGAACACCCACGCCAACGACCTGCTGCAGAATTCCCCGTTGCGCGACCTCGGGCTGCTGGCGCCGCAAGTCGAGGCCACGTTTCCCAGTTGGCGCCCGCAGCGCTGTCTTGACCATATTCTGCTCAGCCCGAGCCTCACACTGGAACGTGTGCAGGTGCTGGCGCAGCCGATTTCCGATCACCTGCCGGTCGCGGTAGAGATTCGTCTGCCGGGTTCGCTCACGGCTGATGCGTTACCCGCATTGAGCCCAGGCACCAGCGGACCCCTTGCATGAGCGACGACGCCCAGCGCTGGAAAGAAAAATACCTGTTAAGCATCGAGCAACAAGAAAAGCTCGAACGCCGTTGGGCTGCCCGTCTCGACCTGCTGCGCCGTGGGCTGGTGCGCAGCACGCTGGCGGCGGAGGGTACCGACCGCGCCGTTGACCAATGCATGAAGGAAATGCGCGATGTGGTGCGCACCGACGACATGGACGCCGCCCTCGCCGCCTTGCTGCCGCGCCTGGAAAAGGCCGTGCTGGACTCGGAGCAACGCCGCGAAACCCGTGTCGATCAGATCAGCACCGCGCTGACGTCGCTGGTCACGCAATTGCAAAAGCTGCCGTTGCCCCGTGAGGTGGCACGTCCGCTGAAGACCTTTGCCAAGCAGTTGGACGGCCGCGTCAGCCAGGCCCGTGAGATTCCTCTGTTGCTCAGCGAGTTGAGCGGCTTGCAAGGGCAGGCGCTGAATAACCTGGAGCCGGACGGTGAGACCACGCGTCCTGGGCCAGGTTTGTTGCAGCGTTTGTTTGGGGCCAAGGAGGCCACGAGCGAAGCGGTAGCCGGCGAGCCCGTTGCCAGCCCATCGCCGCCGCCCGTTGTATCCAAGCCCTGCGCTGAGCCTCAGGAGCCCGAAGAATCCGAGGAACTGACGCAAGCCTTGCGGGCCTTTGCGCCACCGTCTCAGGAACCGCTGGCTGCTCAGCCCGAGCCTGCCAAGGCCACCAGTGAAACCTTCGTGTATGAGGCGCCTGCGCAGCGGGCCGAAGAGGCTGCGCCTGTGGCCCAAGCGTCAGCTCCAGATGAGCCAGTGCCACAGGATCAAGAGCCCGCTACCGAAAGTGCTCTCGCCGCCTTTATCGAGACACCACCGGTTGCGGTAGAGACGCCGGAGGAGACCGTCATCGGCAGCCTCTCGCTCCCGCCTGTGCTGGAGACCGAAGAGCCGGACCCCGACGAGCTGCAGTCGGACGGCCCCTATTCTCTACCGGACTCACCCGAGCCGTCCTACAGCTCCGTGGCCAAGCATATTGAAGACACCCTGCTCGGCCTGCTGGAAGAGCTGTCCCTGCCCGAGCGCCATCAGCCACAAGCCGAAGCCATGCGCGAGCGCCTGGCCCACGGGTTGAACTGGTACGAACTGCTGCCGATCCTTGATGACCTGGCGGTGCTGATGCTGGCGATCACCGACAGCGGCCAGCACGAGTTCGAGGCCTACCTGAAACAGCTCAACGAGCGTCTCGAAGCCTTCCAGGGCCATCTGCAGGTGGCCAGTGACGGCCATGCTGACAGCCACTCCGCCGCCAGGGAGCTGGACACGCAGATTCGCGAGCAGGTCGACGGCCTGCAAAGCAGCGTGCAGGAAGCTGCGGATCTGGACAGCCTCAAGCACGTGCTGGAAAGCCATCTTGAAGGTTTGCTCGGCACCATGGACGAGCACCAGCAGCAGCGTGACCAGCGTGAGCAGGAAGTCACGGCGCGCTTGAAAGGGCTGGCCGAGCGGGTTGCCAATATGGAGCAGGAAGCCCAGGGCTATCGTGAGCACCTTGAGGTGCAGCGCCAGAAAGCCCTGATCGATCCGCTCACCGGCTTGCCCAACCGCGCCGCCTGGAGCGAACGCCTTGATCAGGAGGTCAATGCCTGGCACCAGCACGGCAATAGCCTGTCGCTGGCGATGCTGGATCTTGACCACTTCAAGCGTATCAACGATGGCTACGGCCACCTGGCCGGCGACAAGGTGTTGAAGATCATCGCCAATGTGCTGCGCAAGCGCCTGCGGCCCAACGACTTTATCGCGCGGTTTGGCGGTGAAGAGTTTGTGTTGCTGATGCCTGATTCATCCCTGTCGGACGCCTTGGGCGTGGGTGAAGTGCTGCGTGCCGCCATTGAGGCATGCCCGTTCCACTTCAAAGGCGAGCCGGTGACCATCACGGTATCCATGGGGGTGGCGCAGTTCCAGCCGGGTGAGCGCAGTGACCTGGCGCTCAAGCGTGCGGATGAGGCGCTGTATCGGGCCAAGGCGGCGGGGCGTAATCAGGTGCAGGCGGCGTAAAAGATGTTCCATTTTGTAATTTGACCGTCTGACCACGGACGGTACGTTACACTGTTGCATTATCGTCTTCAGCGTACCGCCTACCGCCATGAAATCCCTGTACTTCGCCTTTGTGTTTCTCCTGCTCGCCGGCTGCGCCAGCGGTCCCCGCCTGGACACCAGCCACCCTTCGGCGAACCACGACAACCGTGTGCAGTTCGTGGTCGTCCACTACACCTCCACCAATCTTGAGCGATCCCTGGCCTTGCTGACCCATGGCGAGGTCAGCGCGCATTACCTGATCGGCGACGACGCCTCCGCTACCATCTACAAGCTGGTGGACGAAAGCCAGCGCGCCTGGCACGCGGGAGAAAGCGAGTGGATGGGGCGTACGTGGCTCAATTCCAGCTCCATCGGGATCGAAATTGTAAACCCTGGCTACAAGGACACGCCCACAGGCCGCCTGTGGTACCCGTACTCCGAGGCCCAGGTGAAATCGCTGGTGGTGTTGCTCAAGGACATCAGCAAGCGCAATGGCATCGATCCCAAGAACATCATCGGTCACAGCGATATAGCACCGCTGCGCAAACTGGATCCGGGGCCGTTGTTCCCCTGGAAGCGCCTGGCAGATGAGGGTCTGGGTGTATGGCCGGATGCCCAGGCCGTTGCGCGTTTCCAGGTGCAATATGCTGCGCAACTGCCGAGCATTGCCTGGTTTCAGGAAGAGCTGGCGCTGCTGGGTTATCCGACGCCCCAGACCGGCGAACTGGATGTCGCAACGCGCCACGTGATCGCGGCGTTCCAGATGCGTTTCCGGCCTTCCCTGTTCGTCGGTGAGCCGGATGCCGAAAGTGCCGCCATCCTGCGTGTCCTCAACCGGCGCTAAGTTTTAAAGCGGCAACGCCATGTAGAACTGTGTGCCCTGCCCCGGCCGCGAATACACGCCCATGCGGCCGCCGTGCAATTGCACGATCTCTTTGCACAGCGCGAGCCCCAGGCCGGCGCCGCCCTTCTTGCGGCCCACCTGGACGAAGGGTTCGAAAATGCGCCCTTGCTGGCCATACGCGATGCCTTCGCCGTTGTCTTCGACACTGATGATGACCCGCTCGCCATGGCGCCGCGCCTGCAGATGAATCTGCCCGCCGTCGGCGGTGTGGCGCAAGGCATTGCCCAGCAGGTTGTCGAGCACGCGCTCCAGTTGCGCCTGGTCGGCATACAGCCGCGGCAGGCCGGATTGGACTTCTACCAGTAACTCGATCCGCTGCGCGTTGGCGGGCTCCACAAAGCGTGCACGAGCATGTTCGAGCAGATCGGTCACGTCGCACGGCCCCAGGGTAAGTTTCTGCAGGCCGTTCTGGTAACGCGAAAAGTTGAGCAAGTCGTTGATCAACTGCATCAGGCGCTGCATTTCTTCATTGACCGTATCCAGCAGGTCCGCTTCGCGGGACTCCGCCGGAAACTTCGCACGTTCGCGGAACAGGCCGAATGCCATGTGCATACCGGTCACCGGCGTGCGCAGTTCATG
Organism: Pseudomonas sp. 2822-17; assembly: GCF_002742485.1. Lineage (NCBI taxonomy): Bacteria > Pseudomonadati > Pseudomonadota > Gammaproteobacteria > Pseudomonadales > Pseudomonadaceae > Pseudomonas > Pseudomonas sp. 2822-17. The sequence goes on from NZ_LJRZ01000500.1 coordinate 768,627, forward strand.
AGAGGCGCGCAGGACGAATTCGCTGCGTACCCGTTCGAAGGCGCGCTGTTCGGTGACGTCGTGCAGCACCATCACGGCGCCGAGGATATGCCCTTCGGTATGGCTGACCGGTGTGAGGCTGTAGGTCAGCAGGCGCAGCTCGCCCTCGACTTCCACTTCCAGATCGTCCGGCGCCCGCTCCAGGTTGCCGCCGCGCAGCACCAGTTGTAGCTGCTCATCCAGCTCCGGGCGCATCAGCGCTTCGCCAAGGCCTTGGCCGAGGCGTTCCTCGTCCCAGCCCAACTGGCGCTGCGCGACGGGGTTGAGGTGCTCCAAGCGGCCTTGGCGGTCAATCATCAGCAGGCCATCGTCGATGCTGTCGAGCACGGCTTGCAGGCGCTGCTGGCCGGCCAGCAGTTCGTCAACATTGGTCGCCTGATGCTGGCGCACCGCTTCGGCCATGAGACCGAAGCGGCGGGTCAGCAAGTTCATTTCTGCCGCTGAAGAGATCGGCAGCGTGACTTCGAAATCGCCTTGGCCGATCTTGTCCGCCGCTTTGGCCAGCGCTTCAATCGGTCCGCCAAACCGCCGGGCGATACCGTGAGCCGTGACAAATCCGATGATCAGCACCGCAAGCCCCACCAACCCCAGCAAACCCGCGACCAACAAGGCGCGCTCGCGGGATTTGTGCTCGCTGGCGCTGATGTTTTCCAGCGCTTGTTTATGTTCTGCAATCAGCCCGTTGCGCAGCACATTGAAGGTTTCGGTGAGTTTTTGCTTGCTGTCTGGCGGCGGCGACGCTTGCTGGGATTGGTCGAACGCTTCAAGCAAGTCTTGGTACTGGCGGCGCGCCTGGCTGAAACCGTTGCCACGGCCATCGCGCTGCTCGTGGGCGATTCCTTCGTCCAGCAAGTCGAAGTAACGCTTTTTGGAGGTTTGCAGCGCCTCGGGGTCGGGGCGTTGTTCCAGCATCATGATCAACTGGTCGCCCAGGCTCTGGCGCAGTTTCAGGCCCAGATCCAGGGTGACGAAGTTGCTGCGAATCAGCGATTCCTGGGTCTTGGCCATCTGCATCACGCTGACGAGGCCCAGGATCAGGCCCAGCAAGGCGACGGTGATCAGCGCCGAGATGCTCAGGAACAGCCGAGTGCGCAGCTTCATCGCTAGCTTCATAGGGTGCAGCTCACAGGTTGTACTGTTTGCGTTTGCGGTACAGGGTCGACGCGTCGATGCCGAGGGTACGTGCCGCCTGGTCCAGGGTGTCGCTGGTGGCCAGGACTGCGCCGATATGGGCTTTTTCCAGCTCGTCCAGGCTCAACGCCGCACCAATGCGCGGGGCGTTGTTGGTCGGTTGCTCGGCCATGCCGAGGTGGACGACCTCGACCTTTTCCTGCGGGCAGATGATGCTCGCGCGTTCCACCACGTTGCGCAGCTCACGGATGTTGCCGGGCCAGCGATAGTTGAGCAGCGCTTCACGCGCTTGATCACTGAAACCCCGCGCCGGGCGGGCGTATTCCTTGACGAAGCGCGCCAGGAAGCGGTCGGCCAGCGTCAGGATGTCTTCACTGCGCTCACGCAGCGGTGGCAGATGCAGGGTGATGACGTTGAGGCGGTACAGCAAGTCTTCACGGAAACGCCCGTCGCGCACCATGTCTTCCAGGTTCAGGTTGGTGGCGGCGAGGATGCGCACGTCGGCGCGACGGGTCACCGGGTCGCCCACGCGCTCGTATTCCTTGTCCTGAATGAAACGGAGCAACTTGGGTTGCAACGTGAGGGGAAAGTCGCCGATCTCATCAAGAAACAGCGTGCCGCCGTCGGCCTGGTTGACCCGGCCCAAGGTGCTCTCACTGGCGCCGGTGAAGGCGCCACGGCTATGACCGAACAGCTCGCTTTCCATCAGTTCGGCCGTCAGCGACGGGCAGTTGATGGTCACGCAGGATTTCTTTGCGCGCTTGCTCCAGCCGTGAATGGCGCGGGCCAGTTCACCTTTACCGGTGCCGGACTCGCCGAGGATAAGGATGTTGGCGTCGGTCCCGGCCACTTGGCGCGCAGTTTCGAGCACGACCATCATCGATGGGCTATGGGAGTCGAGGCCGTCCTTGGGCTGGCGCACCGCGCCTTCCAATGCCTCTAGGCGTGCGGAGAGCTGGCGCACTTCCAACTGCTTAGCCGTAGCGAGGCGCAGTTGATCGGGGCTGCAAGGCTTGACCAGGTAATCAGCGGCGCCGGCCTGGATCGCGTCCACGGCGGTGTCGACAGCGGAATGAGCGGTGACAATCACCACGCGCATCCACGGCGCCTGGATGCGCATTTGGGCCAGCACGTCCAAGCCGTTGTCTTCGCCAAGGCGCAGGTCCAGGAAGCACAGGTCGAACACCTGGCGTTGCATCAGGGCATCGGCCTGGGCGGCGCTGTTGGCGGTGGCGACGGTGTAGCCTTCATCTTCCAGGCAATAACGGAAGGTGCGGAGGATCGCGGACTCGTCATCCACTAAAAGAATGCGGCCTTGAAGTTCCTTGGCTGATTCCATCTGTCCCGCGCTCCTTAACTATGAGTGATGGTGCTTAGTCCCGGAATAATCGGGCAAGTTGCATGGTTTATTCTGATTGATAAAAGGCATTGCCGTGCAGGTATCTGCTTCTCTTCCTACAAAGCCCCGCCTAGTGGCGTTTTCATGCCGTCTTGCCACTTCGGCAACCTCACCGTCGCTTTCGATCCTTTGATCCGACTGCTGGTCATCGTGCATTTCGCACGGCCCTTCGGAGGGCATCGTGCAGGATGCTGCATCCGAGTCAAACGCTTATTGCGTAACTTGCTGATTTTATTGATTTTTATTTTGATAAAAAGCTGGCATGCGCTCTGCAATACCTCTCCCAACGAATAATCAGAATGCGGGAGAACATCAGCATGACTCGCCAAACCCTCAGCCAAATGCGTGTATCGCCGCTGCGCTTGCAGCAAGGCATGTTTGCCAGCTTGGCCGTGATGGTCACGCTGATTGCCGGCCAGCAGATGCAGCATTGGCAGCAGAGTCAGCAACAAGTCCCGCAGTTCGAACGTCCGGTAACGACCCAGACCCATTTCAGTTCCATTGGCAGCCGTACCGTCGGTAGTGCTGCTGATGTAACCGCACCCCAATTGAGAGTGGCTGACCAGGATTCGACCCTGGGCGAGCTGCCAACCCAAGAGCGCTGGGTGTTCTAGGCAACAAATGCGGTCGTTTGTGTTGAACGTCCGTACGGTATCACCGCTGTTACCTCTATCGAAGCGTAAGGAGAATCACCATGTTGAGTTGGGCAATCACATTTCTGATCATCGCCATTGTGGCTGCAGTTCTGGGCTTCGGTGGTATCGCGGGCACCGCCACGGGGATCGCCAAGATCCTGTTCGTAGTCTTTCTGGTGATGTTCATCGCTTCGTTCTTCTTTGGTCGTCGCGGCCGAGGCTGAATATGACCACTCTGTGCTTTAAAGCCATGGCTGCCGCCCTGATCTTGGGCGGCAGCGGCCTGGCGATGGCCGCCAATGACGGCCAATCCCGGGCCAACCAATTGCTGACCGCGGACCCGCAGTACCGCGAGACTTGGCAAGACGTGGTGAAAAAAGAAGAACGCCTGCCGGAATGGGTGATGAATCTGTCGGGCACGGCCGAGCAGATGAATGCCGTGGAAGAGGGGGGTGACCAGTATTTGGTCGGGCCGCTTTGTGAAACCGCAGAGACCTGCAAGAGCAAGCGCTTGATCGTCGCCTTCAGCCTCGACAAGGAAGATGCCTACGCCATGTTGGTTGAAGTCCCCGCCGGTCTGCCGGCAGACAAATCGCCAACGCGTCACGCCGACTACCGCTTTATCGGTAAGCCGGATGAAGGCATGCAGAAGCTGCTGATGGAGCAGTTGAAGAAAGATCCGAATTGGTACTAGGTGCCGTCTGACGGCGTTAGTCGTCAACGGGGCCAGCATCCATAGGAAGAAGCAAGCACGCTTCTTTCTGTTTGTGCCGCTCCCCAAGGGCGGTGCATGACCAAGGGGCCGGGTTGCTCTGATCAAATGAGATCGGCGTGACCTACGGGTACAGGGAGTACCTGCGCAAGGGCCGGGTCAGGCGAAAAGCTGCGACGCAGGTTCACAAGCTGAAGGCTTGCTGAACTTGCGGCGGGCTTATGACGCTCATCCATGCCTTTTATGCCACCCATAGCCGCTAATTTTCTTTTTGCTCGTTTCCAACCATTACTTGGTATGTCGAGACGACCATCTATCGAGAAAGTTTTGTTGGGTCTATAGGACAATTCTTACGCAATCCCACCGAATTCCCCGGCATTCCTGCCAATGCACCAAACACGTGCAGAATCTCTGCGCGAGCCTGAATTGGCCGGTTCACGGCATATTCACCTGACAAAATGTCGCATTTGAACTGACCGTTCGGACAGTTATTATGAAAAAAAGTCATGCCGATTCGGCATAGGGTAGGCGTTTACGGCATTAGACGTCGCTCCGTTGCGTCGGAATAGTTGCGCCTTTTTTCGCCTGCCAGTAAGCCATTTCGGCCACGCTGCGGTGACCTTTCATGGAGGCAGATGCACACACTTTTTCGCTTTCGAGCGGTCCAGCTGGCGCATTTGCCTTAAGTTCACTTGAAGTAAGGGTAATGACATGAAGAAGGCAAAGCTAAGCCTCGCCTGGCAGATCCTCATCGGGTTGGTGCTGGGGATTGCAATCGGTGCAGTGCTCAACCATTTCAGTGCTGAAAAGGCCTGGTGGATCAGCAACGTATTGCAGCCGGCGGGCGATATCTTTATCCGCCTGATCAAGATGATCGTGATCCCGATTGTGATTTCCTCGCTGATCGTCGGCATTGCCGGTGTCGGTGACGCGAAAAAGCTCGGCCGCATCGGCGTCAAAACCATCCTTTACTTCGAAGTTGTCACCACCATCGCCATTGTGGTCGGCCTGTTGCTGGCCAACCTGTTTCACCCGGGCGCGGGCATCGACATGAGCACCCTGGGTACGGTGGATATCTCCAAGTACCAGGCGACCGCCGCCGAAGTGCAGCATGAGCATGCGTTCATCGAAACCATCCTCAACCTGATCCCGTCGAACATCTTCGCCGCCGTCGCCCGTGGCGAAATGCTGCCGATCATCTTCTTCTCGGTGCTGTTCGGCCTGGGCCTGTCGAGTCTCAAACCGGAGCTGCGCGAGCCGCTGGTGACCATGTTCCAGGGCGTGTCCGAGAGCATGTTCAAAGTCACCCACATGATCATGAAGTACGCGCCAATCGGCGTATTCGCACTGATCGCGGTGACGGTGGCCAACTTCGGCTTCGCCTCCTTGCTGCCGCTGGCCAAGCTGGTGATCCTGGTTTACGTCGCCATCCTGTTCTTCGCTTTTGCAGTATTGGGCCTGATCGCCCGTCTGTTCGGCTTCTCGATCCTCAAGCTGATGCGCATCTTCAAGGATGAGCTGGTACTGGCCTACTCCACCGCCAGCTCTGAAACCGTGCTGCCGCGTGTGATCGAGAAGATGGAAGCCTACGGCGCGCCGAAAGCGATCTGCAGCTTCGTGGTGCCGACCGGTTACTCGTTCAACCTCGACGGTTCGACCCTGTACCAGAGCATCGCGGCAATCTTTATCGCCCAGCTGTATGGCATCGACCTGTCGATCGGCCAGCAGCTGATGCTGGTGCTGACCCTGATGGTCACCTCCAAAGGCATCGCCGGCGTGCCGGGCGTGTCCTTTGTGGTACTGCTGGCCACCTTGGGCAGCGTCGGTATTCCGCTGGAAGGCCTGGCGTTCATCGCCGGTGTGGACCGCATCATGGACATGGCGCGTACCGCCCTCAACGTGATCGGTAACGCGCTGGCGGTATTGGTCATCTCCCGTTGGGAAGGCATGTACGACGACGCCAAGGGCGAGCGCTACTGGAACTCGCTGCCACACTGGCGCACCAAGCAAGCCCTGCCGACGGCCCAAGCCACTCGCGGCTGATCGTAGGACAGCTTGAAGACAAACCCCGGTAAATCCGGGGTTTGTCGTTTCTGCCAGCCCCGCTATCATTCGCCCCATCTTTCGGGGGATTCAACTGATGCTCAATGGCCTGTGGCTTGGCTTTTTTGTCGTGGCAATGGTGTCAGCACTGGCGCAATGGCTGGTGGGCGGTAACGCCGGGATTTTTGCAGCGATGGTCGAAAGCATTTTCGCCATGGCCAAGCTGTCGGTGGAAGTGATGGTGCTGCTGTTCGGCACCCTGACGCTGTGGCTGGGCTTCTTGCGCATTGCCGAGAAGGCCGGGATTGTCGATTGGCTGGCCAAGGCCCTTGGCCCGCTGTTCCGCCGCCTGATGCCGGAAGTGCCCGCCGGCCACCCGGCCATCGGTTTGATCACCCTCAACTTCGCCGCCAACGGCCTGGGCCTGGACAATGCCGCGACGCCTATCGGCCTGAAGGCCATGAAGGCGTTGCAGGAACTCAACCCCATCCCCAGCACGGCGAGTAACGCGCAGATCCTCTTCCTGGTGCTCAACGCCTCGTCGCTGACGCTGCTGCCGGTGACCATCTTTATGTACCGCGCCCAGCAAGGCGCTGCCGACCCGACGCTGGTGTTCCTGCCGATCCTGTTGGCCACCAGCGCGTCCACCCTGGTGGGCCTGCTTTCGGTGGCGGTGATGCAGCGCCTGCGGCTGTGGGACCCGGTGGTGCTGGCTTACCTGATTCCGGGTGCGCTGGTGCTGGGTGGCTTTATGGCGTTACTGGCAACCCTGTCCGCCACCGCGCTGGCCGGTTTGTCGTCGATCCTCGGCAATCTCACATTGTTTGGCCTGATCATGCTGTTCCTGGTGATCGGTGCGCTGCGCAAGGTGAAGGTGTACGAAGCGTTTGTCGAAGGCGCCAAAGAAGGCTTCGACGTGGCCAGGAACCTGCTGCCTTACTTGGTCGCGATGCTCTGTGCCGTCGGCGTGCTGCGTGCTTCGGGAGCCCTTGAGTTCGGCCTGGAAGGCATTCGCCACGTGGTGGCATGGACCGGCATGGACACGCGCTTCGTCGATGCGTTGCCGACCGCGATGGTCAAGCCGTTCTCCGGCAGCGCCGCGCGGGCAATGCTGATCGAGACCATGCAAACCCAGGGCGTGGACAGCTTCCCGGCACTGGTCGCGGCGACGATCCAGGGCAGTACGGAAACCACCTTTTATGTGTTGGCGGTGTACTTCGGTTCGGTGGGCATTCAGCGGGCGCGGCATGCGGTGGGGTGTGCGTTGCTGGCGGAGTTTGCCGGTGTCGTGGCGGCGATTGCGGTGTGCTACTGGTTCTTTGGTTAAGGTTTAGAGTGCTAACGGGGGCAAGCCCCCTCCCACATGTTGATCTGTGAACACATTCAAAATGTGGGAGGGGGCTTGCCCCCGATGAGGCCCTCAGCGTTTCGCAACACCGCTGCCCTGCTGCACCACCCAGTCCACCACCTGCTTATTCAGCTGATCCCCCGCCAACCCAAACCCTGCCACCACCGCCGGTACTTTGATGTCAGTCACCGGCTGGCGCACTTCAAAGCGCCGGCTGGCAATGATCCGCTGATCACTCCCCCGCACCAAGCGTGCGTCGAGGCGGATCATCACCTCCACCGCGCTGCCCCGGTACTCGCTCTGAAACGCCTGCAATTGCCCGCCCAGCTCATAGTCGGCCTGCAGATTGGTGTCGTCGGTGCTCAACAGCGTCACCCGGCCATCACGCTGGAAGCCGTCCAGCAGGCGATTACGCAACAGCACCGGCGCGGGGTCGCTCCAGCGCGAGTTGGCGTAGCTGCTGATCAGGTCGCCATTGGGCACCACGGCGATGCGTGGGCTGTCGAGGAACTCGCTGGTTTGTGGTTTGCTCAGCCGTAGCGACCAGCTCACCGGCGTGCTTTGGGTCGTCGCCTGGGCCGAGGCCAGGCGGTACACGTCCGACGGGTCGGCCTTGGGCAGGATCGAGCAGGCGCTCACCAGTGCCAGCGCCACAGGCGCGATCATTTGATAAGCACGCTTCATGGCGTGAACTCCTTGTTCTTGTCACTGCCCAGCAGGTAACCGCTGGGATTGGCTTCCAGGCGGCGGGAGATGGCGCGCAGCGAACCGAGGGTTTCGCGCAGTTCGCGCACGGCCGGCGCCAGTTCGTTGAGGCCCTGCATGCCGCTGTTCACCGAGTCCTTGTTATTGGTCAGCAAGGTATTGATGGTGGCGGTGCTTTGCTCCAGGGATTTCATCGCCTGTTCGGCACTGCCGAAGGCTTGCTTGCCTTGATCATTGAGCAAACCATTGGCATTGCGCATCAGCACGGTGGTCTGCTCCAGCGCCGCGCTGGCCTGTTTGCTCACCTGCATCAGTTGTTGCATCACCACTTTGATGTCGCCGCGCTGGTCGGCAATGGCGCCGGTGGTTTGCTGCAGGTTGTCCAGGGTTTTGCTCAAACGCTCGACGTTCTCCGAGGAGAACATGTTGTTGGCGTTGTGCAGCAGCACGTTGATACCGGTCATCAAGTCATTGCTGTTATTGAGCAACCGCGCGATGGGCGATGGCGAGGCGATAATCTGCGGCAGGTTGCCGTCCTTGCCCTTGAGCACCGCACTTTGGGGCGTGCCGCCGCTGAGCTGGATGATCGACGTACCGGTGATGCCGGTCAGCGCGAGTTTGGCCTGGGTGTCCTCCTTGATCGGCGTCTGCCCGGCCAAGCGGATACGTGCGAGTACGCGGCGCGGGTCGTTGGGGTCCAGGCTCAGGCTGATCACGTCGCCCACCTTGATCCCGCTGTATTGCACCGAGCTGCCCTGGGACAGGCCGCTGACCGCTTCGTTGAAGATCACTTCGTAATCCTGGAAGGCGCTGTCGACGCTGGATTTGGCCAGCCACAGGCCAAACAGCATCGCGCCGACCACTACGATCACGCTGAACAGTCCGATCATCACATGATGGGCTCGGGTTTCCATGTCATACCTCGTTGAGCGGTTGAGCGGCATCCAATGCCGCGCGGCCCCGGGGGCCGTGGAAGTATTCGTGAATCCAGGCGTCGTCCGTTTCCGAGACGATATCGATGGCGTCCGCCACCAGCACTTTCTTCTGCGCCAGCACCGCCACACGGTCGGTGATGGTGTACAGCGTGTCCAGGTCATGGGTGACCAGGAACACGCTCAGGCCCAGTGCATCACGCAAGGTCAGGATCAGTTGGTCGAATTGCGCTGCGCCAATCGGGTCGAGGCCGGCGGTGGGTTCGTCGAGGAACAGGATGTCCGGGTCCAGCGCCAGGGCGCGGGCCAGTGCGGCGCGCTTGATCATGCCGCCAGACAGCGACGCAGGGTATTTGTCGGCCGCCGACAGCGGCAGCCCGGCCAAGGCCAGTTTGACCGCCGCCAGGTGCTCGGCGTCGCGGCGGCTGAGACCAGCGTGCTCGATCAGCGGCAGCGCGACGTTCTCGGTCACGGTCAGCGAGGAAAACAGCGCGCCCTTCTGGAACAGCACGCCAAAGCGCCGCTCTACCAGCGAACGCTCATGCTCCGACAGGCTCGGCAGGTTCTTGCCGAACACCCGCACTTGGCCTTCGCTGGGCCGGCGCAGGCCGACGATGCTGCGCAACAGCACCGACTTGCCGCTGCCGGAGCCGCCAACCACGGCGAGGATTTCGCCCTTGTACAAGTCCAGGTCGAGATTCTCGTGCACGCTCTGGCTGCCGAACCGATTGCACAGCCCACGCACCTCGATCACCGCCTCAGCGGGTGCACGGTGTAAGCGACTCACCAGCCCATCTCCATGAAAAACAGCGCGGCGACCGCGTCCAGCACGATCACCACAAAGATCGATTGCACCACGCTGGAGGTGGTGTGGGCGCCGACCGATTCGGCACTGCCGCTGACCTTGAACCCTTCAAGGCAGCCAATGGCCGCGATCAGGAAGGCGAAGATCGGCGCTTTCGCCATGCCCACCAGAAAATGCTGCACGCCGATGTCCGACTGCAGCAGCGAGAGGAACATCGCCGGCGAAATATCCAGCGCCACGGCACACACCACGCCGCCACCGACGATCCCCGAGAGCATCGCCAAAAAGGTCAGCATTGGCAGCGCCACCAGCAGCGCGAGTACGCGGGGCAATACCAGCAGTTCCATCGGGTCCAGGCCGAGAGTTCGGATCGCGTCGATTTCTTCGTTGGCCTTCATCGAGCCGATCTGCGCGGTGAAGGCACTGGCGGTGCGGCCGGCGATCAGGATCGCGGTGAGCAACACGCCGAATTCGCGCAGGAAGGAAAACGCCACCAAGTCCACGGTAAAAATCGTCGCGCCGAAGCTTTTGAGTACCGTGGCGCCTAGAAACGCCACCACGGCACCGACCAGAAAGGTCAGCAACGCCACAATGGGTGCGGCATCGAGGCCGACCTGTTCGAGATGGGCAACCATCGGCGTCAGGCGCCAGCGCTTGGGGCGCAAAATGCCGCGGGCAAAGGTTTCGAGGATCAGGCCAACGAAGCCCAACAGTTGCTTGCTGTCCTGCCAGACGGTATCCACCGCACGGCCGATGCGGGCCAGCACTTGGATACCGGCAGCCTCTTCCGGCGCTTTTTCCGGTACGCAAAAGTCATTGAGGGAGCGGTAGACGGTCTTGAGCAAGGCACGGTCGGCAGCGGACAGGCTGCAATCGGTCTGCTCGGCGGATTGCTCGATGCGGGTTGGGCCCAGTAACTCCACCAGTAGCGAGGCGCCGGCGGTATCCAGGGCGCCGAGACCATTGAGGTCGATGCGGGCACCGGCGTCGTATTGGCCGTCGAGTTTGTCCGACAGCTTCTTCAGGTTGGCGTAGTGGGCCAGCGTCCAGTCCCCCGTAATCCGCAGTAACGGAGGGGTGGTGGAGGTGTCGAGGTGGGCGGCGCCGGCCGTGGGACTACTGGTCATAAGCTCCAAGCTTGTATTGGCTATCCACAATTCCTACGTAATAGCACGATACCGCCTACTTCGGGTTGTCCGTTTGTGCTGCGTCAGTCACTTTGAAACGCAGCACGCCGATCACCTGCCCATCTTCGGTCAGTACCCGAACCTGCCAGCGTCCTACCGCATCGGGCGGGAAGTTCTGCTTGTGGGTCCAGGCGCGATAGCCTTCCTTGCGCCCGCCGTGGATGTCCAGGGCGATGCGGTCGACCTCTTTGCCGTTGAATTTCCACACGTGGTAGATCCGCTCATTCAGCCCGCGTGGCGCGTTGATCGCGGTGTAGGCGTAGAGCCCGCTACTGCGCAGTTGGGCGGCGGTGACTTCCTTGAGGTCATCGCCTGGCGTGCGGTCTTGTAACTGGGTGCTGATGGCCACTTCGGTCATCCACAGGGTGGCCGGTGGTACCCAACTGCGTAGGAACCAACCTGCGCAACCAATCGCGGCCGTTACGCCCAGCAGCATCGCCCAACCCTTGAGGCTGCGCAGCGGCATGCTCACCGCCAGGCTTGGAATCGACAACGCCATGGCCACGCCGAGGGCAAGTTTGTAACTCTCGGCGGTGGTCAGGTGCAGGATGATCGGCAGCGCGGTGAGCAGTGCGGCAAACAGCGTCAGGGTGTGCAGCGCCAGGAACAGCGAGCGTTTGGGCGCCAGCCATTTGTAGTACAGCGGGTCGATGATCGACACCAGTGCCGCCGCGCCGAGCAGGCCGGTAAACACCGATTGGCCGCTGTTCCACGCCGTGGTGACGAAAAAGAACGGCAGCACGAAGAACAGACTTTCCTGATGGATCATCTGGGTGGCGTAGCGCAGCAGCGGTTCGGGAATTTCCCGCTTGAACACCTTGGTAAACAGCTGGGTGAAGCTGTTCTCCAACATCAGCCACAGCCAGCTCACCAGCATGATGACCGCGATCCAACTGGCCATGCCCTGTTGGCGGTCCACCAAAATGAAGCTGCACACACCCGAAATGAAGCCCCCGAGTGCAATCACCCCTGGGTAGCGCTTCATCAGTTCGAGGATGCGGGTGATTAAACGGGTCACGTTTTGCATTCGGCGGTTCGCAGTCTTTGTAGGAAAAAATCCCAGACAGAATAACGTCTTAGCCTGGTGTCCGGTGCCCGATTACGTGATCCGTTTGCGATAAACCCGCACGCCGATCAACACAATGGCGATCAGGCCGAGCACGCCGGCGCCAATCCAGTTGAGCATGTCGTAGCTCAGCAGCGGTTTTTCGACGCGCCAGTAGCCTGGCTGCTTGAGCACTTGGCGCAGGGCCTGGTTGGCCTGATCCAGGTTGACGGCCTTGATGCGTTTGGCCGGATCGCTGAAGCGGCCCTTGTCGTAGTCCGCCGCGGCTGCCCAATAGTAGTCGGCCAAGGCGCTGTTGCCCTGCACGGCCCAGGCTTGCCGGGCGATGGCGGCTTGTTGCAGGCGGGCGAAGGTGGCCGGATCCAGACCGTCCTTGAGCAATTGCGCGGTGAGGTCGTGCAGCACCTGTTCGGCTTCGGGGAGGTTTTCCCGCTCAAGGTCGGCATTCAGGCTGAGGAAACCGACGCCGCCGAGCACTTCACGTTCGCTCCAGGGGCCGTAGGACAAACCGTGCTTGAGGCGCAGTTGGCGATACAGCGCCCAGTCGAGGTAGTCCTTGAGCAGGTCGTAGGTTTCATCGTGCTGGTCGTCCAGCGTCGGTTCGGGGAACAGCCAGTGCAGTTTGGCGCCGTTACCCACCCAGCCGTGGATCAGGTCGCGGTGGCCGAGGGCGGTGTGCTGGATGTCCGGCAGGGGCCGGTGCTCGGTGGGGTCCACCGGATCGAGTTCGCCGTAGGTGCGTTCCAGGTAGGCCGGCAGCAGTTTGTCGAGTTCGCCGACGACGATCAGCGTCATGTTGTTGGGGGCGTACCAGTTTTTGCGCAGTGTCTGCAGTTGGTCGCGGGTCAAGTGCTCGACTTCGGCGCGCTCGGCGCATTTGAGGCCCAGCTCCACGGCCAGTTGATTGCTGGCGGTGTGGCCGAGGTCTTGACGATCCAGCAGGCGTTGCAGGCGCGAGTAATGGCCACCGTCTTCGCGTTCGACGACTTTTTTGGCCGCATCGATATTGGCGTCGGTCAGTTCAGTGCGGGTGATGATCGCCAGCAACAGGTCGAGCACCTTGCGCTGGTTGTGCGCGGGGGCCTCGATCACGAAGGTGGTGTCGGCATTGCTGGTGTAGGCGTTCCACTCGCCGCCCAGGGCCTGCATGCGCTCTTCGAGGTCGCCTTCGCCGCCGCCGTCGATGCCACTGAACAGCAAGTGTTCGAGCAAGTGCGGCAGTTCCTTTTCCTCACAGGCGAAGTCATCCAGGCCTACGCCGACTACCAGCCGGATCGCCACGTGCCCACGTTCGGTACCCGGTTTGAGCAGCAATTGCAGGCCGTTGGGCAAGGTGTAGCCCTCGACTTGCAGGCGATCAAAGGCAAAGGCGTGGGCAGAACCCATGAGCAGGCAGGCAAATAACAGGCGACGCATAACTGGCTTCCTGGCGAGTGAGGTCAGCTTTAACTGACTTCACGGGCCATCGTACGTTCAGGGCGAATGCGTGATGTCGGCAATATCTTCGGCCGAGAGCGCGCCAGTGTCGGACGTTTCCAACACTACATACGCACTGCTGCAAAACAACGAGTTGAGGCGTTTCATGTCGGCAATCAGCTCCAAGTGCAGGGAACTGGTCTCCAGGCTTTGTACGATTTTGCGTTGCAGGCGACTCACGTGGGCGTGGGCCAGGCGGCGTTCCTGGGCGCGAAAGCGGCGTTTCTCACGCAGCAATTGACGCGCGCTTTCCGGGTCGGCGCTGAGGAACACCGAAAGGCCCAGTCGCAGGTTGGCGATCAATTGGCTGTGCAGTCCGGTGAGTTCTTCCAGGCCGACTTCAGAAAACTGGCGGCGCTGGGAGGTTTTCTGCTGCTGGACTTTGCGCAGCATGCGTTCGATCAGGTCGCCGGCGAGCTTCAGGTTGATCGACAGCTCAATGATTTCGGCCCAGCGGCGGCTGTCCTGTTCGCTGAGGTCTTCGCGGGGCATTTGTGCCAGGTAGAGTTTGATCGCGCTGTAGAGCGCTTCGACGTCATCGCTGAGACTGCGCATCTCCTGGGTGATGGCGGTTTGCTTGCCACGCAGTACTTCCAGCATAGAGGTGAGCATGTTGTCGATCAGGTCGCCCAGGCGCAGGGTTTCGCGTGCGGCATTGGCCAGTGCCAGGCTGGGCGTGGTGAGGGCCGTGAGGTCCAGATGACGGGGTTTGGCCTTGCCGTTGGAGTCTTCTCGTTCGGGCAGCAGCCACGCGCATAGACGCGCCATTGGGCCGATGGTCGGTAGCAGGATCAGGCAGCGGCTGACGTTGTAGAGCAGGTGGAAGGTGATGACCATGCCTTGGGTGCTGTAGTCCAAATCATCCATCCAGCGCACGAGGGGGTCGAGCACCGGAATGATCAGCAGCAGGCCGATCAGCTTGTACAACAGGCTGCCGAGGGCCACCTGGCGCCCGGCGGCGTTTTGCATGCTGGTGCTGAGGAAGGCCAGCACGCCGCTGCCGATGTTGGCACCGATCACCAGGCCGATGGCCACGTGCAGGCCGATCACACCGGCACCGGCCAGGGTGGCCGTCAGTAGGACGGCAGCCAAGCTGGAGTAGGAAATCATCGCGAACAAGGCGCCGACCAGGGCGTCGAGCAGGATGTCGCCAGTCAGCGAAGCGAAGATCACTTTGACGCCCTGGGCATGGGTAATCGGCCCGGCGGCTTCGACGATCAGTTGCAGCGCGAGGATGATCAGCCCGAGGCCAATCCCCACCCGCCCCAACTGCCCTGCCCGCGTCTGTTTGCGTGACAGAAAGAAAATAACGCCGAGGAAGATCAGCAGCGGTGACAGCCAGGACAAGTCCAAGGTCAGGACCCGCGCCATCAGCGCGGTACCGACGTCGGCGCCGAGCATGGTCGCCAGGGCGGGCATCAGCCCCATCAGGCCCTGGCCGACAAATGAGGTCACCAGCATAGCGGTGGCGTTGCTGCTCTGGACCATGGCTGTCACCAGGATACCGGCGACAAACGCAAGCCAGCGCTTGGACATGTTATGCCCGATGACCTGACGCAAATTGGAGCCGTAGACCCGCAGGATGCCGGTACGGACGATGTGCGTGCCCCAGATAAGCAGGGTCACGGCGGAAAGCAGATTGAGCAAGGTCAGCATGCTCGGCCCCCCGTGTAGGTGTGCTCCAACAGGAGCGAAGGAAAATTGCCGCGTGCCGCTCTACGTCTTGTACTTAAGCTGTAGTTGGCGAATGGGCTCTGCGCCAGCATCGCATAGCTAAAGTGGGGATTGAAACAAAACTGTCATGAAGTCAGCTTTGTGCGGATGAAAAAAACGGGACGCAAGCGCCCCGTTTTCTCGACTGGCTCGGGTTATTGACCCGGGATGTCCTTGCGCAGTTTCACGGGATCCTGCTGCTTCTTCTTTTTCGCGATGGCGGTGCGCATCTTGATGTTCACCGCTTCTACTGCCAGCGAGAACGCCATGGCGAAGTAGACGTAGCCTTTTGGCACGTGCACATCGAAGGACTCGGCGATCAGCACGGTACCCACCACCAGCAGGAACGACAGCGCCAGCATTTTCAGCGACGGGTGCTTGTCGATGAATTCGCTGATGGTGCCAGCAGCCAGCATCATCACCAGGACGGCAACCACGATGGCGGCAACCATGACCGGTACATGGGAGACCATGCCGACAGCCGTGATCACCGAGTCCAGGGAGAACACGATGTCGATGATCGCGATCTGGATGATGGTGTAGATGAACTTGCCACCGGCGCCTTTCGGCTCGTCGTGGGATTCGTCTTCACCTTCCAGGGCGTGGTACATCTCTTGGGAGCTTTTCCACAGCAGGAACAGACCACCGAAGAACAGAATCAGATCGCGACCGGAAATGCCTTGGCCAAACACCACGAACAGGTCGGCGGTGAGTTGCATGACCCAGGTGATCGACAGCAGCAGCAGGATACGCGTGACCATGGCCAGCGCCAGGCCGAAGATCCGGGTGCGGGCCTGCATATGCTTGGGCATGCGGCTGACCAGGATCGAAATCATGATGATGTTATCGATGCCCAGGACGATCTCCAGGGCCGTCAGGGTGAAGAAGGCAATCCAGATTTCCGGATTGGTCAGCCATTCCATGTGTATTCCTTTGAGCGTGTGTTAGACCGCACCGGCGTAGGGCCGGCGCAGTTGGGTTGTACGATTATAGAGTGCTGAACAGCGGAAAAATCCCCATCAGCAATGCAGCGAACATTATGCACAGGCACACCAGCACTGCCCACTTCAGGGTGAAGCGCTGGTGATCGCCAAATTCGATACCGGCCAGGGCCACCAGCAAGTAGGTCGACGGTACCAACGGGCTGAGCAAGTGCACCGGTTGGCCAACGATGGAGGCGCGGGCCATCTCCACGGCGGTGATGCCGTAGTGGCTGGCGGCTTCGGCCAGCACCGGCAGCACGCCATAGTAGAACGCATCGTTGGACATGAAGAAGGTAAACGGCATGCTCACCAGCGCCGTGATCACCGCCAGGTACGGGCCCAGGGCGTCAGGGATGACTGCCAGCAGGCTCTTGGACATGGCATCGACCATGCCGGTACCCGACAGGATGCCGGTGAAGATACCCGCAGCGAAGATCAACCCCACCACCGCGAGTACGCTGCCAGCATGGGCGGCGACGCGGTCTTTCTGCTGTTGCAGGCATGGGTAGTTGACGATCATCGCGATACTGAACGCCACCATGAACAGCACCGGCAGCGGCAGCAGGCCGGCGATCAGTGTGCACATCAGGGCCAGGGTCAGGGCGCCGTTGAACCAGATCAGCTTCGGACGGCGCGCGTCGGGGAATTGCGACACGCTGATTTCGCTGTGGTCGATCTCGTCGCCCTGCAGGTGCAGTTCACCCAGGCGCGCACGCTCGCGCTTGCCGTACATGTAGGCGATCACCAGGATCGCGACGACGCCGGCGGCCATGGCTGGGATCATTGGTACGAAAATATCCGAAGGGTCCACGTGCAGCGCACTGGCGGCGCGGGCGGTCGGGCCACCCCAAGGGGTCATATTCATCACGCCACCGGCGAGAATGATCAAGCCGGCCATGATCCGCGGGCTCATGCCAATGCGCTGGTACAGCGGTAGCATGGCGGCCACGCAGATCATGTAGGTGGTGGCGCCGTCACCGTCCAGGGACACGACCAAGGCCAATACGGCGGTGCCGACCGAAACCTTCAGCGGGTCGCCTTTGACCATCTTGAGGATTTTGCGCACGGCCGGGTCGAACAGGCCGGAGTCGATCATCAAGGCGAAGTAGAGAATGGCGAACATCAGCATCACGCCGGTCGGCGCAAGCTTGGTGATGCCCGCAAGCATCATCGGGCCGATCTCTGGTGCAAAGCCACCAAACAGGGCGAACAGGATCGGCACAATGATCAAGGCGATCAGCGCGGACAGGCGCTTGGTCATGATCAGGAACATGAACGTGATGACC
The DNA here is from genome assembly GCF_002742485.1 of Pseudomonas sp. 2822-17. NCBI lineage: Bacteria > Pseudomonadati > Pseudomonadota > Gammaproteobacteria > Pseudomonadales > Pseudomonadaceae > Pseudomonas > Pseudomonas sp. 2822-17. Next base: position 786,087 of record NZ_LJRZ01000500.1, read on the forward strand.
ATGGCAAAGCCAAGGAAAGTCAGCATAGGAATACTCCAGGCGTAGCGCGGCTAGGGAATGGCGAACCGGGGTGGATTCAGCGCAGAACGAAAGGCACGAAGCGTACGGGGGGAGTTGGGGCGAACAGGCGGGTACGGGCGGACATCGGGAATCACCATTGTTGTTGTAAACAGCCGGTCTTTTGCCGGCAGTGAAAGCGATCCTAGACGTGAAAGCTTTCAGCCAGCTTTCGTTGGCCAAACAGGTGATGTGGAAAAGACGCACGGTCTACAGGAATACACAGTTCAAATGTGGGAGGGGGCAAGCCCCCTCCCACATTTGAACTGTGTTTATCTCGGCTGCTTCAAGGCAGCTCAAGGCCGCCGGCTGCCTTGTGCAGTTTGCGCAGGTGCTCACCTACCTGCTTGAGGTTGGCCTCGCACGCGGCGATCTCGGCGGCGCGGGAAGGCTCCAGCAGCGCCCTCACCTCTTTATCCAGCTCGCCGGTCAGCGACTGCAGTTGTTTCTGGCGTTCGGCGCTTTCCGATTCCAGACGCTTGGCTTCCGACGGTTGTGGCAGGCCGTAACCGCCGCTACCCAGCAATTCGGCTGGTCGGCTGAGGAAGCCACTGTTGGCGAGGATCTGTTGCAGTGTGGCGTTGGCTTTTTCCATGCCGCCGTTTTTCAGCTCGCGGGCCCCAAGGTAGCGTTGTTTGACCTCATCCTGGGCCAGCATCAATTGCTTGCGAAAGCTGGCTTGTTCCAGCAGCAGCAACGCGGCGCTGGTGCGCAGATCGGCTTGGTCGAACCATGGGCGGCGTTCGGCGGCACTCAACGATAGCCAGTCTTCAACCTGGGTTTGTTTGATCGGCAGGTGTTTGCGCAGCACGTCGAACATCGCCTGGTAACGCTCGCGGAACGAGTCGAAGTGATAGCCCAGGCGCAGCGCTTCGCGTTTGTTGTCCAGCACGCTGGTATCGGCCAGGCCCCGGGCTTGCAGCACTTCCAGCAGGCCGTTGGGGGTGATGTTGTCAAGGCCGGTCAATTGCGGGTTGGCGCTGCCGCTGCGTAAAAGCTTCAGGCTTTCGACCGCGCAGTTATTGGACAGGAAGAAGTAACTGCCGTCGTAGCTCCAGTGCATTTCTGCGGCGTGTTCGACGGTGTCGTTGATCTCTTGGCGTGAGAGCTTCAATGGCACGGAGGCCAGCCCGCGCAGTTCGGTCTTGGTGTATTCGTCGATGACTTGGGCCAAGGGCAACACGAACAGCCGTGACGGGTACTTGCCCACCAGCCCATCCCAGCTCGACAGTTGTACGTCGCCGACAAATGCGCGGTAGGACAAGACCAGATGCTGGTCAAGATCCAGCCGGCAATCCGGGCCACGGGGGCGGCCCGGAGCGCAGATCACCAGGCGCAACATGCTGTGGCCCCAGCGGCTGACCAGGTTCTGGTTGGCTTCGGCGAGCAGGTAGTCGATCTCGTAGACGCGCTCCGGGTCCACATGGCCCAGCGGTGTCTTGGCGAAGTCGTTACCGGCATTGAGGAACGGGTAGGCCTTGGCGCAGGCGTCCTGTTCAGGCGGCGCCCAGCCGAAGTGTTGCTGGTAATAGCGGAACAGTGCCGGGCGTCGGCAGGCGTAGCTTGGGTCTAGGAGGAAATACTCCATGTTGACCGCGACGAATTCCAGCGGGCTGGTGGTTTCGTAGATGTCCGGGCTGCGCACGATTTGGCGGTTGTGCTGCTCGCGCTCACCACGCCGACCGACGTACTGCGGCCAGCCGGCGAGGTCCAGCAGGCGTGGGTCATCGCTGAGGGTGAAGCGGCGCTCATTCTGGCCACGGCATTGATCGGGCAGGCCGATCAGGCCGGTGATGTTGTTCTGGCGGCTGCAACGCTGGATCAGTGCGCGCTCGTCCTTGGACCACAGGCGTGCACGGTCATAGATATGGGTCAGTTCATGCAGCACGGTGGCAAGCATTTCCCGGCGCACGGTGCCATGAGGACGATTGGTTTTCTGGGTGGCGGCGCTGCCATCGGTCAGGCTGGCGAGCAGGTTGCGGTTGAGGTCCAGCTCGGACACCAGCGAGGCCTGGCCATAGGCATTCTCGGGCATCTTGTCGGTCCAGCCGACATCAATGCGCCGGTCCAGCTGCTCGATAAAGCGCGGCGGCAGTGAGCGCATCGCTTCATCGAGCAATGCCTGGCTGGCCTGCTGTTCGGCCGGGCTCAAGCCGTCTGTCTTGAGCCGCAGTTGCAGGCTGGCCTGGGCTGCGCTGGCACACAGCAGCACAGTCCCGGCCAGGAGCCAGGCAGTGAGGCGCCTCACAGAGCGAGGATGGCTTCGGCGAGGGTCTGGTCGCTGGCGTCGCGGGCTTCCGGCAGGCGGGTGCGCAGGGTGTCGAAGGCGGCTTCCAACTGGGCGCCACGGATTTCGCCGTGGGTGGCGACGAAGCTGGCGGCGTCATCGTGGGCTTCGCGCACGACTTTGGAGTCACGGATAGAGGTGGTGGTGTCCGAAGTGAAATCAATGGTGCGGCCGGAGGCGCGAACAATGATGTTACTGGTGGCCACCAGGGTTTGTGCCTGTGCAACGTCGGCCAACAACAGCAAGCCTAGGGTGGCGGCGATCAGCGGGCTACGCATGAAAGAACTCCGAATACAAAGATGGAAATACAAAGATGATTATTGGACGAGAATTGCCTGCGCCAGTTCAAGGTCGCTCGCATGAAGTTTTGGTTGGGTCCGGCGCAGGTAATCCAATGCCGATTCCAGCCGTGCCCCCCGCCATTGGCCGTCAGTGGCGATGAACGCGGCAGCGTCATCCTGGGCGGCCACTACTACTTTGCGGTCGAACGGTGCGGAGGTCACCTTGCTGGTGGCATACGCGCTCGCGACGGTGCTCTGGATGGTCAGGTCAAAGGCCGAAGCCACTGGCGACCAACCGGCGAAAAACACGACAGGGACAATTAACAGGCGGTATGAAAAAGCCATGGGACTCGACAACTGAAAGCGAGCGCCAAGGCTAGCGCAATGCCCGGGCGAGAGCCAGCGCCGAGGCATTCGGGAGCGGCTGGCGCTCCCCTGATTTTCGTTGCGATTAAATAGCCAGGATGGCCTGGGCCAGCTGTGCGTCAGTCGCTGTGTTCAGTTGTGGGGCTTGTTGGCGGATCTGTGCCAGGGCGCTTTCCAGCTTCACACCACGGATGGCGCCTTCGCTGGCAACAAAGCTGGCGGCGTCGTCACGGGCGGCGCGCACAACCTTGTTATCGCGCAGGGACGAAGTGGCATCGGAGGTGGCGTCGGACGTGGCCTTCAGTGCGCCGACGATGGAGTCGGTGGTCACGATGAAGCTGGTGGCATTGGCGTTGGCGGCCAGGACCAACAGGGCGGCGGCACTAAGCAGGCGAAGACGGGGCATGGGGTGACTCCTGTAGATGAATGTAAAGGTGGCTTTAGACTGGATATTAGGCCGGGGCTTGTCAGTTCGGGTAGGTTTTGTGTGAACTGACTGACTGTACCTATTATAGGTGTTACTTTGAAAACTGTACTGGTTCGACTGAATCCATCGCTGTAAATCCATACGACGAAAACAACAAAGCCCGCCTCCGGTCTCCCGGGGCGGGCTTTGTCTTAACAAATCAGTGCTGGCAGTGGACCCGGTGGGTCAGGGCCAGCGAGCGCAAATTAGCGCCAGAACGGCTTGCTGAGCTCTTCGTAGCGTTGAGCTTCGCTGATACCGGCGTCAGCCAGCAGACGCGAATCCAGACGAGCCAGTTGGTGGCGGCTGGAGATACGGCGCTGCCACAACATCAGGTTGGCAAGAACGCGCAGAGGCATGGAAGCCTGGGTGTTTACAGCTTTCTCTTCGAAGAACAGTTCGGAACTGAGTGTACGTTCCATGATGACATCCTTCCGCTTATGGCGGGATTAGGTAGTGGTTTAACTGATGCCAATGATCCTCTTCCGGCGCAAGACTCTCTAGATACAGTTCACCTGTATTGTGAGGGGCCAGTTAACTGTTTATGGGTGCTGTACTGTACGGAAATGGGGCAACTGTACCTGTCTGCACTGAAGTGGTGCGAAATAGGCATCTGCGAGGGTTGATGTGGGATTTATTTGTTGAAAATGACCGGTACAGAAGTACAGTTTTTGCAGGAAGTGGCGGTGATGCCGCCGAGCTGATGAAACTGTGTTTGCATCAGCTCGGATCTGTATCAATCAAGCCTTGAGCATATGCCCGGTTTCTTCCAGGTTGATGTGCCAACTCAGTGCTTCGCGCAGGATGTGGGGCGTGTGCCCGCCGATGGCACAGGCTTCGGTGAAGTAACTGTTCAGCGCATCGCGGTACGCCGGGTGTACACAGTTGTCGATGATCACGCGGGCGCGCTCCCGTGGCGCCAGGCCACGCAAGTCAGCCAGGCCGATTTCGGTCACAAGGATGTCGACATCATGCTCGGTATGGTCCACATGGCTGACCATCGGCACCACGCTGGAAATTGCGCCGCCCTTTGCAATTGATTTGGTAACGAAGATCGCCAGATGCGCGTTACGTGCAAAATCGCCTGAGCCGCCGATGCCGTTCATCATGCGGGTGCCGCAGATATGGGTGGAGTTGACGTTGCCGTAGATGTCGAACTCCAGCGCAGTGTTGATCCCGATAATGCCCAGTCGACGCACCACTTCGGGGTGGTTGGAGATTTCCTGTGGGCGCAGCACCAGCTTGTCCTTGTAGTGCTCCAGGTTGCCGAACACGTCGGCATTGCGCCGCTCCGACAGCGTGATCGAGCTGCCCGAGGCAAAGCTCAGCTTGCCGGCGTCGATCAGGTCGAAGGTCGAGTCCTGCAGCACTTCGGAATACATGGTCAGGTCTTCGAACGGCGAATCAATCAAGCCGCACATCACCGCGTTCGCGATGTTCCCGATACCGGCCTGCAGCGGGCCGAGCTTGTTGGTCATGCGTCCGGCCTCCACTTCCTGCTTGAGGAAGTGGATCAAGTGATTGGCGATCCCTTGAGTGTCGCTGTCGGGAGGCGTAACCGTAGAAGCCGAGTCCGCTTGGTTGGTGATGACAATGGCGACAATCTTTTCCGGCGGGATGGGAATCGCGGTGCTGCCGATGCGGTCATCGACCTTCACCAGGGGGATCGGCGTGCGAGTCGGCCGGTAGGTCGGGATATAGATGTCGTGCAACCCTTCCAGGTTCGGGTTGTGCGCCAGGTTGATCTCGATGATCACCTGCTTGGCGAAAATCGCGAAGCTGGCCGAGTTACCAACGGAGGTAGTGGGCACAATATGCCCTTGCTCGGTGATCGCCACGGCCTCGATCACAGCAATGTCCGGCAGCTTGAGCTGGTTGTTGCGCAGCTGCTCGACGGTTTCCGACAGATGTTGGTCGATAAACATGACTTCGCCGGCATTGATTGCCTTGCGCAGGGTGCTGTCGACCTGGAACGGCATGCGTCGCGACAGTACACCGGCTTCGGTCAGTTGTTTGTCCAGGTCATTACCCAGGCTGGCGCCGGTCATCAGGGTGATTTTCAGCGGCGACGTCTTGGCGCGCTCGGCCAGGGCGTGTGGGACGGCCTTGGCTTCACCGGCTCGGGTGAAGCCGCTCATGCCGACGGTCATGCCGTCCTCGATCAATGCGGCGGCGTCAGCCGCGCTCATGACCTTGTTCAACAACGAAGGCAAGCGGATACGATCACGGTACATGAATTGTTATCTCAGGCTACGGAAGCAAGGTGGGCAGTGTAGTGATTTCAAAAAGTTTCGGCCCGCTACCATGGTCGAATGCCGAGTAGTGATTTAGAGCCTTTGGTCGGGTTTCATGAGTAATAAAAAACCCCAGCCTATCGCAGGCCGGGGTTTCGAGTATTGCGCTGAAGCAGTGTTACTCGACGGCCTTGACCATATCTTCGATGACCTTCTTGGCATCACCAAAGACCATCATGGTCTTGTCCAGGTAGAACAGCTCGTTATCCAAACCGGCATATCCGCTGGCCATTGAGCGCTTGTTGACGATGATGGTCTTGGCCTTGAACGCTTCTAGGATCGGCATGCCGGCAATCGGCGAGTTCGGATCGTTCTTCGCGGCCGGGTTGACCACGTCGTTCGCGCCGAGCACGAGTACCACGTCGGCCTGACCGAATTCCGAGTTGATGTCTTCCATTTCGAACACCTGGTCGTAAGGCACTTCTGCCTCGGCCAGTAGGACGTTCATATGCCCCGGCATGCGGCCGGCCACCGGGTGGATCGCATACTTCACGGTGACGCCGCGATGGGTCAGCTTTTCGGTCAGTTCCTTAAGCGCGTGTTGCGCGCGTGCCACGGCCAGGCCGTAGCCTGGAACGATGATCACGGTGTCGGCGTTGGTCAGCAGGAAGGTGGCGTCGTCGGCCGAGCCGGACTTCACCGGCCGTGCTTCTTTGGAACCTGCCGCAGCACCGGCATCCGGCGCATTGCCGAAACCGCCGAGCAACACATTAAAGAAGGAACGGTTCATCGCCTTGCACATGATGTACGACAGGATCGCGCCGCTGGAGCCCACCAGCGAGCCGGCGATGATCAGCATCGAGTTGTTCAGCGAGAAGCCGATACCCGCCGCTGCCCAGCCGGAGTAGCTGTTGAGCATCGACACCACCACCGGCATGTCGGCGCCGCCGATCGGGATGATGATCAGCACGCCCAGCACAAAGGCCAGGGTCAGCATCAGCGCGAAGGCGGTGAGGTTGCCGGTGAACATAAACGCCAGGCCCAGGCCCAGTGTGAGCAGGCCGAGCACCAGGTTGATCTTGTGCTGGCCGCCGAACTGTACAGGTGCGCCCTGGAACAGGCGGAACTTGTACTTGCCCGACAGTTTGCCGAACGCGATCACCGAGCCGGAGAAGGTGATTGCACCAATGGCCGCACCGAGGAACAGCTCCAGGCGGTTGCCGGCGGGGATTGCGTCGCCCAGGTGTTTGACGATGCCCAACGATTGCGGCTCAACCACGGCGGCGATGGCGATAAAGACGGCGGCGAGGCCGATCATGCTGTGCATGAAAGCGACTAGTTCCGGCATCTTGGTCATCTCGACGCGCTTGGCCATGATCGAACCGGCAGTGCCGCCGACCAGCAGGCCGACAATCACGTAGCCGATACCGGCAGTGGCAAGCTCAGCGCCGAGCTTATAGATGAGGCCCACGGTAGTCAGCACCGCCAGCCCCATGCCAAGCATGCCGAACAGGTTGCCGCGCCGCGAGGTGGTGGGGTGCGACAGGCCTTTGAGGGCCTGGATGAAACAGATCGACGCGATCAGGTAGAGCGTCGTTACCAGATTCATGCTCATTACTTCTGCACCTCTTCTTTCACAGCTTTGGGTGCTTTCTTCTTGAACATCTCAAGCATCCTACGAGTCACCAGGAAACCGCCGAACACGTTAACGGCGGCGAGGGCCACGGCGAGCGTGCCCATAGTCTTGCCTAATGGCGTCACGGTGAGGGCGGCAGCGAGCATGGCGCCGACAATCACGATTGCCGAGATTGCATTGGTCACCGCCATCAATGGCGTGTGCAGCGCGGGGGTAACGTTCCAGACCACGTGGTAACCGACATAAATCGCCAGCACAAAGATGATCAGGTTGTAGATACCGGGGGAGATAAGCTCTTCCATCGTCTGAATCCCTGCTTAGGCGTTTTTGCGGATGACTTGGCCGTCGCGGCACATCAGGCACGCGGCGACGATGTCGTCTTCGAGGTTGAGTTCAAACTGCCCTTCCTTATTGAAGACCAGCTTCAGGAAGTCCAGCAGGTTGCGCGCGTACAAGGCTGACGCGTCGGCGGCGACAGCGCCGGCGAGGTTGGTCGGACCGCAGATGATCACGCCGTTTTCCACCACGGTTTCATCCGCCACAGTCAGCGGGCAGTTGCCACCTTGGGCTGCAGCGAGGTCGATCACCACCGAGCCGGGTTTCATCTGTGCGACGGTTTCGGCGCTCAGCAATGTCGGCGCTTTACGACCGGGAATCAGTGCGGTCGTGATGACGATATCGGCTTGCTTGGCGCGCTCGTGCACGGCCAGGGCCTGGCGTTGCATCCAGCTGGTCGGCATCGGGCGTGCGTAACCCCCGACACCGACGGCGCATTCGCGCTCTTCATCGGTTTCGTAGGGGACGTCGACGAACTTGGCGCCCAGGGATTCGATCTGCTCTTTCACGGCCGGGCGTACGTCAGACGCTTCGATCACTGCACCCAGACGTTTCGCCGTAGCGATGGCCTGCAGGCCAGCAACACCGGCGCCGAGAATCAGCACGCGAGCGGCTTTGACGGTACCTGCGGCGGTCATCAGCATCGGCATGAATCGTGGGTAGTGATGAGCGGCGAGCAGCACGGCCTTGTAACCGGCGATGTTGGCTTGCGAGGACAACACGTCGAGGCTCTGCGCGCGCGAAGTGCGTGGCGCGGCCTCCAAGGCAAAGGCAGTGATGCCCTGCCCGGCCAGCTTGGCAATGGTTTCGTTGTTGAACGGATTGAGCATGCCCACCAACACGGTGCCGCTTTTGATCAGCGTGAGTTCGCTGTCACTGGGCGCCACCACCTTGAGGATCAGCTCGGCGCCGAACGCATCGTTGGCACTGCCAATGGTTGCACCTGCTGTTTCATAGGCGCTGTCGACGATGCTGGCTTTAAGACCGGCCCCGCTTTGTACAGTGACCTTATGGCCCTGGCCGATCAGCTTCTTGATGGTTTCCGGGGTGGCAGCCACCCGCGTTTCACCGGTCTGGGTTTCGAGAGGAACACCAATGTGCACGTCAAATCTCCTGCATGATCTTTTTGCTTTTGATCTTTTTGTAAAAAGGCCAGTGCACCGCGAGTGGCGCAACTGGGGCGGCCGATCAGCACGATCCCGCTGAAATGACAGCGGGGCGCGGCATTTTGCAGGCGAACTTTACGGCCTTCAAGGGATTATGACGGGTGACGAAAAATTAACTACAAGTCACCCTGTGACTGATTGTCGCAATGCGCCGAAATAACCTCTTTAAATACAGGTATTTAAAGGGCTACAGCTGAATGATGGGTGTTTTGCCATGATTGGTGTGAATAGTCGGGCATTGGCCTGTTGGAGTCGCTGTAAGCCGCGAAAATCATGGCCTTAAGCCCTATTTTTGATAGATAGGTACAGTCTGTGAAAATGCGACATATACGTATATCTGTAGGATCTAAAATTAACTGACTACAAAGTCAGCATTGGCGCTTTGGCCTTTAATTACTGGGACTGTAGCGCTGAGATTGGTCAATAAGCCAATCCCGGAACGCGTGCAGCGAGGCTGATTCGACTTTTCTGTCAGGAATCATCAGGTAATAAGCCTTCGAGCTCCTTAGCACCTCAGAGCTTGCGATCACCAATTGACGCTCGTCCAGCTCTCGCTGGATAAGGAACGGAGGGATCAGTGCAATACCCATGTCGTGCATGGCTGCCTGGGACAGCATCGAGAATAGCTCGTAACGCGGGCCTGTCATGTCGCGAGGGACGTTCAGTTGCTGGGCGTTGAACCATTGGCGCCAGGCATAGGGGCGTGTGGTCTGCTGCAGCAATGGCAGTTCCGCGATCTGCTGCGGGGTGAACCGCTTGCGTTCCCCCAAAAGGCGCGGGCTGCAGACAGGGGCGGGATTTTCTCCCATCAGTCGGTGGGATTCGGTACCGGACCAATCAGCGTCACCGAAGTAGATCGCCGCGTCGAACTCGGTGTCGGCGAACAGAAAGGGGCGCGTGCGGTTTGTCAGGTTCACCGTCACCTCGGGGTGCTTGCGTTGAAAGTCCTTGAGTCGAGGGATCAGCCATTGCGTGCCGAACGTAGGCACTACGGCCAGTTCTATAGTGTTTGCGCCTTGCTGGCCCATGACTGAGAGGGTGTCGCGCTCAACGGCATCCAGCTGAGTTGCCACTCTGCGGCTGTAGGACAGCCCGGCCTCCGTCAGCTTTACCCCGCGTCGTGAGCGCCGAAACAGTTCGACACTCAAAAATTCCTCAAGGCTGGCGATCTGCCGACAAATCGCGCCTTGGGTAATGGAGAGCTCGTGCGCGGCCTTGGTAAAGCTCTCGTGGCGGGCTGCCGCTTCAAAGCTGACGAGGGCGGTTGTGCTGGGGATTTTTCTGCGCATGTACCTTGTGCTCACATCTAAAGCGCGCCTGCGCCACTACTGAGTATTACGAAGTGACAAATTAGCACAAGCCTATGCAGAAACCTCGTTTGCTCTCCCTCCAAGCGCGGCCTAGGCTCCATCCACGACTTCTGAATTTCTGTGCGAGGACTTATTCATGGCTGGCAAGGCAAGCTTTAACTGGATCGACCCGCTGCTGCTGGATCAACAGCTCACTGAAGAGGAGCGCATGGTGCGTGACAGTGCCGAGCGCTTCGCCCAGGACAAGCTGGCGCCTCGTGTGCTGGAAGCCTTCCGCCATGAAAAGACCGATCCGGCGATTTTCCGTGAAATGGGTGAAACCGGTTTGCTGGGGGCGATGATCCCTGAGCAGTACGGCGGCAGTGGCTTGAACTACGTCAGCTACGGGTTGATTGCGCGTGAAGTTGAGCGTGTTGACTCTGGTTACCGCTCGATGATGAGTGTGCAGTCGTCACTGGTGATGGTGCCTATCAATGAGTTCGGTACCGAAGCGCAAAAGCAGAAGTACTTGCCGAAACTGGCCTCGGGAGAATGGATTGGCTGTTTTGGTTTGACCGAGCCTGACCACGGCTCTGACCCTGGTGCGATGATCACACGTGCTCGCAAGGTGGATGGTGGCTACAGCCTTACAGGCGCCAAGATGTGGATCACCAACAGCCCGATTGCGGACGTGTTTGTAGTGTGGGGCAAGGACGACGCAGGCGATATCCGAGGTTTTGTCTTGGAGAAAGGCTGGAAAGGCCTGAGTGCGCCGGCCATTCACGGCAAGGTCGGCCTGCGCGCCTCCATTACCGGTGAAATCGTGATGGATAACGTCTTTGTGCCGGAAGAGAACATTTTCCCGGATGTGCGTGGCTTGAAAGGCCCTTTCACCTGCCTCAACTCGGCGCGCTATGGCATCTCCTGGGGCGCGTTGGGTGCTGCCGAGTCTTGCTGGCATACCGCTCGCCAGTACACGTTGGATCGTCAGCAGTTCGGTCGTCCATTGGCCGCAACTCAATTGATCCAAAAAAAGCTGGCGGATATGCAGACCGAAATCACCCTGGCACTGCAAGGTTGCTTACGCCTGGGGCGAATGAAGGATGAGGGGACGGCAGCGGTTGAGATTACGTCGATCATGAAGCGCAACTCGTGCGGCAAGTCTTTGGATATCGCGCGTATGGCGCGGGACATGTTAGGTGGCAATGGTATTTCCGACGAGTTCGGGGTGGCGCGTCATCTGGTGAACCTTGAAGTGGTTAACACCTATGAAGGTACCCATGACGTGCACGCCCTGATTCTGGGGCGCGCGCAGACCGGTCTTCAGGCGTTCTATTAATAGGAGAGCGGTATGGGCGCGCTGTCGCATCTGCGGGTACTGGATTTGTCGCGAGTATTGGCGGGCCCTTGGTCCGGACAGATCCTTGCGGACCTGGGGGCCGAGGTGATTAAGGTCGAGCGTCCCGGTAACGGTGACGATACGCGCGCCTGGGGGCCGCCCTTCCTTAAGGATTCTTATGGCGAGAACACCAGTGAGGCAGCGTACTACCTGTCAGCCAATCGGAATAAAGAGTCGGTGACTATCGACTTTACGCGGCCGGAGGGGCAGCAACTGGTGCGGGATCTGGCGGCTAAGTCCGACATCCTGATCGAGAACTTCAAGGTCGGTGGGCTGGCGGCGTATGGGCTGGACTATGAGTCGCTCAAGGCGCTCAACCCGGAGTTGATCTATTGCTCGATCACTGGGTTTGGCCAGACGGGGCCATATGCGGGGCGTGCGGGCTATGACTTCATGATTCAGGGGTTGGGCGGGCTGATGAGTCTTACCGGTCGGCCTGAGGGTGATGAAGGCGCCGGGCCGGTGAAGGTGGGAGTGGCGCTGACAGACATACTCACGGGGCTCTACTCCACGGTGGCAATCCTTGCTGCGCTGGCGCATCGAGATCACGACGGCGGAGGGCAGCACATTGATATGGCATTGCTCGATGTGCAGGTGGCTTGTCTGGCTAATCAGGCGATGAATTACCTGACCACGGGCGTGTCGTCAAAGCGCCTGGGCAACGCTCATCCTAATATCGTGCCTTATCAGGACTTCCCCACAGCCGATGGTGATTTCATTCTGACGGTTGGTAATGACGGGCAATTTCGCAAGTTCGCCGAAGCGGCTGGGCAGCCGCAGTGGGCGGATGATCCGCGGTTTTCTACTAATAAGGTGCGGGTGGCCAATCGTGCTGAGCTGATTCCGCTGATTCGCCAGGCTACGGTTTTCAAGACAACGGCTGAGTGGGTGTCACAGTTGGAGCGTGTGGGTGTGCCTTGCGGGCCGATCAATGATTTGGCGCAGGTGTTTGATGATCCCCAGGTAAAGGCGCGCGGGTTGGCGCTGCAACTGCCGCATGTATTAGCGGGGCTGGTGCCTCAGGTTGCCAGCCCAATTCGTTTATCCAAGACGCCTGTGGAGTATCGCAGTGCGCCTCCTCTATTAGGCGAGCATACCGCTCAGGTGCTGGAGGGTGTGTTGGGACTGAAGTCTGAGCATGTGGCTTCTTTAAGGGAGGCGGGTGTTATCTAAATGCCCTTCTTCTATATAGGAGGCCTTGGATTGGTGGTTTTTTGATCAAGCCTAACTAATTGATAGGGATAAGAAATTAAAGGTTGACGCCAGATTCTGGAAGCCTATAATTCGCCCCACTTCCGGCGCAGTCGAAACAAAAAACTCCTTGGTAAACAATGAGTTGCGCAGTTTTCGGCGGCAGGTTGCTTCAGTTCATCGAAGCCAAAAGGAAGTTGAAAAAGAGGTGTTGACAGCAGCGTGTAACGCTGTAGAATTCGCCTCCCGCTGATGA